>RFTN01000031.1 GCA_009923445.1 bacterium
GTTATACTTTTCCTTTTAGACAATTTTGTCTTACGCCTACCTTCCATATATTGAATAAAACATTTTTTTTCTTCTTATTGTGATGTCAAACGCATTTGAACGCGACGCGAATTGGCGCTCAAATAGACCACAGTCAAACTCCACAGTCCTCAGAATAAAAAAGATTGAACGGACTTCTGGACACTTGAGTACAGAGCAGGAAAAAAGTGAAAAATAAACACATTTCTTGTAGTTTATTATAATAATGACAGAAAGTACGACCGAATTCACTATGTTCAACAAAATCCAGCGTGAAAATGAAAAACAAGATCTGCTCAGGTCACTTGAAGTTCTCAAGTCGCTTGGAAACAGCTCAACAACAAACCTTGTGCAAGCCAGGGTTAAGGAAATCGACAGTTGGTTGCATCGATTTGAGGAACTGAACTCCAACTACTCCCAGTTTATGGAATACTTACTTGCGGAAAATGTGTCTGACGTAAAAACAACTCAGACTTCTTTGTACGAGCATTGTAAAGTGTTGATAACAGCTCCGTGTCAGGTAGGAAAAACAAATGCAATCATTAATGTCGTAAGAGATTGTGTTGCTAGTGGTATTTCAGTTGTCATTTCTTCTGACAACAAAAAAGATCAAATGTCTCAATTGTTTAGACGACTAGTCAAAGCAGTCGATACACACGAAGATGTTTTTAGAGATTGTTTCATTACTACTGTAGATAACAAAAATTTTGAAAACATTGTCGAAAAAATGGAAGAAGAATATAGCACTTTTGTTATCTGTTGTTTAGATAACAAAACACAAATCCAAAAAGTTTATGAAAAAGTTGATGCAATATACAGAACACCGTCTGCAACACGAAAAGCGCGTGTGTGCATAATAAATGATGAGGGTGACACGACAACAAAAGCAAGAAATGTTTCGGAAGTGGTGTCAAGTCATCCGGAAAGCCATAAAAAATGGATTGAATTTGTAAATAAAACAATCAGCAATGGAATGAGTATTAAAAGAGTTTTTGTGTCGGCCACACCAGAGAATGTGGTTTATCTTCACAAGCCTGCGTACGTGTGGGAACTTCCAATTCCGTCAACTTATGTATCTAATGACAAGATTCATTTCACTGAACAAAACGAATATGATAACAAGGCAGTGCTAAAAATCATCAAAAGAGAAGTTGGCTTAAGAAGAAGAGAAGGAGGTATAATATTATATTGTGTGGAGCGGAATAAAGACGAAAATGACGAATCGAGTGGTCAAATAAATGTGTTTATGAATATAACAAAAGAGATGAAATTTACAGGATTGGATGCAGTTTCTGTATATAACAGCGATGGTATAAAGGTGGCATTTAGATTGCGAAGAATAAACACATTGTTCATAAACAAGTTAGAAGACCTGAACATTAGATATATTGACCACGTGGAATACATTCAGATCAAAAAGAATGAAATGGCCATTTGTGAGTTCTATGGACTGTTACAAGATACTCGGTGCCGAGTTGTTTTAACAATTGGCAAGGATCTAATTTCAAGAGGCATCAGTTTTGTTTCAAACAAAACGGAAAATCCATTGACAGCAACAACTATGATTTACAAACCCGGAAGTCAACTTAGTCAAGTCGCACTTTGTCAGGCAATTGGGAGATTAAACGGGACAGCACAACCTATGTTAACAAGAAGACTGTACACAACTGATTCAGTGTTTTCAAATTACACAACATTCTGCAAAAATCAAAAGGAAATCCTGACGGCAATAAGACTTAACAAAAACAAAGTTGACGACTCATTAATAAGTGACATAGCGCTATGGAAGGCGTCAAGACCTGTTGACAGAAAAACACTTAAATTGGAACAAGACATGACATTCTGGTCTGACGCAGAAACTGTTGAATCCGAAGATGACACTGAATGTAACACCAAACGAATGAAACAATTAATAAACTTGTGGTGGAATGCGGATACAATTATTGGGAAAATTTTGAGCTACGTATACAATGCAGAGAATGGAGTGGGTGAGACGGAATTAAAAGAGTTTCTTGTTGATAATGGGTTTTCTCACGCATGGTTCTCAGATTTGCATCAAAAGAACAAAGACTACAGATTTGTTTTTGAAAAGACAAATGCAAACATAACGAAATTAAGAAAAGAAGCAAGAGACTATATCACAAGTGATTTAAACAAATGAAAGGGTGGTGCAACGAATCACTTCTTCAAATATTACTTTTAAAACATTCACGCTCATACTATTACCTATTTGTTTGTATAATTGGGTTTTACTGACTGCTTGATTAAATGTGATTGGAAAGCCTTGTAGCAAAAGACATTCCGTTGTTGTTAAATATCTGTTATATGATGTATGGAAAAATAGATCACAACGGGTTGATAACGTTGGAGAAACATTTTCTAATGGATTGACATAGTTAGAATTTGGAAAAATATATCCTTTCTGATAATCGATAAGCTTTAGTTTTCTGACAATGTTTTTACAACTATTACTCAATTTATACACAGTTTTGTCAACTATAAAATCATCTAATGGCTTGCAAGTTGTAGGTATTGGTTTCGTAAAGACATCAGTATGAATATCAAAGCGTATACCTATAATGTAAAGGCGTTCGCGGTTTTGGGGGATTCCATAGTGTTTTGTGTTGTAAATATCTGGATATACGTTGTACACACGTTCGCCTTGTAGATCGAGTATAGTCATTAAATTATTTATTAGACTTGTGTATGGTTTCCCTTTTTCAACATACTTAAAATTCTTAACGTTTTCTAGTATAAACACAGCGGGCAATTTTGTCTTGATAACTTCAATGCAATGCCTCATTATGTTGCTTCGGGGATCTCTTGTGCCACCTTTCTTACCCATCAAACTGAAGCTTTGACATGGAAATCCACAAACGTAGACGTCAACATCAGGCAACTGTGAGTGGTCACGTTTTGTAATGTCAGTATACATTATCTCCGGGTTGTAGTTTGCCAGAATGCTTTGTCTTGCAAATTGGTCTATTTCACATGCCCACTTGTGTTCAAAAGGAACACCTAGTTGTTTAAGAGCTTCTATAGGTGCTTCGATACCTGAGCAATCAGTTCCGATTGTGATCATTAGGAGTGCTAAACAAAAAAAGTTTGATTCTTACTGTTTTTAAATGGACAAAACTACAAGAAGCTGCATTAACAAGAGACAAATTCGGTGAATTGTCCAAGAACAGTTTTTTAATTACCGAGATCGGGATCTTTCTCTTGGTGATTGGCCCCTGTCCCTTGGTTCAGATTCCCTTTCACTGTCTTCTTCTTGCGGCTCACTGTCAGTTCTTAACTGACGTCTTAACTCATCTATTTCATCATTAGCTTGTTCGAGTTGACTTGCACATAGTTCATAATTGCCTTTGTACAAAAGACGTTCTCTTTGACAACGTTCTAATTTATGTTTCAGATGAGAATTCTTGCTTATCAAATCTTCAACCTCAGGGTACAATTCAGGGAGCTTGCGTTTACGGACATTAGCTAATTCCTCTTTAGCCCTTTCCAGTTCGGCCTTGGTGCTTTCCAATTCCTCTTTAACCCTTTCCAATTCGGTCTTGGTGCTGTCTAATTCGGTTTTGGTGCTGTCTAATTCGGTCTTGGTGCTGTCTAATTCGGCCTTGGTGCTAGTGAATTGTGTTTTAAGTTGATTACGTAATGATTCTATCTCAACTACTTGGGCCTCTTTTTCATCGATGAGTGCTTCAAGCTCCCCTTTACAGTCTTGCAAATCTTTTTGTAGTTTATCGTTTTTCAAGTTCATTTCGTCTATTTGTTTGCGCATGTTGTTGTACGTTTCGATGCTTTGTTCGAGTTTGGTTCGAAGAGATTCGTTGAGTACTTTGAGCGTTTCTGATGTTGGTTGCGACTTCAAATAGTCGATTTCTTGCAAGAGTTCTTTGTATTGGACGTCCTTCATCCTCCTTAACTTGGAATATTCGTTTTCACTCTTCTTTAGACGACCCTTTTCTTCGTCTAATTGAAATCTTAGAGTTTCAACGTCCCTTGATAATTGTATGATTTCTGCAGATTGAGTCTCTATAGTAAATTGCATTGTTTCAATCTTGACTGATTGGTCATTGTTGGCCAAGCGCTTTTTACAATCCCTTAGCTGATCCTTTATTTCACGATACGCCATCTTGTACTCTTCAAGTTGCACAAGCAAATTGTCGATATCAAAATTAGCTATTTCTGTTTGAGCAGAATTTGAAACAGACTGATTATTTTCCGTTTGAGTAGACCGTGCACCTGTTTGAGTAGACTGTTCACCCGTTTGAGTAGACTGTGCACTTTCCGAGCGGGTATGAGTTCTGTCGAAATGTACATTACGTCTCTCGCTTTCACCTCTTTGTTCGCGTTCGCGTTCACGTTCACGACGTTCCATTTCGCGTTCTCTTTTTTCGCGGTCCCGTTCGCGTTCACTTTCGCGGTCACGTTCTCGTTCACGTTCACGACGTTCCATTTCGCGTTCTCTTTTTTCCAGTTCACGTTCGCGGTCACGTTCTCTTTTTTCCAGTTCACGTTCGCGGTCACGTTCTCTTTTTTCCAGTTCACGTTCAAAACGTTCAAGCTCCTTTTTGATTTCCTTTTGGAAAGTGCTTAAACTGGTCTCTATAGTTCTTTCTCCTTCTCCTTGAACGCGTTCCCGATTGCGTCCTTGGTCACGTTCTCGATAACGTTCTCGGTCACCTTCGCGTTCACGTTCGCGGTCACGTTCACGGTCACGTTCACGGTCACGTTCACGGTCACGGTCACGTTCACGGTCACGTTCACGTTCGCGTTCACGTTCACGTTCGCGTTCACGTTCACGGTCATTGTGTTCAATGTCCCTTCGTATCTGCGCAATACGTGCCCGAAGGTCTTCAGTATTTATCTCTTGAGCACGCAATGCATTTCGAACATAATCCATTTCACTTTGCATTGGACCAAACGGAACTTGTACCGGTAAGTAACGGTACCCGTGTGGCTGCGTATTATTTACATTACCCATAGTTCCTCTCGAAGTTTCTTTAGGTACAGGTATTCCCGTGCCAAAGTATCTGTCCCAATACTGATCATCAGTTGTTTCGCCTGCTCTTGGTTTAGTTCTGAAGTAGTCTCTCCAAAAGTAGTCGTCTCCATCCATTACTACTGAAGAGTAATTTTTTTTCTGTAAATTCGGATTCATGTAATATTTTGTACCCGACCCCATTGTTTCCTGACGTTGTATGGGTTGTTGTTCTGGTGGCTGTGTAGCAGATTGTTGTGTAGTTGGTTGCTGTATGGGTTGTGTAGTTGATTGCTGTGTAGCACTTATTTCAGGTTGTTGTATGGGTTGTGTAGAAGGTTGTTGTGTAGCACTTATTTCAGTGGGTTGTGTAGCAGGTTGTTGTATGGGTTGTGTAAGAGGTTGTTGTATGGGTTGTGTAAGAGGTTGTTGTGTAGCACTCACTTCAGTGGATTGTGTAGCAGGTTGTTGTATGGGTTGTGTAAGAGGTTGTTGTGTCTCAAACTCCTTTTGAACCAAACTGGTTTTTTGATGAACTTTTTCAAAGTTTCATGGATGGAGGTTGGGGTGATGACTACGTGTACAAGTAATCCAAGGTAATCTGTGAATATTGACTCGGATAGCACATGTAATTGTGGTACGTTTGATGTACTTACAACAGTCTTTCCGGCAACATCACCTAGAATAGATTTGAATGACCTCTGGGGAATGAAGAGGCAATTTTTTAATTGTCTATAATAGTCCCTTTTGGCAGCTTGATAGTCGGCTAGCGACGGATAGTCCCTTGGATGTTTATCAAACCTTGTACATGCTTCTGTTACATTTTTAGAGTTTAACGTTTTCTGGTTTAAACCCATTTTATGCAATGCATATTGAATAGACCCCCGTTTTAGATGTTTAATGATACTTGCAAGTATTGTAAGATATACTTCCTGGAGGGCATGTACACTTGCCATACTTAAGTGATCTATCCCTACAGAACGTGCAATGTCCCGAATAACTAGACCACTAGGCATACTTGATATTTACCATAATAAAATGTGCAAGTAAATTGTGTTCGCCCGAGCTGGGATTTCCTATAGATTTTCAAGCAATTTTTGAACGCACCACAACGCAATCTGAACGCACCCCAGACACAGTAAATTCAAAGTAAATGTCAAAACAAAAATGAGATTACAGCATTACAAAAGAGATCTTAATCAAGTAAAACGTACATCAGATGTTGTAAAGACTATAATGACTGTAAAGAGTGGGGTCTTGTTTTAATTTCGGGAAATTTTTGGAATACAAATTCGAACAATTTCCTGAACAAATTGGCTAATTTTGACAGAGCTGTCATCTGTCACCACCCATACACACATGAGTAGTACACAGTGATATTAAAGTAGTTGAACTTACATAAGTTCGTACGTGTAATACAATTGGTCGCTGTCCTCATTTTTAATACTTTCCAAAATTCGCTGCGGGTCTCTCCATACCTTGGGTAATGTATCTTTGTTCCTTGGAAGCTTTAATGCCCAATCATTTCTCTCGACAAGCCCAGTCGTGTAGGCTTCTTGTGGAGTCTGTGTTAGCAATTGTGCTTGTGAAACCAAAGTGTTCTGTACAGCAAAAACGTTGTTGTACTCGAGTAGTACAATGCTGTATTCGTGCGCTTTAAGTAGATCTGCCAACATCTGGATACTTTGACCAAACACGCCTTTAGTTGGCAAATGTCTATCAGCATTGTATTTTAAAGCAAATCGTATAGGAGGTGGAAACAACTCATTTATTTCTGTACAAATGATGCTTGGTCTATATTCGCTGAGTATCCGTTCCAAAACGTAGTAGTCGTACGAATCAATATCTAGTGACAATATTCCTATGTCCTTTGGGACTTGAAGCCCCTTTAAAATGCCATTGACATTGTCTGGTGTCACAAAGGCACGCACACAATTGACGTCTTCATTGTACTTTTTAGTGTGATAAGAAAGTTTGTAAAATTGATCTCCGTCCGCCTCCATACACACCCCTTTCCATCCATCAAGCACTAGCGGATACGTGTTTGAGAATGTAACGCCATCACCTGCTCCTATGTCAACAAAAAACTTGACAACCCCCTCCAATTTCGACAACAAGCCACGTATAATGGTTTGTTCATTAAAACAAGAATACAAAATGGTTTCATTGTAAACATGTACACGGTACTCTTTATATACCTTAGAGAACATGGCATTATCAAGTTTTGTAATGTTTTCACCAAAATATTCACTGAAACGGCGTCTCAAAGATTCCATTAACACTACATTCCCCTTCTTGTAATAAGTAAATTCTTTTAGAAAGGTACCGAGTCCCTCTGAGCGCCTTTCGGAGTTTTTGTGAATTTGCTGGGCTTGAGGTTCACTTTTTTGTTCTTTTGTTGCAGCTTTCTTTTCAATGTTGATGGTCATTGCCTTGAATATGTTTTCAGCAGCTTCCATCTTCTGTTGGAAGTCAGCTTGAGCAGCTTCCATATTCTGTTGGAAGTCAGCTTGAGTAGCTTCCATATTCTTACGGTATTCAATTTGGGCGGCTTCCAATTTCCATTTGTAGTCGGCTTGAGCAGCTTCAAATTCAGTTTTGATCTTCTCTGTTTCCGTTTGCCACCATTCTTGCAAGTTGCGGATGTCCTCATCAACAGTTGTGATCGTTCCGATGTGTGTTTGAAAACCGTCGCGCATCAAAGACTCAATAATCAAGTGATCCAGGAAGAAGTGCTCGCGTGTCTTTCGATTGTTCTTGTGTATTTTGTGGTACTTAGATTCTAGCTTTGGGTCATCCGTGTACTTGATCAACACCGTGTCAGGGAGGTGTCCATTTGAGGTGACATACGATTTTAGTCTCTTTGCAATGTCCTTTGTCTTACCAATCTTCCACAAATGAGGTTCCCAACAATTGTACCTTAACAAGTACACATACATCATCTTTTAAAGGATGCTCTTTGCAGTGATTTTTCACTTTTAAATCACTCTCCTAAAGCAATTACTCGTCACCCTTAATGGTTTTTATATATACATTCCAGAGGTTCTATGTTTATTTTAGGACATTAGGACATTAGGACAAATAGGACAAATCAAATACTATCGAAGAATTTTAAAATAACGTTTTTTATTATTTTTGAATAGTATTTGATTTGTCCTATTTGTCCTAATGTCCTAAAAATATTTACTCTGGTGTGTAAAGGTTCATTAACAAAACTCAATATTATGCACCACTGTCTTACGAGTTCTGTCGCTGTTCTTGTACTTGTCACAACAGCCCTTAGCTATGATATTTTACATACCAGAGTTATATATTTTAGTTCTAATAATTGGGCTAGTTGGGCTAGTTGGGCTAGTTGGGCTAGGTCCAATACTATTCAAGAATTTTGAAAATAAGGTTTGTTTTACAGTGAATAGTATTGGACCTAGCCCAACTAGCCCAATTAGCCCCAAAAAAAATAAACTTATTCATTTGAAAAGAACTCTAAGTTGCGTACGATAGTTCGTGTCACTCTCGTCTTCCGATCTGAATTTTCACAACATGATTTACTGTGTTCATTATTACAAGACTTGCAAATTTTGCACACTTCAACCACGTACTCGGTATTGACTTGTCCAAACGTGCCATTATCAAGCTTTGATACTTTTTTACCGAGCCATTCGCTAAAGTTCGTGCGTATGTCTTCTATCTTGACGACCGCGCCACGTTTATAGCGTGTGTTTTCTACGAGGTACTTGTACAGTGGATTGCGTTCCATACGCAGTTCTTCTTGTTGTTCAAGGAAGTAGTCTGGGCAAACTTGCCAAATACCTTTGTGGTGTCCGATGGAGAGTAACTGTTTGTAAGACAATACACATCTGTAGACAAAGGCTGGGAGCTCAGTTTGTAGGATGCGTTGCTTGAGTGTGGTGTCGGGGTTGTAGACATTTTTAGCAAAGTTTGCCACCATAAGCCGTCTTGAAACTTGGCCTTTATCAATGTAGCTGGGGAGCCAGTTTCCAGCAAAGAGCAAGGGGGTTTTCCATTGGATGGTCAGGGCGTCACCATTCTTGACTGCGGTTGATACTGTACCTCCGGTGATAATGGTTTGAAAGGCTTGTTGGGGAAAGATTTTGTGAATGTCTTTTGGAAGGTCATCACAGACTACGATGTCTTTGTCATACAAATAAGAAAGTCCGTATTTGGTTTCATAAGAGTCACTGATGGCGCCAACATTATCAAAACAAGCGCTTACGATGTCTAACAACAAGCTCTTACCGCAGCCGGCTTCACCGAGGAGGTACAACATGAACCCCCAATTGTCACGGATACCAAACAGACGACCCATACAAGCGTAGATAAAGTCTGTTACTTCGGGTGTAAACTGGTAGTGTAGTACACGGTCGATGAGCGGTGTGTCAAGAGAGCCTGTAAACGGCTGGTCAATGTATTTTTTTACACACACGCCTTCTGGGACACGTTCTTCAGGTATCCACTCGCACGTAACAACATTCAATACACCATTGTTAAATCCGATGTAGTCTTTATGGTAAGTAATAAACGGGAATGATGGGTCATCGTATTGTTTCATGAATTTTATCAGGTTGTCCATGTTTTGTATGTGACTTTGGAAATCGGGGTCACCTAAGAAGATTTCATTAAGGTAGTCCATAGGATCCTTGTAGCGTACGTAAGCGTAGGGTTTGACTTGGGAGTAGACAACGCCTGTGTTCTTTTGTCGTTTGTACATGAAAGTTTGGCTCATCTTGAGTAGGTCTTTTACGAGTTGTTGGTACACATTGTTCTCGGCGTTGCATACATTAAGGATGACATTAAAGACGTTGATGATTTTTTTGGAATTTGTTTTATCAAGGGATTCACTTCCGCAACTGAAACATGTTTTGATGACTGTTTTATCATTATTTATAAAGAGTGCAGAGTGGCGTTCTTGGCTGTGTTGTTTGCAGGGGTTGAGTAAACATTGTTTGCAGTTGGGGACGGCTTTGATACCGCGGTCTTCGCGTGTGATGTCCCAACTGGTGTTGCTTGGTTGGTTGAGGACACGATTGACTTTTTTGTAGCACGTGAGGTTGTACGCGCCAACCTCACTTTGAGAACTTGCAATTACAGCATTATTTTCGATTGTGCTACCAACAGTCACGTTTTCAACGGTAAAGTATTCAATTTCACATTCGGTAAGTTTGCGTATAGCAGAGTCAACAAGTACGGTGTATCCTTGACCTTCATAACAGCAGCGTTTGTCGCTTAAGATGTCGATATTCAGGTTGAAGACATTTAGTTTGCTGCGTAATTTGTCAGTGTATTTGAAATAAACATGAAAGCCGTTGTTGATGGTTTTTGTGACGAGTGTGTTTAATAGTCGTATAGGTCCGAAGTGAGATTCGAACCATTCCAGGCCTTTGAATTCGGGATCTTTGTTGTCTATGTCAATGACAAGTAGGTCGTTTACTTTGCCTGTAAGGATTGCAAAGTTGGGTTCGTTATTGTAAGCTGACTCGGTGAAATTGGGCCATCCTTTTGGTAGCTTGACGTTTTTTTTGGATTTTGTTAGGGCTGGTATGCCGATTCTTACAAAGGTGCTAAAGATGGATTCGTTCATTGAATTAGGTATTATATATTAGTTTTTTTAAATACCAGTGGGGTAGGGGTTACCAGTAAAGCCAGTAAATTTTTTTGTGGGTGTCGAGGATGCCGTGGCCTTGAAGGGTGATTCTGGATCGGTGGCGAGAGGGGGCGCTGGGGGTGATCATATGAATGTGGTTGCCATTGTGGCAGACGATATATCCGGGGAGGTAGTTGATTTTGGTAGGGATAAAGTTTTCGAGGACATAAAGTCCGCCGCCGGATTCGGGGAGTTCAAGGGTGAGGGTGAAAGAAAGGGTGTTTTGGAAGTCGAGGTGTTTTTTTTCGTGACAATCAAAAGGGAGGAAGCGGTATTGTTTGTCGGTGTGGACACTGGCGACGGGGAGGCTGAAGAGGGTATTGCAGTGGAAAACATGGAATCCGGGGAGGGCGAATCGGTATTGGACGGAGTAGTCGTGGGGTACGCGTGATTTGAAGTAGTTTAGGAGGATTTGGTAGAGGTCGGAGAAGTGGGTCCACAGGAGATCGTTCATGTGGGGGTGGAGGTAGGTTTTTTTGGGGCCATGGATATAGGCGGCTTGGCCGAGTACACTGAGGACGTGGTTGACACGTTGGAATTTATGGGAGAGGTTTTTGACACGGTGTGCTAGTTGGGAGGCAAAATGTGGTGAGATTAATTTGGTTACAGAAGGTGAGTCGGGTTGCAGGGGAGTGATGGTGTGGAGAGGATGGAGGGAGTGTTGAAAGGGACTCAAGATGAAGAGTAGTCTATAAAAGTTGAGGTAGATGATAGTAGCGAGGATTATTGTAAGGAATGTACTAGTCATCTTAAATTAAAGTAAACAAAGTAACTTTACTTTAACTGAAAGTGCATTAGAGGGAGAAGAAGTCTATATTGAAGCCACCAGAGACGGGGTTGGTGGCATTTGTGTTTTTGATGTGAACTTGGAATGAACCGGTGGTGACGTTATTGATGTAGACATTAGGATAGCCGGAGCCGGAGTAGTTATTGAGTCTGCCGATGATGATGCTATTGGTGTAGATGGTGTTATTGTTGACGTTGATAGTGGCGGTGCCGGAGGTGGCGACATTGCCGGTGGTGTTGGTGACGATGGTACCAGCGGGGGAGTTGATGGTGACACCGGAGGTGATGCTAGAAGTTTGTTGGACGGTGTTTTTTTTGATGGAGAGGGAGTCGGTATAGATAGATTTGAATTGTTTGCGAAGTTGGGACATAGTAGTTTTATATAATATAGAAAACAAAAAGTTTTTGCATAAAAGGGTTAAACAGAAAAGTTGCGGGGGTCACACAAAAAAGTTTTTAGTGGAGAGTTAGTAGACTACAATGGACAACCTTGAGTTGAAGAGGTATCTTGCGCGGTACAATTATTTGGAGACGGAGTATGAGTGGACGAAGCAGGAGTTTGAGGAGTACAATAGGCGTTTTTTGGAGGAGTATTATAGCGAGACGGAGTTGAAGGAGTACAAAGAATCCCACTTGGGAGCGAGTCAGAGTCCGGTGGTGAGCGAGGAGTGTAGTGGGGAGTCTGGTGGAAAGGAGTTGCCACATGGCATAAGGGGGGTATACAGGAGGTTAACGTTACTGACGCATCCGGACAAGGTGAAGGGGAAGTCGGAGTTGTTTAGGAGATTGCAAAGGGCGTACAATGAGAGTAATGTGATAGAGATTTTGAGGATTGCGGGGGAGCTTGGAGTGAAGATAGATTTGGATGTGAAAGAGGTGAGGCCTGTGTTTGAGACGGTAATAGGGAGGTTGGAGAAGGAGATAAGTGATTTGAAACAGACATTAGCATGGCATTGGGCACATGCGACGGAGGAAGAAAAGGAACATTACAAAAGGCAAAACAAGTAAAATTTTTTTCTGGGAAATAGCAAGAGGACTAGTGTGTTTTTTTAACATCGTATATTATACAATACACAAATCGGATAAGAGTGAGGGGGTTTAGGATACGAAGTGATAGAGAGGCTGGAAAGGATTTACGCGGGTGGTGTAGGGGAATGGTGTGGGAAGAAGGTGAGGGGATGGACGCTCCAGTCACGCTGGCGCGTGGACAGGAGCTACGTTAGCGGCGCGGCGTGTCAGGGGGGTCAAGGAGACGATGTAATGGTTTGGGGGCGAGAGAATACTTGGAGAATGGGGGAGTATTTAAAGATAACGGAAAGGGAGAATACTTGGAGAATGGGGGGAGTATGTAAAGATAACGGGACGAGAGAG
>RFTN01000032.1 GCA_009923445.1 bacterium
CGGATCGCCGGCCGTTTTTCGGAGGGCCCGAACGATGGCACCGCCTCGCAAGCCGCCCGAGCGTCGGCAGCGCACCAACACCCCTGACATCGGCGTCGTTGTCGCCCTACCGGCATCGTCGCCAGCAGTCCCGGCGCCTGATCCTACATGGCGGTCCGAGGTTGTCGAGGCGTGGAATGACTTCTGGTGTTCGCCGTTGGCGGGGCCAGGGGTGATGAAGGCGACCGACGCGCCTGCGCTGCGTCGCCTGTTCGCCTACCGATCTCGGCTGCTGGTCGCCCTGGAGGCGATGGACGCCGAGCCGATCGTGCTGGGCTCGACCGGTCAGCCGACGATGTCGCCGTGGGCGGCGGAGGTGCACCGTCTCGAGGCTGCGATCGCGAAGCTCGAGCAGCAGTTCGGCCTGACACCGATGGCACGCCTGAAGTTGGGCGTGACTTATGAGGAGGGCGTATCCCTTGCCCACCGCAACGCGCAACTCCTCGAAGCGTTCCGCACGGCCCAAAGTTGAGCGGCCAACATACGGGCCACTCGCTGCCGCCTGGATCGAGGCGAACCTGGTGCACACCGAGGGTGACCTGTTCGGTCAGCCGTTCAAGTGCACGGCTGATGAGCGGCAGTTCCTCGACAAGTTGCTCCGTTACGACCCGGCGACCGGTCGACTGATCGTGCGCCGGGCCCTGCTCGGCAGGGCGAAGGGCTGGGGCAAGACCGAGTTCATCGGCGCGGTGGTGCTGTTCTTCCTCGCCGGCCCGCTGGCACCACTGGCGCCGAACATCCCGATCGCTGCTGCGTCGTTCGAACAGGCTGATCTGCTGTTCGGCACCTGCAGGATCATGGCGACCGAGGGTCCGCTGAAGCCGTACCTCGAGGCGTTCGACACTGAGATCCTGGTGAAGGGTCAGCCGGGTCGCGCGTATCGGGTGGCGGCGGCCGCGGGCACGAACGACGGCACGAGGCCGACACTGTTCGCCGCTGACGAGTTGCACGAATGGACGGGCAGCAAGGCCCGAGTGTTTCTCGTCATCACCAACTCGATCGCGAAGCGGCGAGACGGTCTGGTGCTGGTCATCTCAACGGCAGGTGGCGACGACTCCGAGCTGCTGCGCCAGATGTACGACCTCGGCAAGTCGATCGAGGCTGGCGAGGTGGTCGATCACGGGTTCCTGTTCGACTGGGCCGAGGCTGATCCGACGCTGAATCCGCACGACGGGCCCGAGGTGCGGGCACTGATGGCCCGCCAGGCGAACCCACACATCGACCTGTTCGGCACGCTCGAGTTCGTTGAGCGTCGCTGGCACGAGATCCCCGAGCACGAGTGGCTGCGCTACTTCGCGAACCGGTGGGTGAGTGTGGCGCAGGAGTCGTGGCTGCCTGCGAATGTCTGGCCACACCTGGCCGGGGACACCACGTTCGTCCCTGACCGCCCGGTCTGGGTCGCTGTGGACATGGCGCTCAAGCACGACTCGATCGCAGTCCTTGCCGTCCAGCAGGGCGATGATGACCGCTGGCGGGTGCAGCAGCGGATCTGGCAGCCGGACGGCACCACGATCGATGTGGCCGCCGTCGAGAACCACCTGCGCGACCTGCATCGCCGATGGAACGTGCGCGAGTTCGCCTACGACCCGGCGTACTTCGAGCGTTCAGCGCAGGCGCTCGCCGACGAAGGTCTGCCGATGGTGGAGTTCCCGCAGTCGGCAGCCCGCATGGTGCCCGCATGTCAGGTCGCGTACGAGTTGATCTGCTCTGGCCAGGTGGTCCACGACGGCTCACCAGTGCTGGCCGATCAGGTGCAGTCAGCTGTTCCTCGCCAGTCCGAGTCTGGGTGGCGGCTGAGCAAGGGCAAGTCGAAACGCAAGATCGACGCCGCTGTGGCGCTCGTCATGGCGCTGAGTCGAGCAAACACCACCGCCCCGACGCCGTTCTTCATGTATTGACCCTCGCGGAGGTGGATATGCGCAGCTTCATCACCACCGCGCTCGAGGTGCTAGGGCTTGCAGCTGTCACAGCTGGGGCAGCGTTGGCGTGGGCGCCGGCCGGGTTGATGGTCGGCGGCACACTGTGTGTCGGGCTGGGCTACTGGCTAGGTGATCGCGAATGAGCTTCCTGCGCCGGACTCCGCGCACCTCTGAGGTGCGTCTCAACGAGTCACAGTTGGTGATGGAAGCGCTCCGCAATCGTCGCAGTGACCGGTTCGCCGGGTCGATCGACACTGACACGGCGCTGAAGGTGCCGACGGTCGCCGCGTGCGTGCACACGGTGGCATCGGCCATCTCGTCGCTCGAGTTGGCCGGGTACGAGTCGTCGGACGAGAACGGTCTCCCGATGCCGTTGGAATCGCTGCCCCGTCTGTGGCGCGAGCCATCTGCTGAGGAGTCTCCAGAGGACTGGTTCTACAAGGTGGTCCAGGGAGCGATGTGCGACGGACGCGCCTGGGGCCGGATCTTGGCCCGGGACGCCCGCATGTCGCCAACACAAATCGAACTGGTGCCGAACGAATCGATGATGGTGCGACCCGACCGTCAGTCGGGCATGTGGCGATTCTTCATTGACCGCCAGGAGGTGCCCGCCGATGAGGTGTGGTGGATGACGGGCGTTCCGTCACGCCATCACTCGTTCGGCGTGTCGCTCGTTGAGCGTGCCGCCGAACCGATCGCCGTGCAGCTCGCTGCGCTGCAGTACCTGCGGCAGTGGTTCCGTGATGGGGCACATCCGACGGCGCTGATCCAGTCCGAGATCGATCTCGGCCAGGAGCAGGCAACCTCAATCAAGCAGCGCATCCGTGAACTGACGTCAGGGTCTCGCGAGCCGCTGGTGCTGCCGAAGTCGGTGACGTTGAACCCGTTTCAGTCGGCACCCGCAGATTCGCAGATCGGTGACGTGCTAGCCACGACATCAACACAGATCGCTACGTTCTTCCTGTTCCCGCCCGAGCAGGTGGGCGGCACGACCGGGTCATCGATGACCTACTCCACCGTCGAACAGCAGCAGATCGTGCTGCTCCAGCGTGCTGTCCGCTACTGGATGCGCAAACTCGAACTGTCGCTGTCTCGGGCAGTACGGCCGGCGTCGATCTACGCGAAGTTCGACGAGAACGACCTGGTCCGCACCGATCTGAAGACCAAGTTCGACGCCATCATCGCAGCGACGGGCGGGCCGTTCCTCACGCCGAACGAGGGGCGAGAGATGGACGACCGTGCGCCGCTCGCCGATGGCGACGGGCTGCGCAGCACAGCACGTGGAGGTGCCACACCATGACCGAGTTTCCCAGGCTGCGCGAGTCGCGCCACGCCAGCGGTTTCGAACTGCGTCTCGCCGACGCCGACAGCACCTTCGCCCTGTTCCGCGGGTACGCGTCGGTGACCGATCATCCGTACGACGTGTACGGCGGGCCGAACGATGGTGGCTGGACGGAGACGATCGCTCGCGGTGCGTTCAAGCGCACGCTCGGCATCGATCGGAACCGTGCCCTGCTGAAGGCGCACAACAACGCCGATGTGGTCGCCACGACCCGGTCAGGCACGTTGTCGTTCGTCGAGGATTCGGTCGGCCTGTTGGCCGAAGCGAAGCTCGACACCCGCGTGTCGTGGATCGCTGATCTGGCACAACAGATCGAGACCGCCGTGGTCGACGAGATGTCGATCGGGTTCTACGCCCGAGGCCAGCAATGGAACCGCGACTACACGCAGCGGACCATCACCGAAGTCGAGCTCGTCGAGGGCACAATCGTCTGGGCCGGGGCAAACCCGGCGACGGTCGGTTCCATCGAGCGCATGGCGCAACTCGTCACCGAGGCTCGCGCCGCCACAGTCGCCAGCACCACCCGCCGGGTGGAGATCGCCGCACAGGCGGCGCTGGCTTCGTTGCGCCTGAAGGCGTAGCACCCCCTCACGCCGCCCGGCGTACCGGACACGACGCAGCGACCGGAGCCCTTCGGGGCCGCTACCGCCCGTCACCCGTTGCCACCGCATCACGAGGACTTCCCCCCAACCCCTCGCCATGAAAGGCAACCCCCGACCATGACCAAGCTGTCCGAGCGCGTCCAGGCGCGCATCGCCGACCTCGAAGCCAAGCGCGACGAGATCGCCAACGAACTCAACTCCATCGCCACCGACCCCGAGGCTCGCGGCCTCGACGACGACGCAGCCCTCGCCCGCATCGGTGAGCTGCGCGCCGCCGGCGAGAAGATCGCTGCCGATCTGTCGGCCGCTACCGATCAGCTCGCCGCCGCCATCGACGCCGAGAGCCGTCAGGCCACCGCCGCTGCGGTGCGCCCGCAGACGACCGGCATCGCCGGCGCCTACGTCCGCTCGGAGGAGCGTACCTACACCGAGCGCAGCGCCCGCGAGGGTCGTTCGTTCTTGCAGGACGCGTTCGCTGTGACCTTCAACCGCCACAGCGCAGGCGACGCGGCGAACCGCATCGAGCGGCACATGAATGAGATGCGACTGGAGCGTCGCGACATCGCGTCCGGTGCCCTCAACGGCCTGGTCCCGCCGCAGTACATTCTCGATCAGGCGGCGCAGTTGGCCCGGTCAGGTCGTCCGTTCGCGAACATCGTGCCGACGTTCGCCCTGCCTGATTCAGGGATGACGGTGTACGTCACCCGCGTCACGACCGGCAGCCAGGTCAACGTCCAGACGGAGAACACCCAGTCTGCCGAGACCGACATGGTCACGACCGACATCACGATCCCCGTGGTGACGATCACCGGCCAGCAGGACATCAGCCGCCAGGCGATCGAGCGGGGTCAGGTCACCGACGCCCTCGTGTTCGCCGATTTGTACGCGGCCTACGCCGAGCGTCTCGACCTGCAGCTCATTCAGGGCTCGGGCTCGGCTGCTCAGCACCGTGGCATCGTCAACGTCTCGGGCGTCGGTCTGCAGACCTACGGTGCGGGCACGGTCACCACGTTCATGTCGAAGCTCGCCGGCAACATGTCGGACGTCTCGACGAGCCGGGCCCGCAGCGCCACCGTCGTGGTGATGCACCCCCGCCGCTGGCACTGGCTGGTGTCGCAGTCGGACACCCAGGGCCGCCCGCTGGTGCTCCCGGCGACGACCGCCACTCAGCTCCCGGCGTTCAACGGGCTCGCCGACGGCCTCACGGGCTCCAATGAGTTCGTCGGCTTCATCGCCGGTGGCCTCCCGGTGCTCGTCGACTCGAACGTGCCGACCAACCTCGGCGTGTCGACCAACGAGGACCGCGTCATCGTGACCCGCATCGAGGACCACGTCCTGTGGGAGCAGGCACCGACGGTGTTCAGCTTCGAGCAGGCCGTGAACCCGCCGGCCACCGTTCGCCTCGCGATCTGGGGTCTTTCGGCATTCACCGCCGGCCGCTACCCGGGCTCGACGTCGCTGATGACGGGAACCGGCCTGGTCGCGCCGTCGTTCTGACGTAGCGAACTCCATCGCCCCCGGACCGGCTTCGCCCTGGTCCGGTCCGGGGGCAACCAGGGCACCAGGGCAGAAAGCAACCAGGGCACATGCCGAACCTCAAGCAGCGCGCTACCGCGCCTGCACGTCCCCGCAAAACCCCTCGCGTGGTCATCGCTTGCCCCACCCGTGGGCAGATGCCGTCGCATACGGCACGGTCCCTGTTCGGGATCGCAGTGTGGGATGGCCTGCATGGCAGCGGCTACCTGCAGCACCGCACCCCGGCGAAGTGGATTGTCGGGGCGAGCCTGGTGAGCAACGCTCGCAACAAGCTCGTCGAGATGTTCCTCGACAACGAGGACAAGCCCGAGTGGCTGCTGTTCCTGGATGACGACCAGATCTACCCGGAGCACCTCGTCGAGTCGCTGATGATGGGCGTCCAGTCCGTCGAGGGTGAGACGGGTGTGAAGTGCCTGACGATGTCGGTACCGGTGTGGCGGTTCTTCGGCGAGACCGATCCGGCCGTGACCCACAATGTGTTCGACATCGACGACGCCGGTCGGTTCAAGATCCACGAGGATCCGCTGCCCGAGAACACGGTGGTCCAGGTCGCCGCGATCGGTGCCGGGTGCCTGATGGTGCACCGCGAGGCACTGGAACGGATCCGCGAGGTGTCGGCTGAGCACGGCTTCGGCAACCAGAGCTGCTGGTTCCGTCACGTCGCCTGGCCGAACAACGAGGGTGAGGATCTCTACTTCTGCCGGATGTTGATCGGGTCGCAGATCCCGTTGTTCATGACGACCTCGGTCGGCGTGCTCGAGCACGTCAAGCAGGTCCGTCTCACCGGCGAGGCAGAGGCCGGGCGGTTCACGATCTGATGGCGACCGTCGCAATCATCGTGCCGGTCCTGCGCCGTCCTTGGAACGCGGCGCCGTTCATGCGGTCGCTGCTGCTGACTACCGACGACGCAACGGTGTACGCGATCGCCGACGTCGACGACATCGACACCCGTGAGGCGTGGTCCGATGCCGGGGCAGTGGTGGTCGACGCGTCGGCCACCCCGTTCGCTGCGAAGGTGAACGACGGCTACCGGGCGAGCTCGGAGCCGTGGCTGTTCATCTGCGGCGACGACGTCACGTTCCACGTCGGCTGGAAGCGTCACGCGCTCACCCACGCCGACGAGCACGGGGCAAACGTGGTCGGCACGAACGACCTCTGCAACTCGCGGGTTGTCACCGGCCAGCACGCCACCCACTTCTTCATCCGGCGCTCCTACGTGGACGATCGAGGTGCTTCGTGGGATGGCCCTGGCGTGGTGGCTCACGAGGGTTACCGCCACTGGTACGTCGATGACGAGATCATCACGGTCGCCCGTGTGCGTAACACGTTCTTTCCGGCGCTGTGCTCGATCGTCGAGCACCTGCATCCGATGGTCGGCAAGGCCGACGACGACGAGGTGTACCGGCTGGGTGCATCGAGGGCGGCCGAGGACGGCGCCCTGTTCGAGCAGAGGGCGAGGGCACATGGACTGGTTGGCTGATCCGTTCCCGCACGCGGTCGGCGGGCTGTTCGACGTCGAGCTGCTTCACGCAGTCGCCGCCGAGTTCCCGTCAGCCGAACACCCCGGCTGGCGTCGCTACGGGAACGACCGCGAGGTGAAGCTCGAGGGCCCGCCCGCGATGTGGGGCCCGGCAACCCATGAGTACTTCATCACCCTCGCCGGGATGACTGATTTCCTGTGCGACCTGACGGGTATCGGCGGGTTGGAGATGGAGACGATCGGCGGTGGGTACCACCTGATCCCGCCCGGCGGCTACCTCGACGTTCACACCGACTTCAACCGGTCGCCCCAGTCGAACCTGTTCCGCCGCCTCAACGTCCTCACCTACCTGAACCGTGACTGGGACGATGAGGGAGGCCACCTCGAACTCTGGGACGACGACGGCCTCGCCATCGACATCGCCCCCGAGTTCGGGACGACTGCGATCTTCGAGACGTCGGACCGTTCGTGGCACGGCCACCCGAAGCCAGCAGCCAGGTGGCGCCGGTCGGTCGCCGCCTACTTCTTCTCGCCCGAACCGCCCCCCGGCTACCGGGCTGACCACTCGACAGTCTGGCGGGGTGACTGATGGCCGTTCCTTCTCTGCCTGCGGAGCAGCTGTCACAGGAGTTCTACCGTCAGTGGAGCGACACGCCGTTCGGCGCGGTGAAGCATCCGGACGACCTTGAGCGGTACCGCCGGATCATCGCTGCGACCGACCCGGACGTTCTCATTGAGACGGGCACGGCGCACGGCGGGTCGGCCAAGTTCTTCGCCTCACTCGGCATCGAGGTCATCACCGTCGACGTCGCTGCGTCAGGGCACGAACCGGTCGATGGGATCACCTGGCTCACCGGCAACAGCACCGACCCGGAGATCGTCGAGACGATCCGTGGGCTCGTCGATGGTCGCCGTGTGATGGTGTGCCTGGACAGCGCTCACGACATCGGGCACGTCACCAACGAGCTCGACTGCTACGCCGACATGGTGTCGTCGGGCTGTTACTGCGTGGTCGAGGACGGCATCGTCTCGTTCTACAACCCGGGGCGCGAGGAGTCCTCGCCACGGGACGCCGCTCTCGCATGGTTCGCCGGCCGCGACGGCTGGGCCCACGACGACGACCTCGAAGCATTGACCCCGACCACGATGCACCCTGACGGGTGGTGGTTCCGTGCATGAGGCCGTGACCGACTGGGTCGGTCGCTGGGCCGCACCTGCGGATCGGGTATTGGAACTGGGCAGCCGAAACATCAACGGCAGTGTCCGCTACCTGTTCGCCGCCGCCGAGTACGTCGGCGTCGACCCGGTGGAAGGCGCCGACGTCGACATCGTGGGCGACGGCGCCACGATCGAGGTCGGCCACGACTCGTTCGACGTGGTGGTGTGCACCGAGGTACTCGAGCACGTCAACGACACGATCGCTGCCGGGATCATCACTAACGCCTTCGCGCACCTGCGTCCCGGTGGCCGGTTCGTGATGACCTGCGCCGGGCCTGGCCGTCACCCGCATTCGGCGATCGACGAACAGCCGATCCGCCCGTGGGAGTTCTACCGCAACGTCGACGACGTCTCCCTCGCCGTGTGGCTCGCCAATGCCGGGTTTGCCCGGTGGCAGATCGAACCGTTTGGCGCCGACATGCGCTGCGTCGCCTGGAAGGAGTGACCAATGGCCATCGTCACCATTGCCGCCTTCCAGAACTGGGCGCGAAACGAGTTGGGTAGCGCCGACGACACCGCCATCCAGGCGGCGCTCGACGCTGCCCACTACGCCGCATACGACTACTGCGGCCGGTCATTCGAGGTGGCCGGCGCGGCGTCGGCTCGCTCGTTCGTGCCGTTGTCGTGGGATGTGCTGGTTATCAACGACTGCACGTCGATCACGTCAGTCCTGAACGACGGCAGCACGGTTGCAGCAGGCGACTATCAGGCCGAACCTGTCGGTGGCCGCTCGGTGGCAACGGCGACAGTTCCGTTCACCCGTCTGCGTCTGCTCACGGGTCGCTGGGCTGTCGATGAAGGCCGAGCGAGCGTCACCGTCACGGCAGCGTGGGGGTGGGCAGTAGCGCCTCCGGCCGCAGTCGAAGCAGTCAAGGTCTTGGCGAAGGACATCCTCCAACAACGCGACACTCGAAACGGTGTCGCCGGATTCGGTGACTTCGGTTCAATCAGGGTGCGGCAGAACCCCTACGTGGCCATGCTGCTCGACCCGCTGCGTCGCGGCGACTCGTGGGGGATCGGCTGATGCCTCTCAACCCTCGCGCCATTGCGACAGCGCTCGCCAACCAGATCGACGCCAACACGACGAGAGCCCTCGCGTGCTACGACCTGTACCCGCCGACAGAGCCGCAGTATCCCTGCATCATCGTGCAGTTCGCTGGGATCGCCTACCACGAGACCATGGGGGCTGTGGCCGGCGGGGTGCTCGCTCGCCTCGACCTTGAGGTGGTGGTGCTCGCTCACGGCACAAGCGACCTCGACGGTCAGGCTGCAGTTCTCGACATGCTCTCGTCGGGCACCGGCAACCCCAACTCGATCATCGACGCCATCGAGGCCGACCGCACGCTTGGCGGTGCCGTCGCTGACGCGTTCGTAGTCGGCGCATCAGCGCCAACACGCCTTCAGTTGGAGTCGGGCTCGGCGCCGATCACATCAACCCTCACCGTCACCGTGCGCGCTCGCCGCTGAAGGAGCAGTCATGCCCATCTCCGCTTCCAACGTCGTGCAGCTCGTCGTCGGCTCGTTCGACGCCACCGGCAACATCGACCAGACCGACTGGGGAATCCAGTCGGTGCCGAGCGAAATCACCACGTTTGCATCGCCGCTCTATCGGCAGTTCACCAATGGGCTGAAGTCCATCGAAGTGTCGCTCGGTGGGTTCAACGACTTCGCTGCGGGCGCGTGGGATGAGTACATCCGCACCGCCTGGGGCACGTCGCAGGTGATGCAACTGGCGTACGCCGGGGCAACGGCGGGCACGGGGGCGATCATCGCTCAGGGTCTGCTCGCTTCGTCTCAGAACATCGCGGCACAGGTCGGGAACACCCCGCGAATCAATCCGACGGTGACCGGGAACGGCACTGCGATCGCCGAGGGTCTGGTCACGCAAGCATCCACGACGAACATCACCGCAACCGGGAACACCACCGCCGTGCAGGTCGGGGCGCTCACCTCAACGCAGACGGTCGTCGCCGCTGTCAGCGTCCTTAACTACTCGGGTACGGGCACGGTGACGTTCCAACTCGCGTCGAGCGCTACGGCTGGCGGCGCCTACACGACTCGTGGCGCCGCTGGTGCAGCGCTGAATGCCAAGGGCGGCCAATGGCTGTCGGCGTCCGGTCTGACGGTGACTGACACCTGGTGGCGCCTGAACGTCACAGCATCGGCAGCACCGGTGGCAACGGTGCTCGCAGCGATCGCCATCGTCACCCCCTGACCCCATCCCCAACCCCAACCCAATGACAGCCACCTCTCGGCCAAGCTGTTTCGCATCACCACAAAGGAGCCACCGCAATGGCAATCCAGGCACTCAACTCGCTCTACGTCATCATCTCGAGCGCCACCAGCGGCGGTACCGCCCCTGGCGGCACGAGCGCACCGACCGGCTGCACCCTGACGAGCCCGTCGGACATCTCGGCGTTCGTGACCGGCATCGATCAGGGTGTTGCCGTCGAAACCCTCGAGGCAACGACGTTCGGTTCTGGCGGTTTCAAGGCGTTCGTCGCGGGCCTTCGTAGCGGCAACCTTGACCTGACGCTCATGAACGACTACGCCGCAGCGCAGCTCAACGCCCTGATCGGCTTGAACGGTTCGGTGCGCGCTGTCGGTAGCAGCTCGCCGCTCTTCATCGAGGTGCGTCCGAGTTCGGCGGCCCGCTCCGGCAGCAACCCCGGGTTCGTGTGCGCAGCGCTGTCGATCGGCTTCAGCACGTTCGCTGCTCAGGTCGGCCAGATTCCGATGGCGAACTGGAAGGTCCAGATCACCGGCGGCTTCGCCGAGCTCACGGCCTGACCGTGGCACTCGTCGAGGTCTCCGGTCTGCGGGAGATCAGCGAGGCGGCACTCAACCTGCGCGACATCGAGATGCGCAAGGAGTGGCGCGACGCTGCCCGCTCCGTCGCCGACCTCGTCGTCCGCAAGGCGCAGGCCGAAGCGTCCCGGCCCATTGAGCGGATCGCGTCCCGGCAGGGTCTGTCGGCCACGATGACGCAGGGCGTCCCGGCCGTGCGGTTGTCGAACAAGCAGTTCCCCGGCACGTTCGGTGCCGAGTTCGGCGCTGACCGCAACCAGCTGCGGCTCGTGAAGAACACCGGCGGCCGCCCGACGGTCGCCAACCGGGACAGCGTCGACGTGGTGACGCGCCGCATCGAGGCGCAGACGGTGACGTTCGGTCGCAGTGGTGCGACGGTCCGCAAGCGCACCCGCGGCGCGGGCGGTGTCGCCGTGCGCGTCAAGGGCCGGATGTTGGGCTGGAACCAGTTCCAGCCATGGAGCCGTTCGGGCAACTTCCTGTTCCCGGCGATCGGCAAGTCGAGCGACGAGATCCTCGCCGCGTTCGGCGACGCAGTCGAGCAGGTGTTCGGCACGAAGGGGTGACCATGGCCAACCAGCGTGATCTCCTCGTCAGGTTCCTCGGTGACTCCAAGGGTCTGACCCGGGCCGCCAAGGATGCGATCTCGTCGCTCGACGACACTGCATCAGCGAGCGACAAGGTGGCCGCCGCTCTGTCGGCGATGGCGACCGACATGCGCTCGGAGATGCAGCAGGTCGCCGGAGCTACCGATGCGCTCGCTGCAGCGATGGGGGATGGCCTGGTCGCCGAGATCAAGGCGGCCGGCGGTTCCGTCGACCGTCTCGTCGCCGATCTGCATCGGGCCGGGCTGACCTACGACGAGATCAAGGCCGGAGCCGATCAGCTCGCCGGGTCGATCAAAGAGGTCGGCGACGCCGCGAAGGTGATGGGCGACGACATCGACGCGGGCGCGCAGCGTGCCGACGATGGGCTCCGCAAGGTGCACGACTCCGGCGACCAGTCGCGCTCGGTGTTGGCCAACCTGGTCGGCAACTCGGTACAGGATCTCGGCGAACTCGGCGGTGTCGCCGGCACTGCTGGCGTTGCGTTGGGCCAGCTGGGCGAGTACGCCGCTGACGGCAACATCTCGCTCGCGAACCTGGCGAAGTTCGCCGGCCCGATGGCCGCTGTTGGTGCCGCTGTCGCCGGTGTGGCGTTCGTTGTCGGCAAGTTGCGCGAGGAGTCGGAGGCGGCCAAGAAGGCCAGCGCCGACATGCTCGCGGTGCAGCAGCAGATCCGCGACGGCCGGTTCGACGAGGCCGGCCAGAAGTTGGCCGACTCGTATGGCGAGCAGTTGGCCGCGCTCGCCCGCATGGGCGTGCCCCAGCAGGAGGTGCTCGACTTCCTGCTCGGCGCATCGAACTCGATGCCGACCTTCAACCGGCTGCTGTCCGAGAACACGCGCACCTTCGATGAGGGCGGCAAGTACCTCACCGATTTCGGCGCCGAACTGAACAACCTCTACGGCGAGATCGACGGCGGCCGTGCGGCGTTCATCGAGCAG
This sequence comes from bacterium, assembly GCA_009923445.1. Classification (GTDB taxonomy): domain Bacteria; phylum Patescibacteriota; class Saccharimonadia; order Saccharimonadales; family SZUA-47; genus RFTN01. The sequence goes on from RFTN01000032.1 coordinate 12,491, forward strand.
GGTCGTCAGCTCACCCAGAACGAGGTGCTGAGCAGGACCTTCACGGATCAGCTCAAGCGTCAGTCAGGTGTCACTGACGACCTGACCGACTCGACCGGGGAAGTCACCGACGCCAGCAAGAAGGCGGCCGACGCCACGGCCGAGTTCAAGGAGAAGATCGACGAGCTGTATGGGATTCAGCGCGATGCGATCGAGCGGCAGTACGACTATCGCGACGCTGTCAAGGAGCT
>RFTN01000033.1 GCA_009923445.1 bacterium
AGCTTTGAAAGCTCCGCAGCAATCGTTAAAAAACTGGGGCGATCAGAAATGGCGAACCAAAAGCGGTAAAAAATCTTCGGAAACTGGAGAGCGGTATCTTCCCGAGGCTGCAATTAAATCTTTGTCTGCTGCGGAGTATGCAGCCACGACAAGGGCCAAAAGAGCGGGCAAGAAAGCAGGCAAACAATTTGTCAAACAACCAAAATCGATAGCAGCAAAGACGGCGGGGTTTCGATGAAGAAAAAGTTTCCAGACTTAAACAAAGATGGTAAAGTAACTCAGGTCGATGTCCTTAAAGGACGAGGTGTACCGGGGTTTAAAGCAGGTGGCCTGTATGCCAACATTCAGGCCAAACGTCAACGAATTGCTGCTGGATCAGGGGAAACAATGCGTAAACCCGGATCCAAAGGCGCACCCAAGGCATCAGCTTTTGTTGCTGCCGCTAAAACCGCAACGAGGAAAAAATCATGATGATGAGTAAAGGTTATGCCGCAGGTGGTGCGGCAAAAAAGACGAAAAAAGGTTATGCCGGAGGCGGCATGATGAGTAAAGGTTATGCCGCAGGAGGTATGACCATGAAAAAAGGTGGCATGGCTGATGCTGCTGGCCGTGCGATGAAAAAAGCCGGTTCCGATGCTATGGGCCGTGCAATGAAGAAAAAGGGGTAAAGATCATGGCTGGACGTGGAATGGGCGCGGCTACACGCGGAGGGGGTGCTGTTTCATCTGGACCCCGAAACAAAATGTTAAGTGAAACCAGCACATCGACCGATCCTGTACGCATGAAAAAGGGTGGCGCTGTTAACCAACATAAACGCATGGCCATGAAGGGCGTCACCAAGATGAGAAAAGGCGGCATGTGCCCTACTTAGTAAGCAATATTCCTTACTTCAAATGCTGGGTAAGACGTGAGTTTACCCATATGCACCAGAAGTATCACGGGGAATATTTGCATGCTTTGGCGATTGCTGTCACGACGATGCCTGATCGGTGTTTAAGTTTTCAGCTTGTTTTTACGGGTTGTGAATCGGACGGTGAAGAAGTTGAAAACGTCCACGGCGGGGCTATGTGGGCTAGGATGCCGATTACGGCTTTGGTGGGAGACATTCCTTTAGAGCAGTGGCCCGAGCGTATGCCCACGCATCTGGCGCAACCTTGGGATTGTCCTTCGCATCACCATAGCGTGATTAAGTTTGCAAGAACGTCACCCAGTCCGTGGCAATGTAAGATTGATGGTGAGTTTTATACGGGCCGTTATCTTTTTACGGTGGATTACACGGAAAGCGAAGTTGCAGATTGTCCTGCGCAACATAAACAAAGCCATGTTTTAGTGTTAACGGATGCGGGTAAGTGGACGGGTAATGTGGTTGCATTACCTAATAACCGTGTAAGGGTTACAAGTCCAGCGTTTTGGCAAACAGGCAAAGGGGCCCCTGATTTTAAACCTAGTCAATGGACGCATTGTGCTGAGCAGGATGACTCTTACATGAATGCTGCGGTTACTTTTGATAACTTGTACAACGAATGACCACTTCAGGTACAACCGACTTTAATCTTTCGATCGATGATTTGATCGAAGAGGCGTTTGAGCGCTGTGGCATGCGGCCTACCGCAGGCTATCAATTGTCCTCGGCGCGTCGGTCGATGAACTTGTTGTTTTTGGATTGGGCTAATCGAGGCTTAAATCTTTGGACCATTGAACAGGCTACATACAACCTTACGCAAGGGACCTATGAGATTACGATCGGAGCAGACACCGTTAATGTGTTGTCCGCTGTTATCCGATTAGTGGGAGTGAGCCCCCAACAGGACATTACGTTGGATCGGATTAGTCGCGAAGAATATTTAAATTTACCAGACAAAACAGTACAGGCTCAGCCTGCGCAGTTGTACGTACAACGCGCTAACACGTTTAAAGTTTTTCTTTATCCTTCCCCGGATAGAGCATACACTTTAGTGTATTATCGCATTCGTCGTATTCAAGATGCTGGCATCTACACCAACACGACCGATGTAAACTTTCGTTTCTTGCCTTGCCTTGCTTCAGGTTTAGCCTACCAAATTTCTTTGAAATATGCTCCAGAGCGGACGGTAATGCTCAAGCAGATTTACGAAGAAGATTTCCAACGTGCGGCTGCGGAAGATCGCGACACCGCAAGCGCTCTGTTTATCCCCGATTTTGGGCAGTAAATTATGGCTTTTGCAACAGGCAAATTTTCCTTTGCGCTGTGTGATTATTGTGGGCAACGGTACCCATATCTAACGCTTCGTAAGAACTGGCGGGGGTTCATGGTCTGTCCTGATGACTATGAGCCCAAAGAGCCGCAACTTTATCCCCTCAAATACCGTGGCGATGCAATCGCGCTCAAGGACCCCCGTGTAGATCGGGTAGAACCGGTATTGGTTTTTTTAAGCTTTCCGGGGTACAGTGCTTTTCAAAGCCGTGGGTCAGAGTATGATGGCAACAACATGCAGCCTGCTCCCGTACAACTGCCGGTTAGGGGCGCGGGAAGAGTAGGACAACCGATTGTGGTGATTTCATGAACTACACTGAACTTGTAACCAACATAAGAAACTATACTGAGGTTAACAGCAACGTGTTTACCAATTCAGTCATTGATACGTTTATAACAATGGCTGAGAACAAGATATTGCGCGACATTGACTTAGATATTTTTAAGAAAGAGTCTTCGGGAAGCATGACCCAAGATAATAAATTTCTTACTGCTCCGCCCGATATTTTAATTCATCGTTATTTGATGATTACTATTCCGTCTACAGGAAACCAAGTTTTTCTTGATTTTCGGGATACGTCTTTTATTAAAGAATATTGGCCAGATGGTACGGACACAGGAGTGCCTAAATATTATGCTGTTTGGGACGAAGATACTTTTTATGTTGCCCCAACGCCTAACTTAAATTATCCCGCTGAAATAGGTTATAATTATCGGCCCGCTCAAATCTCAGCCGCTAATCCAAATACATGGATAAGCACCAACGCTCCTGAAGCGCTTTTGTATGCTTGTTTGATTCAAGCTTACAGCTATACCAAAGGCCCAGCGGATATGCTGGGTTATTTTACACAAAGCTATCAACAAGCTATTCAAGGTCTTGGCATTGAACAGCAAGGCAGACGCCGACGTGATGAGTACAGAGACGGCATGATTCGTCTTCCGATCAAATCTGAGTCGCCCGGACCCTGATCATGGCTCTGGTTATCACGACTTCAATGCCCACAAGCTTTAAGGTAGAAATACTTAAGGGCGTCCACAACTTTTCAAATCCCGGCGGGAACACGTTTAAGATTGCTTTGTTCAAGGGAATTACTTCAGGCACAGGGGCTTACGGCCCTTCAACAACAAATTACTCTGAGATGGGTTCTAATGAACTTTCTACGGGAAATGGATATACGGCGGGGGGCATTACATTAACGCCTGTTACTCCTGTTGCCGATGGGACTTCTTCTGTAGTAACATTTGCTACCGCAACTTGGTCGGCTGCTTCTTTTACTTCAGCCGGAGCTTTAATCTACAACACCTCTGCAAGCAATGCAGCGTGTGCGGTGATTAGTTTTGGCGGGGATCAAACGGCTTTGAATCAAACGTTTCAACTTCAATTTCCCTCTCCCACAGCCTCAACTGCCATTATTCGCATTAATTAGGAGCACTTAATGACTTTTTTTGCCGGAGTTTTATCGGACCCTCCTGTAGTAAAAATAACTAATACAAGACCCCTTGAAAAAGACTTGTACAAGATGATGTGGCAACGTCCTGAATACAGAAAAGTTTCTCCGGGGGAGCAAGTAGCTTTTGAGTTTTTAAGACAGGCTCGCCCACGTCATGGGTCCTCTGTTTTAGATTTAGGATGCGGCACTGGGCGGGGGGGCTTGAATCTAGCGGTTTTTGGCGGTATGGATGTGACCTTTGTGGATTTTGCAGACAACTGCTTAGACGAAGATATTCGCCCCATGCTTGAAACACAGAAACATGTTATGCGGTTTGTTGAAACAGATCTTAAAGAACCCATCCCCCTTAAAGCAGCATACGGTTATTGCTGCGATGTCATGGAACACATTCGACCACACTATGTGGATAGGGTTTTAGACAACTGCTTGGCTGCTTGCCAACATGTCTTTTTTCAAATCTCGACCGTAGACGATGTTATGGGTACCTTAGTGGGTCATAAACTTCACCTAAGTGTGCATCCTTATGAATGGTGGCTTCAAAAGTTTATTGATCGAAAGTGCCTTATACACTGGTCACAAAACAACGGCGAATCCTGTATGTTTTATGTTTCGGCTTGGATGTCCGGTTCTGATATGGTAGATATGGCCGTTTTAAACACAGATGAAGAGACCATCAAACAACAAGTTGCACACAACATCAAACTAGGCTTTGAACAAATTCGTCCTCATCCTACTAATGATGTTGAGGTGATGATTGTTGGGGGCGGTCCTTCTTTAGCCAAAAATTTTGATAAAGTTAAAGAACTTCGTCAAAACGGGGTTAAACTGATCGCTATCAATGGGGCGTATAAGTATTGCATTGATAACGGTGTAATGCCATCAGCTATGGTCATGGTGGATGCGAGGGAGTTTAATGCGCGTTTTGTCGATCCCATCATTCCTGACTGCAAGTATTTTATTGCATCGCAATGTCATCCTTCGGTTTTTGAAAAGGTTCCTAAAGACCGTACTTACATTTGGCATACGAGTGCTGACTTGATTAACGAGGTGTTGGCTAAAGAGTACAAAGAATGGTGGCCCATACCTGGAGGTTCAACGGTCTTGTTAAGAACCATTCCTATGTTCAGGACTTTAGGATTTACTCGCTTTCACTTGATCGGATGTGACTCATGTCTTGAAGAGGACAAGCATCACGCGTATGATCAAAAAGAAAATGACGGTCAGTTAGCCATACCTGTCAATGTTGGTGGTAAAATCTTCTATTGTAACCCTTGGATGATTTCACAGGCGCAAGAGTTCATTGACCTGATTCGAGTGTTGGGGGATGAAATTGAGTTGGAAATTTACGGTGGACTTCTCCACCACATTTTAGAAACAGGGGCGTCTTACGCCGATTTGAAGGAGCAATAAAATGGCTGCAACAGCATGGCAACTTTATAACTCTGCCAAAAGATACATTGGCAATGGGACGATTACGTTAGGGGCTGGAGTGTTCAAGATGTTTTTGACACGTAGTGCCAGCAATACCTCTACCTTTATTTTGAGCACGTACGCTTCAGTTACACAAGAAATATCTGCCACGGGGGGTTATACCACTGGGGGCAAAAACCTTGTGCCTGCAACAGGTCAGTGGACGACGGGCGCTTCAGCAAAACAGATGAAGTTTACCTACTCAACCATAGGTCTTACGTTTACCGCTTCTGGCGCACCTTTAACCAATATCCGTTACGCAGTTATCCGTAACTCGACGGGAGCTACTGCCGGTAAACTGCTATGTTTCTGCCAGCTTTCTTCAACGCAGTTCACTGTATCTTCACCCAATACGTTGACAGTGCTTCCTGCTGCAACGGGCGTTTTCACCCTCACCTAAACTAGGGGGTCGCTGTGGCGGCAGGTTGGGGTATTCCCCCATTTGGGGAAGGTGATTTTGGTGGGTTAAACACCGTCATACCCCTTGTGGGGGCAGCTACACTTGCGGGTGTTGCGCCAACAGTTTTTCAAGATAAAAAAATAACCCCCAGTGCAGGGGCTCTTGCATTAGCGGGAAGTGCGCCAAATGTATTGGTTTCGCTCTCAGCATCGCCCGGAACGGGAGCTGTTTCTGTTCAAGGCGTTACTCCAAACGCCGCTCAAGGGCAGCATATAACGCCTCTTACTGGGGCCATAAATCTTTTAGGTCAAGCACCTAATGTAGCGGGACAAGTTTCCGCGACTCCGTCGGCAGGCGCGTTAACAGTAGCTGGTATAGCCCCAACGATTTCTATTTCTGATTTTCGAGAAATTACACCCCCGTCCGGTGCTGCTACGTTTTTATCTGGATGGGGAATTCAAAACTGGGGTGAGGCGCCTTGGGGTGGCGGCGGAATCGCGCCCGTTATTCAACAAGCTTTTTTTATAACACCCAATACGGGCGGTCTTGTAGCTGCTGGGCATCTTCCAACCGTACTTACAAATTTCTTTATTACACCTGCGGTTAATGATCTTGTTTTTGCTGGACATGCTCCTACTGTCGAATCCGGTAGGATAATTACACCGAGCAGTGGTTCTTTGTCTGTGGTGGGAATTGTACCCACGCAAGCAAATACCTCAACCCCTAATACAGGTTCACTTGTTGCAGCTTCGCAAGCCCCGATCATAGATCAAGGTGTCGTATCCAATACGGGTGCAGTTGTTATTAATGGCTTTCCGCCTATCTTCAACATCGGAAGAGATGTAATCCCCGACGCGGGAGCGGCGGTTTTTGCAGGAGGCATTCCAACACTTGTTAGAGAAAACGTAATTACGCCGAATACTGGAGCGCTTTCTGTTGTTGGAAGCATTCCTGAACAGGCTATCACATCTTCTCCAAGTACAGGTACAATTAATGTTGACGGGCATATCCCAGTCCCAGTAATTGAGACTATAATTACGCCGTCAAACGGAACGATTGGTATAGCGTCTGCGTCGCCAAAGTCAGCTATCAGCTCAGTTATTACGGTCGGTTCGGGGAGTGTAGTTTTTCTTGGAAATGCACCTGATATCCAAAACGGAACTAGAATTTTCGTTCCAACAAGTTCTTTATCTTTAGTGGGTAGTAAGCCTATAATTAACAATCCTAATTGGGTTCCCGTTGATGTAGCACAAACACCAAATTGGTTGCCGATAGCGGCATAAGGAATAAACATGGCAAGTACATGGTCAGATCTTAAAATTGAATTAATTGGTACGGGCGATCAAAGCGGTACTTGGGGATCAACCACCAATAGCAACTTAGGCAATGACGTTCTTGGGGCCGCAATTGCAGGTAGCGCTGATGTTGCTTTTTCTAGCGCTGATGTAACCGTTACCCTTACTGATACTGTCGCTGCTCAAACTGCTCGAAACTTACGTCTTAATTTGACAGGCACAACGGGTGGCGCAAGGAACTTGATCCTTGGTAGTGGTTGCCAGATTGAAAAGCCCTATCTTATTAACAACGGTACGGCTGATACCATCACCGTTAAAAACACTACCGGCACGGGGATCGCAGTCCCTGCGGGTAAGTCTATGTGGGTGTACAACAACGGCACAAACGTCGTTGACGCGGTTACGCATTTAACGTCCTTGACTCTTGGCTCGGCGCTTCCGGTCGCATCCGGGGGTACGGGTATAACGTCATTTGGTTCAGGCGTGGCAACATGGCTTGGCACACCATCTTCGGCTAATCTTGCTTCTGCGATGACAGATGAAACAGGGACCGGACTATTGGTTTTTGGAACATCTCCAAGTTTGACAACCCCCAAAGTCATCACAAGCATCAATGACACCAACGGCAACGAGTTGATTGGCTTGACCGCAACGGGTTCTGCGGTGAATGAAATCACGGTAGCGAACGCCGCAACCGGCAACGCGCCCACGATTTCAGCAACGGGTGGGGATACCGATGTTGGCATCACGCTGACACCGAAAGGCACCGGGCGCACGACGGTGACACAGTTGACCACAACCTCACCACGCGTGTTAACAGCGATTAATGACACCAACGGCAATGAGCTGATTGGCGTGACCGCAACGGGTTCTGCGGTGAATGAGATCACGGTGGCAAATGCGGCGACAGGCAATAACCCTGTTATATCAGCTACGGGCGGCGACACCAATATTGGTATCACGCTGACACCCAAAGGAACAGGAGCTGTCAAGTTAAGTGGGCTTTCTTATCCCACGGCAGACGGCACTGCCAATCAGGTAATTAAAACCAACGGCTCGGGCGTATTGTCGTTTGCAACGGTTGTAACTTCTCCCGGCGGCACTGACACGCAAGTGCAGTTTAACGACAGCGGTTCTTTCGGCGGCGACGCTGGCCTGACGTACAACAAAACAACGGATACGTTAAGCGTTAACGGCATCACCGTAGGCCGTGGCGCAGGTGCTGTGTCCACCAACACTGCGGTGGGTGCGAGTGCGTTGGCGGCGAATACGACCGGAGCCAACAACACTGCGGTGGGTGCGAGTGCGTTGGCGGCGAATACGACCGGAGTTAACAACACTGCGCTTGGATCTGGTGCGTTAGACGTAAACACCACGGCGTCCAACAATACGGCGGTCGGTCTAAATGCGCTAGGGGGAAACATAACCGGGTCCGACAATACAGCAGTAGGTAGCACCGCGCTTCGCGTGAGCACCGGCGACTACAACACTGCCATTGGTAGCGCTGCGCTATTCACCGTTACATCTGGATCAAACAACACTGCCGTAGGTTATGGGGTGTTATATTCCAATACTGCATCCAATAACACCGCCATAGGCTACCAAGCCCTCAACGCGAATAATACCGGTTCTGGAAATGTGGCGATTGGCGTCAATTCTTTGCTAGTAAACACTACCGGATCAAGCAACTCCGCTCAGGGAAATGGGTCTTTACGCTTCAATACGACTGGCTCAAATAACGCGGCATTCGGGACGGAGACCCTCTTCTCCAACACCACTGGCGCAAGCAACGTCGCTGTTGGTTATCAAGCCCTCTACGCCAACACCACCGCCTCCAACAACACTGCCATAGGCCACGCAGCCCTCACCGCCAACACCACTGGCGCAAACAACACCGCTGTTGGTTACCAAGCCCTCACCGCCAACACTGCTGGTAATGAGAATGTTGCTGTTGGTTATCAGGCTTTTGCCGCTAATAATGCCGCTGGCAATTCGGGGAGTTTTGGTACAGCAGTTGGATTTCAGGCGCTAAAATCTGCAACGGCTGGTCAAAACACCGCTGTTGGTCGGATGGCTTTGCAAGCCTTGACAACCGGCTCCAGTAACACGGCTGTAGGTGTGAATGCGAATTATTCAGGTACGACTGGTGGAAGCAATGTGGCTATGGGTGATACTGCACTTTTTTCTACCACAACAGGCAGCAATAACACCGCTATTGGTGGTGCGGCGTTATACAACAACAGCACCGCCTCCGAAAACACCGCTGTTGGTTTTCAAGCCCTCTACTCAAACACCACCGGCGCAAGCAACGTGGCTGTTGGTTATCGGGCAGGTTTTTTAATTACAACAGGAACCAATAAGACTGTTATCGGTTATAGCGCTGCTGTTGGGAGCGTTACAGGTAGTCATGAAATTGTTATAGGAAGTGGCATTACAGGTCAAGGAGCGGATTACTTTACATTTGGTTCAAGTGGAAATCTTGTCTATAACCAATTTACTGCAAACGCAACATTTACTCGTTCTTCTGATGAAAGACTAAAAACCGACATTAAAAATGCAAACATTGGTCTTGAGTTTATTAAAAATGTTCGGCCAGTTTCTTATAAGTGGAAGCCTTCATACGAAGTACCGCAAGAACTATTCATGCATTACAACGAAGAAAATCAAATGGATTTAGATGTTGTTATGCACGGTTTTATAGCACAAAACGTAAAACAAGCGCTAGAGGCAACAAACTCAGAGAACTGCGGAGTTTGGGTAACTGAGCGTGACGGAACCCAAGGTGTTAGTAGAGAAATGTTCATTGTTCCGCTAGTCAAAGCAGTCCAAGAACTCTCAGCGCAAGTCGAAGCACTCAAAGCTGAAATCGCAACCCTCAAAGGAGCTTAATGATGTCTGAAGTTATTGAAAT
>RFTN01000034.1 GCA_009923445.1 bacterium
GATTTAGCACGCATGAAACAAGAAGCCCTACAACACTTGCAGCCGCTTGTTGATACACTGCAACAGTCACCCGAAGAAGAATTCAAAACTATAATGATGATGATTCAGGCAACAGATGACAAGACCTTGCTCAAAAAAGCCCTCGAAGCGGCTAAAAAAATTGCCGACGACAAAGTGCGTGCTCAGGCAATGCTAGATGTCATAAACGAAATTAACTACTTCACGCAATCAAGCGAACGAGACTAATTATTTTTTAACTAGGACGCGTCGATACAAAAAGCTACCAGCAATGGTTGTAAGTACGAATAGCGCAACTACATGCTCAGGACCACTGTTTGGTAAACTTGTATTTGCAGCTACCGCAGACTGATTTACTGGTTTTGATTGGTTAGGCGATACGCCGGGTGCAGGTGCTATCGAAATTGACCCAACCGAAGAACTAGGAGCGCCGTTGACCGTAACGGTGCCGCCGCCAATTGTTGCACTGTTTGAATTTGTTTGATCTGTTGCGATTGTGGTTGAATCTTCTGGCTTATTTTCTGTTTCGACTGCAACTTTAGAATCATCTTTGTTAGTAACAGCACGGTACAGCCAGCGACCACCCAAAAACAGTCCAAAAAATATCGCAACAGTAATCAATAAACTACCAATTGCAAGCAACCACGCCGTAGCGGTGCTTTGTTGTTTTTGCGTAGCATAATAGTCCTGTAGTTCAGGAATTTGTGTTTGCACTGGTTGTTTGCGACTAAAAAGGGCCATAATTCTCCTGTAAGCCCACCTAATAAATATACAATACTACATTGATATAATTTTTGCAAATAACAGCACGTAATTACTTAGTTATTTTGTAGGCTTATCGACTATACCCTTAAGCTCGAACAATAGTAACCTAACAGATCTGGCCGTAACGTGCGATTCGGCTGTTTCGATTGTCGGCAACTTTTTGTCCCTCATTTTGATTACCAAATTTCGGCATTTTTCTAAATCCCAACCATCTAATACAAGAAAATTCTTTATTGCCATTGATAAATTATTGTGGGCGTGCGTACGAATAACATCTAATTGAGTAATAAAACTAGGGTCCTTAGCACCAGCACCACCCTGTGAACGCTCTAATATTGCAGACGTGTGACGCGCAACTATATCAATATAGTGATCCCACTTTTCTTTTACGTGTGGAGGGAAAACTTTTTCAGGAAAATTAAATCTAAGATTACTTGTTTCAGAATCTTGTTCTAGCATGCCTATTTTCATAAGCAAGTCGTCAGACGAGTCACTGACTAAGCTTGAATCATCAAATAAATCACCTAATTTTATCCTATACTCAGCGTTTTCTCTTTCTACCCTACCTTGATCGGTTTCTATGCCGGCTATAAGCGCGAGTTCCTCAACTAGGTTAGAATATATATTTTTTTGTTTTTGAACTAGTTCTGTTTCTTTAATGCTGTTTCTATCTTGTCTTGCCCGCTGTAGTTCTGTCGATATCTCTCGTGACTCAGGAAGTTCATCCATAATTCCAAAAGCTATTTCTTGAACATCTTCTATTGAACTTATCTGATCTAGCCCCTCATTAACTTCACTAAGTGCCGTGTTGATTCTATCTTTAAGAGTCAGTTCGGCGGGATGGCCTAGCGCAGAATTAGTATTTTGTATTGGTGAAAATATCGGTTCGTGTTCGTGCATTTTTTGTGATTAATTATTTACTATTTACATTTAAGCATAAATACGTTAAAATGTCAATAATATGTTACCAAACGAATTACCTAATTCATCGGTCGATTTATTAAAATACGACGGCGTAGATGCAACAAGGCTGATAGCTGACAGTTTAGAATATTCTAATATTACTCTTACACTTGGGGAATTAGTGCTAGGAAAAATTAACTCAGTAAGGCCAGGGCCTGAAGATAGAACAATCGTAGTAAAGGCGAGTTTAACAAACTTAGATTTAATTAAATTCAAGTATAGCGTAGACGACATGCCTACTATAGTCCCTTTAATTGTAGTTGACGAATCAACAAATAAATAAAAAAGCTACTTATCTCGGTAGCTTTTTTATTTAACAACCTTGCTAGTAGTCGGCGCCCATGCCACCCATACCGGCTGGTGCGACAGCTGGGGGTTGTGGTACTTCAACTACCAATGCACCCATGGTCATGCCTGTGCCGGCAATACTTACGGCGTTTTGTATAGCCTCACGCGTGACACGCTTGGGGTCTATAATGCCAGTAGCTTTTAGGTCGACTAGTTTAGTGCCATCGTTAACATTTACACCTTTAACACCTTTGGCTGCACGTACTTGCGGTAGCCATTCGTCGGCGTTTAGACCTGCGTTTTCGAGTAATATACGGAATGGTTGATCGAGCGCCGCCTTTAGTAGCTGTGCTCCTGGCTCGTTACCAGTAATTTGGCTTGCCAAAAATACTTGCGTAACGCCACCACCAGCAACAACACCTTGGTCAAGCGCTGCCTTAACGGCTGCAACGGCGTCGTCTACCCTAAATTTCTTTTCTTCAATTTCAGTTTCGGTCGCACCACCAACTTTAATAACGGCTACTTTACCGCCCAGGGCAGCTGCACGCTTTACGAGCGGTTCGTTACCGTAGTGGGTGTCGGGTTTTTTAGGATCAACCTGTGCCAAAATTTGCTTTATGCGGGCTTTGACATCAATAGTTGCACCTGCACCTTCAATAATAGTGGTGCTGTCTTTGCCAACAATAATTTTGCGGGCACGGCCAACAATTTCAAGGCCAGCTTCTTCAAAGGTGACATTTGTATCATCGCTGACCACTGTTGCGCCAGTCAAAATAGCAATATCTTGCAACACGTCTTTGCGGCGGTCGCCAAATTCTGGAGCCTTAACAGCAACCACATTAAACACGCCCTTAAGCTTGTTTAGTATAAGTGCGCCAAGTGCCTCGCCTTCGACGTCTTCGGCAATAAGTACTAAGTTTTTCTCGCCTTTTTGAGCGAGCTTTTCGAGTATTGGCAAAAATTCTTGAATATTGCTGAGTTTTTTATCGGTAATCACTACAGCTGGCTTGTCGTACACGGCTTCCATGCGGGCGGTATCTGTAGCCATGTATGGGCTAACAAAACCACGGGCAAAGGTAAAGCCTTCAACGACTTCGTGTTCGAGGTGCAAGCCTTGACCTTCCTCTACTGTCACTACACCGTCTTTACCAACAGCTTCCATGACATCGGCAATGAGTTTGCCGATGGCGGCATCACCTGCGCTAATAGTAGCTACTTCGGCCACACGGTTCTTTTTGCCGTCAATATTTTCGGCCATGCCATCGAGTTTTTTAAGTACATCGGTAGCAGCTGACTCAAGGCCTTTACGTAGCTGCATTGGGTTGTGCCCTGCTGCAATGAGTTTGTTTGCTTCGTTTAGTATGTGGTAGGTCAAGACTGTAACAGTAGTCGTGCCATCGCCAGCGACATCGTTCATTTTGCTAGCAGCCTGTTTAATAAGCTCAGCACCGACTTTGTAACCTAGTGTTTCGTCGTCAACGTCGGCAATATCTACACCCTTAGCAACGGTTACGCCGTCATGGGTAACTGTTGGACTGCCATAGCTTTTGCTAATAACCACGTTGCGACCTTTTGGCCCCATGGTTGCTTTAACAGCTTCGTATAAAATTTTAGCTCCGCCCAATACACGGCGCCTTGCATTATCGTCATAAAATACTTTTTTGCTCATATTATTCCCCCTACTTTACTTTTGCGTACAGGTTCTCTTCTTTAACTAAAATATACTCAACATCACCAATTTTAACTTCGGTATTGGTGTAGCCGCCGTACACAACTTTGTCGCCAATTTTTACGGTTTTGACGTTTTCGCCAACTGCTAACACCTTAGCTACTTTTGGTTTTTCGGCTGCTTTTTCTGGTAAATATAGGCCGCTGGCTGTACGCGTTTGAGCTTTTTCTTGCTCTATAACCACATAATCAGCTAGTGGCACTAGTGGAACACTCATAGTTTGACCTCCGTTTTAGTTAAAAAGGTTAGCTAATCTCGCAAATAAAGCCAACCTATTCATCCGTGGCATTAGCACGGTCTAGCACTCACTATATACGAGTGCTAATATACTCGTCAATACCTCTATAAAACAAAAAACCACCTTGCTGGGTGGGTAATAAACAAAATATGGAGTGATTAAGAGAGATTATGTGTTTTATGAGCTAGAGCGAGGGGAGTGGGGTGCCGGTACTTACGGATTGATGATGTTTGTAACATCGAAAAACCGTTTCCAGCAGCACCCCACCCTTGTGTCGATACGATATCGCATCAACTCCTCGCTCTTTGCGGCAAGACGCCTTGCGCCGACAATGCGTCTGCCACAGAACGTTTCAGGCGATATCGAGTCCGTTCAGACGAACGTCGATCAAATCGTGACGACCAAGTCGCTCAGCGGTTTTGGCGCGCTTTGCCTCAATCTTGCCTCTCTCGGTGACCTTCTTGACGTGGCGGTCGGCGGATACCTTGCGGCCCTCAGGACTGCGAACTTTCTTTTTTGTGCGAGCCTTGGCACGCCGTGCACCATGACGGTCACTCTTGCTGGACTTTCCGAACATTTTGCCCCCAATGGCGGATAGTTGGGTTGGTTGTTGTTTTGCTCTAGTCTCTCGACAGTGCGTACTAGCACCAATGTTTGGTACCAAAACGCACTGCCCAGGACGTACATAATCTCTCTTGTAAATGAACAGCCATCGCAACCTGCGATGACCTAGGTAAGCTGCCAAAAATTTGACAAACTTGGTTTTAAATGTACTACTTAACACCCGTAAAGTCAAGACTTTTTGTGATATTTAGCACACATAGGCAACTAGTAAAGTAAAAATACCTATATACTACTAACATGAATGGTATAGATATACTCTTGCAGCAAGCAATTATTGCTGCCTTTGTATGGGTAGTATTAGCAACATACGCTCAGCAAAAATGGCGATTGTTTAGTACGTTTTTTGGCAAAAAATATGGCCCCGTAGTGGCAGTGGCTTTGTACAGCCTGGCATGGGTGCAGTGCCTTATTGTGGCAATTATTACGTTTAAATCAACGTGGTCAATTGCTCCCGCAATTCCCCTTGGAATAGTATGTTTTATGGGCGCTTTTTACCTGTTTTACAATCAAAAATCAACTCCATTTGCGCTGCACATAAAGCGGTCTTTTAAAAAAATACTCCGCCTGCACGCCCCTTTTGTACTTTTGCTGCTTGGCATAGGTTTTAGTAGTGGGCAGCTTGGCTTGCAACTTGCCGCCGCTACATACACCGCCTGCGGACTTGTACACGCAGCCATACTAAGCAGACTTGCAAAATAACGTTTGATACAATAATTGCACATGCTTATAAACAAACACGTACTAATGAGTGGGGCCGATTTTTTTGACGACGGCTACGCTATTAATGCGCACATGGACGACAAAATACCAGTCGATTTAAACGCTGCAAAAGCCGAGCACCAAGCAATTGCCGGCTGCCTTACTCGGGCGGGTATAGTGGTAGATAAAATTGCCCCACCCACAGACTGCCAAGACGGAGTCTATACCGCCAACTGGGCGCTCATAGCAGCCAACAAAGCCGTTATGGCGAATTTACCAAACATACGCGAGGCCGAACAGCCATATGCCGAACAGATACTAAAAGACCGAGGCTATGAGGTCGTAAAATTACCGAATGAAATTCACTTTAGCGGTCAGGGCGATGCCCTGCCCTGTGGCAATTATTTGTTTGTGGGCACAACCTACCGTACCAGCCCCCTTGCCCACCAGCTACTCACTAAAATTACTGGTTTTAATGTCGTGGGCTTGCAGACCGTTCCGCAAATTGACAATACCGGTAACTTGGTGATAAACCGCGTTACCAAATGGCCTGATAGCTTTTTTTATGACCTAGACTTAGCGTTGGCGGTTATTAGCCCCACCTGTATAGCGTGGTGCCCTGAAGCATTTGTTCCCAAAAGCCAGGCTAAAATACGCGCACTAACAGATATAGAAAAAATCGAGGTGAGCTTAGATGAGGCAATGCACGGCTTTGCCTGCAACCTAGTGTCGACAGGTGAATCGGTCGTTATGAGTGACCACGCACCCGAGTTTAAAGCCAAGCTCATAGCCCGCGGCCTAAAAGTTTACAGCCCGCCCGTCACCGAGCTTTTAAAGGGCGGCGGTTTTATTAGGTGCACCACCCTAACGCTTAGCTAGTTTTTGTCTAATGGCCTTTTGTGCGACCATTACTTCGTCGTAGTCGCGTTTTAGTACGCGTTGTGGGTCGCTATCGTTTTGTGGCAAGTGACGCAGCTCGGCTGCTTTTGGACCGTTGTATAAAATAGATTTTTCGTGACCTTTGCCAAGCAAAATGACCAAGTCGCCTTTTTGGGCTATGTCTATTGCTTTTTGCACCGCTTCCTCGCGGATGAGTATTTTGAACGCATCTTTGCCTACCACTTTGCCCGACGCTACTGCGCCACTGGCTATTTGGTCTAAAATCATGTTGCCGTCAATATCGCGGTCGTCTTCTTCAGTCGCAATAACAACGTCGCACCATTTGCCGGCTATTTTACCCTGGGCTGCGCGCTTAGCCTCGTCACGGCGGCCAGCACTGCCAAACACACAAATAAGCCTGCCCTTGGCGAGTGGTTTTACCTCTGCAAAAATCTTATCAAAACTCTCAGGGGTATGGGCATAGTCGACAATTACATCAAAATCTTGCCCTTCGTCAACGCGCGTCATGCGCCCCTCAACTGCTTTTAGCCCTGCTATTCCCTTTTGAATTTGTTCTTTATTTAGACCAATTGCTTGGCCAACACATACTGCCGCTAAACTGTTATACACGTTGCAATATCGCTAGCAAAGTAGCTCGCTACCCCGTCATCAGCGTTTACAATTCCTATGCGTAGCCCCTTTTTGTTGGCATTAGTTTGCTTAAACAACAAGCGCTTGGCATCACGGTAGCGTTCGAATGTTTTATGATAGTCTAGGTGTTCGTGACCGAGGTTGGTAAATACAGCAATGCCGTACGGCACTCCCCACACTCGGTGCTGTGCAAGTGCATGACTGGTTGTCTCAAGCACCAACCAGTTGACATTATTGGCCTTAATTTTTTTAATTTTTTGCAGCAAGTCGCGTGCACCCATAGTTGTTAGCCTGGTTGGGTTAGGTACTTCTCCCCTGCCATCACCATAATCAACACTAATTGTGGTCATCATGGCCACGCTCAGACCGTTTTCTCGTAGCATTTGGGTTATGAGGGTACTAGTACTGGTTTTGCCATCGGTACCCGTCACGCCAATAACCTTTAGGCCCCTACTCGGGAACCCCATTGCTATGTTCCACACAACAGCCTCTGCCCAATGGCCAAGCGGCTCAATGGCCATGAACAATCTAGTTGGCACTAATTTTTTAACCATGTCGCGTGCACCCATATAGACTCCTTGTTATCAGTATACAAAAAAGAGCCGTAATGTAACGGCTCTTTTACAAAATAACCTGTATTTATTCTGCGGCATTTATCATGAGTTGGTTTATATATTCCATCTCAACGCTATTTACTATTTCGCCCGTGCCATCTATGATCATGGTTGTACCATCTATAGACTTTAAGGCAAAATCCGTACCATTAGCTTTATTGTATTCATCTATTCCTTTTTGAATCAACTGTGTTTCTTGTCCGGGTGCCAAATTATGTGCTACGTTCCATGTCCAATCACTAATGTCTACATTGTTTGCTGCTTCTTGAGTGCCGCCTGTACTTGTTTGACCGGTTTCTGCACCTGTTATGGCGCCATTAACGCTGGCTTCAGCGGTTGTTGTGGGCGTGGTGCTTTCAGGAACAGTTTGCTCTGTAGTAACTTTTGGTTGTTCGTTTGAGTCGTTAGCTAGTTTA
The DNA here is from genome assembly GCA_009923445.1 of bacterium. Lineage (GTDB taxonomy): Bacteria > Patescibacteriota > Saccharimonadia > Saccharimonadales > SZUA-47 > RFTN01. Next base: position 7,885 of record RFTN01000034.1, read on the forward strand.
TTGCCTACAAATAGTCCGCCGCCAATTGCTGCCAAGCCAACAACTATTGCACCGATTCGTTTTGCAATTTTACCACGAGGCTTTTTTTCTTCAGATGTAGAGGCATGTTCGGTTTGTTCAACAATTACAGGAATACCTACTGCACCTTCTTCGTTGTCTTCTGGTGTAAGATCTTTAGATTCATCACCATCTGCAGTAGCGGGTACGTCAAATGGATTAATTGGGCTAGGCATGTCTACTTTTGTAGATATGTCAGGCTTAGAGTCGAATGGGTTAAAAATAACTTCTGTGCCCGCAACAGGAGGCTTAGCAAAAGGATCTTCGTTGTTTTCTTCTGTTTTACCGGTATCCGAAGCACGAAGTTGTTCTTTTTTATTATAAACAACGTCTATCATAGCAACTTTGTGATCTTCTGTTAGACCTTTTTCGCGCTCAATACGATTCATGATTTCATCTTGTATATCGCCTGAGGTAGTTTTGTCACCTGCATCGTCGGCTTCTGCCCATCCAGAAATAAGCTCTTTTAGAGTTTTTTGGTCGTTGCTTTTTGCTTGCGTTTCGTCATAATGAGCGTCAATTTTGTCATTATGAATATCATTATGCTTAACAAACTTACCAGTTTTTGGGTCGTGTAAACTACCGTTCTTGTCTTGGTATGGCTGGGTACTCAAATAGTCAACTATGTCTTGAGCTGTCTGTTGGTCAACTTTAGTTGGGTCGCCCATCCAGTTTTGTAAACGCTCTGCCTGAGCATTAGCTTCTGAGTTGTTTTGAGCATAGCTGGCCGCAACCTGCATTACGTCATGTGGTGAGGTTTCGCTCATGGTTCTTTAATCCTATTCTTTACTTAAATAAAACTTTTTATTTTTATGTTTTAATAAGCATATAATAGCAAAATGCTAGTGTTTTGTCAATATATATTGTAACTAATTTGTATATTTACCAAATAGTTATCTTAAATTATTTGGTACACTTATAGCAATGATTATTTTAGGTATAGAAACAAGCTGTGACGAGACAGCGGCGGGCATTGTTGAGATTGATAACACCCTTACGGCAACGCTGCACGCTAATGCAGTGCTGACCAGTATGGACTTGCACGCAGCATACGGCGGCGTAGTGCCAGAGCTAGCCGCGCGCGAGCATATTCGAAGCATTCACCCCGTTATTGAGCAGGCCCTAACGGATGCAAAAATGACCTGGAACGACATTGACGCCATTGCCGTAACGCACGGTGCGGGGCTTGGCGGCAGCCTATTGGTAGGAGTTTTAACGGCACGCACCTATGCCATAACCAAACAAAAACCCCTCTACGCTATAAATCATGTCGAGGGGCATGTGTATGCAAGCTTTTTAACACACACTACCTTGCAGGGCTATTCCCTACCCTCTACCGCACCAAAGTTTCCTATGTTGGCACTGATTGTTAGTGGCGGGCACACGCAACTTGTGCTTTTTAAAGATCATTTTAACTACACGTTGCTTGGTCAAACCCAAGACGACGCTATTGGCGAGGCATTCGACAAGATAGCAAAGCTAACTGGCCTGCCCTACCCTGGCGGCCCAAGTATTGGCAAAAAAGCGGCCCAGGGCGACCCTATGGCCTTTAGCCTGCCCAAGTCTAAAATGCCCAATACGTACGACTTTAGCTTTAGTGGCATAAAAACAGCCGTTTTAAGGCATGCTCAACACGCTTGTGGCAAAGACTTCACCTTCCCTAGTTCGGCGCTGCCACAGGCCCTCTCCGAGGCTCAAAAGGCTGATATCGCGGCCGTATTCCAGCGCATTGCCATAGAAACAGTCGTAGACAAAACAATTCAAGCCTATAACGAGTTCTCGCCTGTCAGTGTGGTTATTGGTGGTGGC
>RFTN01000035.1 GCA_009923445.1 bacterium
CTCTCTCGTCCCGTTATCTTTACATACTCCCCCCATTCTCCAAGTATTCTCCCTTTCCGTTATCTTTAAATACTCCCCCATTCTCCAAGTATTCTCTCGTTCCGTTAACTTTTAAATGCTCCCCCCCCATCTCTCAATGCTCTCTACCATTTCTCTCGTGTTTTAAATTCGTTCGCCTATTGGTTCACGTTTTGTCTTATATAAGCTCTCAAATGTTTGTTTCTAAATGACGACAATGGCCAATCTTCGTAAAAGTCGTTTACATTGTCATACCCAAACAATTCTAATATAGATGGCAACTTGTTCATATACAATTCCACGAGCTTTCTAGGAAATGCATCAAACATTTTGCTACGAAAAATAGATGTTCCATTAGGTTCTACGACTTGTTGACACGTTAACATCACATAGGCTTCATCATACATATGTGTGTTTACAAGGTATAATAATTGTACTGTAAACTTGTTTTGAACTTCGCACATCTTATACTTTTCCTTAGCACGTTTCTTAGACTGTTCGTCAAAACATAACTTATTTAAATACGCATACTCCTCAACTTCATGTTCATTATCTTGTAAAAACTTCGTCAAAGCCTTACACTTGATCTTTGCAATAAATTTCTGGTTTTCCAAGCAATATGTTCTAAAACGACGACTTGTCCTGCATAACTTTTCAATATCTTGCAATGTCAACTTTTTAAACAAATCACCATACACATCTGTGGGAATCTCCTCTATCATGAGCTATCTACCCATTATAAATATCTTATTATTAATCAATTCTACTTAATTGATTAACCTTCACAGCTGTCCCTTGTTTCTCTCCATAAATTTCGGACACTTGATTTTGGTGAGAATCGTTGCGCACACAAAAAACCCTTATTTTGTTATATTATTTATTACCATGATATAATAAAATATCGTACTAGATTACGCTGGGGACGGTGACGACAAAGGCGACGACAAAGGTGACAACAGAGGCGGCGACGACAAAGGTGACAACAGAGGCGACGACGACACAGGCGACGACACAGGCGACGACACAGGTGACGACGACACAGGTGACGACGACACAGGTGAAGACGACACAGGCGACGATAAAGGTGAGGAGGACACAGGTGGTTTAGGTGACGCCGTCAATGCCGGTTGCGACGTGGGTGAAGGTGTAATTGCTGGGCCTGTAGATGCCTTTTTATTTTGTTGATCCATATACCAATATGCCCCTGCACTAGCAGACAACAATACTATTATAACAATCACTATCAATGTGTTCATCCTTGGCTTTTATTATTCATAAACAAAATAAATATGTACAGAACTACACTTTTGATGCTGGAGACGTTGTAGGCGATGTAGTAGCCACTGGAGACACTTGTGACGTGGTCGTTGCAGTGGGTGGACTTGTAGGCGGACTTGTAGGCGGAGTTGTAGATGGTGTGGATTTATTCATAAATGAAAAGTTGATCGCCAAATTGTTTGTTGTATACAATATGTACCCTCCAACAACTATTATACATAGTATTTGCAATATTGAACTTGTCAGAACGTCTATTTCCATTTCAAATATACATACTACTAGTAAATTTATTTTTAATAATCAAATAAACCAACTTTGCCAATTCACAACTTGTAAATAGGTAGTGCTTTAACAAGAAACACAAAATTGCAGAATACGTGTTCAGAATTTTCCCGTGTCTTTAAGAATCCAGGTTGTCCATTTTTCTTGCACAAAATATGTATTCTATCACGACTTCTCTGTCCACATTTAGATGACTCTTAAAACGACGCTGTACACATTGCTTGATTGTTATGTCCATGTACCCACACTTCCTTAAGATCTCCTCTAATTCTGTTCTTGACAATAAACTCTCCGTTGAATAACTTATAAACAGATACTTGCAATAAATGTTCCTTAGTAACTTTGTAAACGACTCTGTAACCGTCAACGGACTACAAAATAACAAGTTTGCAGGATCTGTGTCCATAAGTACCCCCGTCTTTCCCTTTGCTTCACTGTTGTTGTACTTTGCGATCGCCTCCAATACAAAGTAATTCTTATCATACCTCCTCCTATTGTATGGCGAATCTATATACACAACCTCTGCATTTATATACAAATCAAGCACATTTCTTTGATTACTTATGTGCTCGATTTCCGGTGCATCTACAAGTGTACCCAAAATTCCAGCATCAATTGTAATCGGCCTCTTTGCACTTTTTTTAAACTGCTTCAAATACGCCCCAAATGTACTTGATACATTAGCCACTGACACCGATGCATACAACAACAATTTCAACATCATCTTAAACTCGTTGTATGTGTAATCCCCAGAAGCATATTTGATTTGTATCAATTGTCTCATGTAATCAATCTTCCTCGCATTCTCTTGTGTAAAATATCCCCTTTCCGTTGCATACGTCTTTGTTATATACCCAACCAAACCAACACCCGATTGCAACTGTGTATTCAAAATATCACAATGCGTCCGCAACTTCACAACATCAATGTCACGCGTCGTCCACACACTAGACATTACGTACGAAAAATACTGTATGTCATTTGTCATAACCCTCGGAATGCGACTTCTTATCGCCATTAATGTAACCACACCCGTTCCGGCAAACGGATCCCAAAATGAACTCACCCTTTCCAACGGCTTTTGCATATATTCTGTCATTACAGATTTAATCCAATCAACAAGTAACAGTTTACTTCCTATGTAATTTAGTGTAGGAGGTAACATTTAAAAAACACCAGGTATTATTTCTTTCCTATTTGACCGTCTCTTATATTTCGCTTTGTTGTTATATCGTATGAATGTTCAAGATACGTTGATGTGTACTTTGTACCCCTTATGTGCCTGTCCGTTATAAGCTTCAACAACGTATTCGTATTAAACCTAAACTTTACCGAGTCCCTGTTATTGTGTATCTGAAACTCACCCAATGTCATCTTAGAACACAATGGCGTCTTTACATACACTGTGTTGGACTCATTCCATTCAATGTTCTTTAAACTAAACTTTAACCCACGCGAGAACGACAGTCTCCCATATTTGTCAATACAATAACACACACCCTTCCCAAAATGAACCAATATTGTATGATCACAACAAAATGTGTTGTCCAAGTACTCATCTACCAACTTTTCAAGATTCTTAGAAATATACCCTTTAAGTACGTCCCTTGACGGCTTACCTTGAGTATCCCCTTTCTGTGTCACCTCAAAATGCTCATCAAACCGTTTCACCGTGCACTGTCCCACCTTCTGTGGACAAATCTTATTATTCGAATTCATTATTGTCTTTACAGACACCGTCTTCTCCGAATGCGTCTGAAAATCACAACTTCCATTTTTATGCCCAGTGTGACAAATGATCCCTATCTCACTAAGATACTCCGACAATGCGTAACGAATGTCGTCCAAAAGATACTTTGGTGTCATCGGATACGTTCTCACTGTATTAAAAGGAACCTTGGCCAAATTACATATACCCCTTTCCACATACACCCCCAACTGCTCCGTGTTCTTAAGTGTACACTTGTACACTCGTCTACCTAGCTCACTTACACACTTTTCTAAACGCATCGAGAAGATGCAAAACTGATGTTTATTCAATTTTAAATAACCACTAATTTTAATATTTAATTCACCGTTAATATTAATGGTCGTGGTAATCGTATTGTTTCTAGTTGCCGTAGCCGCTATTTATTGTGGCTTACTTATACTACACACCACCAAAACTACGCACACAAAGAACCTTGGCAGCGTTGCTATTGCAACATTGATGCGCAAACCTATCGACCTCCCCTTGTGGCTAAAACACCATCGAAATATGGGTATATCACACTTCTTTATCCGACTTGAAGATTCCCCCGGATTTGAAGACTACCTTGCTCACCAACCCGATATTACTCTAGAAATAGGTCAAAGCGATACCAAAAACAACTACACTTCATTACAATCACGCCAAATCAACTTTGTCAACAAGTGCATCAAACAATGTAACGGTAAAGGTATCACATGGTTATTCCATATCGATGCTGATGAACTCCTTCATGGAAATATCACTTACCTTGATACAATCGACCCGCACATCAAAGTAGTCCGTCTAGAAAATGCCGAAGCAATGTTCGATGAATCTCAAAACACATGTTTTCAAGCCACCAAGTTCCTTCGATGCGGCCTAAGCGCCCCATGTAGGTCATATGCAAACGGCAAAAGCGGTGGTCGCGTTTGTAACGAACTGTCCCTTGCCGGACCTCATCACTTTGCCTTCCAAGGCCAATATACTGGCAATCATGTACTCGATATTCCGTTTGATAACCTCTGTGTCCTCCATTTTGATTCGTGTTCATTTGGAGCCTGGGTAGAAAAATTCCTTCATCTCAGCAAACAAGACGATTCTGATACAATACCCTTCCCCTATTACCATGATAGCATTAACGCCGCTAAACAAGCTTATGAAATTTACACCTCAAGGACACATATAAACAAACTTACCGACCAAGTTCTAAATGAAAATATATATCAAGTAACGTAACGTGTACACCTACACATTGTTATATACGTAAATATTATCCAGAAAATTACCTGCACTTGCTCTCTTGAAATATGTGGTTATATGTAACGTGTACAACCCTACCCTAAACCCTACCAATATCTACCACGTATTGTAATATACGTAAATAGAATCCAGAAAATTACCTGCACTTGCTCTCTTGAAACATGTGGTATAAGAGCCACTATCAAAAAAAATCCCTCTGGAAACATCATCGTCCAATGTATCACAATGAACAAATACATGTACTCAATTAAATACATCTGTCCGTGTCCGTTGTTATTTCACATTAAAAAAAGTTAAGTGTATATTATTATTCATGTCAGATCCAAATACAACTCTGTATATCACCCTTATCACAACCTACATTGGATTAACTGAAAAACCAAGTATCTTGATTTTAGGGAATGCGTTCATTTTTCTCCTTTTCACATTTAAAACTTCAAATGAACGCAGCATACCACTCGACTTCCACAAAGCATTCTTACTTCTTTGTGCTTTTGCTTTGTCAAGATACTTACTTGTAAAAGTAACTGAATAAAGTAACCGAATAAACCTAACACCGGGCTCGTGAGGTTGAGCCACTGTCTCTTTCAATACAAAAGTCAAAGAGTAGTCGAAACAGCATTACTTTGATCGTCTTTAATTTTGTTGATCTCCTCTTTTGATTGATTGTGATACCCTAAATGATCAGGATGTATTTCACTATCAAAACCTTCAGCATTGAATAAAACCAAAGTATGTACATAAGTTTTCAAATGTTTATACAGGAAGTAATCCGCATTACACTCGCTTAAAACGTTTTTGAATGTAATGTTTTGAATGTCATCCCAATTTGCTATAGTGTATTCATCCGGTATAAATTGTGACAATAATCTCTCCATTGCTGCTCTATTTATGATAAAGTACATATCATCTTCCATTATCAATGCATATTCAACATTGTCATGATATGCAGTGTGAATTGCTTTCAAATGTGATAAAGAACAACTCATTTCTTCACGAGAATTATCTTTGCATTTTTCAGGTATAATATTTTGCGTACGATCCAGTGTAAGTGGTGTTATTGCGTCAATTCTTTTTACATTATATGATTTTCCTTCTAGACGACTAATAAATCTTGAATTTCTCTCTTCTGACTTTTTCATGTTTATGTAATATAAATTGGGTAAGGTTTCTTGAGAGAAAGCTTCACGTTTTGATTTTTTACTGAATAAAATACTTAAAATAAGTATTAATAATACTATGTATACCGCGAGGTACCTTGAGGTGTTCATTACTTATACCATTATGAAAAGTTTTTATCCAGGTTTTTATCCAGGTTTAAAGTTTTTATCTAGCTTAACTATTGCAAAAACACAACGTCCCCTCACACTCGTATATTGAAAACATAACAAACAAAACGTAATTAACGTAATTAACAAACAAACTTTATAGTTATTTTGTTGTTGTAAAGTAATGAATTTTGAAGAAGACAATTTGGACAGTACAAGTGAATCTATATTCTTGGACAGTAACAGCGAAATTTCAAGTGACACTTCCACCAACACCAGTGAGTGGATCGATCAGAATTGTCCAAACGAATCTCCTGTAACTTTGTCTAAATTCACACCACAAGATCATGTATTCAAATTGTTTATACGAAAAGGAGGATCCCATTTCACCACAGGTGTATGTATATCTAGAGACGAACTGTCTGAAACAATTGTATCAGACAAAACGTCAGATATACCAAGTTATATTCAATGCATATACACTCCTACAAATAACCCTGTTGGTTATGGTGGCAAGCCTACATTTCGTCTTGTAGTTAGAATACTTGGTCCAAACATCTTTGTCACAATTGGATCAATAAGGCGTGTATTAACATCAAACGTTACAAATTGGTATGCCGTTGACATGTTCGGTGGCAAAAGACGACGTATAGGAAATCTCCTTGGAAGCTTTGGCCCCAGCTTAAACCATGGACAAGTACCTGGGTTCAAAGTCTACAAACTCTTCACACGAGACGAATTAGAATCAGGAGTTATTGCTGAAGAAACACTTGATGACTACATCCTGTTCCAAGAACAAACTGCTCTATTGCCTTTTCTAAACGGCCATAGTGGATATGGAGGACTTTCCACGTTTGTCGCCAAGGTCATTGATACACTTGTTGGAATAGACTTTCTTGAACAACTGCAAAAATGGAAAATCGAATATACAGATCCAACCAATTTTATTTACATAATGAATGACACAAGTATAGAGTCCGTTAAAAATCCCGATGAATCATATGATTTTGAAAAGATATACTCACTTTACATGAAATTCAATTCAATGCGTGAAATATTTTGTACTAACAAGTCCATTACAAGCATCCCGATTTACCCAAATGTCCTTAAACTGTACTGCCACAACAACCGTCTAAAAGAAATTCATGGGTACCCAAATTTACAAACATTAGTATGCTTTGACAACCAAATAACATCTATCTCTCCAGAATGTCCTAAATTACGCGAAATCGATACCAGTAGAAACTTACTTACTGAAATTCCCGAATACCCCCAACTTGAAACCCTTTATTGCAACGACAATGGGCTCGTTAGCCTGCCAAATTATCCACGCATCAGAAAACTAGAATGCAGCAAAAATAGACTTTCTAGAATTCCCATTTACATCCAACTACTTAGCCTTGTGTGTAGTGCAAATTTTTTGACAACTCTTCCTAATTTCCCAAATCTAATAAACTGTGATTGCAGTAATAATATCATCAACACTATTATGAGTAGCCGCTCAAGTAATCTGACAGTATTAAATTGCTCTAATAATAGATTATCCGACATACCTTTTTTCCGAGGACTTAAAAAACTATATTGCGATAATAATGGATTGTTATCTCTAAGAAATTATCCAATGCTCACTCACCTTACCTGCAGCAATAATAGTCTCATTGATTTGCCAAATAATTTAAATAATTTACAAGTACTCGATTGCCGTAAAAATAAAATTACTCGACTTGGAACTTTTAACAATCTTATATGCATAGATTACGACCGCGATATTATTATTGCCGATCACCTAAAACATTTGCCAAGATGCAGCCAACCTCGTACTCTTGTAATTAATTAAATTGGGAATTTTTTAGAAATTAATTTGAAATTCATCTTGTAGAAAAAGTCACAGGCTAATTTCTATTTTGTTGCAGAAAAATGTTTTTGTAACAAAATACAATAACGAAAATCAGGAAATAGTGAAGTGAAATTTAGAGATCTCAGAATAGCTAAGTTGATTATACATTAATATTTTTACTGTATTGGGTAATGGGTTTCATAGTAAGTGTAATAATTGCAGTTTTAGTTATTGCCGGTTGCAGGTATTACATTGCAGGTATTTATTCAGAACAAACATCAAACATCATCCGACATTTAACAAACGAATATCATTATGCCCATTTTAGTAAGATTACTAGAAAAAATTGGTTTTTTACACCATCCTTGTTATGGACATCACCTGTCAGATTAACACTCAAAGCAGGGAAATCTTTATGGATTCCTAAAGGATGGTGGCATTGGATTGAGTCAAAAGGGCCAAGTATTGCAATTAATTTTTGGTGCGAGAAAGTTGATGACAAGAACGAAATAGTGCTATTCGATACACATTTTCAAAATAAACATTTGGCAGATACAATTTCAAAACTCGTTTGTAAAGGAGGCAAAATTGATATTTGGCGTAGTGATACGGATCGTTTAATTGAAGATGCACCTTTATCTAACCATAAAGATTTTTCCTATATAATATCTTTACCAGGATACACTGATAATTCAAAATTTTCCAAATTAAATTTAAAATTATATAATCAAATCGCTCGACATGTTTTAGTTCCAGAAACCATTTTTGGAAAAGATACAATTGATATGAATTTTTGGGTTTCGACAGGGTTTCATGACACCGGATTACATTACGACGATTATTATGGGTTATTATGTGTTTTAGAGGGAGAAAAAACAATAACTTTATATCCACCAAGTGATACTCCTTATCTAAAACCATTTTCAGTCGTACCTCATTGGGCTATGTCAAACCCTGTAAAATTCGAGTATAATACGTACACATTTATAAGTGACTTGGACAAGGAAGGCAATTTACCATCTTGTCGATTATTATACGAATCTATCTTGCATTACGAAAAAGGTGGAACAAAATCTATTCTTCAAACAATTTCATTATTATATAGCAAAATCGGGTGTAACAAAGTCGTATGGGGATGTAAATTGACTAATGGCATTATGCGATGGGAACTGTACATGTACCATTATACATCCGACAGTAAAAGAAGTATTAATCACCAATTAATTAATGTATATATCCGCAATGAAAATATTAATAAAGTCCAAAAAAAAAAATATCTGCAACTATCACATGAAAAAGATTTAATTATTCATTCGTTTGATTTATATCCTGGTAACAATCCTGTTGGAGATGAGATACATTTTTATTACAAGCTCAACAATAATTATTCCTTACCATTTTTCGGGAAAGGAACTACGTTGAAACCAGATGGTAGTCTTGTTTTTGAAAGCAACTATGTTGCCGATACTCAATCAAACTTTCGAAAATATTATAGAAAATACGCAAAGAAAATAGGTTCAATAACGTCTCGAGGTCCAACATCCGACGTTAAAAACTTAAAAAAGTTGGTTACCTTGTTCAAATGCGATTATGTTTGCTTGTGGCATAAAAACAACCATCAATTTTTCATACAATATTGGGGATTATCAGTGGATGATTTTATAAAATTTCTTGAGAATCTCGAATATCCTCAAAACTTACTTGCACATGTGCGTAATAATAGACATATGTATACAAACCTTAATCATGAAATCACAATTGTGTATGACAAACAAACGCTCCAACCTGTACGCAGCGCATTTTATGGATTACTTTAATTTGTTTTAGAAAAACTTTTGAACCGTGTTTTATTAATACTAGTTTACAATTTCTAGAAAGTCACAGGCTACTGTACGGGAATTTAGTTTTATGGTCTCACAAGCAAATCTGTTTTTATTATTATGTGACTAGAAAGTGGTTTGGTAACAAAATAGAAAAATACAGGTTTGTAAATAGCATCCATTTCGTGAACTTTC
>RFTN01000036.1 GCA_009923445.1 bacterium
CTACTCTTCAAAACTTGTTTTGAAAGATGTAGTTGCGGGCCGGCAGAATGTCGGTCGAATCCCTCATCCCTAAATATAATTTTTTACAAATTTTCGAGTGGTATGCCAGTTTTTTCGGATACTTTACGCGCCCAGGCAAGAAGCTTTTCAAATTGACTATCACGTGATGCTAGTTCAGTTTCATACTTGTCTATGCGACCAATAAACCCGTCTATAGTGTTTAGTAGTCTATTGTGCGAATCCTTAAGTTCAATTATTTCATGTTCTAGCTTATTAAATCTGTCGTCTACATGCTGCATGAATGTTTGCATAACATTCATAATTTCATCAGTATGTTCGTGAAGTGCAAGTTTTAGGTCATCTTTAGTAATTGAATCGTTCATGACTTGATTATATCACTTTTGTGTATTCCAGTTGCGAACCTCAACCACTATTAGTAGTCTGCAATTAAAAAGTATATGATAATACGTCAACAGTCTGTGTCTTAATTGCCCAAAAAATCTTGTTCGTACTATACTAGTTTTATGAACTACGCCTCTAAACCTACATCAAAAAAAGTTCAATCAAGAATCGCACGTCATAAACGAGTTCGCTACCACAACGATGCGGCACTTTTTCCTGATGATACTCCGCAAATAGACCGAAAACGTCGAAAATCCTTAAAAAAACAAATGTACTCGTAGAACAATCTATCTTTGTATTTACTATTGATAAGTTTAGACAACTTACTGTACAGTATTGTGCAATTGTTATGTTAAAAATATCTAATATGTCTATAATTTAGCTATTTATTACTTGGTTGTACTTTTTTATATGCAGGTACGCCAAGAAGTTTATCTACCGTTGTAAAACTATAGCCTTGATGCAACAAAGATTCTATAACTATTTTAACTGCCATGACAGTGTCTGAGCGCTTTGAGCCTTTTGCGTTATAACCATCATGAAAAATAATAATACCACCCGGCCTGGCGTTTGCTAGTACGCTTTTGGCTATTTTTTTACCCTGCACATGAAACACTTCTAGCGGGTGACAAAAGACACCTCCAACGGGCTGTAGGCCTAGTGTATTTAGCGTTTTAAAGATTAGTGGGGTTCTAAACAACCACGGTGGTCTAAATAGTGCTGGTTCCTTACCTATTACGTTTTTAATAATTGCTTGAGTTGCTACAATTTCGTTAACAAAAGTCGGCTGAGTAATATACTTATGAAACGCATGACTTAACGAATGATTGCCTATAATATGCCCTGATGTATAGATTTTTTTAGTAACATCAGGGTATTTTTGTACACAACTACCTACCTGAAAAAATGTAGCCTTAATATTTTTGCTATTGAGGTATTCGACTATTTGCATTGTGTATGGCTGGTTAGGGCCATCGTCAAATGTTAGTGCAATAACTTTTTTATCTGTTTTTGCATGCCATGGGAATACACCAAACACCTGTGTTTTTTGAGACATGCAAAATTTGTATAGCAAGCCAATAAAGATTACTGTAATGAGTGTTGCTAAGTACATGACGCTACTGTAAATTAACCGCGTTACTTATCATATGTAGTATTCGATGCCTATCAATTAATAACATTACAGCAATTAAACAGACAACGACCAAACGAATCAGATTATACTTGCGATGCGATACACTTGTACGAAAGCTAGGTGATGCACCTAGAATTGGCCTACCAAATAGCCTATTTAAGTTATATTCTAATATGTAAAATATGAGCCAACTGACTATAAAGTTATACACAAATCCGCGCTCTAAGCGTCTTGATGATGTAAAAGTTGGGTTATTGTTGTTAAATCTAACGGGACCCTTCTTTTTAAGGCGGCGTATAAGATCCAGCTCGTCACCGCCCTGAGGTAAGTTAGTATCATACCCATCGAACAAATTCTTTCTAAATGCAATGTTTGTAGCCGATACATAAAATGTACGTCCCACTATTACATAAACAGCTGCGACAAGTCCAAATAACAACCGTGCATATGCCCTACCCCATACCGGACCACCCATATACCTACATGGCCCAGCTACTGCAGCAGTATCTGGATACTTATTAAATTCATCATCTATGTGCGTGAGCCACTCTGGATCGTAAGTCGTGTCTGCATCGGTCGATACAATAATTTCACCTTTTGCTGCTTGTGTGCCAGATTGACGCGCAAAACATACACCAGGCCGTTTTTCGGTAACGACAATTGCGCCGTGTTTAGCAGCAATTGTGGCAGTATTATCCGTGCTATTATTGTCTACAACAATTACCTCGTATGAGCCGTCATATGTCAGTTTTTTTAGCGACTTAAGTGTCGCCGCAATATAATCAGCTTCATTGTAGGCTGGAATAACAATACTAAAGCGTAGTTTATGGGGCTTAATTTTATGAGTCATATACTATTATCAATTCATAAAGTTAGTTTAGATTCAGGTTTCCATGCAGTATTATTTGCCATATTTTAGATAATACATGCTTTTTTGGAGTACTTTTTATAATCTCTGCCGTCTGTTTACCTGCAACATATACCCCAATTATACCTATAATTGTCTGAAGTATAACCACCGTAATTGTTACGGTGCTGGTTTTGGCACCTACTTTGTTGGCTATAAATGGGGCAAATAACCATAAGGGCAACCACCATAGTAAAATCAAAAATATGCCGACGCGTAATCTAGCTGGGTTTATAGCTTGGTTGCTTTGCGCTTTTAATTTTGACATACATTATATAAGTTTACAGTAATATAAAAAATTAGATACACCCTGGTAGTTCGCATCTTAAAGTAACGAGACATTGTATACTGTGTTTAATGCCACAAATAACATCAGCAACTAAAAATCAGCAACTATTTACAGATATACTTATCGGCACACTCCTGTACAGTGTTGTTTTAGGGTTTTTTAACGACTATACAAATATTCTTACCACTAAAAGCTACTCGACAACGTTTTTAGCAGCATTAGTTTTACAGTTACTTACATTAGCGACATTACACCTAAAAGATACCGTTAAACAATGGTTTAGGGGCAAAAAAGGCAAAGTCTACAAAATAGGTTTAGTTTTAAGTGTATGGCTAATTTTATTTTTATCAAAGTTTGTATTTTTAGAAGCAATAGATTTTGTATTTGGCAATAATGTACAGATAACAGGATTCTTTGGATTAATGGCAATGATTATAAGCATGCTAGCAGCCAACACAGCGTTAGATTACGGATATAAAAGGTTTGGCAAAGAATGATCAAACACTATGGCGTTATAGTCATTGGTGGTGGTGCGAGTGGTATGATGGCGGCGATAGCTGCCGCCGAACACGGGGCGTCAGTATTACTTATTGAAAAAAACAAGCGTTTGGGTGAAAAACTACGTATAACTGGTGGCGGCCGATGTAATATTACTAATGCTGAGCTGGATGTGCGCGTTCTACTTAAAAACTACGGTGCTGCCGAAAAGTTTTTATATTCTGCATTTACCACTTTTGGAGTAAAAAATACCATCGATTTTTTTGAAAATTGTAAGCTGCCCGTAAAAGTTCAAGACCGTAAACGAGCATTCCCCGAAAGTGAAAAAGCGGTTGATGTAGTACATGTCATGCAAAATAAACTACACCGCCTGGGCGTAAAAATATTATTAAATACAGCCGTGACTTCGATTAATACAGCAAATGACAAAATAGAAGGAGTTAGCTGTGACGGTGGTGTTTACAAGGCAAACAGCTATGTTTTTGCAACCGGTGGTACGTCGCGCCCCGAAACAGGGTCGACCGGTGATGGATTTGGGTGGCTCAACAAACTAGGGCATACCACCAAGACTCCAACCCCAACCATCACTCCCCTCGCCTTGCGCGATCAATGGGTAAGTCACCTTGCAGGAGTAACCGCAAAAGATGCGGGCATTACGTTTTACAGCAACGGCGCAAAAGCATTTAAACTGCGCGGCGATATACTATTTACCCATTTTGGTATATCTGGCCCATTAATTTTAAATAACGCGTACAAAGTTGCAGATATACTGCAGGCTGGTGATGTTACTGCACTACTTGATTTTTTTCCTGACATTAACCCTAAACTTCTGGACCAACAAATTATAAGCGTACTTAACGCCAATGGCACTAAACTACTTAAAAATACTCTTACTATGCTTGCACCAAAAGGACTTACACCAGCACTACTATTGAAACTACATACGGCAATTAACTTCGAGACAAAAAATAGCGAAGTTACAAAACCCATGCGAGAAAAATTAGTACAAACCCTAAAGGCTATGCCAATTAGTATTGAAAAATTAATGGGTTTCGAAAAAGCAGTTGTTGCAGACGGAGGCGTGGAATTAAAAGAGATAGATATGCGCACGATGCGCTCGCAAAAGGTCAGCAATTTGTTTATTACCGGTGACTTACTTAATATTAATCGCCCATCGGGTGGATACTCACTGCAACTTTGTTGGACGACCGGCTATATAGCTGGCACACAAGCCGCACTAAAACCACAGTAAAACAAAGATCATTTAGCTAGCGGTACAGATACAGATATTATGAGCCGCCTACTTATAAATGAACTATTGTTTAAGAAACCACGTTTGCCAGGGTATTTTTAAGTAATTGCTGCGACACGCTTTATTAACTTATACTGTCTCATAACATTTTCGCGGGCCTTTTCTAACTCTTGTGACTCTACTGGGGTAGCTGCCTTGGGTGAGCTGTAAGAATCTACGTGCCACTGCCTAAAAATAACTGGCTCTAGTACTTTTTCGACATGAATTTTTGCACTATATATTCCTGCTGCAGCAATGCGTTCTGATTTTTCTTTAAAGTCCGGTATACCCGTACCTGGCATTTCAAAGTAGCGTATTACTCGCGCTAATGATTGCAAAAACTCTAATGGTCGCAAGCGATAAGCTTCAGCACAAATATCTTTATAGAACAAATAGTGAAGATTTTCATCTTTACCGGTACGCTTGATACCTCCTACAAACATACTAAGTGCATTATGTTGATTTTTAGATACTACGCTATTGGCAAAACCTTCAAGAGCATTTGCAGTATTGTTGTGTGATATAAATGTGGCGAGTTCCTGCAAAGCGACATATATCATACCGTCAAGTGGTGTAGTTAGTTTGGGTACCTCACCAGTACTCACCTGAATCATAGCCTCGGCTTCAAGCTTGACTGGGTCCACTAGACGCAGCGCCATTATGCCCGACCTAAGAACAATTGAGTGACGTCGCTCTTCAGCAGTCCATCGTTTATTCCACGCATCCCATTCGGATTCACCGCCAAACATCTTATCTAAGTCCGGAGAATAATAAGGCAGGTTATCTTCGGTAGATAAGTTTACTGTCAGTGCATCATCAAGCCACTGTGGTATATCCCAACCGTGTACATTCCAAGGTTCATTAGGGTTATAGTCAGTTGCGAAACTATACGGTACGTAAGACTCCGGTATCCACGGGTTTTTATTAGAGGCCGCCAAGTGTCGCTCCATGAGTATACCGGCTGTGTCTTTTAGATCTAACAATAATTCTGGATCCGCAACAAAAGTAGTATCGTAGCCTTCTCGCATATCATAAGTGTAGCACCTGGGTAGTCAACATCACACCATAAGCGGTTTGATGATACTATACATACAAATGAGAAAACGCCCAATCCGCTTTTATCTTGAACTACTGGGACTTTTCTTACTAGTAGTAGGCGTATGGTCGCAACGAGATTTTATTAGCCCAGCAGTCGCTGCAATAAAAACTGCTAATTTACCACTAGTTATAGTTTGCTTACTGTTGCAATGGGTCGTACTTTTTTGGTCAGGGCTTGGGTATTATGTACTAGCCCGTAAACACATAAAACTACACGAGGCGTGTTTAACTAACCTGGCCGCTGCTGGCCCAGGCAGGATTGTGCCAGCAGGAGCTGGACAACTTAGTTTTGGTGTCTTATTTTTAAAAAAAAGTGGACTTAGTACAACCAAATCACTTGCTGTTGCCCTTACTAATAACATGATGGGCTTTTTAGTAAATATTTCTATTGTTGCGTTTATTTTAGCTTTTATAACACACCCATCGGCTAATCGCAGCTTAACAAACACATACCTATTATTAGCACTGGGCGTTGTTTTGGTTATATGTATAGCTGTGCCTACTCTACGTAAAAAAGTAGCCGAGCTAGTACGTACTATGATTAGTACACTAAAGAGCCCCGTACAAACCGGACAGCTAGCCATGACTGCGCTCGCCATATTACTTACTAACAGTATTATTTTGACTCTTGCGTCTGCAAGTGTCGGAATACACGTAACCATAGCGCAAGCGATACTTATTATGAGCAGCGGAGTGGCGCTAGGTAGCGTTGTACCTACGCCTGGCGGTCTTGGAGGAGTGGAGGCTGGGCTTATTGCAGCGTTTGTAGCATTTGGATACGATCCAACACTTGCCGCTTCGGCAACAGTGCTATTTAGGCTTGCCACATATGTCCAGCCGCTAATACCGGGTGTAGGTGCTTATGTATATCTGCGAAGGCTCAATAAGCTTTAATGCTTAGTTTTTGGCCAAATAACAACACCTTGAATGTTTCGCTTAGGAATACTGCCTAGTTGTCTACTATCAGTACTGGCCTGTTGATTATCGCCCAATAACTTTACATGCCAATCATCAGTAATGCTTTCGATGCGTTTTATAACCTCTCGATCTTTTTGCACGGCTATAACAACATCACCAACTTTTGGGGTCTTAAATGGTGAGCTCCATACAATTTGGCCCTCTTTTAGAGTTGGGTACATACTATTACCTACAACGCGGCGCAAAAATATCATGAGCTATTTTTTAGAATCAGCAAACATGGTAGCTATGTCTGCCACAAGACTAAGCAGTTTGTCACACTCCTCAAGGCTGAGCGTTTGCTTAACTTTGCCACACTGCTTAGCTGCTAACCAAAACTTGGTATGCAAATCTGGAAATTTTTCTAGATGTTCTGGTTTAAAGTAGTCACTCCATAGTATATATAACTGCTCTTTACATTTTTTGGCGTGTTCTTCTTTGTGCATGACTATGCGAGTAAACTGATTGTGGTGCTCGGCATCGTCTACGTCGCCTAGTTCATTATATTTTTCTACCATTCGCTTACACGTTTGTGCTGCGTGTAACATGGTATCGGTTTCGTAAATTCCGCACGGCACATCGCAGTGTGCATATACTGGCTTAATAAATCTCATATAAAACCTCCAAAAATTATTGTGCTTATGAACGTAGTATATCTGAAACATCCATGGGTCGTATACCCGCAAAATAAAGCGTATGAAACGCCCTTGATATTCCCTGTTGTTTATAGGCATCTGGTTCTATTTTTTTATCGAAGCCCCAACTTAAGGCAAAATCTATTAAATGGGAGCCCATATTTGTAAAATAACTTGATAATTCCTCGGCATATTGCAAAGAAATCTCTGAACGAATCTCCTCGGGAACATTATTTACTAAATAAGAAACACCTAATCCGTAGCGCAGTCTATTAATGCGATTAAGTTCTTCTGACGTTATTTCAATAGGATATAAATTTGCTTCTATTTTTTCGCTCGCTTCAAGCTCTCTTATTGTTTCGAGCACTTGGTCGGTGTTTTGCATGGCTTTTTGTATACGTTTAATCGTCAAGAGCTCTTTATTAGATCTACCCGCATCGCGATTATCTTTAGCATTTAGCGCCATATGAGCCAAACCAACCCAAGCAACTCCTGTTGCAATGTATAATTTTCGAGAATCCTCTTCAGAAACATCATCAATAGAGCAAACAAGTGGCTCCCAAGTATCTACGTATGCGTCTGTATTACAGCGTATCGTAATGTCTCGATTGGCTTTATTTTGAGATACAACGGGGTACGGCGTGTAATCTCCCTCGCCTTTGTAAAAATCTATATCTGTAAAGGCTCTGAGTGTAGTGAGGTCTGCATTAAATACGGCACTATACTCTTCCAAAACTTGGTCAAGGGCCTCACTGAATTGCTCGTGCATAATATCTTTAGCCATGACTTTGCTCCTTGCGCCATTTTTCTATTTGGGCATGGTGTCCGCTTAGAAGTACGTCTGGTACTTTCACGCCCCTGAATTCTTCTGGTCGAGTGTACTGAGGGAATTCAATATTTTGGTCATCTTGCATAAAGCTTTCAATTTCGGCTGATTGCTCGCCACCTAAAACGTTAGGTAATAAGCGTACAACCGAATCAATAAGCACCATAGCTGGTAGTTCACCACCTGTAAGTACATACTGGCCTATGCAGAATTGTTGGTCTACATAGTCTGTTACGCGCTCGTCGTAGCCTTCGTAGCGTGGGCACACAATAATCATGTCTTGCTGGTCTGCTGCCAAGGTTTTTACCATTGATTGTTTTAACTGTGTACCGCGGGGTGTGGGTAAAAACACTTTTGCGTTTGGGTTTGTTTTTTTAGCGTACTCTATAGCTGCCACCAATACATCTGCCTTAAGTAGCATGCCATCGCCGCCACCATATGGTGTATCGTCAACTTGCTTGCGTGGCCCGACACCAAATTGCCGTAGGTCAATAAGTTCAAACGTGGCAGCTTTTGCTTGTTGAGCCTTCCACATCATAGAACTGTTCAAAACCTTATCGAACATTTCTGGGAACAATGTGATTACTTGTATTTTAATCATATTTATGTTAAAATTATACCACATACGTTCCTTGTTGTACATTATGTAAAAACATGTCATATATATGTTATACCCCCACACAAAAGAAGTTAAACAAGCACTACTAGATTATTCACCATTGTTGCCAACGTTACCTACTAGAAAAGAAGGTGGCTTTATATTGCCCGTTCCAGTAGATGCTGTGCTTGAAGGTGATTTTAGTGAGGTGCAGGAACTTGGATTGCCTGTCATTAAAGATGCCTTAACGTGGTTTATACAACGATCACTACTGCACTGCGAAAGCGAGCCCCCTATAATAAAGGGGTATGCTGCCAAAATAGCCGATATACAGTTACTGGACTATATTCACAGTGACCCACCAGATCTTCGTTCTACACTCACTATTGCGGCCAGTAAAAACTGCGCACAGATTAATCCTTCAACGTGCTTATTGCCACCAGACACCCCAATAATAGCCGGTACTTCGTTTTCTTCGGTACCTTTTGAATTGTTTCTGCCACAAAGAAATGAAGGAGAGGAAGTATATTTTGGCAAAGGTGACCTTCACTGCGAAAGAACTCTACCGCCTGGCACGGCAAAGTTATTTTTATCTGCTACGTTTAATTACTAAATAATCACCCCGCGATACATACCCTTGCAACAAAACCTAAAAGACCACCCGTAGGTGGTCTTTTAGTCACATAAAGCCCCCAACGTTTTGCGTTGGCTCGCATGGACTTTTAATATCTTAGTGCGACCATTTAACATTAGCGTATTTTGGTATGTTTATCAATAGGCTTACACCTGTTTAGTTACCCACATATGGGGATAAACCTCTTTTGATAGTTAAGACATTCGGGCGTTAGTGCAGCTTGATATGAAGAGCAAGCAACGTAAAAGAGACGTACCAATTGGTACGT
>RFTN01000037.1 GCA_009923445.1 bacterium
TGACTGTGAGTCCAGCCGAAGTAATGCCAGTAATTGCTGCGTTTGTCACAGTTGCGTTAGAGGCTGTGAGATTTGTGGCTAGAAGTGCACCTATATTCATAGTACCTGCAACGTCAAGCGTGTAACTTGGCCCGGACTTGCCGTAGCTCACATTTCCACCGGTCGCTATGAATGCGGTAGAGTAGTCAGGCATTGAATTTCTTGATAACGTCAAATTAGGTGTAATAACGCTTGTAATTACAGCCGAAGACGTCGTCACATTCGTGTTGACAAGGTTGCTTGCCGTAATGGTCGCTGCTGTCAGTACACCACCCAATGCCACCGACCCTGTGACTAGGGCGTTTCCAAAGGACGCATTTGGGGCACCCATTGTACCCACATTGGCTGTGGTAAATGATCCTGCGGTAGCTACAAACGAACCTATACTTGCAGATCCTATTTGTGTACTCGTGGAAGTCACATTTGTCACGAGCACATTGCTGCCTGTCATACCCGAAGCACGAATGCTTGGTGCCGTAAGCCCAGTTACATTACCAGTTGTTGCTGTTAAAAGTGTAAGGGTTATATTACCAGCTGTGACACCACTAGAAACGAAACCACCTACAGTCACATTGGTTGATGCTAAGACACTTCCTAGCGTGGAATTAATAGCTGCCGTGGCTATTACGCCGGTTGCTGACAATGTCCCCGTCAATTGCACATTGCCGTCTGTGACTGTAAGGTACGCTGGCGACAAAAGTGGTGTTGATTGGGATGCTGGCAATGCACTTTTAGAAGTCATCACACAATTGCCTGTTCCTGTATTTGCCACAGCCACAAAAAGGGACAATTCCGGACTCCATGTAACACCCAACCAATTGTTGTCCGCAGCGCTTGCACGCGTCGTCCACGTAATACCATTAGGCGATGTCATCACACGATTGCCTGTACCTGTATTTGCCACAGCCACAAAAAGGGACAACTCCGGACTCCAAACTACACCCAACCAACTGTTGCTCGCTCCTCCTGCACGCGTCGTCCACGTAACACCATTAGGAGAGGTCATTACACCGCCTGCGCCAACAACCACAAAAAGGGATATCTCCGGACTCCATGTAATACGGTAGAAACTATATGAAGAAGGAGCTGTACGCGTTGTCCATGTAATCCCGTCTGGACTCGTCATCACACTATTGCTTCCTGAATAGGCCACAGCCACAAAAAGGGACAACTCTGGACTCCAGCACACACTATACCAACTATTGTCCGCAGCGCTTTTTCGTGTGGTCCACGATATACCGTTAGAACTAGTCATCACGCGATTTCCTATTCCTGAATCCGCTACAGCCACAAAAAGGGACAATTCTGAAGACCACGTTACGCTCGTCCATTGGTTGTCTACTGCACTCGCACGAGTCGTCCACGTAATACCATCCGGTGAGGTCATTACACGATTGCCTGTTCCTGAGTATGCCACTGCCACAAAAAGGGACAACTCCGGACTCCAAACTACACTATACCATTGATTGTCTGCGGCACTTGCACGCGTCGTCCACGTAATCCCATTAGGAGAGGTCATTACACGATTGCCTGTTCCTGAGGATGCCACAGCCACAAAAAGGGACAACTCCGGACTCCATGTGACGCTATACCATCCATTGTTTGCGGCACTCGCTCGGGTCGTCCACGTAGAGACTGCAGTTGTTGCATTGGCACGGCTTGTGCGCATTCGGTTGTTGGCAGTTTGTATGTTGAGTGTGTAGGAATTTCCCCGCGTCTGTACGGCACTTCCTACCGTGTTCATGTATCCCGTAATCACCGCATTCGAAGCGGTCACAACACTTGCCACTCGTGCATTACCAGTCACATCCAGCGCTACAATTGGATTTGTTGTACCTATGCCCACATTGCCTGTAGAATTAAACAACGTTGTGCCCGACGTATACCACTTGTTGGATGCAAATGGAATGCCATTTTGTGTCAAATTCCCTGTGAAATTAATGTTTCCCGTGGTCATACTTCCCGTCACACGCGCCGCACCTGAGACGTCCAGTTTGTACGCTGGAACCGTCGTGTTGATACCCACATTGCCATTTGTGTAATAAACATTACCTGCTGTCGTTGTCCACTGTGATGATGCATACGCAGTTCCATTGTTTAGCAAGCTGCTAAAATTGATGTTTCCAGATGTCAAATTAGCAACACGAACAGTTCCACCCGATACATTCGTCAACACAGCATTCCCTGTAGACAATGATGTCGCAGAGAGCACAGTTGTACTCACGCTTGTCGCTAACATGTTTGGTACCGTAACCGACAAGGCATTTCCTCCTGATACCGTTAATGAGGTTAATACAGACGATCCTAACGTGCCATTCGACGCCACAAGCGATGCCGTTGAAACACTAGTTCCAGAGACCACCGAACCAGCCCTGACTCCACTCACATGCAACGTTGCCGAAGACACCACATTGCTAAACACATTCCCAAATGTCACCGATTGCCCTGAAAGCACTCCCGTTGTCACATTTGTCACATTCAGTGTACCTGTTGTTATCGACACCGCATTCACACCTGCTGCGGTAAGTCCCGTTACCACGACATTGGGTAATGTCGAATTAGTTGCTATTACATTACCTGTAGATACCGTTGAACCCACCACCGAAAGCACAGTCGCACTCGACACGTTCATTGACGCACCCGTGACAATACTCGATACTAAATTTGTTGCAGTTTCATTTGTCGTAATCACATTTGCCGTAGTCACAGTCGACGTAACTATACTGCTTGTCACAATGCCCGTTCCAAGTACGGCATTGCTTCCTGTGACCGCTGTAGCTGCTAGATTGGTAACGTTCAATAAACCCGTCCTTACATTCGTGGCACCCTGCAAATTCATAAACACATTACCAACTGTCACACCAATAGCATCCACAACTGATCCAACGGTCGCGTTTGTTGCAAAAACAGTTCCCGATGTCACTCTTGTAGCGACCCCTGCACTTGCATTCAAGCTCGTTGCATTCACATTAGGCGATCCAAGAGTACTCACATTAAGAATAGGCGAAGTAATGTCCCCAAAAATGGCATTAGATACGGTCACATTTGTAGCCTGTACAGAAGCCGTAGACATACCCCCTGCCGCCAATGTCCCCGTAGTGACACTTGTAGAAATAACATTGCTTGATGTACCCGTGCCTGTTACAACATTCAACGATCCAATTGAGCCTGTATTCAAAAACGTACTTACGATTAACGATGACACCGTAGGGAATGTGGTCAAGTTGAGTTGTGTAATCGTCGATCCAACTGTTGTTATCAGTACGTTACCCACAGTTGACAAGTTTGCAAATAGCGAGTTGGTAGTGATGGCATTTGCTGTTACCGTGCCCGTCGTCACACCTACTGAGATATTGGCCGTATCCGGTGTGTCCAATGTATACCCAGGACTTGTCGTATTAATACCTACATTTCCACCTGTAGTTATGATGTTTCCCACCGTATTTGTCAAGTCCGTTGAAGCAAATTCCGTTAGAACGTACACTGTGCCCGCGGTAATGTTTGTATTCAAAACATTGTTTGCTGTAATCGTAGTCACAGTTAGTCCTCCTGCAATATTGACATTGCCTGATACACTCAACGTCCCCCCTGTAATTGTAGTAGCCGACACCACCGTTGCCCCAAGCGTACTAAAGTTACCAGTTGTCGCAAATACAGTTCCAGCTGTGACATTGCCCGCAAAAGTACTTGAAGCTACCGTTGTCAACAAAGCACCTGCAGCTGTTGCTGACACTGCTTGAATGTATCCTGTTGACACACTTGTTGCCGCTGCGAGTGTGTCCACTGTCACTAAAGACGCACTCACAGACATTGTTCCAGCTGTCATTCCCGACGACAACACGTCCCCAATTGTAGCATTGGCCATTTGAACATTACCTGTTGTAAATGATCCAGTAAGCGTTGTGACACTTACATTGGACGTTGTGCCTGATGTCAATACACCTCCACTAGCATTCACTGACGACGCATTCACATATGTGCTTGTACTTGCAGTTGCATTGACATTTGTCGTCACACTCGACGCCACAGACAAGTTACCTACAGTTGTCGACCCAAAAACGACATTGCTCACCGTTCCCGACGATCCCACCATTGTCCCAACTGACACAGAAGTGCTCGAGAGTGATCCTGTTGTAGTAGAAACCGCAGTGAACGCACCACCAGACACCCCTGTAAATGTGACATTACCCAATGTTGCATTGCTACCCGTAAGCGTAGTGCTTGTCAAATTGCTTCCAATGTAATCTGTTGCGGAAACGAGCCCACTTAATGTAACACTTGCACCCGTTGCGGTCGTAGTTGTGACATTTCCTAGTGTCGCAGGGGATGTCCCAGAAACGGTATTTGAGGTCACCGTTTGGGCAGACACCACCCCTGTTGTCAAACCCGTTGTCAATACCATACTACTTCCCGTGCCTTGTCCAAAGTGAAGCTGTGGCGTGGTCGCAGACGTTGCCGAAAAATTGGTCGATGTTACCTGCGGTGTCAACAATGCGCCTGCAGACACAGTTGTGGAAATTATTTGACTAGATGTTACCGATGTCGCGAATACATTTTGCAAAGTACCCGAAGATACAGTCAACGTTCCCGTAGACGCAAGCCCCACTACCACAACCGATGCCGCTGAACTGCTCGTAACAATTGCGTTGCCTGAAGTCACAGACGTCGACACAAGTGTGCCCAATGTACCTATGTCAGCCTGTACACTTGATGTGTTTAGTCCATTAAGTACCACATTTGGTGACACCACAGATGTTGAAACAACCGCACTTGCACCTGACAACGTGGACACAACTGCATTTCCTACACTAACATTACTTGTAGCTATAGCATTTGCCAAAAGCACAGTTGAATTTGCTGTTCCGACAACTACATTTCCAGTTGATGCATTTCCAAAATTGGTGCTTCCCGAAGTAAGACTTGAAACTGCAATTGCACCTGCCGTCACACTAGTTGCCGTCAAGGTGCCTGTGGTCACGTTTTGAACGCGCCCCGTTCCAGTTACATCTAATGTATACCCAGGGCTCGATGTAGAGATACCCACATTTCCAGTAGACCCTATTAGAATATTACCCATTGTCGTGCTCGCTCCAATTTGAGACAATCCCGAAACACTTACAGTGGACGCAGTGGCCGACGCACTTTTGAATGCACCGATGGTGCTTGATGTGTACATTGCATTTGCAGCTGTAATAGACTGTGCATAAACACCTCCACCCGTTATTTGTGTCGAAAATGTATTTGTATTCTGCAAATCGGTAAACACAGCCAATGAACCCACAAGACCCCCGGCTGTCACATTTGCAACCAACGTACTTGTCGTCACATTTTGTACAATTGCATTACTTACATTTGCTGTAGATGTGCCAACATTTCCAGATGTCATTTGCACTGTGGACAATTGCCCCGCAGTGACCGTCGAAGCTATCACCGTCGGCACACTTGTTGTGGTAGAAACGAAATTACCCGCCGTTAAACTACTTTGTGCTAAATTGTCCACTGTAGAACCAGCCGTCACAACAACCGAACCTACCGTGATCTGCACCGAGGACACATTGTCACCTGCAAAGGAACTACCAACCAAACTCCCCAATGTTCCCTTTTCTGCAATAAGTCCACCCGTTGTCATGTTTGTATTGACAACCACTGACGGTGCAGTCACATTTGTAGAAACAAGACTGACAGCTGTGCCATTTAGAAAAACAACATCTCCTACTGTTGAAATAGAGGAAACTACACTTGCACTGCTTACAGTAGATCCAACAAGGGCACTTGACACAACACCGCTTGCAATAACATTACCAAATGTGGCCTGTGAAATGATTCCGTTACCCACTGTTGCAGTCGTTGTAGTAATTGATGCCGTTGACACACCACTGCTCACATACATATTGCCAAATGTCCCCGATGTCAAACTAGTATTTCCTGTTGACAAGGAACTTGTCAGGATACTTGGAACAGTCAAGTTGACCGCAGAGACATTAGTCATTACCGTGGTTGATGCAACTGCATTTCCTTTTGTAACCACATTTGCAACTAAATTTGCGATAGTTGTGATGGGATGTGCACTGTTTGTTGCATTAATAGTACCTGCATTAAGTGAACCTGTCACAACAAGCCCTCCCGTTGTCACTGTGTTTTTATAAATAGTACTTGTAGACACATTCTGCAATTGAATGTCCCTTGCAAGTATAGTGGTTGTCGTCAAATTATCTGAATTCAATACACCTGTCGTGATGTCCCCTCCAAGTACAAGGTTGGCTCCACCAAGTAAACCCGTGTTGATTTGAGAGGTATCTAGTTGTCCCAGAAGCGCGTCAGTTGACTTGACAGTGGAAGCTAGTGCCCTTTGTGTATTTAGAGATGTAACTTTTGCCGATCCACCAGACGCATCCGTGAAATGTACATTGGCTGAATTTAGATTGTTTGACTGAAGCTGTGTTGTAGTCACCTCTGCTGCAGTTACATTGGACGCTGTCATGTTTGTACTCATTGTATTTGTACCATTGGCATTTGACACCAGATTTGTTCCTGTAATACTCCTAATGTTGGCCGATGTTGATTGCGCATTGCCTGTGCTCACACCTGTAGAAGTAATGTTTCCATTACTTTTTAGTGAACCTGTTGTTAAGAGATCACCTATTAAATCGGTAACAGTAGACACAGAATTTACCGCAAGTGTTTGTGCACTTGCTGTAATAGTTTGCACATTTGCAGAGGACACATTACCGACATTTGCATTGCCTATTGTCCCTGCCGTGAACGTTGACGACGAAACTAAAACTGTATCCGAATTTGCATTTTGAACAGTTGACAAAGCCGCCTGTACACTGTTAAATGAACCGCTTGTGGCTAAATAAGCTACATTGGACTTTAGTGTATCTGAATTGATAGTATTTGCCGTAAGTAGGCTTGCATTAATAGAACCGCCTGTAATCGTAGTGCTTACAATGCCTGTTGCAAGCAGATTACTTGCACTGACAGAATCGACAGTCAGGGTTCCCGTTGTCAACCTTGTGTCAATCACATTTGCACTTGACACTGAACTCGCAAGGAGATACCCTTGCACTACAACATTGTCCGACACAACAACATTACCTACAGTAATCGTACTTGTGTTTAGAGACACACCTTGGACACTTCCAGTTGACATGGAGACACCAGTCAATCCATCTCCCACTATATTTCCTACTGTTACATTGTCCGTCACTCTAGCATTTCCCAACACGTCCAACGCGGCTGTAGGCGCACTTGTGCGAATTCCTACATTTCCAACTGTGTATGCTATTTGTGTTAAAGATGAGAACTGTTCCCAACCACTTCGATCAAACAAATCTAATCCGTCGCGCAAAATATTGTCGAAATTAATGTTACCATCCACATTCAGTGCTGTATTGGCACGTGTCGCACCAATTGCTAAATTAGTTGTAAAGGCTGACTTTGCAACACTTGTATCACCAGCTACAGTGAGTGCACTCGCGCCTGTATTGTTAAATGCCACGGGAGTCTTGATCGTAAAGGAGTTCTTGTCGTATTTTAAGATGTCACTCGTGCTCTCTAAACCTGTACCAGTTGCATAAATAAGACTTCCTGTAGAGAATATATTTTTTGGACCCTCTATCAACCCCACCGTTTCCGTGATGGGTGTGGTGTCCTGTATTGCTGTTGTTGTCGCCCTAAATCTAAGAAAAATTTGAAAGTTATTCGGGTTCTTTACCTGGACTTGTCCAATTCCACTAAAGTTGGCAATGACAAATGGAATGTTAATGAAATCACCCTGAAATGTGTAATTCATCACCCATTCTGTTCCTTTAAATAAGCCATTTAACTCGAATAGTGTGCTCAATGTTTCTGTTTTTGCCATTATTTGACCCTGAAATGACCTTGTTATGGAACTATCAAAAGAAAAGCCCGGGACATTAATAAATGCAGCTTGGTTTGAGGGCACAGTGTATTCCTTTTCATACACTATATCATCTTTGTTAGGCGTGATTTTAGTGTTGTTCACAACAACCTCTCCTGTAATTTCCGTATGTGTTGTCTGTAAAGGACCATTAACCACAAGCCCGCCACTTGTGGTCCCTGAAGCCGATGTGTCCTTTACGAACACGTGTGTCTTCAATACCAAAGCGTCACGGTTATATGACATTGTTATAATACTTGTCAATAAAAAATAAATGTGAGCAGGTGTGTTACAATTAAACAACACCATTGCGTTGCGTTGTTTAGTTGAAATCGCCGATTACCATTGCAATCAATTATTGTGTACTTGATTATGAATTTGTGTAATGGTTGTGTAATTGTTGTTGTGTAATTGTTGTTGTGTACTTATTGTCGACCAGTTACACATTGTATTCCGTCACCAGGAAGCCATCGTTATTTGTTCTATTCCATTGTTTGATTTCAGGGTCTTGGCGTTCTCCTATGACCATCCATGACACCGTCGCATCACTTGCCGAGTTGTTACAAATAATGGTAAGGACATTTCCATCCACTGTACCTATCAGTTTGTCATATGAACTCTTGTTTTGAAGGAACACATCTGGATTTGTGCAAAGTGCTGTAAAAGTACCTGGTGTCATTGCGCACTCGGGGCTTGCTACACAATCCGAGTCTATGTTCACGGTAGCCGTTCCATTGACTAGTTTCACAGAGCCACGATAAATAAGATCACATCTAGGACCTTCAATAAAACTGTGAATAAGACGTTTGTTTTCCACAATCGGATGTTTGATATCAAATGTACCTGTTGTCTTGGCCAAACTTCCGTTGACTTGAAGTGTGCTCGATGGCGATGTGGTCGCAATACCTACATTACCACTAACGGTAAAAATGTTACCAAGCGTGTTCACTGCACCTGTTGCGGATACGCTTCCCGTTGCCACAAGTGACCCAATAGACAAATTACCAGTAAAATTGATATTGCCTTCTGTGACAGTGAGGTACGCAGGAGACACAAGCGGTACAGATTTACTTGCTGGAAGCGCAATTTTGGAAGTCATTACACGCGTACCTGTACCCGTGCTCGACACCGCAACAAACCTTGACAACTCTG
>RFTN01000038.1 GCA_009923445.1 bacterium
ACCAACATCAAATAAACAAGATGTGTATCCTCCATTTACTTATTTAGAGCACAATTTAATTTCATGTAAATTGGCACATTGAAATTTACTTCAACAGACGTTCCGTTGATATATACACATTGATCAATTTAACTAAAGATTCCGTTTGTAATTGCGTAAAAGGCACTTGAATGGCCTTTTGCACACGATCCACTATCGAATTAAGTGTAAGCCGTGTACATGTCCCGTTTGTGCACGCTTTGCGAATATGCCTTGTCAACAATTCAGAAAGGTCAAACAAAGGCATAAGAACGTGGACATCTTGTGGTGTAAACACAGTCTTCCCGTCAACTGATAAAAGTCCCGTAAACTCCCAATTGCCCTTTACATACAATATGACAAAGTTGTACCCAGGACGAACATGTGAAACTGTCACCGTGTCGTCCTGTAAAATGACAAAGTCCATGTCAAGAACGTCCGGTAGCAACTCGAATACATTTGTAAACCTAAAACTCTCCGACCGTATGTACCGCTTTGTTTCCCTTGAATTCACAGCCTTTACAAGCTTTGCCCTCACACTTTTAAGTTTAAATCCCAAATAAGCCAACACTCCCTCCAACGTTCCATCCAAATTTAATACCTCAAAATTAATAAGAAAACGTGCTGATAAACTTTCCATATTAATTACCCATTCTTTTTCTTTTTTGGGTAATTTACGAGTTGTTACTTCCAAGGTCCACTTTAAAACCATACGTTTTCACACCATTTGCTACCGACTCGGTCTCGCCATACTTTATTTTCATTGCCCTGCGAAGTTCCTTAATATCAGGCACCTTTGTCAGTGGGAAACTATTTGCCCACCAGTTAGTAAAGTACCCGTATATAGACTTGTTGGACTCGAAATGATCTTCCGATACAGTCACACACGTATCAAAGAACTCGTTGAATTTGTCATTGTCAACCTTGTACTTGTCCGTCGCTCGTGTAACCTCTTCTGGCTCAGGCATTCCAGATTTTGTATAGTAATGCATCAAAATGCTCATAAAATACGGGCGATAAGACTTGATCTTGCGTTTAATATCCGGATCAATCTTGAACTCATTCGGCTTCTGTGGATTCTCACAAAAACGACTTGTGAATTCAATTACCCTTATGCGTCTCCATGTACCACCATCAATCGAACTCACATGTGGCAAGTCATTACAACACATTACCATCGTGCCCTGCAGTTTAAAACTCACAGGCGCCTTGAATAATTCCCTTGCCACAATCGTGTCACCTCCCGTAAACTGCTTAAGTATACCGGTCCGCAGCCTGTCCGTGTGCTCCGGCTCCTGAAATGTAAAAAGTCTACGTCCTCTAAGGCGCACAATGTCCGGTGTAGCATTACTACTTCCCGTACGTTTGTTTGTCAGCAAACTGACATCCACAGAGCACGTGTAATCCCCAAGCGTGTTTTCTATCAAATTGATCAATGTCGATTTACCATTCGCCCCCGACAATCCCGTCCAAAGGTAAAAGCGCTCGTCCGGGATGCCAAGAAGAGACTTTCCTAAAACATACAACGTGTACTCCAAGACACGTCTATTAGGAATGATCTTGCCAAGAAACTCGTAGATCTCTTGAACCTCCGGTAAAGACTCATCGTAAGGAATGTACTCGTACCCCGTCGAAAACGTCAAGTAATCAGACTGATGGCCTTTTCTGAATGTATTCTTAGAGAAATCAAATACACCATCCTTGAAACCAAGCAAATACGGATTTGCATCCAGCTCCCTATAAAAATCGACATCGTGACACTTCAGAAGATTCACTAATTGTGCTGTCACATTGCTCTTGAAATTGACATTTTCCAGTTTTGCGCTTATTGAACTGATCACCTGGTTTCGTACGTCCGCTTGGTCCGTGGACTCCGTCTTGAGTAGTTCGTAGTACTTGGGAAGATCGTCTGACAACAAAATGTTCAACTTGTAACTCCTCTTCCATCTTATGCCGTCAAACTCGTAAAACTCTGTGTTCTTAATGTCGTCCACCCTAAAACGTGACTTGTATATCTCAAAAGCCGCCTTTGCAACCTTGAAATGCGATCCCGATAAACTGTCCTCCAAAGCATGTGAAATAGTAGGCGTCAACCTGACCGTCGTGTCAAATAAACTCGGAGATAATGTCGAATACAACCGCGCAAACTGCGTTGTTTCAGGAAGTGGAATCCCCGAACTTGGATACCGCTTCCTCAAACAATCCTCGTCATAACACTTGACCGACACACCTCGACTACTCAACTCAACATACACAGGATTGCTTGCACGCGCGTGTTCTCGCCCAATAAATGGACAATGACGATGCGCAATGGCAATGTAATAACAAAATACCCCAAACTTATTTCTTGTCGCTGTCACAGAACCGACCGTTGTGTCAATGTCTGGCAATTTATGACCCACCGCCTGGAGCACCCCCGTTATTTCTTCAAGCAATCTACGATCTGTTATGTCTTTTGACTTTTTCTGGTGTCCTTCGGTGTCCTTGCGGTGTCCTTCAGTGTCTTTCGGGTGTCCTTCAGTGTCCTTGCGGTGTCCTTCAGTGTCCTTCAGTGTCCTTCCGGTGTCCTTGCGGTCCGACACTTGCACGTCCCTTGTACGTCTCACAACCATTGATCTAAATGTTACAAAGTCTGGTTCAGGTAAATACGCTTCCGTTTCGAGGTCGTACATGCGATACACAACCGTTTCCCCAACCTTTCTTGAACCATACAATCGAAATCCCGTACGGTAAACAGATGTGTCAATGTACTTTTGAAACTCTATCAAGCTCTGTTTAGCCATTTTCGCAATTTCCATTCCCGTTTCATTGTCCACAACCACATTTGGATAGTTCACGTGAAACTTGTCCTCACGACGTGATACAATGTGCTCAGTATTGGCTTCTACAAACAACTCATTTAATATTACGTTTGTGGTCGCAATAATTGTCCTAACAATTTGTGTCGTCAAAGGTTCGTTAGAGTTTTTTGGAGCTTCTAGATCCAAAAAGAATGCAAAACACGAATCCGTTATCTTCTCAATAATGTATTGTGGCTCTCCTTTCACGATCGCGGAATAGTACTTTTCATAAAATTCTGTGTACTTTTCATCAGGAACATTGTACTTTCCCCCTTTAAATGAAAGGTGCGTTTGAAAAGCAGCAGTGTCCTTTGTAAACTGTTGGAGATACTTGGCGAATGTCATCGCAAAGTTAATTCCTTTTCACGTAATTCATTTTTTAAATTACGTATGCTGTAGTGTATGTGAATTAAATGTAATTAAATGCCATTTAATTGACTTTTATCAAATCAATCCACTTTGTTTCACTTTGTTCACATATTTTTCATATTCATTCAATTTTCATTCGTGTATTCTGTGATCAAGTACCCATTCGCATTGGTCTTGTTCCATTGTGTCACACCTAGATCTTTGCGTTCCCCGACAACCATCCATGACACTGTGTTTGTGCTCGCAGAGTCTTCACACGCAATCGTGAGCGTGCTGCCAACAAGTGTATACACAAGCTCGCTAAAGCCTGTTTTATTTGTAAGGAACACATCCGGGTTGTCTACAAGACTAATGAATGTACCTGGAGTCATCGCTGAATCCCTAGTGTGAACTGCATCCTTGTCAAGGTCTACAGTCGCCGTGCCGTCGTGTAGCTGCACCGTGCCTCTGTAAATTAAATCACACCTTGGACCTTCGATAAAACTATGCAAAAGACGTTTGTTGAAGACATTAGGATGCATAATATCAAACGTGCCTGATACTTTTGACAAACTGCCATTTACATGAAGCGTACTCGATGGTGCCGTAGTGTTGATACCAACGTTGCCTGAAGTTGTATAGATACCAAAGTTCAATGCGTTTCCTTGGTACTTAGCAACAAACGCAACTGAATTGGTGCTCAAATTACCCATTGTTTGCAATACTGTGCTTCCATTTGTTGCATAGAAATTCACCTGTGTCGCACTCTCATTCACATAACCTCCTACGTACACATTGCTCAATGCGTCTGTTGCTATTGCAAATACTTTGTCATTGCCTGTGCTGTCCATTCTCATTGTATATAACAACCCACCTGATCCGTTGTACTTGGCAACAAATCCCACGGCACTTGTGCTTATATTACCGATTGTTTGTACAATTGTCGAACCATTTGTTGCATAGAAATTTGCCTGTGTCGATCCATAATTGACAAATCCGCCAACATACACGTTTCCTGATGCATCCGTTGATATCGATAAAGCATTGTCAGCTGCTGTGCTATCAATCTTGTTTGTGTACAACAATGCGCCCGTAGAATCGTACTTGGAAATAAATGCTGTACCCGTCGTATTGAAACTACCCAATGTCTGAACCACCGTCGTTCCGTCTGTTGCGTAGAAATTTGCTTGTGTACTTGTGTAAACTCCTGCGGCATATACATTGCCTGACACGTCAGTTGAAAGTGCGTACACTTGCTTACTTCCTACGCCATCAATACGATTTGTGTACAACAAAGCACCTGATCCATCGTACTTTGCAATGAATCCTACAGCACCTGTACTTAGATTACCCATTGTCTGTAAAACTGTCGTGCCATTTGTTGCATAGAAATTTGTCTGGGTTGCGTTAGTATTGGTGTACCCTCCAACGTACAAGCTGCCCGCTGAGCCCATTGCAAGTGAGAGTACTTGATCATCACCCGTGCTATCAATGCGATTGGCAAACAACAATGAACCTGATGTATTGTACTTGGCAACAAATGCCGTACCACTAGTGAAACCACTGAAACTACCCATCGTCAAAACTATTGTGCTGCCATTTGTTGCATAGAAATTGGCTTGCGTACCCGAGAACATATTCACGTATCCTGCTACAAATATATTGCCCGAGGTATCTGTTGCGACCGCGTTTACTGATTCTGATCCTGCACCATCAATACGGTTTCTGTACAATAATGCACCTGATGAGTTGTACTTAGCGACAAATGCAGAGAACAGTAGGCCGTTTAAATTTCCTATCGTGCCTAATACTGTCGTACCATCCGTTGCATAAAAATTTCCTGCAGATCCGTTTACGTATCCTCCGACAATTAAGTTGCCCGAAGGGTCCGTTGCAAGTGCATTTACCTGATCATCAAGCGAGCTGTCTATACGACTTGTGTACAACAAACCACCAAGCGCGTTATACTTGGAGACAAATGCTACGTTATTTATAGTACTTAGACTGCCTATTGTTTGAACTATTGTGCTTCCATCTGTTGCATAGAAATTCCCTCTTGTCCCATTCACAAATCCTCCTACATACACATTGCCAGAGGCATCTGTTGTGATCGCATTTACCTGGTCAGCCCCCGTGCTGTCTATGCGAAGCGTGTAAAGCAAGTCACCAGGATTGTAAATAGCATATCCAAACGTATTTGTTGTGCCCGACACGTTCATGCCGCTCGGTACTACAAGTGTGCCCGTAGTGATATTTCCTGACAACGCGATGTTGTTTTCGGTCACAGACATGTAATTCTGTGAAATCAATGGTGTCGATCGTGACGCCGGAAGCGCTACTGGTGAAATAACACACCCATTGTTACCAACAACTACAAATCTTGATAACTCTGGCGACCATGTGATGAATTGGTAACTAAAAGTTGTACCTAAATTAAATGTAGTCCATGTTGTACCATTCTTACTCCATGCTCCTTGCGATGTCTGATGCCCAACTGCAGCAAATATACCCAGTTCTGGCGAATACGTCACAATTCCATTACTAAATGACCGTGAGGCGTGTGTCGTCCATGTAATGGCATCTGGACTACGCATCACGTAAGCAACGGCACTCCCGTAAGCAACAAACATCGACAATTCAGAGCTCCAAACAATACTATTCCAAAGTGCATTTATTGCTGATCGTGTGGTCCACGTAATTCCATCCGAACTCACCGCCACATACGTTCCTCCACCAATAGCCACCGCCACAAAAAGGGACAATTCCGGACTCCAACTTAAACCACCCCAATTACCTGAGGGCATTGTACGAGTATTCCACGTTATGCCATCAACTGATGTTACACCAATACTATTTCCCGTTGCAACAAAAATACCTAATTCAGGGCTCCAACGCACAGTGTACAATACAGTTGAGCATACACGTGTTGTCCATGTGGTACCGTCTGGTGATGTCATTACGTTATTTGTTCCACTATTTGATACCGCTACAAACAAACGTAACTCTGAGCTCCAACATATGTCATACCACAAGTTCGATACAACACTTGCTGTTGTAGTCCAATTTGCACCATCAGGCGATGTCATCACTAAATTTCCTGAGGTAGAACTCGACACTGCTGCGAAAATGGACAAGTCCGGACTCCATGTCACCGACCTCCAATTATTTGCTGGCACTGCCCTCGTAATCCACGCCGTGTTGTTAAGAATACCCGCAGCAACAGCTCTTGATACACGTGTGCGAGGCAAAAGTGTCCCAACGTTTGTTGTCACGGCTGTGCTCTTTGCCGTGGTATTCACCATGTTCCCGTAAGTGTTTATGTAATTTGTAAATGGGGGTGTGTTTAATGTAAGCACCGACACCAAATTAGACACCGTTATATTTGTTGTAGAAATGCTATTGGAAATCGTGGCATTGGTCGCGAGCACATTCTGAACCGTGGCATTTAACGGATTGCAGTTTGTAACCGAATTTGTAATAATATTTGCTGCCGTTAAACCAGTCACACTCAGCGTACCGGACAAGACCACATTCCCTTCCGTCGCTGAAAGGTAATTCGGTGACACATTTATAGTCGATTTTGAACTCGGAAGGGCGATTTTTGACGTCATCACACGGTCGCCTGCTCCTGTATAGGCCACCGCCACAAATATCCCCAACTCAGGACTCCAAACTACACTCGACCAATTATTGAGAGAGTTAGATTCACGAGTCGTCCATTTAATACCGTCTAGACTGGTCATCAATCCACCCGATCCCCCCACAGCAACAAATAACCCCAATTCAGGACTCCATGGGACACTATACCAACTATTGTCCGCAGCACGCGTCGTCCACGTAATACCATTAGGCGATGTCATCACACGATTGCCTGTTCCTGATTGCGCCACAGCCACAAAAAGGGACAATTCCGGACTCCAAACTACACCAGTCCAATTGTTATCCGCAGCGCTTGCACGCGTCGTCCATGTAATACCATCGGGACTGGTCATCACACGATTGCCGGTTCCTTTGAATCCCACAGTCACAAAAAGGGATAACTCAGGACTCCATGTGACGCTTGTCCATTGATTATTCACGGGAACAGTACGTATTGTCCAGTTGATTCCGTCTGGACTCGTCATCAAGTTGCCCGAGTAAACAGACACAAATAAACTTAATTCGGGACTCCACACGGCACCAGCAGAAGAGCCCGGCGTGGAACGTGTTGTCCATGTAATTCCGTCTGAACTTGTTATCGCAATAGCATTTCCAAAAGCCACAAACAACCTCAATTCCGGACTCCACACTACAACTGTCCAACCCCCAGATCCAGCTCTACGTGTCGTCCATGTGATTCCGTCTGGCGAAGTCATCACATCATATGTGCCTGAATTTGACACAGCCACAAATAATCCCAACTCCGGACTCCACGTGACACTTTGCCAATTGCTGTTTGCAGCGCTTGCTCGGGTTGTCCACGTAGAAACCGCCGCTGTTGCATTGGCTCGGCTCGTGCGCATTCGCTTTACCATTGTACGCACATTCGTGGTCACGGCTGTGCTATTTGTTGTGCTATTGACCATGTTCCCGTAGCTATTGATGTAACTTGTGGTAAGCGTATTTGCTGCTGAAACCGCTGAAGACACCACATTAGACGCGGTAAAAGCAGAGTATATGTAATTAGAAATCGTAGCAGTAGTCGCAAGCACATTCTGAACCGTTACATTCTGTTGATTGTAATTTGTGACGCCAAGTGAATTTCTAATAATATTTGGTGTCGTTAAACCAGTCACACTCAGCGCACCTGACAAAACCACATTCCCTTCTGTCGCTGAAACGTAACTTGGTGACACACTTAGAGCCGACTTTGAATTTGGAAGGGCAATCTTAGAGGTCATCACGCGATTGCCTGTTCCTGAAAATGCCACAGCCACAAAAAGGGACAACTCAGGACTCCATATGACACTATACCAATTGTTGTCCGCAGCACTTGCACGCGTCGTCCACGTAATACCATTAGGCGATGTCATCACACGATTGCCTGTTCCATTAACTGACACTGCCACAAATAACCTCAACTCTGGACTCCATGTGACACTATACCAATCGTTGTCTACTGCGCTCGCACGCGTAGTCCACGTAATACCATCGGGACTGGTCATCACACGATTGCCTGTTCCTGAGTATGCCACAGCCACAAAAAGGGACAATTCAGGACTCCATGTAACACCCAACCAATTGTTGTCTACTGCACTCGCACGAGTCGTCCATGTATTACCATTAGAACTAGTCATCACACGATTGCCTGTTCCTGTATTTGCCACAGCCACAAAAAGGGACAACTCCGGACTCCATGTAACACCCAACCAATTGTTGTCCGCAGCGCTAGCACGAGTCGTCCACGTAAAACCATTAGGAGAGGTCATCACACGATTGCCTGTTCCTGTATTTGCCACAGCCACAAAAAGGGACAACTCCGGACTCCATGTAACACTCAACCATTGATTATCCGCAGCGCTTGCACGAGTCGTCCACGTAATACCATTAGGCGATGTCATCACACGATTGCCTGTTCCTGAATAGGCCACAGCAACAAATAACCCCAACTCCGGACTCCAAACTACACTCGACCAATTGTTGTCTGCAGCGCTTGCACGAGTCGTCCACGTAATTCCGTCTGGACTGGTCATCACACGATTGCCTGTTCCTAATTGCGCCACAGCCACAAATAACCCCAACTCGGGACTCCATGTGACACTATACCATTGATTGTCTGCACTTGTACGCGTCCTCCATGTCGTCACTGCCGTATTTGCCACCGCTCGTGACACACGCGCACGATTGTTCACCGTTTTCAGGTTAAGTGTGAGTGCA
>RFTN01000039.1 GCA_009923445.1 bacterium
CGGTAACCTAAGTGTCATAGGTAACATCAACATTTCTGGCACCTCCACCCTTGCCAGTCTGACAGTTACAGGCAGCGTAACTATCCAGCAGAACCTAACCGTAACTGGCAACACCACTATTGCCGGTAACCTGACTGTAGGCGGCAAGATCATCACCAGTGGGGCAGTGCCAACTATTGTCAAAGGCCTTGGTGCTGGCTCTAGTGCAAGTGTTACCGTAAGTGGCAACGACACCTCCGGTACTATTATTATTGTGGCGAGCACCAATACATCTGACGATGTACTCGCCAAGCTACAATTTAGCAGTGTGCGCAGTGGAAAACCGCGTGTCGTTCTAACCCCGGCCAATAAAGTTAGTGCTGCAGCTGGTGTCTACTACGATGAATCCACCGCCACAGCCAGCGGCATTGATATATATACCGCAAATGCACTAGAGCAGGGCAAAACCTATGTGTTCACGTACTTTATTGTAGAGTAACCTTGGGTGGCACTGTGTTTGGACACTTGAGCTGAGTGTGAGACCGTTAATAGTAGAGGTATGCCGAGTAAAAAACAGCCTGTATGGGTACGACCTGAAAAAACTACGATTACTTACAATTATAGCTTTAAGCTTTTAAGACAGGTTGCCTTGGGCGTGGCGGCGGTTAATTTCTTGGTTAACAGCATTTTGCTGAAACATAATAATCTGGTAACGCAGTTGGTCAGCGGGTGTGCCGCCGCCTTCGCTCAAATCGGTGCCTTCGTCAAGTGAATTGTTAACCGTCAGCAATAGTTCAAGCGTTGTTTGATTGCGCTGCATTTCTGTTTGAAGATCTTGCATGTTCATGTTTGTAAGCATTTGCAAATATTTTTGTTCCATAGCCATATGGTAACCTGTTTTTGTATGTTTTTGCAAAATTATTTACTGTAGCTAAACAGCGCACTTAAGTTGCCATATGGTACTATACAAACATAAAAGGATTGTAGCAGCATGAAAATTGTAATTTTATATAAACCCAACAGTGATCACGGCCGTGTCGTAGAAGAATATCTGCATGAGTTTGCGGTACGTAACCCTGAAGTGTCGTTTAATGCACTTAGTGTAGAAACTCGTGAAGGAGCCAATACGGCAACGCTGTACGATGTTATGCAATACCCAAGCATGTTAGCGCTGCGCCAGGACGGCAGCATCGCTAAGAGTTGGCAGGGGCTGCCGCTACCACTAATTAACGATGTAGCTTACTTTACAATCGCCTAAGCAGTTGTTACAAATATAACGATAATTTAAATTTTACAACACAATTGTATACATATTTTACTGGTTACTAACAGCTTACATAAACATAAGCGTTGCATTTTTGACATAGCTTTGGTACGCTTTATATGTTTAAAGCTGTAACGTACGAACAGGTAAAAAACAAAAATAATAAAAACTAAAAGAAAAGGAAACTATAATGTCACAAACAAACATAAAAGCTGTAAAATTTAAACATATATCGAGTAATAGAAGTGCCGATTCATACGCACACTTGCCACGGCAAGCCTGTATGC
Organism: bacterium; assembly: GCA_009923445.1. GTDB lineage: Bacteria > Patescibacteriota > Saccharimonadia > Saccharimonadales > SZUA-47 > RFTN01. The sequence goes on from RFTN01000039.1 coordinate 1,531, forward strand.
CAGAGTAGTCGTGTGCTGACGCTGTAAACGCGTTTTTGATTTTATAGTAGCCATTTTTATTTAAGGAACTATTTTCGTTTTTTTAGATTCCTTCGCACCTTTTGTATCGATCCTCCTTTTGCCAAGTATAAGGGTTGCCTCTGCAGCCCTTTTTGGTTTTGTGCTATAATGCTTGAAGATACGAAGTAGCGGCTATCACCCGTGAATGTACCAGGGAAGAACAGCTAGGCTTAGTAGAACCCAGGCGGCACAAAAGCTCCGTAATGCTTGTAACTAAGTAAAAAGAAGCACCCAAGGGCGCTAAATCTCTTTTTAGAATCTGGATGGTACCGCCCGCAAAAGATGCGAGCTCCAGAGACCAAAAAAGGGATTTTTATATTTTAAGGAGAAAAAGCATGAAGTTTCAAAAAAACACTCGCCGCAAGGCAGCCGAGTACGAAAAAGACTTAGTACGCTATTGGAAAGAAAACAAGACATTCGAGAAGTCAGTCAGTCGGCGCCCAGAGGACAGCGCCTATGTGTTTTATGACGGGCCACCATTTATTACAGGGGTGCCTCATACTGGAACACTCCTCAGTAGCATAATCAAAGATGCCGTACCACGCTACCAAACCATGAAGGGCCATAGAGTAGAGCGTGTATGGGGCTGGGACTGCCACGGCTTGCCAGCCGAAGTATTCACCGAAAAGAAGCTAGGTATTACAGATAAGCGTGAGATTGGTAGCAAAATTAGCCTACAAGACTACATTGTTGCATGCCGAGACAACATGGTTGCAACCGGTGATTTATGGGAAGACACCATCGATCGTATAGGCCGCTGGGTCGACTTTAAGGGCGCCTACAAAACAATGGACAAGCAGTACATGGAAAGCGTCTGGTGGGCCTTTAAAACGCTCTACGACAAAGGCAAAATATACGAAGGCGAAAAGGTTTTGTTGTACTGTACGCGCGACGCCACGCCAATTAGTAAGGCCGAGGTCGCCATGGACAACAGCTACCAGGTAGTAACCGACCCAAGTGTGTATGTAAAGTTTAAACTAGTTGGTGATGAGGCTTATTTGCTTGCCTGGACAACTACGCCGTGGACCCTAAACGCCAACACGGCAATAGCCGTAAACAAAGACGTTACGTATGTACGTGTACAGGTCGGCCACGATCAGTTTATTTTGGCAAAATCGCTCATAAACAAAGCACTTACAGATGAAAAACATAATGTCGTAACACACACAATACTAGGCGAACTGCAGGGCAGTGAGCTTGTAGGTATGAGCTACGTTCCGCTTTTTGCAAACCGTGGCCATAACGCACACAAGGTATGGCATGCCGATTTTGTAACTGATCAAGATGGTACGGGCATAGCTCATGAGGCACCAGCCTACGGCGAAGACGACTATGCTATGGCCAAGGCTAATAAAATATCAATGGTTCTCGACACCGACGACGAAGGCTTTTATACCGAGGGTCCATTTAAGGGTAGCCAGATATGGGAAGTAAACAAACAAATAGCTAAAGACTTACACGCCCAAGGTGTTGTTTGGAAGATTGACTACATTGCTCACGAATACCCGCATTGCCACCGCTGTGGCACCAAGCTGCAGTACCGCGCACATCCAAGCTGGTTTATGGACATTAACGGGCAGCGCACCGAAATGCTCGAGCAAAACGGCAATGTGACGTGGTTCCCAGAGCATATTAAACATGGTAGATTTACTAAAACTGTAGAATCCGCCCCTGATTGGAACCTTAGCCGCGACCGCTTTTGGGCAACGGCAATGCCGGTGTGGAAGGGCGTAGACGCTAAGGGTGTTGAGCACATAAAAGTGGTCGGTAGCTATGCTGAGCTTAAAGAGCTAAGCGGGGTAGAGCTAAATGATTATCACCGCCCTTGGATTGATGATGTAACATTCACAATAGATTCGGTCACTTATAAGAGAATAGACAAGGTAATGGACTGCTGGTTCGAGAGCGGCAGTATGCCATTTGCGCAGTTCCATTACCCGTTCGAAAACGTGCAAAAGTTCGAAGCAAACTTCCCGGGTGATTTTATTGTTGAATACGTTGGGCAGGTGCGTGCATGGTTTTACTATATGCATGCGGTTAACGTTGGGCTGTTTGGCAAAAACGCCTTTAAAAACGTGATTGTTACAGGCACCATTGCCGGTAACGACGGTCGCAAAATGAGCAAGAGCCTGGGCAACTTTACTGACCCAACTGAGCTTATGGACACCTACAGCGCAGATGCGCTAAGATTTTTGCTACTAAGTACTCCGGTAGTGGCCGGCGAGGACTTTGCCTTGCAAGACAAAGATGTAAACGATGTGAACCGCAAGCTGAGCATGGTCTGGAACATGTACGACTTCTTTACGCTATACGCCGATGTTGATGGGTGGGAGTTTAATGGTGAGCTAGGCGACCCAACTGCCGAGTGTACAAACCCACTCGACACCTGGATAATTAGCCGTATGCACCAGCTTATAACAGAGGTTGGCACACACATGGACCGCTACGACCTGCAAAACGCTATTAAGCCAATTTTGCCGTTTATTGACGACGCCAGTAACTGGTATGTACGCCGTAGCCGTAAACGATTCTGGAAGAGCGGGGACGATGCCGACAAACACATGGCTTACCGCACACTACACTACGTGCTAACGCAGTTAGCGCACGTTATGGCTCCGTTTACACCTTTTATGGCAGAAGAGCTGTACCGCAACCTTACGGGCGGGGAATCAGTGCACCTAAACGATTGGCCAGTCGCTGGGCATGTAAACGAGCTTGTATTGGGCCACATGAACGCCGTTCGAACAGTTATTAACGACGGCTTATCACAACGTGCTAGTGCTGGCATTAAAGTTCGCCAGCCACTTGCAAGTGCCAAAATTCGCCAAATGTATGAGTTTGACGCAAGCTATGACGACATTGTGTCAGAAGAACTAAATGTGAAGCAGGTGCTACACGAAGCAAGGCTGCTCGACCCTAGCAAAAACTTTGAGCAGAATTTACAAGAGCAGGGACTCCCACAGGTTGAGGCAGTAGAGTTAGATTTAGAAATTACCCCAGAACTCCACCGAGAAGGTATGATGCGCGAGGTGATTAGGGCTGTACAAAATGCCCGCAAAGAGGCAGGGCTAGAGGTTGACGATCGCATAAACTTGAGCCTGCAAACAGATATCGAACAGCTTCAAAAAGCAATCTCCGAACACCAAGACACGATTGTGGCTGAAACATTAGCTCACGGCCTACAAAACCATGTAGCCGACGGCCTTACCAAAACCGTCAAAATCGAAGGCCACGAGCTCACCCTGCATTTAGCTAAAGCATAGCGCTCTACTCTAAAAAAATCTTTATCCAACTGAACGTACCAATACTTACTCCAAAAGGATACAGGAGGCCACAAAAATGGCCTCCTTCGCCTGGGAAACAGGAGTCCTTTTAGTAGGAAGCATCGGTACTCCTTCAGCGGCACTGGATTTACTCAAATAGATCGTAGACAGATCCATCTCGTAGAATAGGTTTGTAACAACTAACTAAATCTACGAAGGAGAGACACTAACATGTCTACCCATATTGGATCGTCTACGATCTACACTACAACTTTACCAAATAATCTCGCACTAAGCAGAATAAGGGACGTAAGACTCTCTGGGCAGGCAAGACATCGTCTCGCCATCATAGAGCATTATCTTCGTAAGACACAGAACGTCAGTTTAACCTGCCGTCACTACGCCATTAGCCGTAGTTATTTCTACAAATGGTACCGTAGGTACAAGCCACATTACATCTCATCACTAGAAAATATGAGCACCCGCCCGCATAAAGTCAGGCAAACTACCTATAGCACCGACTTCGTACAACTCATTCGTAAACTACGGACGGATTATCCAAGCTATTCGGCTAACAAGCTTGAGCGCATAGTATCTAGGGATTACGGTATCCACTACTCAGCCGCAACAATAGGCCGTATTATTAAGCGCTTTGCTTTGTACTTTAGCCAGGTCATACGTTTAAGAAAGAAACACAAGACGGGCCGTAAACTAGCCCGTCTACGTAAGCCGTACGGCTTACGAGCAGCTGGACCAAGGTCGCTCATAGAGTTTGACATGAAGCACATATGGGTGCCGGGAATGGGCACACGTTATGCCTTTGTTGCTGTGGATGTCGTAACTAAGCAGGCAGTGATACACGTTGGTGGTACTTCAACTGCTACGCAGGCTAAAACGGCTCTACAAAAGACCTTAGCTGTATTTGGTAAACAAGTAGCCATTCTAAACGACAATGGCAGCGAAAATCTCGCTAATGCCCAGGAATACCTAAAACTAGAGGGTATTACCCAATATTTTGCCAGACCCCGTACGCCAAAAGATAAACCACATGTTGAAAACCTCATAGGCAAGCTACAAATGGAATGTCTTGATGAACGACGTACGGCACAATCTGTAGCTGAACTACAAGACCAGGTAGATCGTTGGCTCAATGACTACCACTTCTTCAGACCACATCAAGCACTGCATTACCAGACACCTTCAGAATATTGTGATACACTCGGATTAACTATTCCACGAGCAAAAGTGTCCACGATGTAGTGAGTAAGTGCACGGCACTTTACAGTATTAAGCATATCTGTTAATATGTGGGTAAGTATTTTAGAATTTAAGGAAATGAGTCAATGAAAAAAGCAGTTATAACAGTAGCAGGCTTGCAATACGTTGTTGCCGAGGGCGACACTATTAACGTAAACCGCCTAGATGCAGACAAAAAAAGCTACACCTTTGAGGCTATGTTACTTATCGACGACAAAAAGACAACTGTCGGCACACCGGTTGTAGCAGGGTCTAGGGTTGTTACAGAAGTTACCGACGCTGAAGCACGTGGCGAAAAAGTTACCGCAATCCGCTTTAAAGCTAAAAAGCGCGTTACTAAAGTTCGTGGCCACAAGCAGTCTCTTACGACTCTTAAGATCAAAAGTATAGCTTAAGTAATAGTTATTCAGAATTTAAAGAGGCCCGATAGGGCCTTTTTTGGTTTAAACAGGTCTGGGCATGTATGTAACAGCCAAACTACTGAACTCAACAGTAAAAAAAGTATTTGCAAAAGCATTTTGCTTAAGCTATATTCATAACTAGATCTGACAAAATAAAAACGAAACAAAAAAGTCCAGATCAAAATAAACATTAAAGCCCAAATACTGTCCAAAGGTATTTTTGCTGTAAAAAAGGAGAAAAAAATGAGTGAGATACTCACTAGTATTGGAATTGAAAGGCCAAAAGCTAAGGTTCGATTTACATTTAAAGAGGTCTGCATTACCATTGCATGGTCTGCTTTAGTGTTGATGGTGGGCCTAAGTATTGCAACTGCCGTACAAACCGGAAATGCGTATGTTGTAGATACGAATTCGCTTGGTTTGTAATATAAAACGACTTTACTAATGATATTTCATGCATTTGTTAAGTATATTTGAAACATAACAATTGTGATTGTTAAGATTGTGTTTAACCCTCTTTTTAAGCAAACGGTCTGTGAGTGTGGCCTGTAGCTGTGCATAACTTTTTGGCTATTATATGTATGTTGTGTAAATTAATACGTATATAGCAGTATTTTAATTGTTTATTATTAGCTTGCTTCTACTACTTGTAGGAGTTATTTGTAGTTATCATAGTATTTAACACTACGTATTGTACGCACTTAAGTGCTTTTTTTAGTGCCCTTTAAAGCCCCATTTTTTAAGCACAAATAACTTGTTCAAAGTAAATTAATCCTCTATACTTATGCTAATCTTACAGTCGCAAAGTAAGATTATAAGACGGTAATACGTCTTTAAAAAGTTAAAAAACAAAAACATAATGATGTCTCTTGGGTAGTAAACCCCAAACATCATCAATTTTATAAAAAGGCAGCCCATGGCTGCCTTTTTATGTTACGAGGCATGCAGTCAATGTTATGCTGCCTCACTCAACACTAGATATCTTTCATAGTGCACACCTCACCTGATTTTACTGTCATTGACGGGCTGTGTGCTAATACCGCATACAGAATAACGTGATACTTGCTGGAGTAGAGCTACATGCGCTGTGGATAACTATTTTAATCTGTAAATGGTGTAGTATAAATAGCTACATATACTAGTCGTTACAAGAGTGCTGTAATGTAAGCTAACAGATTATTGTAGTGTATTATACATCAAAAGTTATTAACTTTTTTCAAATTTCTTATGCTTTTTGACACCTAATTTTGAACAAAATATTTATTGTAGGCAGTAACAGATATGAGATACTATATTAGACCTCTTAAAATCAAACACAGAGGAAACAATCACAAACACTACTTGGTAATTCCAAGGTAAAAAAGGGACAAAAATATGCTCAGATCGGGTAGAGACCCCCGCTGCAGGCTGTTTACAGGTGTAAAAGCGCTAAGACACTTACTTTGTAAGTTGTCTGGTGCTTTTTTGCTTTTGAACATCGTGCAGCGTGGGGTTGCAATCTGTAAAACAGCTATTAACACACTAAGGTACAAACGGACAGTTATTGCAATTGCCGGTTTGTTGGTCTCACTTAGCGTGTTGCTACCTGTTTTTCAGCCCAATACTGCGCTTGCTGTGACTAGTTCTAATCTCAATTTTCAGGCTCGACTTCTCACCGTTGGCGGTAACCTTGTTGCTGACGGAACCTACAACGTTCAGTTCAACCTCTACACCACGGCAAGTGGTGGCACTACCCAGTGGACAGAGAGCTATCTTAATAGCGCCTCACAAGGGGTTACGGTTAAGTCTGGCTACTTGTCGGTAAATCTCGGTTCAATTACAGCTTTCCCGGCTACAATCGACTGGAGTGAAGAGCAGTGGCTGGGTATGACTGTTCGCGGTACTACCAGCTGTGCTTTTGGTAGTTGTAGTCCAACTGACTCTGAAATGACGCCGCGCTTTAAGCTTACTTCTGTGCCATATGCATTTAGGGCTGGGCAAGCTGCAAATGTTTCTAGTAGCAACACTAGCACTGCAAGCACCAATAGTAATGCGGTCAGTATTCGTACCGGTAATGCAACCGGTGCAACCAGCAATAGCGGTAACCTTACGGTAGACGTAGGTACTGCAACCCAAACAGCAGGCACCATTAGCATAGGTAACGCCAACGCTAGCAGTATTGGCATAGGCCGCAGTGGTATAACAACAACTATCACTGGTGGCTTAACCCAACTCACTGGTGCTGTTAGTCTCACTGGCAACGCTGCATCAAGCTTCACTACATCTGCAGGTAACCTAAGTCTAGATAGTGCTGCTGCTGTTAACTTAGGTTCAAGCACAGCA
>RFTN01000040.1 GCA_009923445.1 bacterium
TGAGGAAACGACAATTTTAACGGTCGGGGATCGGGTGGTGGGGACGACGTGCAACTATGTCGTTTTTTCGGGCCTACCTAAAACGGGCAAAAGCACATACGTCACCGGACTGATAGCGTCGGCATTTACTCCGTTCCCCATTTTTACGCAGAAAGTGTATCTACCTGGCACCCGGCGCCGCGTCGCGTTGTTCGATACGGAAAGCGCCCCGTATGACCTGGCGCGAACCAGGGACCGGATCACGCACCTGGCGAAGCTCGCAACGCTGCCCGAGCGGATGGACATTTTTTCCCTACGAGAGGACCCCCCGGCCGTAAATCGTGCTTTTATTGAATGCTACCTGAAAGAGACGCCGGACTGTGCTATTGCCGTCATTGACGGGCTGCTAGATCTTTGCGTTGACTACAACGACGTGACGCAGACCCGCGAAGTGACCGACTACCTGAAACGCGTGACAAAGGTTTACGATGTTTGCCTGGTGCTCGTCTTGCACCTGAGCAAAAACACCGGCGAAACGCTAGGGCACCTGGGCGCCAATACGGACCGGTGGGCGCAAAGTACGGTCACGATTGATAAAGTAAAGGACACACGGCAAATGATCCTGAAACCAAAGTTTTTGCGCAGCGCCGAAGATTTCGACCCGGTCGCCATTCGTTACGATGAAGGCCTGAAAAAATGGACGGAAGAATACTACACCCCGCCGCCGCCGCCTGAGAAAAAGGGACCGGGACGGCCTAAAAAAAACTGACATGACAAAGTATATTCACTTACTGTATGAGAAACCGAAAGATTCTCATATTAAAATTATAGAACGTAATGGATGGTATTTATACTATGAAATTGATATAAAATCTGGCTATGAAAAATATTTAGGACGTGGAAAAGAAAAAAAAATAGATGGTAACCCGGCAAAAAAAATGTACGGGTCATGGGACGAAGAAAAAAAACCCCGCCGACATTAAGCCAGCGGGGACACAGAAAGCCGAAGCGGCTTCCCTCTTCACGTCAAAGATATGTAACATGGCAGAACAAAAGTACACGGCAATACTTTTTTTTAAGCCCGAGACGGGCGTCACGCCCCGGAAATACCGGAACGTGACGCTAAGGACATTTGCATTTTTTGCCCAACGTACGGGCGCCTGGTACGTCAATTTGTACGACCCGGAGACAAAGGCATTCATCCGGCGCCTGTACGTGGAACCGCAACAGGCCCAATAAAAAAAACCGCCCCCGGATCTGGGGACGGTCACACCTTGAAAATGCCCGGCGCATAGACATGCGCCGGTTCTGCCTTTACCTATGAACAAACTAAAATGGGAGGTCATCGGGATCTTCGAGCGGCGCTGCCGTGAAGGCGTCGGCCAGCGTCGGTTTGGCTTCGGTGTCGCCCCATCCTGGGGAAAAGTGACGGGCTAAAAATGCCTTGTAAAATTCGACCTGGGGCGTGAAGTCGTACACAGTCCGGCCGCCTATCTGAGCGGTGACAGGTTCCGGAAGGCCAGGGGACCCAGCGCGATAGTATGCCCGTATAAACTTATCCCCGTGGCCGACATACAAAGCGCTGTATTTTTTTCCTGCTTTCTCGGACATTGTCGGCGCAAAACGTAGCGGTTCACCTAACACGCCATCAGCGCCGGCCGTGACCAGGTAATTACACATCGTTCGGAAATACTGGCTATCCGTCCGCATAGACAATATCCACCGCTCGCCGTCGTGGATCAGGTGAACGAGAACTATTTCAAATTCGGTCCCGTTCCATTCGTCGAACTTATACGATATGCCGACAATACGGCCGTATGCGTGCCTGAACAGTATTTCTTCTTTTCCGTTCCATACCGCTAACATTCCATTTCGCACGCGCGCCCATACAATGTGGGGGCTGTCGTTGCTAAACATTTTCATAACGTGTAGCTTGTTCGATTAGGTACCTAAGTTTCCGGGCGATCTTTTTCCAATTAGCGCGTTCCGCATCGGATATAAGCATTCGATCGGATGCGCTGTCGCATATCCATGCGAGTTGTAACAGATCCGCGATCGACAGGGGTTCGACTACGGGCGCCGTCGGTTTGGTTCCGTTCATAGGCATAGGGCAATAATTAAGGACGCGACAAGGCCAATGATCACCCACCAATCGGGCGGGGCGGGAACGGGGCGGGATTCGGAGTTGTTGTGCTTCATGTTTCTGTGTTTTGTTTGTGCTAAGATATAGGCAAATTCAATACTAAAGGTGAAGAGAGAAGGCATTTTTTTATATTTTTTTTCTAAGGCATTTATGAATTATGTACTCTTGTAACTAATTGATAATCAACGTATTAAAATTAAATTTGGAAATTAACTAATTTCGATATATATTTATGACTCTTGAGGCATAAATATATATCGAAATTACTTTTATTATTTCCTAATTGTTTTTCAATTTTTTTTTCATCTCGCTGCATCTTTCTAAAAACTTTTACTAAGTTCGCAATCATGCGGAACGTCCTACTCGTCGGCGGCGTCATTTTAGCCGTGTATTTGCTGGGCCGCCGGCGCCTGGCTGGCAATATAAAAGTCCTGTTTCGCGGTGTATCGTTCACCGGTGGACTGAAACGGCCGCAGTTCCTTTTGAGGTTCGGGATCCAAAACCCGACGGACCGGGGCGCCGTCCTTCAATCCCTGGTGGGCCAGGTGGACGCCAACGGACGCACGGTGGCCGACGTGCAAAGTTTCGACGCGGTGCAGATCATTCCGAACCAGGAAACGCGCGTCACAATAACGGCAACCCCCGCCGCCGTCGGTATCATTCAGACACTGGCGCAATTCATACGGGCGAAGGAACGCCAACCGGTGACGGTCGCATTTAACGGCACGGCGAACGTGGACGGGATCAATATACCCATAAGCCAGACGGCGACCCTATGACCCGTGAAACCCTATTGCAACGACTGGAACCCTACCAGGGCCGCGCCGAAACTATCGTCGCCTCTCAGGACACGGGCGACATCATGCAAGGGATGGCCCGGTGGCATAAACAGTACGGGCGGCAATATGATGCCGTGAGCTCTTTTTTTCTTGGCAAGACCCCCCGCGAAACGGCGGCAAACGTTTTCGATTTCCTGAAAAAAAACGTCACCTATCAAATAGAAACCGACGAACGGCAGACGTTAAAGACCCCCGCCGCCATCCTTGCGACGGGGCACGGGGACTGCAAGCATTACGCGTTATTTGCCGGCGGCATTTTCGACAGCTTGACAAAAACCGGCCAGCAGCATATCCCCTGGGCCTTCCGGTTCGCGTCTTATCGCTGGTATGATGAAACGCCGCAGCACGTTTTCGTCGTCATCAATCCAGGCACCAGCCGGGAAATATGGGTGGATCCAGTCCTGGGACGGTTCGACCAAAAAAAACCCTATCAACACGCAACGGATAAACGCATGGCATTAGTCGGCATTAGCGGCATACAAAAGAGCGCGCAAATTAGCGGCATCCGGGACGTCCTAAAGAAAGGAAAACAGGTAGTGCTAAAAGTGTACGCCGCGCCGTCGCGCGCCGCGTTCCTCTCTCTTGTTTCCCTAAATGTCCTGGGCCTGGGAGCGAAGATCATGACCGTATGGACCAATAACCCGGCATCCCTTCGCAACTGGTGGGAGGGCCTGGGCGGGGCGATTGACGCCCTGGTGAAGGCAGCGACGAAGGGAGGCACAAAGCGCCGGATCCTGGGGCCTGGCGCTTCTATGGGAGAGGTTACCGTCGCGTCCGTCATTGTTGCTGCCGCGCCGGTCCTAATCGCCGTTATCGACCTATTTAAGCGAAACGACATACCGACCGAGGACGTCGAAGCCGCCGCACGCGGGGGCCTGGACGTCCGCGCCAGGGATGCCGCGATGGAGATAGTGGAGGATGATGAAGCGGAACGCGTGAAAGCGGACCTAATCGAACGCCGAGTAACGGAAAGCGGATCCCCGGCGCCGGCACGCGGGGGCATTCCTACCGTTGCCCTGGTTGCTGGTGGTGCCCTGGTGCTCTTGCTGGTCATGCGGAAACGATGAGCCGGAACGACTACCCCGCGACGGCCGTTTTCAATGCCAGGTGGGCGATCATTCGTAACTGGCATCTAAGGGCGGCCGGGAAACGGAAGGCAGGGACCCCGATAGGGTGGGCAAGAGCCAACCAGCTGCACCGGGGGGCAAACCTGAGCGAAGAGACGATAAAACGGACCTATTCATACCTGAGCCGGGCGCGACCGATCGCGGGGCCGGGACGAAACATTACCAGGGCATCCATCGCCTACAACCTATGGGGCGGCGATGCGATGCTAAGGTGGACAAAAAAAGTATTGAACAAATGACCGACGCACAAAAAAAGAGCCGCGCCCGTTTCAAAGCGGCCGTAACTGAAGCGGCGAAGCTGCGGAAGAAAAACCCGCGTCTTAGCCAGGCCGACGCCGTGAAACAGGCGTGGGCTATTCTATACGGAAAAGAGAGAGCCGGGAAAAAAATGGCGGGACCCAAAAAACCAGCTAAAAAAACGGCAAAAAAGAAACCCACAAAAGCCGGCGAACGACACACGGACACGAAGAGCCACAATGTCAATATACGCGTAATGTCGGGCGTGAAGAGCGACATAAAAAAGCGCCTTAAACAAAGCGGGAAACGACTGAAACACGGTTATTCTATTGTACCTGGTGATATTAGGAAAATATCAGGTTTTTCGCATGAAAGTGACCTAAAAAAATTAATTGATCGCAGGAATTTTTTGGAAACAAAAATAAACATTCTAAATAGGGACCTTTATTTTGCAGCTCATGGTATAAGTCACGCAACACCGGAACAAAGGAAAAAATTTAGGGAATATAAAGCCATAAACAGAAAATCTGCTACACAGTACGCGAAAGAATATAAGGTAATTGTGAGAAAGATAGAAAAAATAAATAAAGTATAAACTAGAACCCTCATATTGAAATCAAATGGCAAGAAGGAAAAAAGCTCGTAAGAGCCACCGCAGGGGCCGCGTCGGCGCCGTTCGCGGAAATCTCATCATGGACGCCGTAACTGTCGTCGGCGGCGCTGTCCTGGGCGGCGTAGTCAAGCGTTTCATCCCCGGCAGCGAAACCGTCAAAAGCGCTGTCATCACGGCCGTTGGCGTATTCACGCCGAACCTGGTAAAGGGTCCCCTGGGCGCGAAGCTCGGCGCGGGCATGGTCGCGTATGGCGGCGTCTCCCTGGTAAAGGAACTGGCCGACCCGTCGGGTAAGTTCATCGCCGGCGTCGCTGACACCCTGAGTATCCCCATGAAGGTGGGCGAGATTCAGGATAACCTGTCTGTAATTTCCGGCGCCAATAGCGTCATGGCTGGTGATCCCCTCAGCGTGCTCGCTGGCTACGAAGAAGACGGCCTTTAATTCATTCACAAAACCGATCAATCCATAAAAAATGGCAGCTACTACCCTCGGTTCTCGTATGTCTTTTGATAAGGCAAAAGAGGCCATCCAGTCGGCCGGCTTTTCTCTGAACCGCGCCGTCCTCTCCCAGTCCTACATACGTTCGGAAGTCCTCCTCAGCACTACCGCGACCCGTTACCGGTTTCCCCTGCTGGTGAACGACAATTTTAGCACCGTCACGAACACGTCGAACCTCCTGAACCTCCAGGATGCGTTTTACATCAGTCACGCGGCGCTGTTTTTCGCGAAGCCGAGCAGCTCGACGGACACCACTTTCCAGCTCGTGACTTACCCGAATAGTATCATCTTTTCCACCGCGAACACGGCGGCGTCCCTTTATACTTGGTACAACGCCTATTTCACGCTGACCGTCAACAATCGCGTGATATGGCCCCAGCTGGACGCCTACCGTTTTTACGACGTTCCCCAGACGCAGGACGGCAGCGCCGCCGCTGTCATCGACCAGCAAAAAGGTTCTGATTCGGCCCTGTACCCGATCGAACCCGGCGTGGTCCTGGTGGGATCAAAACAGAACGTGCTTGAGTGCATCCTCCCCGCCACTATGACGGCCGTTGAAAGCAATTCCCGCGCTATTCTGTACCTGGCCGGTCACCTCGCGCAGAACGTGACCCCGGTGAACTAATCCCCTAATGGAAACGGGGGGGGCCGCAACGGTCCCCCCTCATCCTAAACCGAACGACATGAACCGTATCGAAAAATTTGAGTTCGTCGAAATATACGTCCCTAGCGGATCGACTGGGACCCGGTGGGCATTCCCGGACCTGCCTAAATTGCGTTACACCGCCCTGCTGGCTATGGAACTTTACACGGTTAGCGCCATCAGCGCCGCACCGTCCGGCCGTCCCCCGATCAGCATAGCAAACACGCAAAAAGCATTCCTCACCCTGTACGCCGACGAACGCCAGGACATATACCGCGTCCCCCTGGTGGCTATGAACCGCATTCAGGCCAGTACGGACCCGTTCGTACGCGCCCTGCCCCTGTTCAAAGGGCAAAAGATCACCTGGGACAAATCATACGTTGAATTTACAACGCTGACGGCCCCCGGCGCAGATCGAAGGGAACGCCGGATGAGGCGCCCAGCGGATCCGTCGTATTCGTATGCGCGACCGAGGACCAGATAAGCCAGCGCATCGAAGGGTACCGGGAGCGCGTAGGTTATGTAAACAATGAAATTGTCTCCCGTCTGTCGGCCATTGAGGAACGACTGAGCGCCCAGGAGGAAGAGGAAGAGCCGGAGCCGGCCAACCCACAGGCTGCGATGATCGGCGCGTTTCTGGCAAATCCCGCCGTGGTCACTACGCTGCAAACGCTGCTGATGCGCATCGTGGACGGCGTCGTACCCAGCCAGGCCCCCGCACCCGTTCGCCTGTCCGGCGTTGGTGACGATGCCCCGCAGTTCGACACGGAGAAGCTAAACAGGGCCCTGGTGATCCTAAAGCGCGCGGATCCGAACCTGGAGGACGATCTACTGAAGCTCGCGGCGATGGCCGAAGAGAACCCGAAGCAATTCGCGTTTCTGTTAAAGATGCTGTAATGCCGCAGGTACCTATTAACCTACTGTTAGACCGCGTCATATACGCGACGGCCCCGGTGGATATACTGGACGCGTCTTTGAATGTCGTTGAACGCCGGAAGGCCGGCGACGTGGTGGGTGAGGTGGATAGCTGGGTACAACGGGGCGGGGCGCTGTATCTGACCCTAAAGCCGTACACGCGGCCGCGCCTGGTGCGCGTCCCTAATGCGGCGCTGACATTAAGCAAGAGCGACGCGGAAGCCGTCCGACTGAAACAAAGGGCCGAAGAGCGCCGGGAACTGGGGCCCCTGCGAGCTGCTGAAGAAGCGGCCCAGAAAGAAGAGAAGGGCGCCGTCGCGTACTATTTCGAGCGATACGGAAAAGTCGTGCTGCTAGTCATCGCCGGGGCCTACCTGGCGGGGCAGTACATTAAAAAGAGAGCATGAAGAAAAACACGGTCCTGTACGTCCTACTGGCTGCGGCCGGTGTCTATCTACTTACATCCGCACGTCCGAATACTACGAGCAACTAGCGAAGAGCCGGGCAGCGGCCGACAAAGCGGCACAACGCCAACGGGCATTGGACACGGCACGGAAAGCCGTAGCGCTCGCGAGAAAGCTCGCCGAACGCAAACAAAAGACAAAGAGCATAGGAATACTGTACTAATATGGCACAGAAAAAAAACACGTGGCTATGGATCGGTGGCGCGCTGCTGGCCTGGTACCTGCTGCGAAAAAAGATAGCGAAGCGATCCAGGGCCTACATTACGCCAGGGCAACCCGTGCAGCCGGGATCCCCCCGCCGGACAAGTTCCGGGCAAACTATGGAAACGGCGGGCCAGGACGCTGTCACGTCGGTTAGCTTTGTTCCGGATATGCCGACGGATCAGGAGATTTACAAAGAGAGCCAAAAACAGTGTAAGTAATGGGATGCCAGCAATACACGACGGAAACAAAAATTTTCGTCCTTACCGGTTCGACGGACTCAAATTGTAACAGCATCCTGTTTATCAATACCGGCACGTCGGCCGTCACGATTGACGGCGTGACGCTGCAACAGGGGCAGCAATTCCGCATAGACGGGAACCAGGACGAGATATTGATAAAAACGTACTATTTTACGTTTGCGACCGGCGGCACGAATTCCCTAACTATCGTTTACAAGAGATACATATAATCGGCACACATGGCGGCGGGCATCGAACTATATAATGACGTACTTAATCAAAAGGGATCCCCTGCCCTGTATTCTGACATACTGGCCAACCGCCCGGCATTCGGTTTCACCGGCCGCCTGTTTATCAGCACCGACAC
>RFTN01000005.1 GCA_009923445.1 bacterium
ACCTTTTAGTGCACCAACACAAGCGCCTGCACTTGCACCTGTTTCAAGACCACCACCAACACAAGCACCACCTGCACAAAAACCTTGAAAACAATCCAAATAGCATAAATGTTTAATTATGAAGCTAAACACTGTTATATCAATTGTGTTTTCGATAATGCCAAGATGGATTTACGTTCATGATCTGATTCTACAAACAAGGTCAGTTTGGGATTATCTTTGTAGATTCCTAGGATCCTAAGCGATTGGTAGAACTGTGTAAACCTTTTAAGCCTTGTGTATTGACATGTAAGGTGTCTTGTGTAATCAGAGCTTGTGTAGGATAATCCCCGATTGCTAAGCCTATTGGCAATAAATATGATGTGATTATGTTCTGACAAAGAGTCTATTATTCGTGTAATGGACTGTATACGAGTTACATTTATTACGTTATTTCTATAGTAAATGCGTTTGTCCGAGGTTAAAAAAACAACTGGAATTTCGGGATAACTGTTTGCGACGGTGATGGCCAGTTCCTCCATGGCAACCACTGTGTCGAGATGGTTCATAAGCATCATTCCCTTTGGACCATCTAGAAATTGTAATAGTGCATCGTTGTATTCACTTACTTGAACGTTTATTTTATTCAACCCGTAGTAATTAGGATGCACTTCCAAGTAAATTCGTTTATGAAAAGTAACTTTAGATTCAAGTGATTGTGGTGTGGCTGTGACAAAATATGTTTTCTTGCCAGTAAATGGGCATCCTGAGTAAATTTGGTCTGCTTCGTCTACAATCAATGTAAAGTTTTCATGTTTGACGTGTTTCCTAAAGTAGCTGTAACGGAAGAAATTTGCCATTACCAAAACTGTGTCACAAGTAAGTGACATTGTTGTCTTTTCTATGACTTGTGCACGGATACCCTCGTTTTCAAGTCGAGTCTTGTATTGTTGTAGTACCAATAGGGAATTTTGTACTACAACTACCTTTAAACCACGTGTTTTATGTAAAATATCAAAAATCGCTTTGGTCTTTCCTCCTTGGACGTGACCGTGAATCAGTATATGTTTTTCAAATTTGGAAAGAGCCGAATTTGAAATGACATCTTGAAGTGACATAGCAATTTGATAGTCATCTGCAAATTCGATAATTCGTTCAATTATTTCAATTGGGAGTTTCATTGTAATCTACTGTAAAATCCTTTTAGTTTTCACTTTTTTTTATGCCATCAAGTCAATTAATTGCAATACCACGCTTGGAACTAATATTGAAACTTTCAGTGATGTCGATTTGTTCTATAATTTCAAGTGTAAAGCTGTAGTCAAGGTCGTTGAATTCATAGAATGAACCATCGTAATTGACAATGGAGAACTCGAGCTCATTTAGGTTATCTAATGGAACAGTAGTAAAATCCTTTGGATTGCTCAAAAAAGAAAACACCATATTTCCAGGGGATTGGTCTAGTGTAATGCGTGCAAATATATTTCGCACATTTCCGGTATTGAGCATTGTGCTGAGTTGAGGGCAGCACAAGAAAGCGTAATTCTCACCTTGTAGATTAATGCTTCTATTTAACAAGTCGTTTTTCGTGTTTGTTTGAATACCATTGAAACCATGAATCAAGCTGCTGATGAAAACGTTATTGCCACCACCGGTTTCTATGGATTGTGCTTGGGCATTGTTGTTATAAAAGGTAAATGTATCTTTGTCAATAATGTCCCTCAAGGTGAAAAGTGTACCGTTGATCGACGTTGATGACATTTCGCCAACCGTGGTCGCGCCATAAATATAAAAGTCTTGATTGTATCGCATAACACCGCTTGTTGCTGGTGTAGTCAATGCTGCCCCAAAAAGTATAGTAAATGTATCAGTAGTAGGCACAGATTGAATTGTATAACCACCATCCACAGATGGCACGCTGTTTGTCTGTGATAACCTGACCTTTTGCCCCACTGTGTAATTGTGTGCTAGCTGAGTTTGAACAACTAATACATTTGGTGTGTTTGAAGGCAATACACTCACAATTTTATTGAACTTGTGGTCTGGAAATGTTACTGTGACTAATCCCGTACCAATAAACGCTTTTCCGTTACTTACCGATTGCTCATCATAACTCGTGACCGTAGAGTTGATAACGATGACTGTTGGTGATGGCACAAGAAATACACGTGTGGTGGTGACAAGTGGTACTGTGTTCACATTGTTTAAGTATATTACATCAGACACTTGCAAATTATGAGGTTGTGTACAGACAATTGTGACAAGAGCCCCTGAAATGGATATCGAGCTGATAGGCACAGTGTACGTTGTAAGAGGTTTATTCTGAGCAAAATACCCCTCGTTGCTTGGATAACTCGATGACACATCTGAAAGGATATATCCTGGAAATATCAACTGAGTGTCCGAGAGCACGCCAAAAAGGACATTGTCCCCGTCAAGTGATGGTATTGTGTTGGTGCCTGCTAAATTGACCTGTGTCGTAATTATGCTGTTTGTGTAGTTGTGTTTTGTAAAGGTTGTGACAATCACCGTTTGCACAAGGACATTGTCAATTTGAAGAATGGTATATGTTACTCCATTTACTGTGAGTTCTCCTTGATTAAACACTGAAATAGAAATGGCTTGGTCAACAGAAATCTGTATAGAATTCGTGGTAGGAACCCCCGTAATGACTTTGGTACCGTCGATGCTAGGAATCGTTCCAGTAGAAGCAACTGTACAAACACTGCCAATATTGGATACAGTAAGGTTGTGAGGAGTTGTAAAAGTAATCTTTACCTGATACAAGTTTTCAATGGACTTTATGTACGTTTGTATCTTTTCACTACTGTTTTCAAGTGGGTATCCTATATTTTGGGCAATAGTATTTGAGTATTCCCCGAACAACAACTGAAAAGGAGCTATTTTACCTGTATTCACTACATTGCCACCCCCTTGAACGGTGTCAGCCGCCTTGACATTAACTTCGATTGTGAATTCATTTACATTGAGCACTGTGATCTTGTGATCCGTATTGATGGTTGAGGTTGCTATTCCTGCAATGGTTTTTGCACCCAAAAGGTAAACAGTGTCTCCAGTACTATATCCATGAGCAGGAGCGAATATTTTAAGAATGCCTAGTCCAATGGTTGTTGAAATGGGATTGTTTGGGAGCTGTGTAAGAGTAAGCGAAGTAAATGTAACAATGTCCGTACTAATGTCTAATGTAATGTCAAAGTAATGAAAATCACCTACACCATTACGACGCTTTACCAGATCCATTGTAGTTGTCATCTCCGTTTGCAGTGTAGAAGCAATGTAACTTCCAATACGTATTTGAACACTGTACACAGGGTACATATTTGTCAAGCTGTTTGTCGTGTCTGTGTCAATGTCCTCTTTGTTTCTCCAATAAATCATATTGTTGTTGCTATTAATGACCGCGTTTGTATTTGGGAATTCCATGCTTGCCAGACGAATGCTCCGCACATTGTAAAAAGACCGCCCAAGAAAAACCTTGAATTTGCCTGCCTTTGGATACACTACTTTATTTCTATCACGACTGTCAATGCTCACATATGTCTTGATTTCCTTAATAAGTCTTTTAGATTCTATACTAGATGCATATGCCGCACGAGCACCGGTGCTTGTGCTTGATACTCCACCCGGTACCCCAGCGCCTGTACTAGCGCCAGCGCCAGCGCTCGGTACGCTCTGTACGCTCGGTACGCCAGCGCTCGCTACGCTTGCTATACTCGGAGCTCTAAAACTATTTGTGTTTAGAATATTTGATTCGTCTGTTTCATCTGTTAGTGATACGCTTCTCAAAGATATTCTGTCTAAACTCTGCCTAAGCTTTCGTTCTTCTGATTCGTCAATAGTTTTTCGATAGTACCTCCTGAAGGAATCATTGACTGACGGATCCACTTCACCTGTCAAATCTGGAGAATTCACAAACACGTTTGTAGATAAAATGTCGTTCTCGTCCAAATTCATATTACATTAGGTCTGAAAAAGGTAACACAAATCCACCGCGGAACATTTGTGTTAGCTAAATGGTGTTAACGATGTATAAGAGTAACTAGGAAAAGGCCAAATATAATATATGTAATAACTTCCATGATTTCTTCATTGCGTAGTCGATCTTTATCAAGGTCCCATTGTTTAATAAGCACATTTTTACAGCGTGAGCAGTCAAGGACGTGTTTGCACATATTGCCACAGTCAGTGTTCTGAAAGGTTTCTACACGTCTCAACACTGGATGAATGGGCTCTGTTGGTTGGTGGACGTATGTTCCCTTTTCCAGGGATACGGGGTGGGCCAATAGGCTTTGAGTAAATTGGTTCAGTTGAGATTGTGGGTCTGCTGGTTGAACCTCAAGGGGTTGAGGTGCTTTTGCGTAATTAGATATAACTCTGTCCGTAACCACATTCGGTGGTGTATCAAGTTTCTTTGCGCTCTCTTCTGCAGCATCAATAGCATTTAGGCTACGAAAAATGTAATCCTCGTAGTCTACACTACTTACATAATTAGGAAACACATTTTTCAGATAGCTATAGCTCATCTCTTTAATCTGAAGTACATAAAAAATTTGTGGAAAAAAACAAATTTTGTTTATTGTGTTAAATTAATGGTAATACAGTTTGTACTTCGTGGAATTATATTGGCTTTGCTCTATTTTGAAGTTACAAAAGCTAATGATACCACGCTAAAAAACGTATGCCTTTTTGTAGCGTTTTATTTGTTGCTGATAGCAGGTGCAAATTTGGCAGGTATAGATAGCAATGTCATTACAAGTGCATTCTTAACAAAGTGCGTGTTTACTCTTGTCGACACTCAGATCAAACGTGATCCGGAATCAAACTCCCTTGTTAACCGCCATTGATCTTTCAACTATTTTCTTAGGACGTCCAACACGGCGTTTCAACGGAATACTTCTTAGGACGTCCTCTGAATTATCTAGTTCGCTTTGAAGAATCTGCTCAAGCTCAATTTGCTGAGTTTGAGGTGGTTGTTGTTGGGCTTGCTGCTCTGTTCGTTTTTGCATTGTCTGTAAAATTCTATTGATTTCTTCAGCGTCTCCAATATTTGTCTTTGGCGGTTGCAATCGCGATTCTCCATAATCAGTCGTCTCTGTTTTTGCAAAAACCGTTTCTACAGGGGGCCGTGATTGAGGCTGTGGTGGTTGTGGTGCTTGTTGTTGGGAACCACCTAAGAATGCCTTTAATAGACTTGCCGGGTCCATTTTTGTGATCTTCTTTGAAATACTAAACATCACACCTGAACTAACAATCATAAATATGAGTTTTAATTCGGGTGACATCTGGCCCCGTCCCTTGTATTTCTCATACAGTTCTGCTAGGACCTCGTCATACTCCTGATTCTCCATGGAATACCCCATGCTCTCGCTCCAACCATCCAAGTCAACGCCAAGCGGATCAAACTTGTTATTAAGCATCTCA
This sequence comes from bacterium, assembly GCA_009923445.1. Lineage (GTDB taxonomy): Bacteria > Patescibacteriota > Saccharimonadia > Saccharimonadales > SZUA-47 > RFTN01. The sequence continues at coordinate 5,422 of RFTN01000005.1, forward strand.
ATACCTTGCACACCGAGCAACAACATTCTTTTGAAAAATCCCACTGAACGTTCGTTTTGAATCTCCATTCGGACACGTTCATATTCGTTTCGAATCTCATCGAGACTGTTATTCATGTCCAGCTTAAGTGAACTATACTTTCCTGAAGCATTCAACTTGGAAAATCTGTAAAGCAGTTCGGATTTTTCTTTTCGTGCGGTCTCGGACTTGTTTTCTTTTGTTACACGCTTTTGTTTTTTCTTGTCTACAGTTGAACTTGTGCTAGAACTGCTGCTTGTGGAAGTGCTAGAACTACTTTTTGATTTCGATTTTGTTTCTTTGGCCTTTGGTGGTGGTGGAGTAACAGGGGTCAGTTTAACTTTTTCTTCCATACTATCAGCAACATCTGATTGAATTTCACTTACGGAAACATGGCTTGACTTTTTGTTGAGCTTTTTCTTGTTGGCCATCAACTCGAGCTGCGATAAACTTATTTCATCAGTGTCAATGTCGAGTGCCTTTTTAGGCTCGCTTGTAATAATAGGTTGAACTGGATCCTTAGAATCTAGAAGGGAATCTTTTAATTCTTCCATTGTTTGTTAGTACTAGTAAATTTAAATGTCACTTTTGGCCGACAAACTCAATTTTATCTGAATTACAATTTTGTAATTACAAATGTTGTGATAACTGCAGAACTCATTTCGGGAATGTCATTTGTTGTGTCTCCTCTATTTAACGTCTCTAGTTGTAAGGTGTCTCGAACTACTAAGTCGACCAATTTCAGTTTCACGTTACTATTTCTTGTGTAGGAAATAAAAAGTTGATCCAATGTCATTCCGTATATCTTTTGCAAATTGCTCATCTCGTGTGCAGTAAGTAAATACAAGTTTCTGAAGCCACCTATTTCGGTTATTGGGTTGTGATTAATATCCAGTACTTCAAGGCTTGGCATTTTGCCTAAAACTTCTATTTGATTATGTGAGCAATCAAGTCTTTTTAAATTTCCAAAGTCACCAACAATCTGTTTTATATTATTGTCATTGCAATACAGTTCATGTAGTTTAGGCATACTGGGGACGTTTGAAACACCTAGTCCACCAATGTCCACACTTCTATCCATGTTATACCACACCAAATACCTCTTGAATATGCTTCCTAATTTGTAGGATCCGTCTTCCCGTTTGTATTTGTTAATGTCTACATAAACGTACTTGTACTTGTCTTTGTGACGTACTCTGTCAAGATACACCACAGATCTTTGGTCTTCATAGTCAACATAACAGCTCTTCAAGACTTTTCTCAATATGACATTCTTGTGGTTTCTGCATATCTCATTGTATTCTTTGTTTACCTTGCACACATTCCACAAGGTATCTGGATCCAAATTACTCAACAATTCAATTACCGTATCAACGTTCATCTAGTTTACTTTATGGCAAACTTTTTATTTATACAATTACCCAGTTCCCACACCCCGCTGTGTTATGTAGTTATTCTGTAACACCGCACAACAGGAATCGCATTATACCCAAGTCTGCAACAAAGTATTCAAGGATAAGTGGTTTATCATTTTTTAGAAGAATGTTCATATTGTCACAAAGGTGTGAAGCTTTGATAAAGTTCATGAGATGACTGAGCTTGTATCGTCCTTGAACTATTTTGTCAAGACTTTTCTCAAATTTTACAGACCGAATGATTTCACCATTTTGTTCCAAAAGTGTTCGTTGGTCCTTGTTGAGACTATCATCTATTTCTGAGATGGCTGTTTTGAATGATGCAAGACCATCTTCACAACTAAAAATCAGCTGTTTTGACAAGGACTTGATTTCGACAACCTTACCTTCAAGCAATTGAATGTCCTTGATAATTTGTTGAAAGTGAGCTGAAGGAATATTAATAACATAATCAAAACTCATTTCGGGGATATTAATTACTTTTTCGTCGAGGGCCAACATAGGAATTTTGTAGTCCTTGACCTTGCCCATAAAAGGATCCGCTAATTCAATACCAAGGTTGTCTTCATCACTTTTGTTGACATAAAATGTAATGGTTTCCCTACGATTAGCAGACTTGATCGTCTTGAAGAGGACATTTGTGTCAATGCCCACGATAACCGGTCGCTCACAGTAGTAGCTTTCAAATTTTTTAGCATCGAGCTTGATGTAGGTCAAACTGACTTTGCTGGGGTCCATTGTGGAAATTTTCAACCCATCCTTGTTAATGACGATATTTGTCTCTTTGATGTATGGCTTGATTGTCTCAAATAAACTTTTTAGAATCATGCTCTTAAGCGTTTTTATTTCGAATACGCGTTCAGTTTGCATTTTATTTGTAGAGTTCTATTGCTTTTAAATGACTGTAGTAATTTTAATTTAGTAAGTATTTAGTAAGTAATTACATATGGCTTATAGCTTCAAGGACAGCCTAGTACTGCATAATAGTCTTAAATGGTTGGACAACACGGGAACTTCGCGATCGAATGTCATAACATTAGATTCAGGAAACAACATTAATTTAGGAACAAGTTTCGGTGATATTTACTTGAATTCAAATACGACGCGAAGCAATTTCACCTTCTTGAATGTGTCAAGTGGCGGTGTATTGGTGCCTCAACGTCTAGGAATAGGATTCTCATCAACAGATTTCAGTTGTTCATTGGCAATCGGACACGACCGGTACATTGGTTTGGACACAAATTCCGGATTTCTTGGACTTGTTGGGGGAAGCGGTTATACAAGCGGGGGTCAAATACAACTTTATAACAATTCTACCGGTGGGCACGTGTACTTGAAAAGTGGTGGGGAAATTGCATTGTTTTCTCGGGACTCTAAGAACGTAACGTTGCAAACAGATGGTTCTATTATATTTACACCTGACGGAAGTACCGTAGCATTTGCGGTGTCGGCCAAACAGATGTCTGTCAACACAAAAGTGACCATTACGGACACAACGGTGTCCTTAAATGGGTCTACAGGTGCATTAGTTGTCCTTGGTGGAATGGGTGTGACTGGCGACCTCAGTGTGACGGGTGCATTGCAAGTGTCGAGCAGTACAGGTAATATTAGCTTTGATAATACAGTGAGCAGTAGCTCGGCCACAACCGGTACCATTCGTGTTTCAGGAGGTATTGGAATAGCTTGTAGTGCCGACGCAAGTTCTATTACATCTGGAGGAGGTTTAACGTGTAGCGGAGGTATTGCTGTGGCCAGAAAGGCATATTTTGGGGGTGCAGTTACGATTATGGATACAACGGACTCCCTTAATTCCATAACGGGCAGTTTTGTCACGTACGGAGGCATGGGTGTGAATGGGACCGTATGTGCCCGAAGCTCAGTAGCTCCACAAATACGAATTACGAATTCGGGAAATGGTAATAAGAGCACTCTTGGATTTTATGATACAAGTAATTTAACAAATGCTCCATTAGAGATAGGGTACATGGGCTCAGGTGCATTTGGTATTGCATTTAGTACAACATCAAATGTAACTTTTTCCACAGACGGCAGTACGGTCTTTACAGGAAATTTGGTGATGCCTCGTGGAAACTCAGAGTCTCGTCCACAAGGAGCTCAAACGGGGTCTATTCGATTTAACACAACCACAAATCAATTTGAAGGCTACACTAATGCGACATGGGGAAGTATAAGTGGTAGTGGAAGTGCAAGTGACATATTTGGCACAACGTACTTCGCGCCTGAATTGAGCCCTGGTTCCGGTGATGGTAATTTACGGTTTGTGACAAAAAGTCAGGAACGAATGCGTATCAATTCCGCAGGAAATGTAGGCATTGGCACTTCAAGTCCCGGTTGCACATTGGATGTTACTGGCACGTGTAATTTCCTACTTGGATTCACATCAGGAAGTAGTTACGTTGAAGGTACTTTGGATGTCCTAAATGACAGTACATTTTACGGAGCTATAACAAATGCATCAGACATTAGGTTAAAAAAAAACATTGTTGAGCTTGACGACAAATGTATTCTCAACAAGATTGAGACAATTCGACCCATAAAATTCAACTACAAGTACGCGAATAGTCCAACACCACACATTGGTTTTATTGCCCAAGACTTCATTCCAGACTTTCCCGAACTTACACGCTTGGTGGATGGATACTATACACTTGATTACTCTAAAGTGACCGTTGTTTTGTTGATGTGTGTCAAAGAACTTGTAAAACAAGTACGTCAATTACAAAATGAATTGCAACGTAAATAAAATATTGGTCTAGTGTATACAAACAGGATGTCTCGTTCGTTCACAGTAGAATCTGTTTATCGTTCAGGTACTAGAAAATCATTTTCTGGTGGTCGATACATTAGCGACACACCCAGCGGCGCTGCCAAAAAGGCCTTTTCACAAGCTTACAAGAGTCTTCGTGACAAAAGTGGACGCGTTTCCCTAGAAATTAATATACGCGAAACCACACGCGGTTCCCTTGGCAAAACATTTAGTTATCGTGTGACAAGAGTTTATGACCCTGTAGAGGTATATCGTAAAGGTGAACTTATTACATATGACTACACAACGAAAATCAAGTCTCTAAATTAAATTACACAAGCAGTATTTCTAGTGTTGGTAAATTACACAATTATTATTTTTCGTGTGTAATGTAATAACACAATGTCACTCTCGGAATCTCCTGCACTTTCACCAGCACCTGCACCATATGTGTCACAAACTGACAAGTTGATTCCTGTGCAAAATGTAAAGGTAAACCAACTGGGGTCATATGACATTCAAATAGATTATGATACATTGTCTCCTGTTCAGCTTGCGCGTGTTTCAAAAGTATTGGGGAGGGACACAAGTTTGTTGACAGGCTTGCAAGTGTTTCCCATGACAACGTATAGATTGTTAGTGAAGGGAGCTGTTACCGATGCCATGTTTCTCGAAAACCATCCTAGTTTTCCTAATTACAACAAATTGCAACCCACATTTGCCTACTTGCCGGCTATTCATTTCAAAGACTCCTCCTTTTGCAACAAATTGTACAATTTGGAGAAACTGCCATTTGGGAAAATTGTGTCTGCATCGGAAAACTATGTAAATGAATTGATTCCAGACAATTATTGCTTTACCATCGATCCTCTTATATTCGATGATGACACATTGTTGCCTGTATGTGGTGTAAGTGACTACCTTACTTTTGCTCATGCACAATCTGATAAAGGTATTGATCATCCTATCACACACCGGAGAGATCTTGTTGGATACATTTACAATACAAATGACCTTAAAAAGGACCAGGACCTTTCACCTGGGGCAACTTCTGGACAGACGACTGGTTTGCGATATTACCGCTTACGTTCTAATGCAAATAGTATGTGGATTATCTTTAGTTGCTTGGTGTTGTGCATAGCACTTGTCTTGTTGATATACAAAAATGTCAAGATTCAAGACATGTTGATGAAATATTTCAAGAACGTGTCCACAGGTGTGTCTACAGATGTGTCCACAGATGTGTCCACGGGTGTGTCCACTTGAGTTAGAGGTCTCCACCAATAAGTACTTGGGTCACACTTCTATACTGACGATCACCTTTGATGTTGACATTTTTTGGAGTCTCATGTGGCATTGGGTTTTTCGAGATATCTCTTAAGTATCCAAAGTATTGTTGTATTTGTGATTGAATTTTTGGAACAGTTTCGTTGACCACAAGTTCATTCAACCGTGCTACCTCACGTGTGTACAGCTCTAAGATACTTGAATCGGTCATTCCGTCTTTTAAAAGAGGAGGGTGTTGACAGTATTCGAGAAAGATGCTTCTCATTACAACGAGGAGCTCTCTGGTGGATTGTCTATCAATGATCATATCAGACTCTCTATGGACAATAAAGCGGATTAGATCTTGGAGATTGTCGATGTTCTTTTTCGAAAAAAATAGGTCAGTCAAAAGTGTCTTTGCATGTTCTTTTTTGAATACAGACGTACTATTTATCTCGGATACATAGTTGTCATCTACAGTGAGATTCCACTTGCCATTTGTACCAGAAAAGTCTTGTTTTTGAATAGGTGAGTCCTTGAATAAATCTCTATTGTCTCTTGGAGTATCCGCCGAAGGTGATTCAAAAAAACTAGGATGCAAGTTGCTCCTCTTTAAAAAGTCCATTTAGATGTACTGTAAAAATAATTTTCAGATATTTAAATTACGTGTTTAATCTAAATCGTATGGAACTATTGCTGAAAAAAGCATTGTATGTGGCTATTTTAGTAGCAATAGTGTACCTCCTAAAACCCGGACTCGCTTTCAAGCCTAATGGACAGCACAGAGAGTATGGTGTGGGCGTCGACTCACAAGGATACAAAAAGTCTGTATACACAATGTTTACGTTTGTTGTAGTAATAGTAGTGCTTGTGAACAAGTACATACAATAAATTAATTTGTACGCAATAGATCAAATGGGAGAGAACGCTGGACCTTCCGGAGACTTCATAGTGGTTAATTCTGACGATTCTCGCACAGAATTCACAACAAGTGACGGTAAAATTATAGTTAAACAATTTTCAGGCATTGGTACAGAAAATTTTATAATAAAAAAGTACAATGGTAAAAGCATATCATTTTCATTTTTCAAGTTGAATGGAATTTACTATGTGAATGTTAACGGTGTGCACGTCATGGACTACCACAAATTTATACATATCATCAGTATGCATCAAACTGAAACAGGTGTGACCATTAAAAACGGATATGTTGGAGAAATGTACATAGATAATTGTGATATGTCAATTATGCACAAGGCCCTCGAAACCATGGCAAAATGGAGTGCACAAAAACGATCCATTTGGCGAGACATTGTGTACTATATTTTTAATTAAAACAAACAGCGATGTATTTAATTAAAACAAACAGCGATGTATTTAATTAAAACAAACAGTGATATTACATTTTTCTCATGACAAAATAGGGCTGTTGGGTTCTTTTTACTGGCAGTGTGTATACAATTTCTCTGCCAATTTCATTAAATGGAATGCGTCCAGACATATTTTCTGAACTGTCATGGATGTATTGATTAAAAACACTTTTTATGGCATTGATGGCAGGAAACTCTGAATTATAGAGATCGATGTAACCTGACATATCCGCTCTTGGAAATCTTTTCAATTTTCTTGCGATACTAAGAACGATTTCCACACGTTCTCCTGGTGTTCTAACATTGGTCATCTCTAAAGTACATTCAGAAATGATTTTTATATTTTTTTCTTGGGAACTCGTTTGGGCTTTTGTTTTTGTGGTTTGTGGGCGTCTTCATACACGTACTCAATTTCATCAGCGTTTGGAAAGTTGACAAGCAACCTTTTTGTTTGATTTCGGAGTTTGTCAGGGTTCATTGTAGGCAATTTAGTAGTAACTTTGGGTATGTGCTTATTATTATTATGTTTGACAACCCCACCCCAATCTATGTACAAGTAAAATGGTTCTATAAAGTCTACTAAATAGGATTCCTTTTCAAGTTCGCTTTTAAGAAACAAGATACACGATGACACATCATAAAGAGGGTATCCGATAAGAACTTGTGGGACCTCAAATATAATAAACGTCTTGTCTGTGTTACGATTTGTGTAGACAATTTTCTCTATACACTTGTTCAATACGATACTGAGTATTTCGCGTTTGGATACATCTTTAATGTCTCTTATTTCCTTTAGCAATGATATACTAGGCACACTTCCGCTTCCACTTCCGGGCATCTCTTGTTGTATTACATTGAGAAAAAAATTGCAAGACCATCAACCCTTGTCAAACCACCTTTTTAAAATAGTAATAAATGTCTCTGGTGCTTGTTGTTGCTGGTTTTGTTGAGCTATCGATTTGTATATAAATACCACTGTTTCTTTGATAGAAACAACGCTATTTATTTCTTGTCCAATGTACATTCCAAAAACAAATACAAATAAGCTCCACATTACCCTCCTAGTGTCATCTACATTGGATTCACTTTTTTATTGTAGTAATTTTGTTTTCAATTCAGATAAATCATCCCTCCACAAGTCACGATCTGTTTTGGACCTGACATCATCCAACCGTGCTTGAGACTTGCCAATCATCTGTTCCAAGGATGTTATTTGCTCATCTGTAAGGGACGCTATTTGCATCCTTGTCAAGAAATCGTATGCGCCATCCACCTTGTGATAACTTCGATCCTCAAGTTGTTTATGCACTTGGACCATTGTCTTTTTATGCACTTGGATATCTCCTGTTATGTACTCGTGAATGAATCGAGCCTTGGCCCTGAGGACTTCCAATTCTTCTTGCAACACGGAAATAAGATGCTGTCGACGCAAAGTGTAGTACCTTAACCGGATTTCAAAAAATTCCAGAAGAATATCATTCGGATCTTGATACTTCTTGAGTACTAATGACTCATTAAACAAGTACATGTTGTTTGTGGTAAATGACTTGACCAACTTTAGTTCCTTTTCAAGTTCACCAGACACTACGAGATGATCTAGGTCAGCTGCATTCTTGAATTCAACTATGAAAAGAATGTCATCGTTCTCATCCCGTGTCTTGTTCTGTACATCCTTTAACTCGAACTTTTTCTTTTTGTCCTTTGGCTTATTTGTTTTGCTTGTACCTTCAATAAGTGATTCCAAAAACTCCTTGTAAATAGTCACACCCATGCCAACAGGGATCTCTGTGATCTTGATTTGCTTGTCAGACAACCTTTCCCACTTGCCCTTTGTCACATACATACCCTTGTCAACTTCCTCTACTATGCCATTAAACCCATTAAAATATGGTTTCAATGAGAGCGGCTTGTAGTCATCCTTGTCAATCAATTGTAGTAAGGTATTGATGATGTCGACCGGATTAAAACTTGGTATGTATGTAGAATATCCTGTACCAATGCCTTCGCATCCATTCACCAATACCATGGGAATAATTGGTATGTACCATTCGGGCTCAATAGACACCCCATCATCATCTAAAAAGTTCAATAGTGGAGTATCATTGGGGTTGAAAATACATTGTGTAATGTCACAAAGTCTTGTGTAAATGTACCTTGGACTTGCCGCATCTTTTCCGTGCTGTAATCGACTGTTATGTGTAATGATAAAATTGTTTAATAGAAATCTTTCATTTCCATCCAATTGCCAACCATTGAACTGTCCATTGTTGACACACTCTACTTTAAAAGAGTTAATGTATGCATTGGCCACTCTAGAATAACTGCTAATTTGTTTTCTCTTAACACGTGTAGGAATTGTATCCAAATTGTCCCCATAGATGTTAATCACTGATAACACAGTTGATTCACCTTCTTTAGTAAGGTTTGCTTCACCAACTGTAGTTCTAAATCCTAGAGAATTGCACAAGAATTCTATGGATTTTATAATATGATGTCGCAACCTTTTACTTTGGCAAATTTCAACTATTGGTACATTGTTTGTTGTGTCATACGTAACCGTTCCATCCGTATCAATAATACCTGCCAAGAGCTGTAATCTAACATCCTTTGAGTTAACAATGTATTCAATGGGAATATGCTTATCATTTAAGAAGTTGCATTTCCTCTGCAACAATTTGTCGTGATTTTCCAAATCAACCTTGTCATGGGTAAGTTCACAATTTATACTATCCATATATGTAACCCATTCTCTTAAAATTTCCTCGTCTATTGTTGTAATACCAGAACCATTACTGTTGCCGTCGCCTATCCAAGTACCAAGAATATATGGATTTATAGGAACCTCTTTACTTTCCCAGTCAATACAAGAGGAGTTGTTTATGGAATAGAATTTGCTTTTAGTTGAACTTGGTAGTTGCAAGAAATCATCCACTTTTATATCTATTATACCATCGTCTGGTGAATCAACAGTATCAATGAATTGCTTTAGTTTGTCATGTGCCTCTTGTTTGGTTAGTGTAGACTTGTTGTAATGCTCATGTTCGGAAGATTCGCAGGTAGACATACTTTTGTGGCATTCTTTCATTTTTGTAGTATCAAAGTATGATACGCGCCAATACTTTCCGGACTCTTTCCATTGAATAACTTTGTTATTAGCAAATTTTAATGTAAGAATATGCTTGCTATTTACTGTGTAGCTATCGTTTTTATTTGTTGTTATCTTGTACATGGTATCGACACCACTCGTAGTTTGAAGAACTGTTCTAATTGTACCATCATCTCCAATTAGTTTATCACCAACAATAACGTCTCTTGCCTTTTTGAATGTGCCATTCCATAGTAGTATCTCTGTGTTTGGGTCCAAACATCCGAAATTCCCATCAGGGTACAGCAAATTGATATTGTTTGATCCTACAAATCTCTGGGCCATGTTGATAATTGCTCCCTGTAACGACGCCTCTCCGTGATGATAAGCAGTCTCTGCTGAAACATAACCTGACAACTGTGCCACCTTGATCAACTGCGTCTTGGATTTTTTCAACATATAGTACAAGATCTTTCGTTGAGAAGGCTTCAAACCGTCACACAAACTTGGAATAGAACGTAAGTTGTCGTAAATAGAAAAGTGGATGAGCTCCTTGTTGATGAGGTCTTGATAGCTCACACGTTTTTGGTTCATGTCCAAATACACATCTCTGTCATATTCTGACAACCACCGTTTACGTTTGTCTGTGCACTTGTCGGTGGATTTGTTGTTCTTGTCCTTGTCGAACGCTAATAAAATAGACTCGTCACATCGCTTGTCCTTGTAGTAATAGTCGACCTTGAGCTCTTCAAGTCGCTTAAATGTGTCTTTGGCATCCTCCTTTTTGGACGTGCCCAACCCCTTAAAGTACCTGATTTGGTACCCATTCAGGCTGACTCCAGAGTTTTTCCATTTAATGTAGTCCTGCTCCGTGAAAAACTCAACCACTTGTTTGCCCTTGATGGCCTTGACAATCGGTGTCTTCAAGGTTTGTATGTAGTCCAACTTTATCAAACTTGGCCACCAATAGTGGAAAAAGTTCACAAGCAGCGCCTTGATATGTGATCCATCCACATCCGAATCCGTAAGAAGCATCACCTTTCCATATCGCAACTCTGAAGTGTCCTTGTAAACCTTGTCTTGTTTCAATCCAATGATTTGCTTAAGATTGTTTATTTCTTCATTGTTGATAAGCTGTGAGATTGTTGCATCACGTATATTCAAGCAATTATGTGTAATAGTAAAATCATTGATTAAAAACCTACTATTCCCATCAATCCCTATCCCTACATAATTTCCATCATCCGTTTCTTTGATTTTTATAGTACCAGTCGAGCTTCTTATATTATATAGTATAGTACTCCTTGACTGTTTACGTTGTAACAAAGTAGGGATAATACTTGTATCCCCTGACACCATAATACGATATGCATTAGCCTTTTGGCCCGATTCTCTATAATAGTAATTTGTTTTTTTATCCGACACATGTGTATAAAATCCTAAAGAACGTGATAAATATACAATGTCATCCACTAATGCTTTATGTTTAGTTGATTGGCAGATTTCAATTCTACCATTTTCAAATACATGCCCATCCGTATCAATGATACCAGCTAATACTTTTAACCTGATTTCTTTTGAATTTATTAAATATTCCTTTGGAATATGTTTATTGTTTATTAAATTGTATTGAGAAAGAAAACCTCTCAGTGGTGCATACCCCTTTTTTTTGTAATTTTGGATTGAGGATATACTATATGTAAATCTACGATGCGTTGATTCAGTAAATTTGGCATCATTATCGTTCCCCCAGTTGCTTAGGTATTCAATTAGGTGAAAGTCCTCTATTCCATCACTAGGGTTTGCATATCCTGATTTCATACCATCTCCCAACCATAAACCAAGAACATAAGGGTCTAGTGTAACCTCTTTGTATTCCCAATTCACACATTGTCCTCGTATACCTTTTAATTTTCTTTGATGTCCTTTTGGTATATTCAAGTAATCCTGAATGTTAATATCAATGATATTATTATCATCAACATTTGATAGAAATTCTTCCAAGATTGTACGTGCTTTAATTACTTCAATGTCATGTTTGTCTTTATTTTCCAACTCATAAGGTATGTATTCAACATTTTTATGTTTTCTTGTATAATGCCTTTTAACAGACTTAGTATTTATCATGACACCACATTCCTTACACTTGACCTTTATAGATGCTTGACTTTCTTTCCTTATTATCTTTTTTTCTTTTTTGTCCCAATAAATTGTCCTCCATGTATAATTTGATGGTACCCAATAAATTCGTTTATGTTCTGGCATACATAATGTCAGTATATGTTCATCATTTACTTTATAACTTTCACCTCTATCTTGGGATATTTCATACATTTTACCATAACCTTTGTAAAGTGTTAATACTGTTCTTGGATTTCCATCATCTCCAATGACAATGTCTCCAATATCAATATCTTTTGCTAATTTAATCTCGCCATTCCATAAAGGTATTTTTGTATCCCATGAATTACATTTACCTTTTAAGGGCATAACCCCATACTTTTCAGGTCCGACCACGGAGCGCCCCCACATTGCAAACGTCTTGGCTGAATCTCCCTCTGTTAAAATAAGGGTGCATTGATTTGAACGCGCTGTCCCAGCCCACAATGCATCTTCTAGCTTTGGGATGTACACCTTGCTTTTCTTTGAGCCGTCAGTTTGCTTGCTTAGGGACACGGATTCCCTGACCTTGCAAAATTCCACTAATTCATCTGTTATAGAACTTTTGTACAGTTTTGTCATAAAGTTGTCAGTGACCGTTATTGTACATCCAAAGTCCTTAGAGGGAGTAGTTAACTGTTCCTTTGTTTGACTGTTAAAAGAAGGATTGGCAACTGTTGATCTAAGAAAAAAGAAAAATCTGTCTTTGATGAAATTGGGCTTGAGGTCTTTTAACTTTTTCTTGTCTTCAAGTATCTTTTTTAGTTTGTTGATAATCTGATAAAGAATGTAGTCAACGTGCTTTCCTCCTTGAGTTGTTGCATTTCCATTAACGAATGAAACTTGTTCGTAATGTGTGTAAGGCACCACTGCGTACTCCCATACGTACTCTGTGACTTCTCCATTTTTGCTTTTAATCTTTTCTGTATGTGCTTCGTGAATCACCTTTTCATCAAAGTAGTACTTTGTGTAGTCCACAAGACCCTTGCCCTTGAGCTTTTCATTATTTAAATACACTTGCACATGGTCGTTTGTACATGCTATGCAATCTAATACACGCTTTTGTAAAAGTAATACCGTGTCATCGTCGAGGTGATCCATCTCAAAACGAGGGTAGTCTGGTACAAACGTAATCTTTGTATAACTTTTTCCCGAATTTGTTGTAATTTTTGCTTTTGTACGTTTTGTCATATTGTCCGTGTACTCTTGTACAAACTTTTTCTTTTGATCTGAATCAAGTGTTTCTACTATAAATTTTTTTGAGTATATATTCACGCAATTTGATCCGATACCATTTGTCCCCGCCCCTGTTCGTACGACAGTGTCATCATAATTGCTACCAGACAACAAGTGCCCAAATATCAATTCAGGAACGTATATACCATGCTCCGTGTGGACTTGTACAGGTATACCGGTTCCGTTGTTATATACACTTATTTCACCAGTAGTCTTGTCAAAGTCTACTTTAATTGTAGTTACAGTTGGATCCCTAAACGAATGATCCGTTGCATTTGTCAAAATTTCATCAAAAATCTTTATAAACCCTGGTGTGTACTGTATCATTTTCTTTTTCATTTGATAACCAGATTCCCCTTTTTCTGCAACCCATAATTCTTCTGTTTGTTTTTTAATAGATCCAATATACATGCCCGGACGCTCAAGCACATGCTCCCTTTGTGTCAACTTTTTGTACGTGTCCTCCACCTTTTTCTTTTGGTTGGCCATTGCAAATATATACATAACAGTTCTTTAAATTCACTTTTTACGCCTGAAACGAACTTTTAATTTAGCTGCAGATTGTAATGCCAAAGCCGGTTGTGAACAACAGGATTACATACCCGAATCTATATGGGCGGGTTATTGAACATGACATGTTTCTTAATCAAGGTGTGCGGTTAGAAGATTCACCTACATTTGCCAATTTGCAGTTGACAGGAAACGCTGTAATTAATGGAAGTTTATATGTTTATGGCAACACAGTGGTGATGAATACCAATATAACAGAGTTTGAAGACAATATTTTATTATTAAATCGTCTTGAAACGGGCCCTGGAGTAACTTTGAATCAGTCGGGCATAGAAATAGATCGTGGAACCTTGGAGAATTACAGGATCGTATACAATGAATCAGATGGGACTTTTCGTTCCGGGGTACTCAGTGATCTACGGATCATTGTACACAAGGAGCCTACAAGTTTAAACAACGGAATCGTATTTTGGAACGACGCTCTTAAACGTGTTGAGTCACGTGACACCATAGATATCGCAATACGTTCAAGTGTGACTGCAGAGTCTACGAGTGCGACTACGGGTGGGGTGTGCCTGGCGGGAGGATTGGGTGTCAAGGGGAACATATACACAAATGGCAAAATTGTCTTGGGGAACAACGCAACGACATTTCAGAATGTATCTGGAGAAACGGTTATAACATCTACAGGGGGGATCACATTTAATTCGACAGGAGCTATGTTTCCGTACAACAAAAAAGTATCTTTTGGCAATAGTACACAGAGTATATCTGCAGATGCCGGTACAAAAACATTGTCCATTACTGGGGATGGTTACATTGATTTCAGCCTTCGATCGGGGTATAGTATTAACGTCCCAAATCAAATACCTATAACCTTTTCTACACAAAACGAAAAGGTGTATACGGACGGCAGCAATAACATGGTCATTGCGGGTTCACAGGACATTCTACTGAACCCTGGGTCGAATAAAAAGGTGCTTGTGCCAGAAACAGCATCAATTGCATTTTACAATGCAACGCAACGTATATATGGTACGATAGCAGCTGATTTGATGCTGACAGCTGGAAACGACATTTACCTCACTCCGGGGGGTTTAAAGGACGTAAAGGTGCCGGTGGACAGTGGTGTGCGATTTGGCACTTCAAGGGTGTCTTGTGATAGTGCGGATACCTTGCAGGTTACAAGTGTAGGAGACATCAAGTTAAATCCGGGCACATCTGTAAAAATTCCTGTAGAAACTGCCTTGTCATTTGGCAACAGTACAGGAGAGACGATTCGTGCCGATACATATGGCAACTTGAACATGGGTGCTGGGGGGTCTGTAGTTGTAATGAGCTCTACAAACTCGGTGCATCCCAGCAGTGGTAGTTTAGTTGTCAAGGGGGGCATTGGAGTAGGTCGTGATGTGTGCATTGCAGGAGATCTTCAAGTAAATGGAAATATGACTGTGCAGGGAACAACTGTGACAGTCGATACTCAAACATTACTTGTAAAGGATAACTTGATTGTACTGAACAATGGTCCTTCACCGGCAGCCGACGGAGGTATTCTTTTCAAGAGGTATGCAAACGGTGTTGACAATGCACTTGGTCAAAACTATGCAGCGGTATTCTACAAAGAGTCACGTGACTTGATGACATTTGCGTACACCAACAGCGATCCTGGAGCGGGTCAGGTAAATATTTCAGAGTATCTAGGAATTGAGACGAAATTGATCAGGGTAACGGATACATCTGATGCTACAAATGTGAGCAATGGCAGTATTCAAACGCCGGGTGGACTTGCTGTTGGAAAGGCCGTAGTTGTAGGGGACACATTATTTTCATCGGCGGTAAGTACAGGGACTGTGTATGCCCTTAATGGATCTATAGGAACGCTTAGTGCAACGAACTCAATGTTCTCTCAGACGACGGTTCAAAACACAGTTGTCACAAGTTCGGCTGTATTCAAAGACCAGGTGACGTTTACAAAGGACCCCGTTGTCGAGGGCACAATGTACTTTACAAATACGCGTCCCACCACAACGTTGAGTTCAGGTGCAATGATTGTGTCTGGAGGTGTGGTGATTAGCAATACTGCCAATGCAGTTGGAGCTTTTAATGGAGGTGCATTGAACGTTGCTGGTGGCATCTGGGTGGGTGGTGACATTCTTGTTACTGGAAGTATCAATGGAGTTGGTAATGCATCCAACTCGTATGCATATTTGACTTTGACAAGTACAGATCAAGCGGTAAACAGCACATCGGGATCATTAGTGACATTTGGTGGTATTACGGTCATGTCGACTGCTTCTGCACAATCGGTGACAAATGGAGGGGGTCTGCTTGTATTGGGTGGTGCAAGCATTGTGAAAAATGTAATCGTGGGGGAGTCATTTACTTCTGATTCTGTCAACACAGGTGACTTGACTGTAGACAGGTCGTTTGGGTACAATGGAAATGGGCTCATGGATTACATTACACAATCTGGATGGAATTACTTAGGGACACTGCAAGCCAACGAGTTTACAGAGTTTGTTCTCACAGGTAACATGGCGCAAATGGGATTCCTTTTTGCTGTAGACAATGCCGGTATGTTCAAGCCAATGGTGACAAAACGTGGCACCGTGGCCTCATGTACAGTAGTCGTGTACGCTTACCTGCAGTCGTATTATGTATTTGTACGTACGACTGATGTAACCGCTTTGCACGTGCAAGTAAAGCGTGGGGAGTCATTTACGGTGACATACGAGGGAAATGGTGTAAATCCCAACGGAACGGAGAGCGGGTATACGGGTGGGTATACAGTTGTGTACAACTCAAGCAATACGGATGTATTTACAACAGTGACAGTTGGAAGTACTTTTATTCATGGAGACTTGGCGTCCTCGTCTCCAATTACTAAATTTGGAGTTGGTAGTACTGATACAAAAGCTTTGCTACTCTCAAAATCGCAAGTGTCGAATGACATGGGCACAGGAGAGATTGCAGGAGACACAATGAACGCGATCGTGTCTTTTGTACTTCCGGCGCAACTGGCGGTGGGGTCTAGTCAGGTCAAGTTACCGAATACCGCAAGCTCGACGGACTCTTTTTATCGTGAATATTGGATTCGGGCGGGTAATCAGGTTCGACAGATTGTAGGTTACACAGGTTCACAACGTGTGGTACAAGTGGACATTCCTTTTACGGTGCAGCCGGCTGAATTAGACACGGTGTATCTATTCAATGGGAGTTACACGGGACTGTACCCAAACGGGGATGTGTACAAGATTGCTCGTGTGGATGTGGTTGACGGTACAATTGGAGTTGTAAGGCTATGTGATTTATCTATATCAAGTGCATTTATACAAAGTGACCTTACTGCAACAGGAGGGATCACGGTATTATCTACAAGAGACACTACGAGTTTGACGAGCGGTGCGTTAACGGTTAGTGGTGGTGTGGGTATAGGTGGAGGTCTGTGTGTTGGAGACGTGGTCAATGTGTACAATGATTTGATTTTCCATGGGACAAATAATTCAATACACTTGGGCAATTATCACCTTGCGTATAGTACATCGGGTTTGACACTATTTACAGGAACCGCAGCTACACTTTATATGGCGACATCTGGGGGTGTCTATTGCTCAGGATTAACACTAGAACAGGGGACAATCATTACACCAAATACACAAGGCATTTTGGGGCTTTCGGGAGACACTTTTGGGTCTGTGGGGTCTAGAGTAATAGTAGGAGATCGCACAGAGTTGTTTGCACGTACAACTGGAAGTGTAAATGTAGGCGTGGGAACAACAGCTAAACTTGTTGTCAGTGAAGACCACTTGGATATTCGGTGCACACAGTACAGTGAGTCAAGTAGTACAGGTGCCCTGCGTGTGGACGGTGGAATAACGGTGCGATCACAACAAAACAGTGTGTCTGTGACAAATGGAGGTTCATTGACTGTCATGGGTGGTGTATCGATTGTAAAGGACTTGTTTATAGGAGGAAACATTTACCTAAATGGCAATGTTCAAAGTACTGGTGCTTCGGAGACGCCAAGTTTGACATTCAGTGGAGCAACGAATTGTAATGTGATTGGGTACAGTAATTCGTCACTGATATATGTGAGTAACGAGGCAATGTTTACATTCACTTCTAGTGTAGAGGCAACAGTTGCATATAGCACGTGCCAATTCGAGTTTACAGTGCCTCGAAGAACCAATACCTTTGTAAATAGAGCCGACATTTCCATAGTGTGTTCGGGCTACACAGAGCCACTAGACGTTGTGTATGGTGTATTAGGAGTAGGAGTTGTTGGTTCTACACGTGGATTAGTCAAATTCCATAGCAATGCGGCAACAGTGCATTACATCACTGTTATGTGTAGATACACAGCAAGCTAATTTACGATATTTTTTTACAATGGGATTGTATGGATTTTATTATACTCTTTGTTTTATTTATTTTTGTGTTGTTATTGAGTGCCTCCTTATCAGCAGTGGTATACACAATCTCAAACATGGTTCTCCTAACGGCAGGCCCACAAACAGTTCCTACAACTGCACTTCCTACAATTGCACCAACTGTTGCCTCCACGCCAATCTCTGTAAAAGGTGGTCAACCGACGTTTCCGCCCGGGTGTGTAAACCATTGGAAATATCAAAATGGATCTAACGTATCGGGTCCATACACTGGATGTATAACGGATGGAGGAGACCCATTTTGTATGTTGCCAGCTTATGTAGCAGGTGGACAACAAAATGTGACATGGAAATACACAGACAATCTGGATGACCCGGATTGTCTGACAAATTGGAATTTTTATACTCCACAGGGCAACATTGTTAAGGGTGGCACAGGTATTCCAAGAACGATTACATGGGATAGTGCAAACGATGTTACCCAAAGGTGGTGCCCTTTAAGAACGTATGTAAAGGGTGGTCCTGAAAACAAAGCTTGGAAAAAATGTTGATTTAAGATGTACTCCCAAAACCTCTTGTACTGCGACTGGTTTTGCGATGGTTTCCAACAATTTCGAGTTTGACTGTGCTGAGATCGCCATTGACAAGTTGTGCGTAACGTTCGCCGCGTTTAATCAAATATGGTCGATTGCTTATATTGTGCATAGGCATCTTGATATTTCCCAAATACCCGGCATCAATGAGTCCTATTGAATTCTGCATAATCAAAGGTGTTTTATAGATGCTTGACCTTGGCATCAACAAGTAACTGTGATACTGGTAAACAGATTTATTCTTGAACCACTCCCAAAACTTGTGGTTATAGGATCTGCATTGACACGAAACCCCAAAATCGACAAGAGTTGTTTTATTAGGTTCAAGAATCTGGTCTTCTATGACAAAAAGATCCAATCCAGCATCATCTAGATAAAAAGAAGAATGACCTGTATACAACTCCAAGTCATATGCATTAATGACTTTAACTAAAAAGGTCCTTGGAGACATGATTTGAGTTTTATTATACAATTACCTTTAAATGCACGATTACGCACCTGAAAAAGCCAAACGACAATTTAAGAAAGGTTGCACGGCAAGTTTTACAAGACGACACTTTCGTCACAATAATAGTATATTTTCTTACACCGAAATGGAGTTTCCCTAGCCATTTTGTTTCGATTTTAAACGCACTGAATTCAGATTTGGACGCACTTGAAAAAGCCAAACGACAATTCAAGAAAAGTTGCACTTCAAGTATTACAAGACGATACTTTCGTCACAATAATGGTATATTTTTATAATTCTTAAATGGACTTTCTCTAGCCATTTCTTCACGATTTTAAACGCACTGAATTGAGATTTGGACGCACTTGAAAAAGCCAAACGACAATTCTAGAAAAGTTGCATCTCAAGTATTACAAGACGATACTTTCGTCACAATAATGGTATATTTTTATAATTCCTAAATGGAGTTTCCCTAGCCATTTCTTCACGATTTTAAACGCACTGAATTGAGATTTGGACGCACCTAAAAACTGAATTCGTATGCGCTTGGACTAGGCACGAACATGATTTTTAAATTGATTTTACTAAATAGCATCACGTGTTATTGTTGGGTAAGTTTTTGGCGTCTACAACGAATTGAGGCTGAGTTAGAACGTCTGCGAAAAGAGCTTGACAACATAAAGCGCTCTAGATGTAATGTGGTGTAATGCGTTGCCCTTTTTGTTTAGATGGAATGACAGAATCATTAAGAAACACATCAAACTGTTTTGTCCGGTCGTATTCTACAAATGTAGTGCGTTGGTTGATTCCGCGTAGTTTGATGTTGTGATTGTACAATTTGTGGATAGAGTCTGTAACCCGTGTAATAAGAACCATGTACCTGTTTATGACTTTCTGGAGGTACGTAAAGAACAATTGTGTTTTGGGAAGTGTATACACAAAGTCGTGAATATTATTGATAGTATTGTGTCTCAAAGACAAAGCGTCTTGGAACATTTCAGATGTATTTTCTGGATATTCTCCATTAGATGTGAAGTAAGTACTTATGTCAAGTTTAATCTTTAGAATTCCATTTGTTCCGACTAATAACATGTAATACAATTGTGGGTTGTAATTTGACAAATTGATAATGCTGTATAAAAAGTTGATCATTCCTGCATCTGTATACAATGCATCCAGAGGACGTGGCTTTATTACCACCCCTGGGAAGTTGAATGACTGTTGTTTTTTATACAAGTATTCGTCTACTTTTAGTTGAAGACTGTTTAATTTTAACAATATCTTTTTATTAGTATCGTCAAGAGATTCTAAAGCACCTTTGGCATAAACATTGGCTATAGCAATAGCAAAAACCAATACAATGACCAATTTATAGGCATTATTATTGTAGTATACCCACAATAGTCCTGTAACCAGTACAACAATTGCAAGTGACTTGAACTTGCTCGGTTTCAAGTAATCAGATGTCTCCAAAAACAAGTCAACAAAATGACCACCTTCCATTAAATACTAACTACAAAAACAATTCACACGAATTTACTTTACAGACCACTTTTGGTAATTCCCTCCCGTACATGGATTCATATAGACTTTTTGGTCACTAGCACTGTTGTAAAATGCTGTTATGCATTGGCCAGAATCATTTGAAAAAGTTGTCCCATCGCTTTTTATATACTGGCTCTCAGCAGTATTGTCACATTGCACGCTATATAAATTTTGATCAAAACACCTCTCACTCCAATTGTGCTTGAGTTTTCCATCAAATGTCCATTGTTGTTTTGAATTCGTATTAAAATCATTACATTTCTCAATCACTAGATTCCTACCATCGCTCGATAAACATTTGTTCTCAATGTTAAATAGCAACTGCTTGTTTATAAAAGGAAACAATACTTTTGTATCCTTTGCAAGTACACTTGGAGGAGCTGTATTAGTACCACCAGTTGCACTACTTGTGCTTCTTGCACCAGTTCCACTGCTCGCAGTAGTTACACTGCTTGCTGTAGTTACACTACTAGTTGAACCTGAACTTGAACTTGAAGTTATACGTGTATTGTCACTTGTGATTACTGTCACCTTGCTTTCACCTTTATTAAAAAATACAAAATAAACACATACAATACAACTTAACATAAAGCTAAATATCAACAGTAATAATACTGTAGGATTGTTGTTCACACTACTTGAGCTGTAGTACTTGTACATTAACTTAAACTACATAGATAAATTAATTCGTTAGAAAAGCAAAGTTCTTTTCGCAATTAAATTCAATCCAAAATCAACATATGGTTCAATTGGTGCTATACGGAAATGAAAAAGCAATGTGCACACAAAAGGTACTGATCCTTCTTGAAACACTTAATCTTAAGTACACTTTTCGAAATATTGACCTCCAAAAGGGTGAACAAAAGTCCCCCGAATATCTCAAATTACAGCCATTTGGCAAAGTACCCGCAATTCAGTACGGTGATGACACTATTTTTGAATCTCGGGCCATTCTAAGGTACATTGCCGCCAATAACCAAGAGATTGACGATCTTCTTGGTGACGTAAACGTTGATGTCTGGTTAGAAGCGGAGTCTCAAAATTTCTGTCCACCTATAAGCAAAATCATATTAGCCAAGTTGTATGGAAAAGGTGACACTTCTGAAAATGCAATATCAGAGGCACTTAAGGAAGTTGAAAAAGTTCTTGATGTGTACGAAACGAGACTAGCTCAACATGAATACATCGGAGGTGACAACTTTAGTATTGCAGACATCTCACATATTCCTTATGTAAACGGATTCCTTAAAGCAGGCTATAAATCTGTTTTGAAATCACGACCCAATGTGTACAATTGGCTCAAACGAATAATGCGAAGAGATGCTGTCAAACAAGTACTTCAAAAGTAACTTGTGTAAAACTACTTGTGTAAACTACTTGTGTAAACTACTTGTGTAAACTACTTGTGTAAACTACTTGTGTAAGCTACTTGTGTAAACTTTTAAATTGTGTAATTAACAAACGATAATTACAAATTTACAATAGTGTATTCATTACACGGGAAATGATAAGAATATCTGAGACTGTGTAGTCGTGGTAGTTGAAT
Organism: bacterium; assembly: GCA_009923445.1. Lineage (GTDB taxonomy): Bacteria > Patescibacteriota > Saccharimonadia > Saccharimonadales > SZUA-47 > RFTN01. Next base: position 27,769 of record RFTN01000005.1, read on the forward strand.
TTGCTGTTGTCATTGTTGTTGTGGAATTTGTGGAATTAGCAGTTTGTGTGATCACAACTGTAGGTGTAATTGTGGGTGTAATTGTTACACATTTATCATGACTAGTGCTATCAGCAGTAAAACTAGTGACACTAGGAAATAAGCATACTTGGAGTGTTATATCTCTAGGTGTGGCTTCTTCCTCACATGGTTGTTCACATGTTTCGCAAATTGTCACGTCCCTGTTTGTTATTGTCGGCGTGGGTGTAGGTGTCGGTGTCATTTCACATGGTTCCGATTCACACTCGCAAATAACGGGTGGGGGTGTGCACGTGGAGCAAATTGGCGGAATAGTAATGTCACGAGACGGTACCGTGGTCGTTGGAGTTGTTGTGGGTGTGGGTGTGCACGTGTAACAAATTGGAGGTGTAATGGTAACGTCACGAGGCACCGTGGATGTTGGACATGTCGTGAAAGTGATCGTGTCTGTAATTGTATAATTGTTTGTGACCGTGTCTGTAATCGTAGTTGTGTCTGGTATAGAAACGTTTCTATCTGTAACAGTAACAGTCGACACAAATGTACTTGTTACTGTATCCGTCAAAGTCGTTTCCGTTGAAATAATCCGTGTACGTATCATGGTTTCTGTACAAGTCTCTGTAAAAGGTACCAACACCGTCTTGGTCTTGTGACATATCTGGTGCCCACAATGCCATAAACGATCATCTACACACCCTCCTGGAACATGGAAATAAACAGTTTTGTTTCCACACAATGCACTTTTATCCATTGGACACTGCATTACTGTGTCATTGTACAAACACTCTGTAATAGTCGTATTTATAGATCGATGTTTTTGTCGTAAATAAGATGGAAAAACCGTACCACAAAGGAACGCAAAAATGAATGCAACTTTCATTTTGGTATATTACATCCGTTAACTTTAAATTAATGACAGTACTGACAACAATTACATTGAGGACTTGCTTTTTTGATTATTTTCTTCATTTGAGGTTTCTTGGAACCTTTTCCTTGCTTTCCTTGCACTTTTTTCATCATTTTCATAGCTTTGTCAAACTTACCTCCCCCAGTCTTCACCGCTCGTTTTACTGAGCGTTTCACCGAACGTTTTATTGAGCGTTTCACCGAACGTTTTATTGAGCGTTTTACTTGAGGTTTCACCGAACGTTTCACCGAACGTTTTACTTGAGGTTTCACCGAACGTTTTACCGAGAGTTTTAATTGAGGTTTCACCGAACGTTTTACTGAGCGTTTTAATTGAGGTTTCACTGAGCGTTTTACTGAGCGTTTTACTTGAGGTTTTACCGAGCGTTTTACTTGAGGTTTTACTTGAGGTTTCTTTGCGGACACCCGTTTCTTTGAGGACCGATCTCTTGCAGACCGTTTAATAGATCGCTTTAATGACATGTATATTTATAATGAATACAAATAATTTAATTGCGGGTTTATTTCTTATTTCGGAATTGTCCACTTTATTTAATGGACCCAAATACATTAGTAGGTAAAGACATAAACCGGTACACAATTACAAGGTATATTGCATCGGGCTCTTTTGGGAATGTATTTGAGGCGCGTAACAAAAAGACAAATGAATACTGTGCATTAAAAATACCAATTATATCTGAAACGCGCAATAGCCAAACTTCCCTGCTAGAAGAGGCAAAAATCTACAAGGACATCTCAAATCCTGAAAAGGGAATTGCCGAAATGAAGATTACTTGTTCAAAAGATGTAAAAATGATTGTCATGGACTTGCTTGGACCAAGCCTTGAGAGTATGCTCTCAAAATACAAAAAATTTGGCTTGAAGACAGTCATTTGTCTCGCCATAAAAATGCTTGAGGTCATCAAATACATTCACAGCTGTGGATATATTCATAGAGACTTGAAACCCGACAACTTTGTAGTGGGCCACAACAACACAAGTAAATTATATTGCATCGACTTTGGTCTTGCAAAAAAATATATCAAACGCAACGGCCAACACATTCCCTTTTCCGACCACCGCAAGTTCTGTGGCACGGTTAGATATGCCAGCATTGCCGCTCACAAAATGTGCGAGCAATCTCGCAAAGATGACCTTGAGGCTATTGGTTATATCCTTGTGTATCTTTTTAAAGGAAAACTCCCATGGCAAAACCTAAAACACAAGGATAAACGAGAACGTTACAAAATAGTTGGTGACCGAAAGGAAAGTATCACAGAAGAAGAACTCACCGAAGGAATGCCAAAAGAATTCCTTGTTTATCTCAAGTACACCCGCAATCTTGATTTTGATGAAAAGCCACACTATAGCAGCCTCATCCGAATGTTTCGCAAGTTGTATGAATCCCGTAATTACCGTAATGACAAATTAGAATGGCAATAATAGGCAAAGGGGGTCTCACGCAAGCACGGAAGTATTTATCCCACGCTCATCTAGTAAAGTCTTTAATTTCACAGCTATCTCCTCAGATGTCCCTGTCGTCGTCGTCTCGGGGTCCCCGGCTGTCGTCTCGGGGTCCCCGGCTGTCGTCTCGGGGTCCCCGGCTGTCGTCTCGGGGTCATTGTATAGGACCATATCAAAATGAGAATGATCCACTGCGTCCATATCCACTTCAGAAGCGTGATCTCCCAAGAGTTTCATCATTTCAGGATTGCTTTCACATTCTTGTCGAAAACGGGCCTTGTGTCTATTTTCGGCCACAACTTTGATTACAATACCCGATTGTTGCTTAATGTATTCGAACTCATTTCGAAAACGAACGTCAGGAACAATCACGTGTTTGAAACCTTTTGACATGAGAACTTGCACCCAACTGTGAAAATAGTCTACCCAAATGAACTGCCCATATTTCTTTCTTCCCAATTCGGTGCCTTGTATTTGAAGAAGTCTCCTTGTCTCTGCATCTTTTTCGATGTATACTTTGCTAAATTGAACTTTATGGTGTGTCATTACATTTACTTTGAGTTGATCGGCAAAAGACCACTTTATGGAATGATCTTGTAGTAAACTAACAAGTATATTTGCAACATAATCTTTTCCTACACCTGCTTTACCGGCAATGCCAATCAATACCATTACTCTAGTTGCTTGTGTGATGTGAATTCAATTTCTTTAAATAGGGGATGGTGTGTCTTCTAGGATTTCCTTTGTCATAATAAGTTGAAATTGAATTTTGTAGAATTCTGTTTCGTAGCGCACAGGAATAATGTTCTCGATTGTTTTGATCTGTTTCAAGCTGTGCTCTAACAAATGCGAAATGGCTATGTGCTTGCGTTGTAGGCTTTCATGTTTTTTGGACACGGCATCGTATTTATACAAAGGTACAGTATCCTTGACAAGCAAATCGTATTGTCGTTTCATGTCGTTCATACTTTGAATAACTGTGTTCTCCGAGTACTTGGTTTGAAGGTCGTTGTATTCATTTTCAAGGGCATTGTACTTTTCCTGAAGCTCCTTGTACCTCTTTTGTAAATCACCTTCCGTCATTTACTAAAGAAAAACAAATTAAGTGCGATTAGTTTGTAGATTCATTTACATTATGCATTTAATACTGAATTCATGAATTTAGAAATGCATTCTTTAAGATCGTTATAAATGACGGGTTTAAGGAGGTGATCATTAAACTTGTGAGTTGCAATATTGGAATTATATGCTGTTATGGCAACAAAATAGGGTTTGCGTTTATTGTGATAGAAGTCTTGAGCCCATTGCATGACCTGTTCACCATCAAGGACAGGCATTCGAATATCTAGGAACACAATATCAAATGTGCGTCTTTTAAGAGCCTCAATGCATTTCTTGCCATTTTCTACAACCGTAATATCTGAAAAACCCAGTTTATTCAGGAATCCAACAATGACTTTTTGATTTATAGCGATGTCCTCTGCCAGACACACTGCTATGTCTTCTCGAAGAGACTTGGTATCGGCTGCGTGTTGGTGGGTTTTTTGTGAGCTCAAAATTTGTATACACAACTTTTTCAAATGAGATTCTTTGAATGGCTTTGTGAGAACCGCCTTAAAAAGGGATTGATTAAATCCCGGACGAGTGTCTCCAAGACTACTAAGTGCAATAAGTGGTATCATTTTGTTGTTAAATTGCTTCTGCTCTCGTAGCTTTGCCGCAAATGTTGGGCCATCTATCTTGGGCATACAATAATCTATCAATCCTATATGAAACTCTGTAAGCTTTGTAACATACAATGCCTCCTCACTTGTACTAAAAGAATATGCTTTCATGCCCCACTTGTTCACCATCCCCGTCAAACTAATACGATTATACAAATTATCATCAACAATGAGTACATTAAGATTGTTTAGAACCTCGTCGTTTAGAGCTTCCTCGACCTGTAATGGATATACTGTTTCATGTACAGGCGGACTTTGCATAACAAAACTAAATTTAGATCCCTTTCCAAGCTCTGTCCAATCTAACCAAACGGCTCCGCGCATCAGTTCAGCTAATTCCCTGCAAATAGACAATCCCAACCCTGTGCCTGTTGAACTTGTAGTGTAAGGTACAAACAATTTTGATCTGTAGTCTTCTGATATGCCTGTGCCCGTGTCCACAACATCAAATCTAATAAAAGTTTCAGATGCGCGATGTGGCTCAGCATGCACCCTAAATTCGCGCTTTGAAATACGTTTCACATTTAAACTTACTGTCCCAGCTTCCGTGAACTTTATAGCGTTTACAAGCAAATTAAGCACGACTTGTTTAACACGTTGCGGGTCACCAAGTACACCTTTTATCCCTGGGTCAATGTTGTAAATGTACTCGATACCCTTTTCACAAATTTTGTTTGCAAGTATGTCATTAGCAGATTCTACCACCGACTGCAAACTAAACACGGTGATGTCCAATGTCATTTTCCCAGATTCTAATTTTGACAAATCCAGAATATCATTTATAATACTCATCAAATTATAAGCACATTCTTTGATCATCTGTATGTACTCTGTTTGCGTCTGTGTCAACTCAGTGTCTTCAAGCAATGTCAACATACCTATAATTCCATTGAGTGGAGTACGAATTTCATGACTCACATTGGCTAAAAAGGAATTTTGATTACAAACTGCCACCGTATAATTTTTATACTTAAACGATGTACACCCATAATCATTGCGCTTTCCATTTGTATATACCTGGTTTCCATGAGCGTCAGTCACATTCACTCCCATCGGGAATCCATCAAAAAACCCAAAATCGGGACTCATCTTACTGATTTTAATCAAGAAATTTAACAAAGTAAATTTGTAAAGTAAATTTACTAGGTAGTATTAAGAACCACAAATGAGCGAATTTGATATCGAGTACACATTCGAAAAGGAATTTAACGCAGCAGTTCTAGGTACGGATGCCCAAGAAGACCTTGTCTCACACACCAAATCCATTGTAGATACTATGTTGAGTGTACTTACCCTCCACTCAGGCATCGCTAATTTTACAACTTTTACAGAATATAACAACGTCAAGTACAAGATTAATGTCAAACAATAATTGCCAAACAAAGTACAATTAACGTCAAATAACAACGTGTAAACAATAAATTTAGTTATTATTTACAATATCTAACAGAGTTAAGTCAATAAGCTTCATTATGCGAAATGTTTCACGTAAATTGTTTGTATTACACTTTTTAAAAAATAAGCTAATGTCTTCACTAATTACGTCGTATTCACCAAATTCAATATGTGTTAGATACCTGTTGTATCGCAATATGGCCTTGCGTATAAGGTCACGTACATGAGATTCACTTGTAAACCTCGCCCTTGCACCCTCCTCCAACAACTCTAGTTCTTCCTCTTTTGTATACCAGTTTACACCCTTGAGCAAGTCTGTTATGACTTGAACGTCTGTTTGCTTCATTTGAATAGATGTTTGTATGTCTGTTGACTGCATTTAAAAATAAGAAAAGTCGCTTTAGATTTCACTTTTTTTTGTACACAGTTAGACATTGTCGCATTCAAGTTTTACATTACAGATGTGTATGTAGCAGTTCCAATCAAGTGTAATGTTCATTTTTTGTGTTAGTTTACCGATAATATCCTTGCGGTGCTCTAAAAATTGTCGTCTTTGAATGAGCGGAACACGCCCTTTAGCAGCTTGTCTGTTCAAATTACTTAATATGGAAATTTCATCTATTGGGTCACTGAATTTGCAGGTATCATACGATTCCCAAATAGTATTTAGGTCTTTTTTGTATTTGTTCAAGATTTGTACTGTTTCAGGTGGTGCATCATCAAGAATGTACACCCCTTTTGATATATCTGATGCAATGGCCCTAGCAATGGCTGCATCCGTTCTTGACAAAGTTGTGGCCATTCTTCGCAACTTAAGAGAGTATCTATATTGAAGTAATTGTGCATCAAGTGTAATAAGTTTGTTTTTAATATTTTCTCTTGAAGCTTGCAAACGCTTCTGAAATGACTCTGATAACGTTGTTTTTTGTAACTCACTATTTGCATAACTCAACTCTTTTCTTAAGACATCAGCGCTACGAATACCGGACATATGACCCACAAATGGTGCTTTTGGTGTCAGGGCCAACATCTGAAATGTGGTCTTTTGTTCTTTTGTGTCATCCCCATAAATACACTTGTATGCTCTACTTGCTACGAGCTGCAAGACTTTTAATGGATCTTTTTCTCGAACACCTGATTCTATCCTTTGCGACGTTTCATCGTCTAACTCACCTTGAAGAAATACAGAATCTAAAAGCATGTTGAGTTTAGGTGACACAAAGTACCTTCCAAATTCAGATCTATTTGAACTTAATTTCTTTAAAAATACATCAAAGGAAATATCAAAGTATCTCGATAATTTCAAGCAATTGTACAACACACATACAAGTACATACTTGAAATCTTGTGTCTTGATCTGAATATTTCGTTCCGCAGTATGTTGCTTGACTTGTTCAATAACAGTTTTACTGTCTAATACACAACCATATGAATCTGATAGTATCTTTTTTAATTGTGATATTATATATTGATCCTCTTTTGATAACTCCGGCTTCAACAATGTCCTTAGTGTATCACTATAAGAAACAGTCAATTCTGCGTGTTCGTCGTCCTTTGCCGCGCCTTCGTGGTCCTGTGCTGCGTCCTCGTGGTCCTGTGCTGCGTCCTCGTGGTCTTGTGCGGTAGCACATTTTGTTAATGTATCTGTAGCAAAAACAAAATCTTCTGCTTCAACTTCGTCTTGGCATTGGTCTTGGCATTGGTCTTGGTATTGGTTTTGGCTGTGGTACACGATGTCTTTTAAGCAAATTGATATTAAGATTGAGCCACTTGTATCAACTTTTAGTAATGCCTTTTCAAGAATAGTTTGCACATACCGACCTTCAAGTCCTTTGTGTGGTCCTCGCACACATTTAATGCGTGCACCTTTTCTAGAACATTGCTTTATTGGTACATATACACATTTAGATGTATCATCCTTTATGACATACATTTCTGGTGTCGTATCCACCACAAATGCATTGTATCCTTTGTATTCACCAGCTTGTATAATTACGTAATTGTTTAAACTCATTTCACATTTATGTAATTTGTGTTTTAAATTCAATTTTTTATGCAGGAATTTTGCCTCGTTTTCTAAGACGTGCAAAGGCCTTTTCATCTTTACGATCTTCGTATTTGTTCTTTATATCTGTAATTTTGGCTTTTGATGCAGATATCTTAGCAGCTACACCCGCTTTAGTTTTCTTAATACCTGAGCTCACACTTGCTTTGGCCTTTTTAGCACTTGACCTTATATTTGTCTTGGCCTTTTTATACCCAGAACTGATCCCTGTACCTGCTTTTCTCATTTTTTCTTTAGCCTTGTCCAAACTTGCGCGAATCCTAAGTGAAGCTACAGAAGGTGGACGCGACAAGGAGTCTGTTGATTGTGATTGAGAATCTAGAGAATTTACAGAAGAAGCTACGGAAGGTGAAGGCGACTTTCTTTTAATAGCAGAAGCAGCTTTTGCTGTGGTCTTGGCTGCGTTCTTGAGAATGGCTTTCATCTTGTCCTTTGTTGCAATCATCTTCTTTTTGGCAGAAGCCATCTTTCCCTTCATCGCCTCACGACGAGAAACAGATCCATTAACAGACATGGAATCAACCTTTGCCTTTAGCTCCATGAAATCGCGTTTCAATTGTGCAAACTCGGCCTCAAGAGCTTCTGTTGCACCTCCGTACATGTTCAATAAAGTTCCCATTCCACGCATTCGGTACTTTGACTTGATTCTTTTTGACCCACGTTTCTTTGTTTTTGAAGCGTTCTTAAGAGATTTCCTCATGCTACCGTAAGTGGAACTTTTTTTGTGGTGCTTACCGCTGTGGTGCTTACCGCTGTGGTGCTTACCGCTGTGTTTTTTTGCACTTGATCCTCCTGTGTGGTGTTTGGCGTGGCGTTTGGCACTGTGGCGTTTGGCACTGTGGCGTTTGACACTGTGGCGTTTGACACTGTGGCGTTTGACACTGTGGCGTTTGACACTGTGGTGTCCCCTCTTCTTATGAGAAGAACCTCCTGCGTGTTTAGCACTGTGTCTTTTAGCACTGTGTTTTTTCGCGCTGTGCTTTTTAGCACTGTGTCTTTTAGCACTGTGTTTTTTAGCACTTTTGTACTTTGGAGAATACTTTCCACCAAGCATTGCTTTTTATAATCTAATCCAGGAATTTTATAATTTCCTAAATGCAATTAAATCCAGTTTAGTCGATTTCTTATTTCTAGACTTCTAGAAACTTTTTCAGCTGGGTCAAATGTCATTGTTAAGAGGGGATCATCCGTACGCACAAAGATAACATTACCATCACGTACGTTTACAAACAGTTTTCTAGAAAAGGCCAGTCGACTATTTATTATATCTGCATTCATTGTAAATGTATCACCTGATGCAGTCACATTATAAATCCTTGATACTTGTGTAGCTGTGTAGTCAGCATTGTTATTTAAAGCATTTGACAAGTACACTTCCAGAGCTTTTCGATATTGCTGAGTATCCATGGCTACAGGCACACCCGGTGGAGATTCAGTCTGTAAGAGATTAGCACGCTTAAATAACCCTTCCAACAATTCCGTCTCTTTTTTATACAGTTCCATAAATCTTTCTCGCGGAGGTTGAACACACATTACCAACACAACAAAAATCAAAATAACAAACAACACATTCATTTGATGTATGCCAATAGAATTGGTTTTACGCACAATTCATTTTCCCGGTAGTAAAGTCAATGCGTGAATTCGGTGGCTTTGGAACTCGCATAAGCATGCTTTCACGTTCGGTCATCAAATCTTGAAGTCTTTTGTCAATTTCCGAACTCTTTTGCATTCCACCCTTGGAAAATTGCGTGACAGTTGCAGGAGGAGCCTCTTGAGGCGTATGAATAGGGGCTTCTGGATCGCTTAAAAATTTAAAGGATTGTGAAGCGCAATTATCGTTTTTTAGATTGGCATAGTTATCAGAAAAAGACCCCATCTCGTTTGGATTAAATGCCTGAAGCGACTTCTCCTCTTGTCCCTTTTTGATTTGATACTCGAGCCATTTAAAAGCCTCTTCTCCCGTTAATACATATTGACCAGAATCAACAACGATTGTCGGCACTTCACTTATCTTAAAGTCCAATGCCTTTTGCAGGTCGTAAAACATTTGTGGACGATCTCCTGTAGACAAATCAATGTCAATATTAATCTTTACAAATTGCTGAAGAATCTCCGGGTGTTGTACAAGTAATGCTGCAAAATTTTGACAATATGTACAAAAATCACTATATACCAACACAGGCTTCTCAAAAGTCGATTGCATTTATTGATTCAGTTTCATTGAGTTTAAATACAATACAATTCGTTCGAGAGTTGTATTCTTTTTAGAGGTAAAATTTAATTAACGTGATGAGTGACATCCTTTTACGAGGCATCACTGTAGACTCGGGTAACTTGACGGTGCGCAATGGAACAGTGCAAGTAACAAACACAACCCCAAGCACTTTACTAACGGGGTCTCTTGTAGTCAACGGAGGTATTTCTATTTCAACTACCGAGGATGCTACTTCTATTTCATCAGGTGGAGGTGTGACCGTGGCAGGTGGGTTAAGCACCCTAAAAAGCGTAATTATCGGATCCAACTTGGACCTTTCTAGTCCTATGGGTACAATGGCAGTGGAAGGTGTGTCGGAACGGCGTTTTTTTGTAGATACCACCGTACAGAAAAAGATCACGTTTAGTCCTGATGGTGTGAATTTGGCCATGAAAGTCCTCCCTGACACGGTGGCTATTTACTCAACAGCCGATTCGACGGGGAGTAGTACAGGAGCTCTTGTAATTGGCGGTGGACTTGGAGTAGCAAAAGACATTTGTGTAGGTGGCGATATAAATGTATCTGGATACACGTATGCATACGGATCTATTTACTTGGATACAACAGGTATATTGTCCACAAGCACATCCGGTGTTTCATTGTCAAGTCCTGTAGGCATTGTCATAGACTCGGATAAGTTGTCCGTTCAAGATAAAATGAACATTAGTGACACAGGAGTCGATGTGTACACGACGATGACATTACACGACACGACGTGGTCATCTGGGAGCACAGGTAGTGTTGTTATTAGCGGAGGACTTACAGTGCTGTGTACAACAGACTCCTTTTCACCATCACAAGGAGGCGCGGTTACTATTCTTGGAGGTCTTGGAGTTCTTAAAAATGTAGATGTTTTGGGATCGGTCAAGGTAAACACAAATAATGACAATACATCCAAGTTAATACTGCATTCTCAAGCAAATATTGGTACAACAAATGGAAATATTGTATGCATATCAGATGAACACATTTTTATGCATCCGAGTAGTACACGTCCAAGTGCCAAGTTCACAACAACTGGACTTGTTCTTGGAGAAACGTGCACATTAGTATCCAATACAACAGGTCTTACAATTACAAGTTCGCAATCAAATACCCTCTTGCACGTAGGAGATATGACTTTAGGTTATCTTGGACACACTAATGTAGTATCTTCTGGTAACGACTTGGTCATACAAAATGAATTGATTGTAACTACATCAGGAAACGTACATGTTCAAAGTCAATTTACATGTGATGGCAATGTCTACTTTACAGATACAACAAATGCAACAAGTTCAACTGAGGGTGGTGCAGTGGATGTGTTAGGAGGCATTGGTATTGCAAAGGATACCTACATTGGTGGCAAGGTAGTGCTCGGAGACGTGTGCACACTTGACCTATTTAATGATAATTTGTTAATTAGTACGAATGAAGACACTGGTGTAAAGGTATTCTCTAATGGCGGTTTAGTGTCTCCAAGGGACGTCGATTTAGAACTGTTTACTCTTGGGTTTGACAGGGGAAATACTAATTACTCAACACTACGTATCACAGGAGCGGGGTCTGGGGTTAATTGGGCAATCTCTTCAGACAGTGATGGAACTGGATCAAGAATGCGTATCGACCTGCAGACGTCCACCACAGCCAGTGTCACGGTGTCTACAATGGGCAACGTAGGAATTAATACTACGTCACCTGATGCTACGTTGGATGTGAACGGTACGTTGCGTTGTAATGGCCCAGTTTCATGTGTTGACACGACTGTTAGCACAATCAGTGCAGGCGCATTGAGTGTGACGGGCGGAGTCACCGTGCACTGCACTACAAATGCAACTGGGTTGTCAAGTGGAGGTGGGGTAACTGTACAAGGAGGCGTGTCTGTGAACAAGGATGCCTACTTTGGTGGAGTTGTCACTTTTACTGATTCGACACCTTCGACAAGTTACTTGACAGGTGCAGTGAATATCCGTGGAGGTCTGACAATTTCAGGAAACGCACCTGCTGGAAATGTAGGAAATGGTGGTGCGCTTACTGTTGCTGGAGGTGCGTCCATTGGAGGTGACTTATGGGTAGGTGGCGGCATCAATGGAAGTGGTAGTAGTAGCAGTAGTTACGCTTACCTCACGCTGACCGCAACGGACGAATCTGTCAACTTTACATCAGGTGCACTTGTTACATTTGGAGGGATTACGATTCAATGTTCTACAGATTCCACAAGCGTGACAAATGGTGGCAGTTTGCTAGTACGCGGCGGGGCAAGTTTTGGTGGTGGAGTGTATATTGAAGGTGACAATTTCCTTTACGGTACCCAAAATTACGTCACAAAGTACTCTAGTACAATATTCAATGTATATGATAACTTGCGTTTCCTTAAATTTTCTGTCGACTCCAATCCTAATTTCTCCATTACTCGTTATGACTCCCTTGAACAACCTAAAGAAAGATCACTGGAAATCAACTCTGTCACAGGCGAGCTGACAATTGCTTCACCAGCTGTTAGTGTCACAGGAACAACCTCTTTTACTTGTACGCAAAATGCAAGCAATGTGTCCTCTGGAGGTGCGGTAACAGTTGTAGGAGGCTTAGCTATCAGCAAGGACACGTACATTGGCGGAGACCTACGAGTTGTTTCCTCCACCGAGAGCCTCAACTGCAGTACAGGCGCTGTTATGGTTAGCGGAGGTGTAGGTATAGGTGGTGCGTTGAATGTACTTGGTAATACAATCATAGGAGGAAATCTCACTGTCAATGGCACAACAACAAGTATACAAACAGTTGACACAGTGCTCAAAGACAACGTGATACTTCTTAATGCCGGTCCTGTTGGGTCACGTGACTCAGGTGTAGCAATACAACGCTATCAAATGGACAATGATGCAGGCGAGGGAGACGTTGTACAGCACACTGGAGGGCAGGCGTTTACACTTCCTGATCAAACGGGCACACAGACAACCGAGGTGAAATTGGGAATAAGTGCAAGTTCTACAAACGACTACTACAATGGTTGGTGGATACGTGTAGCAAGCGGATTTAGCAACAATCAAACAAGAAAAGTTGTAAGTTACAATGGCACAACGCGTGTGGCTGGACTCAGTTCCGCGTGGACCTCACAAAATCCTGGAATTGGGGACGTGGTGATTTTGTACAACAAGCCTTATGTTGGTCTCACGTTTAACGAGCTATCTGATCGCTTTGAATTTGCAAGTTGTGCAACAGACTTTAAAACCCCTTCTACAGACTATCTTGACGTGTGTGTAAACAAGTTGTATGCGTCCGTTCTTGATGTTTCAAGTGGAGTTTCTGTGAGCGCGACATCAGACGCCACTTCAAGTACATATGGCGGTGCATTGACCGTTCTTGGTGGCGCGTCTGTTGCAAAAGGGATGTACATTGGTGGGGATCTAGTTGTTTCCGGGAAACCCATGACACCAAGCTCTGGAGACATATTTAAGACAACGCAATTTAATGCAACTAATGCCGCCACTTTACAAAATGTGAATGGGCTTATTTTCAATACGGATGTATGGGGCTTTGACACATGGCTCTCTGCAAGACTTGTACTCTCAACAGGTACACTTGCTGCCCACTATCACATTCGCGGTGTAAACAAATCATCTTCTTTTGAAATAGTAACAACGTATGTTGGAGATGATTTAGGTATCGATTTTGCAATAACCAACCTTGGACAAATACAATACACAACTCCAAATTACACAGGGTTCGTGAGTATTCAATTTAAATTTAGGGCATTGTCTGTGTAATGTGTGTATACAAATTACAATGCACATGTATCTGCAGAAAAGAAGTTCAGACAACTTTGACAGAGCAAACTTGGTCTTATTATTTGTTCTATAGACACAAATAAGAAAACTGATCAAATGCAACAAACTTTTTCTTGTAAATGTTTGTATGTATATCCATTGTATGCCTTGCCTGTAGCCAATGCTTTAGACAAAGACTTATTTCCAACATTAAGAGTAGTTTGACAGTCATGTATAGATCTAAACTCATTTATTAACACACCAGATTGATCAAATTGTCCAATTCCATTTTTGTACAATACAATACGTTCTTTGCCAAGTTTAGCTAAAAATGCTTTTTGCAAGTCCTCACTTATCGTATCGTACAATACGTAGTAATTTTGATTGACAGCCTTTCTTTGCTTCACAAAGTAATCCAAATAAGCAACGCTGCCAAATTTATTTTGTATACTTGCTGTTTTTCTGTCCAGGTATACGTTTAGGATCTCTGTTTTTTCATTGTTTAGCTTTGCAATGTAACCCACATTTTGTTTTTTTTGGAGATGTTTTGTTGGATGTACATCTACGACAACGTTTGGATTATTGTCTCTGTCTACAAAAACCCATCTAAAGTTCTTGTAAATAGTGTTTTCTTTGATAGCTTTTGCAATACTAGAACGTGGTACATTTGTTGTTTTGCACACCTCGCTTATATTCTCGTACACACGTACAAGAGCAAATGTTTCTGGATTCAATTGTTGTACATATGGACCAATCGTTTGTAGTGGTTCTCCGAAATTATTTGTTGTCCTGGGTGGTTGCATAGCTTGTGTAATACACGTCACAATTTCGTCTTTCAATTGTGCAAAACACGTGACAATTTCGTTTTTCAGAACATTGACCAGAGCAGAAGTATTTCGATTATCCAAGTTCGTTTGAATTGTATACCCCTTTTCCTTTTCAAGTTCAAGCGCCCTCACCTGAAGTCTTAGTCGTTCAATCTCCATGTAAGCTTTGTTCAATTCCAATTGATCATCATTGTAAGCTGCAATGTTCTTATCGACCAATTCAAGTATACTCAAGTAACTCGATTCCTTTCCCACTAAAAACAACTCTGTCTCATTTTCGTGACCTTGCAATTCTTTGTACCTAAACGCCCTTAACCTTGAATGAAGAAACGTCTCAAAATCCTTGCATCGTTTTACTGGAAAGCAATCCAATATCAAACATTCTGGGTACTTTGATTTATGTTCATTGTATCTTGCATCTATTCCTCGTCTCGACTCACCAATTTTAATAATATACGCACCATCAAGTGTTTTCACTTTAATAATGTACACAATATTACAATCGTGGCTGTATTCTTGTAAAATGAGGTTGTGCTTGTGCTTTGCACTCTCTTCTATGACTTCCGCAAGTTGCTGGTCCTTCACAACGAGTTGCTGGTCCTTAACTTCCAATAGCATACATTGCTCACTTAACTCTTCTTTTAAAGTTTCAAAAAATACCTTTTCCATCTGTAAAAAGTACTTTCGTATTTCCTTACTTTTGTCCGTACCTGACAGCATACACAATTCTTTAAACGTATCAACAGTAAGCAACACTGTTTCTTTGTTAAACCCGCCTTCATTTTTGCGCCTTGCCGGGGTGGAAAGCGCGACTTTATAATCTGCATCATTTTTAAAATGTTTCATAATTGCCCTTTTACAATGACCTTTTTGACTAAACCCTAACCATTCCCATACGTTATCCATATCAATCACAAAGTCTTTTTCCGGATCATAGTTCAAATAGCAATAAAAACTTGAAACGAATAGCCGTTGCTCGTCAGCTTTAAAGTATTGTTGTACCCTTTGTACAAAACGATTCTGTGACTGTCCATTTAGATGTTTCAGTGGATTGCGCTTTACTAGCTCAACCAAGTCCATTTATCATCATATGTACACTTGTTTTTAAATTAAATCGCAAATCTTCAATTACATATTGATGTGCATGCAACGTGCAAATAGGTTTGCGCTTCGCACCAGGTGGAGCGCGGGGACAGTGTACACGGTTCATCGCATAAAAAAATTGCATTTTCCGTGTCATTTTATGGTCTTTTTATGGTCTTTTTATGGTCTTTTTACTTGTGTAATCGTAACAAATAAAAAAACGTATATAAAATGTATGCTAGACCACCTATCCTAATTACTGTATGCAAGTCCGCCCATGCCTGACATCACTCTGAGGACGTTGTAGTTGACTGCATAAACACGCAATTGGCATCCAGAGGAAGTGACACCAGACCACAAGGTCAACAGCAAAGTGGCATTGTCAATGCGGGACATGTTGACCGTGCCGCTAGGCTGATGCTGTTCGGGGTTCAGTGCAAAGGAATACACATAGATACCAGTGGAGGGAATTCTGGTGTGGTGTTGGTAGGGTTGCACCAAGTTGAAGTAGTCACCATCACGGATGCTGAATCTATCGTGACCGTTCAGTTGGAGCTTGGCATCAACAACAGACTGAGTGACAGTCAAGTTGGGGTAGCTGCCAGCGCTGTTCACACCATACACAGAGGTATACTTGGATGAAATGTTGGCATTGGGTTGAGCGACCCAAATGAGTTCCTTGCAAGGATGGTTGAGGGCGAGCTTGCTCTTGACAGATTGGTTGGTGAAGCTTTCAGCACCAGTGTATTGAAGTTGCTCAATAAGGTATTCGTGTTGAACCTGAGCGAATTGTCTGCGCTCATCCGTATCAAGGTAGATGTAATCAACATACAAGCTGGCATAACCCAAGCTAGGAACAGAGGAGGGAGCAGTGCCAACAACCAAGCTATCAAAACTAGCAAAAGTAATGTTGAACTTGACTTCGTGATATTGCAGGGCAATAAGAGGAAGAGCAAGACCAGGATTTCTGCAGAACCAGAATTGAAGAGGAATGTACAAAGTGGTTTCAGGTTTGGCAGAAGCGTCATAGGCAGTAAGAGCATCAGTGTTACCAATCATAATGCTATAACCATCCTGCTTTTCAGCTGTTTGAGTAAGTTCGTTCCAAATGTTTCGTTCCTGTCATTTTGCCATTTAGGCAGACAGAGTTGGCGCAGAGGCCAACCTACCCCACCTTTCGGTGTATTTATCTAAAATACTGTTTATTAGATTTGTAAAAGTCATATACATCAATATGGTCCAGTTGATTTTCTTTTGCAAACTTATATGTTCCTTTGCTTAACCGGTGAAGTGAGGCCTCACCGGTGACCGGAATAATAGTCTACTATTATTTTATTAGACTTTGTCTTATTTTCGTGAGGACCAATTGCTGTTTTTAAATCAATTTCAGTATTTTAAGGGACTAGACTATATCTTAAGCAAAGAAGCAAACACTTGCATTCTTTACCCACTTCCATGTAGTCGTTGAACCTTTTCCCGCAATGGCAGTGGTACAAGCCACATTTTTTACCATTGGTAGGGAACTTGGCTGCGGATTGCCCAATCCCTATCATTTTTACCATTGGCGAAGCCCAACTCCTCCGAGTCGAGCATCGGCGACAAAAGTCGCGTACGGCTATTAACCGTGGTCTTCTTACATATTTCTACATAAGAATGGTAGATAGGGCTCTAAGGGGTTTCCCGCAATTTGAAAGTGTCGCAAGTCACAACCTGTGACTCACTAGCAACTGTATTATCAACCGATGGATAAAACAAAGGTGGTGTTGCATCGGTTAAGGAATACTAACTGTTTTCCATCAAACTATCCTTATCGTTTGATGCAGGTTGCTTTTCAGGCCTCACATTTAAGCCAATCACCATAGTGTTTGTCAATTTGTTGACCACCGATTTCGATGTACACTTCTTGAATCAACATATGGCCCACATTTTCGACCCAAGCGCAAGTGCTTGAGCCATTGTCCAAAGCAGGGAGTTTGACCTGGAGATAGGTCTTGTGGATCAAGTCACCATTTCTGGAGACCGTGCATGAAACTTTACGCTTTCTGAGCAAGTTTGCCCAGGTTGACTATGTCAACGTACCCCACCTTTCGGTGTATTTACTTAGGGAATAGACTATATCTTAAGCAAAGAAGCGAACACTTCGCATTCTTCACCCATCACCGTTTAGTCGTTGAACCTTTTCCCGCAACGCTATTAAACGTTGGTAGGGAACTTGGCTGCGGATTGTCCAATTCTAAGCATTTTTACCATTGGCGAAGCCCAACTCTCACGAGCAAGTGAATCGGCAACCAAAGTCGCGTACGGCCATTAACCGTGGTCTTCCTAAATGTTTCCAAATAGGAATGGTAGCTTAGACTCTAAGGAGATCCCCGCAATTTGATGATGTCGCAATTAAGAAGTCGTTTACAAGCATCGTATGTCTTGCTTAGCTTAGCTTAGCTTCTTCATACTTACATTGCTTGCATCGTGGGTTGTATGATGAACCTTTTTATTAAACCCAAGCCATTTGTTTGTTTGTATTTTGTGCACTCTCTACTCATTTACTCATTTACTCACACATAAAACAATGCTTTTAAATCAACTCTTAATCACTAGCAACTGTATTATAAACCGATGGATAAAACAAGGGTGGTGCTGAACATCGGTTAAGGAATACTAACTGTTTTCCATCAAACTATCCTTATCGTTTGATGCAGGTTGCTTTTCACGGCATTAAAGTTTACCGAAATCTACCGTTCCGTTGAAGGTTTGTTCAATGGATTCGATAGAAAAGTTGGTGTGTCTACGATAGACAACTTTGAAGAAAGTAATTTGAGGATTACCTGTACTTTTCCTCTACCTTATCTTTCGACAAGGATTAGACTATATCTTATGAAGAATCTAGAACAAATTCTCCCGAAAACCATTTAGTCGTTGAACCTTCTTCTTTAAAACAACTTAAATTCCTTTTGGCAATAGATGCATCAACTGATTCATTTCTTACAACCGGAAACAAATTAGACCAATTCCAATAGCGATACTTTTCAGATTCGACGGCCAAATCAAACTCCGAAACAACGTGACCAATGTCCCAAAACGTACCGTAATTGTCCCAATTCATTTCCGCTGTAAAATTGAACTGCAAATATTCCCTTAAATAATGAATGTTACATCCAATGTAATCCAATGTGTTTGTTTGTGTGCTAATTGATCGTCTTATCTTGGCAGCCAACGATTTTTTCAACCTGTAATGAACATTCTTTTTTCGTTGTCCTGACAATTTGCCTAAATAGCACGCTCTGCAAACTGTCCTTTTATACAACTGAATACAGTCAGCTGAACTTGCCTTGCATACACAACATACACCAATGGATACCATTTTCCCTTTTCGTATACAGGAATTTAAATCTTTTAAAGAAACTTGGCTGCTGATTGCCCATTGTTACATCTCATTCATTGTTACCAAAGGCCGCCTTAGCAGACGTCCCTGTGACAAATACCACTACCCAAGTTGTGTCTTGGCCAGATTTACATCACTGTAAATCCTTGGTAGAATGAGCTTTAGGGGTTCCCAGCAATTTGATTTTCTCACCAGGGTTTTCCCTGATTAACGTCTGTGGTGCTCGTGTAAGCGTCCACTAAGGGCTTTATGAACATCTTATTTTTTCGATGCTCCCCGACATTTTTCTACCCTACAGGCTTTTAAGGTAAATATCTTGCGAATCGACCCCATAATATTTCTACTATGGACAGAGTACACCTTAGGAATCTTCAAGTTTGGCTAGAACTATCACTAAATCCCGATTGCCGTCTACTCGTTGAACCTTTATCTTACATCTGCCTTTAACGATATAAGACACTTGGCTGCGGATTGTCCAATCTTTAACGTTTTTACCATGCCACCGGTCATTACCCTGTGGTATTGTCAAGTATTACTACTGAACAAGTGGTAGTTAAAGCTCTAAGGAGGTTCCCGCAATTTGACAATCTTGCAAAAAGGGTCTAGGCCCCTTTCACTAGCGAGTTATATAAATTGAATCAGATTCAATTCGTATATTTACACTGTTTACCTAGTATGGTGATATACGAACCATACTAGCAGCTCACTGTTGGCACCCAAGATATATTTTCTAAGCGCCATCGGTTTGTCCAATATCTTTCAACATTGGCCGGACTATATCTTAAGCAATTTGTCTAACAAATTACCCATCTCCATTTAGTCTCTGAACGTTCTCCTTTAATTGTTCTCTTATTAAAGTACCTTTACACTTGGGGTTAGTCCGATCAACCAGATTTGTATAGAGATAACTTTATGAAGTCAATTCTAAGGAGCTTCGCTGCGGATCGTCCAATCCTTCACATTGTTACCATTGGGGACGGCTATTAACCGTGTTCTTCCTATATGTTTCCAAATAGGAATGGTAGTTTAGGCTCTAAGGAGTTTCCCGCAATTTGAAGATGTCGCAAAAAGGTCCATTGGTCCTTTTCACTAGCCAGTTATATGATGTGGAAAGAGTACAACCACACCCGTATTTTATACTATTTTCCTTGAAGAGTGAATACGGAACTCCCAAGTAGCTGACTATTGTGCCCTATAGCGCATATAAGGCCACGAGTTGCATAAGTCCACCACCCATTTTTGTTTTTGTTTTATAATATTACAAAAAGAAAAAAAAATTCTGAATTAAACTTGAACTTTGCTATTATACCCAATGGCAATGAGCTTGAGTTTTTCCTCTTTTGTTAGGTCAAACTTCAATGGCATCACGTTTGTGTGGATGTCTATAACGCACCGCGCATATTCAGCTCTATTGTGAGCTCTATGCCTTGTTTCTATGACGCACCTAACAATTCTGTACAAGTAATCAGTAATTCCAGAAACTTCTAGATGTTCCGTACTGTCAGCTAATCTTATTCCAAGCGTACACTCTGGATCGCACAAGTGTATAGGGAAACTATCAATAAGCCCTCCATCTACGTACATGTCACCTTTATATCGTTTTGCAGTGAATACTAATGGGATTCCAAAAGACATTCTAATCGCATTAAGTACCTTTAAATTAGGTGTAGTTATGTAGTCAAATGCCACAAGTGCGTGTGTTCTTATATTTGCAGCATAACATGTAAACTTTTTCCCGGTCTTTTTATACAATTGCCTAAAGGTAATGTCTTTGGAATAACCAACAGATTCCACTAAGGATTCTAGAAACGCTGTTATACCATTACCCGTGTCCAATCCATAATTTTTTAGAATACCTTGTATTTGAATGTCTCCTAGAGTAATCATGTCACAGTCTATCGCAATAGATTCCATTTGCTCAGGCGTGTACCCTAAAACAAACAATAACGCTACAATCGCCCCTGCCGAAACCCCAGACACACTCGTGACGTTTCCTAAGAGACCCTGTTCAGAAAGAGTTTTCAGTACACCTATAAACGCTATTCCCTTTACTCCTCCACCAGAAAACAAGATATGTGTAAAGGACATTTAGAACGTTCCCCTAAAAAAATTAACTGGTTTGACCAAACATCAATAAGGATTAGCTTTGTCCGAAACATTACACAAGAATCTCATGGCTACGCATAAAAATACAATGCACGTAGCATAATAGATCAAGAGTCCAAAGCGCAACGTTCTCCAAAAGTTCTTTTTACCGTCTGTGCTATTCAAATAGTTAGGCGATACCAAATTAAGTGGTAAAAATACACACAACGAAAAGAAACTGCACGAAGCTGGATTCATCAAAGGCATAATAAATGGTCCAAAGTTCGGCCCTCCAAGAAAACAAAACATACTAATTCCCTTTAGAATCACCTGGATCATCTTATATTATAATGATAATTTTATTACTAGTTAATTGTGTAACTCACGCAAACAACTCCCACAACTCTCTGTTACGTTCATCACCACAACTAATCGTCCTTTCCGTAAAAAAATCATCACATGCATACACACTCAAATCAAAATTCGACTCCGGTAATTCGGGATGAACATTTCTGATATAACCTAATACAGTATCGAGCTCAACCCTTGCAAAATCACACTTTTCCAAGTACATTACGAATCGCCGTATAAGCTGTGTACAGTCCAGTACATACCTACCTGATTCCACAAGGGAGCAATTTACAAATTTGGTCCTATTCTTAAGAAGACGCTCAGCATTTGTCAAAAAGTAATCCATTTGATGTTTTAGATCCGCCTGATGAGTATAGACAAAGCACACCTTGTGCACCTGACTGCTAGTCTCACTATGAGTATATGTATACTCCACGACCTTGAGTCCGTTTATATTGTATTCGCAGTCCCTTACCAAGCCAACTTGCTGCACATTCCACTTGGCAATGTACATTACAATAACTCTCAGCACATTGTA
This sequence comes from bacterium, assembly GCA_009923445.1. Lineage (GTDB taxonomy): Bacteria > Patescibacteriota > Saccharimonadia > Saccharimonadales > SZUA-47 > RFTN01. The sequence continues at coordinate 49,604 of RFTN01000005.1, forward strand.
CACCAAGTACATACCGTACTCATACACCTTTTTTGCCAAGTAGCTAATCAAAAGTGTGCATTGGTCTTTTTAGAAGCCACCCCTGAACCTAGGTTTCTACTTCTCCCAAAAGAACACTTTGTAAAAATAAACCGGGGCCCTGTTTGACTTTATACAAAATTGTCGTATGCAATCGTTTGCTTAGTTGAAAAGAGTCTATACAGTCCCTTGTTGAATTCCTTCACCAACTGCAGTTTTTCTTCTTTTGTGATTTCCGTTGGAATGACAAGAGGCGTCCTATTTATGCTGTAGTAACACAGTCTAATGGATGGATTTCTATTCAAGAGCACAGCACATACATTTCTTTGAAAGTTTTTAATGTTTCCATTGCCAATGTACACAAACCACGTCATATGACTTTTTTTAAGTTTTAGTTCATTGTACATTTTATTAAATGTATACAATCCATTTTTAACAACATCTTCGTTTTTTCCAACGCCTTTGTGAAAACGTTTGAATTCGACAAGTGAGTACTCGGAAATATGTGTAATAGAGATGTGTGTGCGTAAACAATGTTCTATTATCTCTGTATCGTACGTCTGTGGAAGATCAATACAATAGTATACTGATAACGGCAGCATTTCCTTACAAAATCACAGCCCTTTTTTTTTCTGTATCAAACACACCGTTCCAATATTTAATACATGGACAAAAGCGCCACAACTACCGGCATCAAGAATGCTCGTCCAGCTAGGGGACTATCAATTACTAATTTCAAGTTGTCTTCTCATAGATCCCATAGGTGTTTCGTAGCTAGATTGTGACCACGGACCAACAGTTTGTTTAGGAATGGGTGGGGCGGATCTAAGATCATGATAAGGGATTTTGTTGGATTGTACTACAGTATTGACACCCACGTGATAGCCGCTGATGAGGAAGTTTTGTTCCTTAAGCAACTTCGATACAGGATTCTCCTTGGCAAAAGTACTTGCATCATCGTACTTGGGCAATAGGTCTTCGGTTTTTAGTTGAGGCTTTCCTTGGACAATTTCCTGGATATGAGAGTCATCAGTAACAGGGGCGGCTGTTTGTACGTCAGCAGGAGGTTGTACAATAGGTGCGGAAGTCACTACGGGGGATGGAGAAAGGTCTTGGTCAAGTCTAATTGGAACGTCAGAAACAGGAGTGTAAGATTCCTCCTTTTTAGTATATTGAATAAACAGGTAAATGCCCGCTACGATAAGTAGGATTTTAAGCAAATCGTTTTCTTGGATTTCCTTGAAGAGGTCTGCCATTTTATAATTGTACATAATAAAAAAGAATTGCAGGTTATTTAAAGATAAACTTCCCGGTACCTTAATAAGAACTGTAAGTATGTCTACAGAAATGTCCACTTCAGATGACACTAGTTCCTTTACAGAGTCAACTGCAGAATTGGTGAATATCGAGGATGTGATAGATATTTATGATTACTTTAAGGAAACATTCACATACTGTCCAGAATTCTTGGGCAAACTCTATTCTACTGATCTTACAAACTTTCTAGAGGACGTTGTTTCAAATTGTGTAACTCAACCACCGGTCAATATTGATAAATTTATAAATCAATTCAGCAACGAGCTTGAATTAAGTTACACCTGTGTAAATGGGTATCTTAAAAAAGTGTGTAACACAAATGTTACACCTGGAGAATGGGCAGCATTTTGTAAAGAATATACCATCCATTTGAAGTACACTTAATGTCCATTTATTGCCATCAAAAACGTGTCTGCTAGATCATCTTTTTTACTATGCGACAAAAAGTACCCAAGCCACTTGTCGCATTGTTCTTTTGACAATTCATTTTGAAGAATCCATTTTGTGTATTCCACTCCAAGGTACTTCCTTTTTGCATATGTGCTTTTCAAATTACATATTACACCAGGACCTTTATAAGCCTTTAGTTTTTGAGATGCCCTTACAAAACGTACAGGTATCTTCCGGTCAACTGTCGCATACAGTTCTACTAGCTTTCCATAAATAAGATGGCTTGTGAACATCATTTTGTTGTTCATTCTTGGTTGAAGTTCTATGAGCACTTTTGTTACTCTACTTGTAATTGGTTGGTGTTTGTTAAAGAAATGTGTTATAGCGTCTAATACAACCTTTGCAATGTCTTGAAGTAAATATTCCTTGACTTTCTTAAGGCGTATTGGTGACGCAATAGCCCCTTTTGGCAAGTGACGTTTACATGAATACACGGTGGTACCGTTATTTTTGTAAGTATATCCACATCGCTTTCCACACACAGTTCCGTCAAGATTTGTATTGGTGCAAGTATTCTCTGCTGTGTCATCAAGTGTATTCGTGGTTTCCCAAAGCAGGATTTCCTTTTGGTTTGTCATGATACACAAGGCCAAGTTCTTAAGACCCACGTCAATGCACAAGACAGCCATCAATATGTAAAGTATATATAAATTAAATTCCGTAAGTAACCACGTCATATTTGTTTTATTAAGCACATGTAAATGCATGTAAATGACTTTGAAAAGTTGTCCTTGCGCAAATTTAAAATCAAGAACATTTTACCAGATGCAACAATTTTGATTCTAGGAAGAAGAAGATCAGGGAAATCGTTTTTAACACGCGACATATTTTTTCATCATCGCCATATTCCCTCTGGTGTGGTCTTTTCCGGCACTGAAGAAGCATCTCCCTTTTTCGGAGACTTTATCCCTGATTGTTTCATTCACCCTGAATATGATCCCGAGTTGATTGAGAGTATCATGACAAAGCAAAAAAGAAAGATCCGTGAGGCCAAAATCAGTGGCAAGTCTGAAAACGGCAAACTAAACAGCAATAACTTATTCATTGTGCTTGATGATATGCTTCACGACGCCCAAAACTGGAAAAAAGAAAAGACCATTAAAAGCATATTCTTTAACGGCAGACATTACAACATCTTGTTTATATTGACAATGCAATATCCTCTGGGTATTACTCCTGAACTTCGAAGTAATATTGACTATGTGTTTATATTTAATGAGCCTAGTATCAAAAACCGCAAAAAAATCTATGATGACTATGCCGGAATGATTCCATCATTTGACCACTTTTGCAATATTCTTGATAGCTGCACACAAAATCACGAATGCCTTGTTATTAAAACCAGCAGCAATAGCACAGACCTAAAGGATCAAATCTTTTGGTACAAAGCAGAACCTCATGAGAATTTCCGTGTAGGGCATAGTATATTTTGGAAATACCACAAGACAAATTACAATGAACATTACGAAGAAGACAATGATCAAGATGTACAAGAAGTCGAAAAACTTAAAAGAAAATTTGCCAAAACCAAAAAGCTCAAGGTGATTGTATCACGTCAAGGTGATATTGTAGGATACAAAATGTAATTTCTATTTACCTCATTTTTTTTACATGGTAATAACAAAATGGGACAAGCAGCCGGACCTCCTGGTCCACCTGGACCT
>RFTN01000041.1 GCA_009923445.1 bacterium
GACATGATCAGGAGTATTCGCTTCAAGCGACTCACTCCCCTTTCTCCCAAACTGGGAATCGTTGGACTGAACACTAACGTTCCAGTGCACTACGCGTTTGTGCACTAAAACCGTAACAGGTTGGGCTAATGAAACCTTGACTGTTACTTCTTAACAAGTACAAATGCAGTGCAAAATACACACTAATTTGCTTGTAAGCAAAAAGCCCCATACAACGTAAGAGGTTTATTGCTTACAAGCAATAAAAAACACAAAAAAACTAGTAAAAGAAGCATAAAGCCTCGATTTTACTTTTTACTACCTTGTCAAATAACCTAACTCCTTATGGGAGCATTGCTCTACCAAGAGTTATTAGCTACAAACTATACTGATATATTGCTTATTTGTCAACGTAGTTATGTCATTTTAGTTTTGCAAAACATAGTCAAACCACCCCTGTTGTGGTACGATATTTAGTAATGAGTTCACTAAGTATAGGTATTGTAGGTCTGCCCAACGTTGGCAAAAGCACTCTGTTTAACGCACTAACAGACAGCCAGATTTTGGCCGCTAACTACCCTTTTGCAACCATAGAGCCCAACACTGCCGTGGCCGCAATACCCGACCCACGCTTGCAGCAACTTGCAGACTTGTACAAAAGTAAAAAAGTAGTGCCCGCCAGTGTTACGTTTGTAGACATTGCAGGCCTTGTTGCTGGTGCCAGCACCGGCGAAGGTTTGGGCAACCAGTTTTTGAGCCATATTCGTAGCTGCAGCGCCATTTTGCAAGTTGTTCGGGCATTTAACGACCCGAATGTACTGCGTAGCGACAGTAGCCGTGACCCGCACTACGATATAGACGTTATTAATACCGAACTCGTGTTAGCCGACCTGCAAACCGTACAAAAGCGCCTGCCCCGGTTAGACAAAGAAGTACGCGCCAACCCTAAAGTTAAGCCGCTACACGATACCTGCGTGGCCATTGCACAGCACCTAGAAAACAGTATGCCGCTCTGGAAAAACCCAGAATTATTACAAGCATACGCCGAGCAATTACCCGACATGCAGCTACTAACCGCAAAACCCGTGTTGTACGTTTTTAACGTAGACGAGGCTACGCTGCAAAGCACTGCTGATCAGCAAAAACTTACAGCACTTGTTGCCCCAGCATCAAGTCTGTTTATTTGTGCCAAGCTCGAGGACGAACTGCGTGGCCTAGATGAATCTGATCGAAATGAACTGCTTGCAAGCTATGGCCAGAACGAGCCTGGGCTAGATAGCATTATAAAAAGCGCCTACCACGTGCTAGGTTTACAAAGCTACCTAACTGCCGGCGAACAAGAAGTGCGCGCATGGACGATTAAACAGGGCTCGACTGCACCACAAGCAGCTGGCGTTATACATGGAGATTTTGAAAAAGGCTTTATTGCTGCACAAATAGTAGACTACACCGACCTAATAACTGCGGGGAGTGAGCAAGCCGCTAAGGCCGCCGGCAAAGTCCGCACAGAGGGTAAAACCTACGTCATGCAACCAAACGACATAGTTGAATTTAGGTTTAATGTTACAAAGTAGTTCGGAAAGAGCAGCCCACGCTCGGATTTATTCCGAGCCTGGCGTGATGAGAAAACCCGTATTGGGGTTTTCTCATAAGCGAAGCGCCATAGTTGAATTTAGGTTTAACGTCACAAAGTAGCAGATGTTACTTAGCGACTGACCGACGTTGTACCAACACGCCTTACCAAACTTCTCCAAGATTGCAGATCTCTTGCTGTTACTAGTGGCCGACTAACAATTCGACTCGAGTTAGATATATCGTTTAAATAACGCCAATGTCTATCTATGACAGCCTGCAAATCGTGTGCATGACGCTTTCGCCACACGACAAACGTCAAAACGCTATCGGTTGTATGTATACGAATAGTATGGCTTAATCGCCCTGCTGTACGCAAAATAGATGTAATGTGCTCAAAGTAAATAATTCCCATAACATGGTCTTGTGAACGAACATCTATATAGGCAACTTTTTTATCTGTTATACACAAAATAGTAGATTTTTTATGTAGCCAGCCCTTTTTACATAATAATATTTTTTCATCAGACTCTAACAAATAAGCAATTTTTTTGACTTCTTGCACACCCAAAAAGCCAGCTTTTTCCTGCAAACTTACTAGTTGCGCCTGCACGTCGTTAAACGCCACCATGATGTGTCCCTCCATTTACTCTAGCAGTATGGCACTGCCGGCTACGATTTGCTGTGTTCTATGTCTCACAATTAGTGTAATTTATGTCACACTTGGCTGTTTTAGTGCTGTGTGTAAAAATAAAGGCATGCTCTTTACGCCTGCTAAACAGCAATTACTAGTTACATATTTTACCTCTGGGCTGCGAAGCACCTATAAAAAGGGCGAGATTATTATTCGTCCGCACGAATCACCCGAGTATATTTACTACATAGAATCTGGTTACGTTAAAGCTTACTCTATAACAAAGTACGGCGACGAAAACTTACATGTTATTCGCCATGACGGCGATATTTTTCCGATAATTTGGACGTTTACAGAAGAGCGTCGTGACGTAGCATACGAAGCCATGGACAACGTTGTAATTTGGCGTCAACCAAAAAGTACGTACATAGAATTTTTAGACACGCGCCCAGAAGCGGCTGCAGCTGTTTTGGGGCTTGCCATGAAGTCGTATAGAATATTTGCCGAGCATGTTAATACGCTCGAATACCGTACGGTGCGCGAGCGAGCAGTGTCGTTTTTGCTGGCATGTTGCCGACGCTTTGGTGAACCACAAGCTGATGGCAGTATTAAAATTGTCGCCCCATTACGGCAGCAAGACATAGCCAGCAGCATAAATGCCAGCCGAGAAACAACGAGTCGTGAACTATCGGTGCTAAGCAAAAAAGGGTTCATAAAAATCAGCGATCGATATGTAAGTGTGCTGCAAAAAACCGCTCTTGAAAAAATGTTATAGGCGCAGTAGTGGAGCGATTTGCTCGGCTAGCTCAGCTATTACAGATACACCAAGTGATTCCGTAAAGACCGTCACAACAAAACTCTCACTATTTGGCGTTTTTACAAATGCGGTGTCATGATACTCGGCTTCATACATACCCACCTTATCGCCCACCTCAAAACCCCTTAGGCCTAGCGGTAAACCATTGCGATATGTTTGGTTGAGCATTGCGGTTCGCAAACGAACGGTACTTTGCTGACTAAGCCCGACCCCTTTGTTAATAAGCCCGGTAACTATAGACGCATCTTTAGTGCTGGTAAGCAGGCGCGACATAACCGTATCAGTAAGACCGAGTGCTTCAATCCTAGACTGTATTTTTTTTGAACCTAGTTCGCTAAACATTTTTTCTGCACACGGATTATCGGAGTATTGCAACATACGCACCAAGCAATCAGCCCTAGTGTAATCATTTAAATATATTTCGTCGGCAGCATAGACGCCGTTATCTATATCTTGCGAAACAATATAAGCAACATAGATTTTATAAATACTCGCGCTATAGTACTGTTTTTGCTGGTTACTGCTTGCAAGAAGTCTGCCGTCGTTAGCGGCTATAGTAACACTTACCTTGCCTTCGTACTTTTGCGCCCAAACATTGATAACATTCTGCAATTGTTCGTACGAACGAACCGAGTTTTGCGTCTCTGGCACTTCGCTAGTTGGGGTGGTTGGAATAATGAATGCCTGCTCGTTAGCAAAAACGACATTTTTGCTTGAAACAAAAACAGCCACTATTTGGGTGGTGACAAAAAAAGCAACAGCCAACGACAGCGAAAGTACGCTCGTTAATGCAGATTTGTACAGCTTAGTTTTTGTTAGCGAGCGATTAGCATCATACCGCATTTTTGACGGCGTGAGTACAACCGCTAGCATATTACTAACAGTCATTCATTTTCCTACCTGTTTTTATCTCTATTTGTGCGAGTGTTTAATTTTTACACTTATACACGTTTATTGTACCGCTCGTGCTTAAACTTTGCAAATTATGCTGCACCTACCTTTTCAAGGTTTTGCAAGGACAGACCCTGCTACAGGGTCTGTCCTTGCAAAACAGGGGTCTGGCTTCATGACTACCGTAAGTAACTCGTCGAAGATAAATAAATCTAAATTTTACTCAGCATATAAAATCGCTCGAGGTTGCCTTTGGCACCGGCGACTTCGCTGTCGGCTTTGTTTTGTACCTTAAATGTTTGGCGGGCCCAGTGTTCAAAGTCTTTTAAAATATCGCGGCGCATATGATCGTTTTTAATAACGCCTTTGTTGATTTGCTCGCGGCCGGCTTCGAACTGCGGCTTTACCATAGCAACAATTTGCGTGTTTTTAGTGGTTAGTTTTGCCACGCTTGGCAAAATGTCTCGCAAACTTATAAAAGACACATCAATAACTACTATATCTATTGCTGTACTAGTTACAAATTTTCGAATGTCGGTTTGTTCGTGAAGTTCAATGCGTGGGTCGCCGTGCAGTGTTGGGTGAAGTTGGTTTGTACCAACGTCTACCGCCAACACTTTTACCGCGCCATGTTGCAGGGCAAAATCGGTAAAGCCACCAGTGCTACTGCCAACATCTAACACAGTTTTGCCTACAAAATTTAAGTCTAGTTTTTGGGCCACACTGGCAAGCTTTAACCCCGCCCTGCTTACGTAGCGATCTTGGGCAGTCACTTTAATATCATCGCGGTCGTCTACTAACGTGCTGGCAACATTTTGCGTTTTACCATTAACCTCAACAAGCCCAAGCTTAATAAAGTTCTCGGCACTCGAACGGCTCGAAACTAGTTTTCGTTGAAATAATGTTTTATCTAGTCGCTGCTTCATAGTTTGATTCTACTTTATTATTCGTTAGCTATCTCATCATAAAATAAAGTTTGGTTGGATTTTCCCTGTACATAATCGGGTTCTGTACATGTGTACATATCTCGAAGCTCTTTATAGGCTGGCAAAAAAGCATCATACCTATAGCCTTGCATTTGAAAAGCATCAGTACCGGATTGGTCCATGTATTGCTGACAAATTAAGCCACCGGCCACATATGCTGCCCTATCTGACAGGGCTCTGTACTTGTAGGCTCTGTACTCTGCTACGCTCAATACAGTACTGCTACTGTTGAAGGAGTCTTCAAGTGCAATGATAGTATCAATCTTTTCGGAACGGAGCACGCGTTGGTGTACACCAAATTGTTCACCTGCAAATTCTCCGTACGTTTGTTGCATGACATCACGTGCAACTGCGTTAGCTTTGCCCTCATCAACCACGTGGTCAAATAAAGCATGTCCTCGCTGTGGTGCATAGGGCCATCTAATAATACCTGAAACATGTACTAATTCATGAACGAGTAAACCCTCAAGCATAACTGTTTCTACTGTATTATATTCAGGATCATTGCAAATCTTATTCCAAAAGACAGTTATCTTATCAGGATGCGCGATGTCAACATGAGCCAAGACATCAGAATTGGGAGTGCTAATATTATCCACATTCACTACTATCCTTTGGGGTAATGGTAATTCCCTGTAAACATCGTCAATGGCTAAAGTAAACACATCTTTTACTACATTTCGTGCGCGACGCCGCTGTACATAACCATCATTTAAAAGCGCCCCTTTAAGTATATCGACGTCAAACTTAGGACGTGCAGTTTTCATTAGTCTTTTTTGCGTTCGCGGTAGGCGCCTGTTGCGGTGTCTACGCTAATAATGTCGCCCGTGTTAATGAAAGCTGGTACGCGTACTTCTACCCCTGTTTCGAGCGTAGCTGGCTTAGTAACGTTGCCACTTGTGTCTCCACGTGTTACGTCCTCGGTATAGGTGACTTCGAGGTAGACGTTTTTTGGTAGCTCGACGTTAATTGGTTTGTCGTCAAAGCTTTGCAGTACAACTTTGTCGCCTTCTTTTAAATAACCTTTACCGTCACCGATCATCTCGGCGTTAATTTCGAACTGCTCAAAGCTGTCACCATTCATAAAATAGTACGTATCGCCGTCGTTGTATAAATATTGTACATTTTGTTTTGATACATCGGCCGGCTCGAGCTGTTCGTTACCTTTAAAGGTCTCGGCTAGTACTTTGCCGTCGAGCAAACTTTTAATACGTACGTTAACAATACTACCGCCACGGCCCATCACCTTTTGGTTATAGTCCACAACAATATAAGGTACGCCGTCCATCTGGAACACCGTACCTTTTTTGAGTTCGGTTATTGAATATCCCGCCATTAAAAAATCTCCTACCTTGTTAGTTTACTGCAACAAAAGGTAGCAAAGCTAAGTGACGTGCACGCTTAATAGCACGGCTTAGTTGACGCTGTTGCATTTCGGTAAGACCAGTCTTTTTGCGACTTTCGATCTGACCGTATTGGTTTACGTAGCGCTGTAACGTTTTAAAATCTTTGTAGTCAAAAAATGCTACGTCTGTTCGGTACTTAAATATCTTTGCCATAATTGAAAATTCTCCTTAAAAAATAAATTGTTTTAAGGGATTTTGGCTAGTGCAATTTGGGACGAAACCCGAGCACAAAAGTTTAGGTGTACGAAGCGTACAGCTAAACTTTTTGACGCAGGAGTTTCGCCCGAAGTGTGTAGCCTAAAATTCCTTAAAAAGGGATGTCGTCGAGGTTGATAGGCTCATCGCCAATATCTTCAATAACTGGTGCTGCTTTTTTGGCTGGCTTTTTTGCAGGCGCTGATTCCTCAACTTGAGCTTTTGGTTCATAGCTTGAATCGCCCTCACTTGCTTGGCCACCCTGTGGGCTACCTAAGAATGTGACATCACTTGCAATAACTTCTACCTTACTGCGCTTAACGCCTTCTTGTTCCCAGCTACGACTTTGCAAACGGCCGTTGACCAAACATGGTCGACCTTTTTGTAAATACTGACTAACTCGCTCGCCCAGTGGACCCCAGGCAACGCAATCGACATAGTCGGTTACTTCTTGCCAATTACCATCCGACCCCTTATAGCTGCGGTTAAGCGCAAGGCTAAAACTACAAACATTTTGGCCAGTAGGTGTTGCTCGCAACTCAGGGTCACGGGTAAGGTTACCCATTAGTATTACTTGGTTAAAACTTCGTGCCATAGTGGCATCCTCCTTACAAGAACTATGTCTTGGATGTTAATTAGTACTTTCAAGGTACGCTTTGAGCGTTAAAAAACGCAACACTTCATCGGTGATGTTGAGTGTGTCGTTAATTTTTTTAACGCCAGACGCTGGCAAACTAAGTGAATAAAACACATAAATCGCCATATCTTGTTTTTTGATTTTGTAAGCCATTTTGCGCTTACCCCAGCTGTCGGTGTTTGTAATTGTACCGTCAACACTTGCAATGAGTTTTTCGACTTTTGCAGTCGCCTTCTCTAGATCAATCTCTAGGTCTGGGTGGTAAAGTACGGCTAAATCGTACTGTTCCATTGGTGTCCTTTCTTAAAGGGCTACAAAAAAGAGTATTAACCTCTAAAACTGCAACTTCTTTTGGATTCCGATGAAGTGCCTAAGAGCCTTCACCAAAAAGTTAGTTGATAACTACGTCATTATATCTGTTATGCGCCAATTTTACAAGGGCTAGCGAATCACGTCGTCAAAGGGGTGGTTGTCGTTTGTGGGTGCATCTTCAAGTCCCATGTCGTCGCCGTCGGGGGCATCGGTGCCGAATACTTCGTCCATACTGCTTACAAGCACGTCACGGGGCTTAGCACCGCTTGCGCTGCCCACAATGCCCTGTTCTTCCATTTGGTCTATTAGTCGTGATGCGCGGCCATAACCAATGCGCAAGCGGCGTTGCAACAAACTGGTGCTGGCCTTTTTATTCTCTATCACAACTCGTACAGCTTCTTCCCACATATTGTCATCACCACTGTCGTGCCCAGCACCTCCACCATAATCGGCCACAACACCACCCTTACCGTTAAGTACAACTGGCTGGCTAACAACTTCGTCATCATACTGAGGAGGGCGTTGCATGCGCAAAAAGTCAGTTACCCTTTGGGTTTCTTCACCCATAATTAATGCACCTTGAACACGCTTTGGTTTTGGCATATCGGCAGTACTAAATAACATGTCTCCCATACCCAAGAGCTTTTCGGCACCCATGCTGTCAATAATGGTACGGCTGTCTATTTGGCTAGCAACAGTAAAGGCAATACGCGCCGGAATATTGGCTTTTATAAGGCCTGTAATAACGTCAACACTTGGGCGCTGAGTTGCAAGTACTAAGTGAATGCCG
>RFTN01000042.1 GCA_009923445.1 bacterium
CATCTCTACCTAAACGTAGAGGATCACCACCAGAATTATGGGCTGTGGATCGCTACATAGAAGAATATGAACCATATAGTCGTGACTACCATAATAGATATGACTGGTATTTACGAAAACTTAGTGCTGACAATCTCGAAGAAGATGAAAAACATTTCATAATACATGATTTCATACAGCATCCTAAAAAAGCAAAGTACAAAGAATTTCCTCACAAGTTTACAGAAATTATTAGGCCTATGATTAAAATTGCTAAAATGGCGGTTAAAAAACACCCTCAATACATTGAGATGTTTAAGTGGGAGTTTCCCGAAGTAAAAAAGTTTATTCCTGAATTACAAAATTAAGGAATCTTGACACTAAAATATCATGTAAGTAATTTGAATGTGAATGAAATAGAATCCTGCTAATGCCTTTTTCATTACATAACACTTTGCTGTTCGCGTCATGGATGGCAAATCTACGTAACATCCGGGATTCTTAGGCCCCCAAATCCTATCAATCAGGCGTCGTGGAAATCGTGTCATCGATTTTTTATTTATAAACAAAATTTGCCGTCGCGAATACTCCTGCCGTTTTTCTATTACTATTACTTGTGTGTTTTTGTACTTTCTTATAATTTGCACTGCAGCATACAGTCCAACAGGACCACCCCCAACAATGACAACCTTTTTCATTATTACAAGTAAACAACAAAAAAATCGGTACTATTGCATTCCGCAGTCAAGTTGCCTTGTGAGTTACACAACTTTAAGTAAATACAACAACAGGGTGTCTAGAAGTTTAAACCGACGTTTTCTTTTATCTTTTCTGATGTACGTTGTTATGGCCATTGTATTCTTTAGACCTGTGTCGACAGCCTCGTGTAGGACAAAATACCGGTGTATTCCATTGATAAAGGACACGAAATCGTGATCACTAACGTCCTCTAAAAGTTTCAAGGGATCTTTTGTGGGTTGTGTCAGGCGTTTGTACAGGTAGATAAGTGTCCAATACTGACAAGATTTTTCATTCACATTTGACAACCGACCTTCACGACGTTGGGCTTGTGGATTCCCAATGCAATGTGGGGGAAAATACGTGTAATCTTTGTAACCGTACTTTGGTAGTATATATTCAAAAAAGTCATCTACACATGGATCAAAGGGTTGGTCAGGATCAAATCTTTCAACAGTCTTTCTAGATGTATCAATGAAAAGAACCCCCGCATGGGTGTGCTCTTCTTTTATTTCATCCACAAGTATAATGTGGAACCGTTGTTGCTTACATTGTCTTTGAAATAAGATATGTCTCGTCCATGTGTAAGTGTCAGTCTTTTTGTCTACGCTCCAGTATCCCAACACACATACAGTGCCTTTTAGCTCAGCGCGGGTATGTACTAGTTTTCTTAACCACCGAATTCGTTTTAACGCATCCGCTTCTATTCTAGATACCCTGCGAATGTACTTCAGGTCAAAGAAGTGATCATCCAAAACGTGTGTTAGGATATTTGTCATTTACGTAAAGCGTACAAATAAATTAACCGGCAATCCTGCAAACGCGCGCGACAAGGGCTTAATGAACGCATTTTGTGCTGTCACAATTAAGCAAAATACTAATTTTACACAAAATACTAATTTTACAGTAATATATACAATATATATATATATATACAACTATGTCCTCTCCCTCTCCTAAATGTAATATAAAAGTAGGGAATCAATCTTACTATGATCCAAATCTTTCCATGGAGAAAGTCGGAAGAAGAGCGTTTGCAGCATTAAGTGGCACGGTAATTCTTCTTCCTTCTATCATTTTTTGCTGTATCATCATTTTTATTATGACATCTTTGATATATTCAAAATACAAAAATGAGAGCAAATTTACACCCGTCACGATTTGTTTAGTAGTATTGCTACTAAGTAGTTGTTCAGTACAAACAAAATATATCATGGACTATTTAGACTCTAGAGATAAATCAAAACTAGAAGTCTCAAAAGATGCCACAAAAGATTGCACTCCCGAATAATAACGATACCTGTCCCGCTACCTGTTAGCAAATCGATCTACTGCATCGCTTCAAGAAAGTAAAGTGCAACGTGCAACGTGTAAAGTGCAACGTGCAACGTGTAACGTGCGTTGTGCAACGTGCGTTGTGTAACGTGTAAAGTGTAATGTGCGTCGTTCTTAAAAACCATATTCGAGCTTTTTAAGAAAGTAAAAACTTGTTGCCTTTTGAGGGGCCCCCTACCCCTTGCCCAACAACAACGTAGTCGTTATCACGTGCGCGGCTCCCATTCCCAATTAAAACAGTCTATCTTCTGTAAAGGCTTTGCAATCCCATCCATAATTCTCCACTTTCTTATAATTTTATTTGAATTGACTTTGTATTCTGATACAAATGTATACATATCATGAACTTCTCGTGCATTATTAATAGCCGTTTCTAAAGTTTTATACACACCTTCTATTGATGGTCCTTCATAATCTAAATACAGTGTGATCAAGAATACACTCTCCATTTTTACACTTTACACAATAAAATAGTTACATAGATAGATTACATTTACGTTTGTTCCCTTTCTTCGCATCGTCGCAGCTCGTCGGTCGGTCGCTTGCAGCTCGCACCTTGCATGTTCGTCGCTGCAGCCCGAAGAGCACGATTCGCTTGATTGAGACATCGTTTGGTATCGCGGGTGCATTCTTGGTACTCAGGACCGGACCGGTGGTATATATATCACCTAGTATGCGACACAGAGATCCTTGAGGGTTCAGGTTGCAGTTTGTGTACTGTGTAACCATTGGTTTGTGTAATCGTTGTACTGTGTAACCATTGGTTTGTGTAATCGTTGTACTGTGTAACCATTGGTTTGTGTAACATGTATCGTGTGTAATCTGTGTAATCGTTGTAATCGTTACAATTACTGCATTACTAAAGATTGCTCAATGGCTTTTTATAATATCTGTCTTTAAGCCCCTTTATGCAAATGAACTCCATGTTCTCGTCTAATTTACAGGAATTTGTTTCCCCAAAGGCGTATCCTTTAGGGCAACCAAACGCACACATATATTTTCTTAATTTCTTAACATTATTACTTGAAACATTTCTGCACGATACTTCGCCAACACAAAGTTTACCATTAACACTGAAGAATAAATCAGGGCGCAAACCACAATCTCTTGGAGTCTCTGTGTAATTCCTCTGTGCATTTGGAATCAATTCGCCTATGTACTCAATAATAGGTTCGTACATCCCCGCTTCTAGTTCATATAACTCCTTTCGCTTGTAGTGAGCATACATCCCCAGATCAAATAACTCGTCAAGGAACTTGTTTTTCTTATTACATTTCATTATTTGAATAATCTCAAGCAATCTAATTGATTTTTCATAGTGGTGACTCTTAGACAACTTGTTAACCACTGCCAGCAGATCATGTATTGTAAATTCAGCTTTACGCATTGAAGCGGGGACCATGTCAGCAATCTCATCAAATCTTACAGTTTCACGTTGAAAAAACTTTACTAACACATTGTTTTGCAGAGTCTCTATCTGATTTTGTATACCTTCCAAGTCCATTTCTATCAAGCACTGTTACGTTGTGTTTAAATAACAAAAGTACGTACTTGTGTGCTGTGTAAAATTGTTTGAAGTGTAACTTTCACACAGGTCTCCCTAAAAAGTCGTATTTGCTTTGTCTGGCACTTTGTTCTGTACCGTCTGGTCGTTTTTGTTTTTGCTTTGTTGTTACAGTAAAGTTATGCTTTTGCAGAAATTCACGAAGCTTGGTGTCCAGTCCTGTGTAAGTATCCTGTAGTGCACTGTCTTCTATACACACCCCACGCCATACTACTTTTATAAAGCTGGTATGTGCTAACTTGTGTGTATTGCAAAATGTGTACACAACTTCAAAGAATCTGTCACGTTCACCTTCCTTTAGGTTGTCTACGAATTGCAGGAAGTGTTTTAAGTAAGTAAATCTTTGACACATGACTTTTCTGTTTGCTCCAAAGATCTCTTTCCACTTGTACCGACCGTGTGTATTGTAGTGGCTTTCGTATGCAGCTTTCATTGTGCTCTGCCACATACCATAAAATTGTTTCATGTCATCTATTGTTTGGGGTAACTCTGGTAGTGGAAGCACACTCTTAGGTTTAGGATTCTCTTTTTCCGACTGTACAGTTTCAGGCTCATTCTTCATTTCCAATTGATGGATAGGTTGTGTAATAATTGACTGTTGTCTGCAGCTAGAAATGCTCTTGTATATCATATTAATTGTTTCGAAAGGGCAGTCGTCCTGACAAACTCTTATCATTCTACAATTGAGCTTATTTAGTATGTAGTTGTGTCTTCTCAAGTCTTTTTTTCTGTTGCTCGAGTTTGCGTGACTATCTTCGTCTATTTCCACTGCAATATTGAATTTAGGAAAATATAAATCAAGACGATAGTTGTCTACATTGTATTGTTCAATGATTTCTTCACCATCAAACGCTTTCATTATATAATAGACATAAGTAGTTTCAATTGGACATAGTTTCAGCTGGCACTGTAGCCCCAAGTCCTTACACATCATTATGCTACTAGACTTCCTGCTGGAACACACAAGGCGCTGAACACCAATGATTGACACAAAAGTAACAAGTTGAGGTCCTCCTTTTGTTTTTATAGCTATCTTGCGTTTCTCCAATTCCCCTTTGCTATCCAATTTCATATGGACATTTGTAATTTTGAGTTTTTCACCAATATCCCTGGCTCTGACATAAAGTTTCTCATCAAATGTGACTACAGTAATCTTCCATTTCTCCATTACTTGTCTAAATTTGGTTGCATCTACTGTTGTCAAGGTATTCATTTTGAAAGGTGTTAAATTTAATACCTTCTAGTATAATAAGTGCTTCTTTTAAACGCAGGTCTAAGACATATTACTTATGTGTCCTGTGTACATTACACAGTACAAAACAAGAGGTACACATTACACAGTACAAAACGAAAGGTACACATTACACAGTACAAAACAAAAGGTACACATTACACAGTACAAAACAAAAGGTACACACATGTCGATTCGCATGCGCACCCGCGCGGTCACCACCTACAACTCCATGCAACCCACAGTGCTCCAGTGGATGCTGACAACAAGCCAACGCACGCCCCCCGCGCATGTGCTAATACCCGCGTATTAGGGCTCCTGAGAACACAGTACGTCGAACACTTTAATAAAGCTCTCGGGCGATAACGTAATTGGGTATTGCCCTGCCCGCGAGCTTTACACAGTGACACAAGGTTCTCCAGGGCCCCGCCAGAAGACCATTTTTCCAATATTCCTCCGCGATTGTCTTCAGCGTGCCTTCCAGCGTGCCTTCGAGGAGTGTCTTCGAGGTCCGCCTGAACGCTTTCAGGCTTGTCTTCTGTGTACGCTGTGTGTGCATGTGTTGGAGGGCTCTTTAATTTTGCACGCGATGAGCCTCAGCAAGTCTGCCAAGAAGCAGTTGGAGTTCAAGGCCAATGCCCAGGCGCGCGAAGAGCTCAATATGTCCCCCAGGGGAAGGCTTAAGCCTGACATGGCCGAGCGCGTGAAGGAGCGGGCCAAGCCTCTGTACCAGACGGTGCGCCGCGTGGCCCTGGCATTTGGACAGCCTGGACAATGCCCTGACGCAGCAAATACTCCTCGTTCTGTGTTGCAGATGCTCATCAAGGCCATGGCAGACAAGGCTGTGGAGCGCAGGCGCAAGGCCAGTGCTCGCGCTCGTGCAGCCCGCACAGCACAGGCAGAACCTCAGGAGGAGCCACAGGAGCAGCCTCAGGAGGAGTCCCAGGCAGAACCCAAGGACCCCCCTCAGGCAGGCCCTCAGACAGGGCCCCAGCCCAAGGTGCCCAAGTACACTGTGAAGGTGAATGTGTGTGTGCTTGGGTTAGGACACAGCAACAGCAATTTCAGCTGTGTAATGAAAGGACGGTCCAGTTGTGTAATAATTTAGGCATGCTGAAGCAGCAATACGGGGGAGCAGGGTTGGGACACTGGGCACAGGCAACTGGCAGGTGGCTGTGTAGTTTGTGTGCGCCGCAAAGGGGCAGCTGTGTAATGAAAAGAACAGGGTCCAGTTGTGTAATGAAAGCAGTGGGGAGCTGGGACAGGTGCACAGCACTGCCACCGCAGTGGGAGCACACGGGTACACAGCAGGTGGCAGAAGGAGGCAGGGCAGGGGCTTGTGTACTGATAGGACAGTCTAGTTGTGTAGTAAAAGCAGACTAAGGAACAGAAGGGACGGCAGTGGGACAAGCAACAGAAGGGACAGCCTTAGGAGACACTAGGTGGCAGTGGGAGGGGACAGGCGCAGGTGGGCACAGTGCTGCAACAAGTCTGAATGGCAATAGGGGACTTGGTGTTGTAAGCTACTGTAGAAGCTTCTACTTGTAGGTCCACCTCCACCTGCTGAACGCTGACATCAAACCCTGCTGTTGCCTGTGCCCAGGACCAGCTGGAGATGCTGAAGCTGGTGGCCCTTGACCCCTCCAAGAAGCAGTATGCCAGTGCTGAGGCCCTGAAGATGTACATGGAGAGCAAACACTAAGCACAGACGCGGTGCATCGCACACCTTGGCAGAACGTGGAGCGTGTGCAACTTGTACCCATGGGTTTGGTTTGACCTGGTCTGTTGCGGATCCAGGCGTGAGTGCGAGGTATATTCTAAGGGGCGCCTTGGCTTAGTTTCCAATTTGGCAAGGTTTGTGCGGGCCGCGGGGTGTGTAAGTAACTTGGCTTGTCAAGCAATGATCGCTTGGTGGATAAATTGACGCATGGTCGGGGGTCATGGCGCTTTTTTCTGCAACAGCCACCATTCATTGACGCAGCTTGACTCCGCTCGACAACAGGCGTGCTTTGATATCGCGCCGGTATTGACACTGACACTGACACTGACCCTGACATCGGGCTCAACCAATTGGAGGCAAGGTGAGGCTCATGCACCAGTAGCCATGCGCCAGCAACAGCCATAGCTTGCCAGCCACATAGCCCAGTCCACAGCCACTATTACATCCACAGCCTTGCCACAGTCCCAGCCTGCACACGCCCTGGCCATAGACAGGCGAGAGGCACTTTTTTCTTGGCCATGTCCGCGCCCGTAGCCTTCGGAATTTGCATGTTTGCATGACCCATGACGCGATCTAAACGCGTTCTGTGCAATGTATGTATGCGCAGGTCGTTCTTCTTCTCCGTGTCCAGTCCTTCCGTTTCCGCTTCCAGTTCTTTGGTCAGGCACTCAAGGTAGGCAGTGTGAGGGTGTCCCTGCATCCTGCTCCTACAAGGCTTGCTAGGACTGACCCTGTGTGCTGCCCCATTGATTGCCCAATGCAGATGGCCAAGCGCACATGCCCCAGTTATGACGAGCTGGTCGACCCCAGCTACGGGAAGGGTGGTGCCTCCAAGCAGCAACTGCTGGGTTACCTCAAATCATCGCTGAAGGCGCGGGCCAAGCTCCAGAAGCGCGTCAAGGACCAGGAGCAGTGCATTGTGGAGGAAATATGCCCCACCATTGTGCAGCTCGAGGAGCGCGTGTCCTTGGAGACCAAGCTGCGCAAGGCTGCTGAGGCCGAGGTGGGCAAGATCCAGCACGCACCGGCGGGCGCGGGCAACTCGGCCAGCGTCAACCAGCTGGCAGCTGTGCTGGGGAACCTCAACGACCCCTCCAACACACCCACCGGCAAGCTGGCCAAGATGGTGGCGACCGCGGCAGACGTGATGCACTCCAGGCACGGCGGCTTCACCATTGACACGCCCGGGGGCAAGCTGGTGTACAGCCCCAAGGCCGTAGGCGCCACCACCACCACCAACAGCGGCAGCAGCACCTCCACGCGGCCGGCCGAGGCGGCAGCAGAGGCAGCCATCTCAGCTGGCAGGTCAGAGGTCATTGTCAGCTCGGCAGATGGCAAGTACCGTGCTGCCCTTGGGGACAACGCCA
>RFTN01000043.1 GCA_009923445.1 bacterium
TAAATGCTATACAAGGAACTGATGAACAAGCTGCCGCCCAAAGAGAAGCATTAGAACAACAAATGAATGCTAAAATGGAAGCGGAAAGAAGAAAAGCATTTGAAGACCAAAAGAAATTAAGAATAGCAGATACAATTACTGGTGGTATATCATCAGCTTTCCAAGCTTTTAGTAGTGCCATAGGACAATTAGGACCAGTAGCAGGACCGGTTATTGGTGGTATATTATCCGCAATGATTTTAGCTCAAATGGCCGCTACTGTTTCTAATATTAAAAAAACACAATATGTTAGTGCTGGTGGAGGTGGTGGTGCTACAAGTGCAGGTGCTGGTGTAGGTGGAATGAATGTAAGTAATATTGGTGGTGGATTTAGTGGTGGTGGACAATTTGGTGGTAATTTATCATCAGGTGGTTCAACTCCAATATCATCAGGTGGTTCTAATTTTATGACAGCCCCAAATACAAATCCAAATACACCTATAAGAGCTTATGTTGTAGCAAATGATGTAAGTACTGGATTAGATGCACAACAAGCCTTAAATAATCGTAGAACCTTTTAAAGATATTTATACAATATGAAAATAGTAGAATTAGAAATAAACGATAATTTGCCAGTAGAAATTGAAGCAATATCTTTGGTAAAAGAACCAGCAGTAGAAGAAGATTTTTATGCTTTCAATGCTCAAAAATATTACTTTGAAACTTATAACGATTATCCACAAGGGGCAGTAGATGCAGCTCGAATGGGAATTAAACGAAATGAAGAATTAGGTAATCCATGCGCAACACAAGTAGGTAAAGTTCGTGCTCAACAATTAATTAATGGTGAAAACTTAACATTGGATACTATAAGACGTATGCGAAGTTTTTTAATTAGACATAAAGATAGTTATGAATTAGCAAGAAATAGGCGAGATTATAATGCATGTGGATATATCAGTTATTTATTATGGGGTGGTGAAGCTGCATTACCATGGGCTGAAAAGAAATTAAGACAAGCAGGACAAATATTTACTGACCCTTTAATATTAAATACATTTGCTGAAATACAAAAAGTATCATTTGATTTTGATGGAGTATTAACTACTACTTTAGGTAAAGAACTATTACAAAAAGAGATAGATAAGGGAAATCAAATTTATATAATCTCAGCTAGAGATAATAAACAACCTTTAATTGAATTAGCTACTAAATATGGTATAAATGAATCTAATATTTATGCTGTTGGTAGTAATTTAGAAAAAATAAATACAATTAAACAATTAGATATCAATAAGCACTATGATAATAATAGTAATGTTGTTGATGAATTAGGAATAATAGGACAACAATTTACATCATTATCACAAATAGAACACGAAGTATTTAAGCATATATTTGCCCAAGAATTAGGATTGGAAGTTGGTGAAATACCTGATTATACAAATGCTCAAAGAAGATTGATTGGGCCGGTAATGATTCCAAATAAACTTATTCGTAGGTGGGATGAAGATAATGAAGAAGAATACTTTGTTTTTTTCAGCGAAGAAACTATAAAAAAATTGCAAGAAAAGTTTATGAAATTAGGTTCTATACATTCTTCTAATATAGAGCATAATGGAATACCGGTAGATGGTGTTTCTATGATAGAGAGTTGGATAATTGAAGAACCTGAAAGAGATAAATCAAATTATTATGGTAAACAATACCCAAAAGGAACTTGGGCTGCTGTATATAAAATTGATAATGAAGAAATATGGAAAAAAGCAGAACGAGGTGAAATAAGAGGATTTAGTGTAGAAGGATGGTTTACTGAACAATTAATAAGTAAATTTACTTTATAAAAATTAATTGATATTTATATAAAACAATAAATTATATGCCAATACCCAATCCAAAAACAAACGAAAATCAGGAAGAATACGAATGTATGGCAGAATTAAAAGGTAATTTCCCCGGTGGAACATACACTTCTCCCGCATTCGAAAAAGTTTGTATAGGGCGTATATTAGCGAAAAAGAACCAAGCAAGTAAAAGCTTGTAAAAAAATTGAATTGATATATATGTATAGTAAATAAAAAAAGAGAGTTTATATGAACATAAAAGAATTGGTCAAACAATATTTTAATTTACAAGAAAAGCAAGAGTTTGAAGCGGTTGCATTTGGTGAAATTAAAGATGTGAATGGTGCTTTTACACTTTTATTTGAAGGTGAGACGTTAGAGGTGGGTGCTGCAGTAAAAGTAAGAACGGCTGAAGGACAGGAATTAGATGCACCAGACGGGTATCACAATTTAGAAGGTGGAATTACAATCAAAACTGAAGGTGGAATTGTTACTGAAATTGAAAGAGCAGAAGAATTGGTTGAGCAAGTAACTCCTCCTGCTATTGAAGAAACAAATGAAACAACTGAAAAGAAAGTAGAATTGCAAGAAGAAAAAGATACTTTAACTTTCCCAGAAATCGCACAAGTAGTTGCTGAAATAATTAAAAAAGAAATGGAATTCGTCAAAAAAGAAATGGCGGAATTGAAAAAAGGAATGGAAAAAATGTCGGCAGAACCTGCTGAGAAAAAAACTATTCCAACAAAGAAAAACTTTTCATTAGATACGGTTAATACTGATGTAGTAGATACTCGTAGATATGAAATGATGAAAGAAATTATCAAAACCAAAAAAAATAAATAATTTAAAAAAGAGAGAATATTATGAGTTTAGCAGTATCAGCATTAACAGATTTTAATAACGAGCTTGCAGGCGAGCTTGTATTGAAAATGGTGTATGGTGGCTCGACCATTGAATATGTAACAGTACAAGAGGGTGTGTAACTTCTATGGCAGCTGCTAACATTTTAACAACTATGGATGCGATGATTCAATCTTCTTCAGCAGATGTTGCAGATAGAGAGGATTTAACATTCTTTATGAGTGTAAGTAACTTCCGTAATTATATCACAGCTCTTCGTTCAGCTAATAATTTCTACTTCGATCCAGGTTCCGTAACTAATCGTAAGAATTTGTATGAAATGGCTTATCCTTTCTCACCAAATATTAAGGTAGTTGGAACTGTAGGTTTGCAAGGAACAAATAGATGTGTACTAGGACCTGCTAAACAAATTGTGGTAGGAACTGACTTATTGAGTGATTTTAGTGAATTCCAATTGTGGTATGACATTAATACGGATACTTTAAGACACCGAATAGCAACCAAAATGGGGCAAAATATTGCATATCCTGAATTTTGGGTAAGTAACGATTTAGCTTAAACTTTAAAAGAAAGAACACAATATGCCAACTCCATGTCAAATAACATCAGGCTATACATTAGGTTGTAGAGATAATATAGGCTCAATTAAAAATCTTTTCATATTGAGCGGCTCTGTAACTGCAATAACAAATGCCTCGGAAGGATTAATACAGACATTAACTGGTAGTGGTTCATTTTTTAAATTTGAGTTGTTTAGAGAAACAAGTGATTTTGCAGAGAACTTAACAGTTACTCCTGAAAATGGAACTATAATGTATGAAACTACCACTAATGCGGTATTTTTCAAAATGCAAGTTTCCACAAGAAATCAAATTCGTTTGTTAAGTGGCAACCAAAATATTAAAATGATTGTTGAAACTAATAATGGTGATGCACTTTCTAAGTTCGTCTATGTTGGTAGAGACAATGGTGTAACACTTACCACATCAGCAGGTGGAACTGGAACAGCTATGAGTGATAGAAATGGATACGCACTTACTTTTGTAGGTAGAGAACCCGAACCATCATCATTCATTTCAGCATCTACTTACGCAGAATTAGCAGCCAGATTAAATGGTTTAACCATACAAACTGGTAGTATATTCGGTCCAGCATAAAATCAGTTATTTTTATTTCCTTTGTGGGGGTGGGTGGTAGTTCGCTCACCCCCTTTTTTTTAGGTAATATTATATGTTTTTAGATAAATCCACACCCATAAACACAATTGCTTGGTTGCCTAATAATCCACCAAGCGCAATACCTACTGCGATTTATTTAAGTGGTAGTGCTGAATTTAACCAAAATGAAGCAATATTAGCAGGTACTGTAATATCAACTAATACTACACCTTATATTATTGCTCAGTACCAATGAAACAGGCTCATTCAGTAAATATATTTCAAGCAACGAACGTGGATATTTTTATACAAAACAATTTTAGAAATTATTAAAGATATTTATATAAAAGAAAAAACTTATGGCAGTATTATACAGACATATCAGGCTTGATAAAAACGAACCTTTTTATATTGGAATAGGTAAAACGGAAAAGCGTGCTTATAGTAATAAAATAAGAAATAAGCATTGGCATAATATTGTCAATAAAACTGGATACAAAGTCCAAATAATGTTTGATGACTTGACATGGGATGAGGCTTGTGAGAAAGAGAAGGAGTTTATCGCTTTATATGGAAGAAAAGAGTTTGGTGGTATGCTATGCAATATGACTGATGGTGGCGAAGGTGTTATTAATATGTCAAAAGAAACTCGTCAAAAACTTAGTGAATTCAACAAAGGTAAAACCCATTCAGCAGAAACTCTTGCTAAAATTAGTGCAGCAAGTAAAGGAGAAAATAACCCAAATTTCGGTAAAATCCATTCAACAGAAACCAAAGCTAAAATTAGTGCAGCAGGTAAAGGTAATAAACGTAATTTAGGTAAAACTCATTCAGCTGAAACAAAACAAAAAATGAGTGAAGCAAAAAAAGGTAAAACCCATTCAGCAGAAACTCTTGCTAAAATTAGTGCAGCATTGACTGGTAATAAACATAATTTGGGAAAAAGGAAAAATAAATGATAGCAAAAACACAACCAAAAGCTAAAAGAACACCAGCGGTAAAAAAGCCGAAAAGTATTAAGTTCTCAAAAATAAATTATACTACTAATGCTGATGATAGAGTATTTCCATCGGAGCAAAAAATAGGTGATTTTTACAAATATGGGCTTTACAATGACTATCCAGAGTTTCTCATCTACCTCTACAACAATAGTAGCATACATAATACATGCGTAAATGCAGTCGTTGATGGTATAATTGGTGAAGGTTTAGTATGCTCGGAAGGGCATTCTAAAATATTAGACCATGCAAATGAAGAAGAAAGTTGGAATAATATATTTAAAAAAATTGCACTCGACTTTAAATTATATGGTGGATTTGCTTTGGAGGTAATTTGGAGCAAGGATAGAAGCAGGATAGCGGAAGTTTACCATATTGATTTTAGTTGGCTTCGTGCTAAAGAAAAAACAGAATTAGGTAAAATACCTGGTTATTATATCTCGGACGAATGGGCTGAGAAATATAAATACGGCATTGGAGGCGGGGTTTATAATAAGTTTCAAAGTGCAGGCCTGAACGTTGAACTTCCCTACCTCCCAACTTTTAATCCAAAAAAACGATTTGTTGAACCAAAGCAATTGTGGGTTTATAATCCTTATCGACCTGGTCAAAAATATTATCCATTACCAGATTACGCAGGTGCTATTAGAACTGTTGAGGTGGATATAGAAACTGATAATTTCCATGCTAATAACTTAAAAAATGGTTTAACTCCATCAATTGCTATTACAACATTTCTAAATGCTGACCCAGACCAAAGAAATGAAATAGAAACAATGTTAAGAAACCAATATGCAGGAACTAATAATGCAGGCTCCCTAATGTATATTGATGTTGATTCACCTGAAAATGCACCTAAAATAGAACCTATTCAATCAAATGGTACTGATGAGTATTACATGAATTTAAATGATATGGTTCAGCAAAAAATATTAACTGCGCACCGTATTACATCACCCATGATTTTAGGAATTAAAACCGAAGGACAATTGGGTGGCAGAAATGAAGTAATTGATGCTTATTTATTATTTACTAATACAGTTCTTCGCCCATATCAGCAAGTACTTGCGCAATGTATAGAAGATTTATTAAATGAACAATATCCAACTGAAGCAGGTAAATTTAGTATAGGTGTAAAGCAATTGCAGTTATTTGAGGATGGAACAACTAAGGATGATGTCGTTACAGGTATTGATGCTGAAGTTGGTGAGGATAAAGATTTAGAGCGAGAAATTCAACAAACGGAGGCAATAAATGAAATTGGGCTTTAATGGTGGATGGACAATTGGTGAAGCATCACATCATATTGGGAAGAAAATGCATTTAAAAATTACTCCATCTAAAAAATTATATTCACGAAAAAATTATAAATTGGAAACCAAATGACAGATACTCTTATAATCAGCGAAGTAAAGCTGCGCAGTTTCACCGATTTGAATAATAATGTGGATGATAAACTATTGACAACTGCTATTCAAGTAGCACAGGATATCTACCTACAACGCTTAATCAGCACCGCATTATATCAAAAAATAATGAACGATATAGATAATAATACTTTATCAGGCAATTATTTGACATTAGTAGATGATTTTATTGTTCCATACCTGCTTTATGCCGCATATTGGGAATCATTAGAGTATGTTTATATGAGGCCTCGTAATAATGGTTTACTTACTCCAACTGGTGGTGAAAATTCAGCAAATGTAGACCAAAGATTATTTGAGAAAAAGAGGCAGTTAGCAGATAATAAATCACAATTTTATGGAAATAGATTAACTCAATATCTTATTCAAAATGAGAATTTATTCCCTGAAATACAACAAAATGCTGAGTTTTGGAAACAATACCCTGATTATCAAACAGGATATCGTTCACCTTTTGTTTTTAGTAGATGGAATCAATGGGCTAGAAAAGCAAATCAAGCTGGAATGAGAATGGCAGATAGTAGATACCCATATATGCCGTATGGTTCAAATATTTTTTATCCTGGTTGTAGAGAGTGTTAAAAATAGGAAATAAATGAGTAATTTAGGTCCACAAATTGTCAAAGATAGTTACCAAAACCTTGTTCAAATAACAAGTTCTAATTCCTTACAAAAAGGTGATGGAACTGATATAATTGATATTGTTTTTACTAATGTAACTGCTTCTAATGTAGATATAACAGGTAAACTTGAAC
>RFTN01000044.1 GCA_009923445.1 bacterium
GGCGAGGGCTACACGCCACGCACAAAGACGCAGGAAGCGGCTCTCGAGACGATCCGCAAGCACGTCATCACGTTCGTGCTCGGACCTGCAGGCACAGGCAAGACGCATTTAGCGTCGGGATTCGCCGTGCAGCAGCTGCTGTCGGGTGCCTGCGAGCACATCGTCATCACGCGGCCCAGCGTCGCCACCGAGCAGCTCGGCTATCTGCCGGGATCTGCCGAGGAGAAGGTCGGGCCGTACCTCGTGCCGTTCTTCGACGCCATCGAGCGGATCGCCGGCCGCAAGGGCCACACGAAGGACCGCGAACGAGTTAGCGCCGCGGTGAAGATCGCGCCGCTGGCGTACCTGCGTGGGCGCACGTTCCGCAACAGCGTGATGATCTTTGATGAGGCGCAGAACGCCACGTTCTCGCAGCTCAAGCTCTTTTTGACACGCATCGGCGACGGCTCGCGTGTCATCATCACGGGCGACGCCGATCAGTCGGATCTGCCACGCAGCGAGCGCCGCCTGGTGGACGTCATGCAGCGTCTGGCACACGTTCGCGGAGTCGGCGTTGTTGAGTTCAAGGCCGCCGACATCGTTCGGCACCCGATTATCGAGTCCGTGCTGCAAGAACTGGAGCGGTGAAACGCTTGACGCAATTGCCATGCTTCGTGCATGGAATGTCGCGTCGCACCATTGCGTGAGTTTCTGCGTTCCGACCTTGATTCGTGCGGATCGGGCCTGTGCCGGAATGGCTCGGAGATGCAGTCCGAGTTCTACGACGGCACGTCCTCGACGCCGATTGCCGTGATCTACGACGGCACTCATCCGGTGGCCTGGTCGGCTACTCACGTATGGCGTGATCTGCAGACGCTCGAGGGATTCACAAGCGAGCCGTACCGTCGTCGCGGGCTGGCACGCTTTGCCGCCTGCGGCCTGATCGCGAGAGGCGTGCTCGACACGTCGCATCCGGTCGCCGTGTTCTCGTGGTCGTGCTACGGCTTGACGCGATCTCTAGGGTTTTCAGTGGTACGTCTGTTTCAACGCGAGGCAGACGATTGGGTCGAAGTCCTCAAGTGAAAGGATTCACAATGCGATTGTTCCTCTTGGCTCTGTGTGTTCTCGCCTGCTCGGTCGCCAACGCTGACACGATCTGCGTCAACGGTCGCTGCGGCATCATTCGTCCGCAGCGTGTCGTGGTGCAGTCGGACACGCCGCAGAACGTGATCGTCAGCACGCCTCGCAGCGTGACCGTCGTTTCGGCGCAGGATCACGCCAATCATCTGGCGGCCACGAACACGTTCGTCCACTGCGGACGTCGTGGCGTCGGATACGAGGGTCTGGGATTCTCGACCGTGAGTCCCGACCATGCGTGCCGCTCAGCGTGCTACTGGGGCCAGCGTCGCGTCCGCGAGATCGGCACGGCGTGGTGCCACCATCGCCGCGGCTGGGTGGCGGTCATCCGCTACGAGTGACCATGCACCCGGTGACGTTCACCGTGCCGGGCGATCCCGTCCCGCAGCCGAGGCCGCGTGTTTCGACTGTGGGCGGGTTCGCTCGTGCATACGTGCCGAAGGATCACGCGATCCATGCCTACCGTGCAGCGATCGCAGCGGAGGCAGCTCGAGCAGGACTAGAGCAAACGACCGAGCCGCTAGAGGTGATCATCGACGCTGTGTTCGCGCGTCCGAAATCGCATATGACGAAACGTGGCGTGAAGGCGACGGCAC
Source organism: bacterium (assembly GCA_009923445.1). GTDB lineage: Bacteria > Patescibacteriota > Saccharimonadia > Saccharimonadales > SZUA-47 > RFTN01. Next base: position 1,713 of record RFTN01000044.1, read on the forward strand.
CGACGCTACCGAGGCCAGACGTTGATAACGTGGCCAAGGCAGTGTTGGACGCACTGCAGGACGTTATGGGCGATGACACGCACGTGAGGCGGTTGGTGGTCGAGAAAAGCTATGGCACGGAGGCACGGACGACCGTGCGAATCCAGTGAACGTCGCCGTCGTGACAAGCGTCTCTGCCAACATCGCCGGCATGGCGACGCTGACGATCCCGAATAAGGCTGAGTACTGCCTTCGGCATGGCTATTCCCTCGTCGTTGACAATCGTCCATACGAGGAGGCTGTCGCCGGCGTGGCATGGATGACAGCGCTTTTTGAGCGATTCGACGTCGTCTGGTGCCTGGACGCCGACGCGGTCATCACAGACATGACGACGCGGATCGATACCCTCGATTGCCTCGGCCCTCATGTGACGGTCTGCGAGGAGGGCATTGTCGAGTGGAACCTGATCAACTGCGGCAGCATCGTCATTCGTTCGACAAGGGAGTCGGCTGACCTGCTGATCAGAATCAGCGGCAATGTCGATGAGTGGGCTGGACTCCAGTGCGGCTGGCAGACCTGGCTCGCAAACAAGCGATCTAAGCTTGGTGACACACTCACCGTCGCTCCGCTGCGTTCGTTCAATTCTTGCGTGTGGAATCGTCCTGCAAACGCTCGAGATGAGATCGGCGGTCACTGGCGACACGGCGATCTTGTCTACCACCCGTGCGGCGTCTATCCGCACGACGAGCGGCTGAGATGGGTGCGATTCGCACTAGGCGAGGTGCGGCGATGAAAGTGCCAGACCATCTGCTCTACCCGCTCGAGGTGTTCGCAAAAGATTTCAAGGCGACATACGACCGAGGCGTCGATGTCTGGCGAGATTCGGACGTTGCATTTGTTGGGCTTGCCCGCAACTGCGGCAGCCGATTAGCCGACAATCTGTCTCGACTCTTGCTGCTCTGCGAGAGCGTCAAGTCGTGGCGATTGCATGTGCGGACAAACGACAATTCCGACGACACAGCCGATGTACTGGAAAGGTTCTGCGGCGAGTTCTCGCAGGCGTCCTACGACAATCAGACGCTCGGCAGGCAGCAGTTCTCTGCTGAGTTTGCCGGCCCGAGGACGCTGGCGTTAGCCGAGTACCGTCAGGCGTGTCAGTGGTGGGTTCTCGACAACGCGCTGCGATCAGACTTCGTCGTCGTTATCGATTTCGATATGCGTGGCGGCTGGTCTCACGCCGGCATGATGCACGGGATCGGAGCGCTCTTGGCAAACCACAACGCCTACGGCATGGCCAGCGTGTCGCTGATGGAGTACCAGGTGCCTGGGCAATGGATGCACTATGACTGCTGGGCTGCTCGGCTCAACTCGAGCTTCGACGACTACACAGCAGGCATCGGCGGCTGGAAGCACCTCTGGCTGCCGCCTGTCGGATCTCCTCCGATCCCGGTTGTGTCTGCGTTTGGCGGCATGGCGATCTACGAGACCGGCGCGTATCTCGCTGGCACGTATGACGGGCGAGACTGCGAGCACGTGCCATTTCATGAGTCGATCGCAGCGGCGACAGGCAAGTCGCTATTCCTCGACCCAGCTATGCGAACGGTGATGCAGTGGCTGGAGTGACGGCGACGATTAGCGTGGTCGCATTCCGAGCCGACTGGGTCTCGCACATGCCTATTGCCGCACTGTGCGTTCGATACACGATCAGCAAAGACCAGGTCATCCGGCTGCGTGACCTGTGGAATCTGCCGCTGCGTAACGACCGCAGCCTGCGATTCAAGCCTTCTCGCGGCGAAATGCGTGACCCTACGCCGGCAGAGATACAAGAGCGCTGCAAGGAGATACAGGCGAGGTGGGATGATCGAACCAGGAGCGAGCGTGCTGTTACGAAGCCTCAAGCGTTTTCGATCAAGCGGATCGAGATGACCGACGAGGCGAGGGAAGCGGTTGACAATTTCGGTGACGAATGAGCGAGCGAGACAACATCGAGCGCCGCATCACCGTCGAGTACGGGCGTCGGTACGTCTATCTGACGATGCACGATTCCAGTGCAAAGCTGCTGCCTCACCGAGAGGAGTTGTTTCAGCAGCCGTTTCCGCTCACCAGGTCTGAGTCTGCTGACGAGGCCGAGGACTGTTGGCAGGCGTGCTACCAGCACATCTCCGACGCCGTTGTCTTCCCGCTGCAAGGGGACGGGGGGCCGGCGGCAGAATCGACGGAGGACGATTCGCCGCCATCTGGGTGACGCCGTGGACGCCGCAGACAACCTCCAGACAGTCGTCGCGAAGGCTAATGCGTTCCTGGCGGCAGCCCGCGAGCAGGCCGCTGACGGCCTGACATGGACCGAGTTCGGCCGTCTGCTCGTGCAGCTGCTGCACCTGCTCGTGGCGGGCCTCGACGCCGTGACGACGCTGTCGGGGCCAGAGAAGAAGGCGGTCGTCCTTACGGCCGCAGCCGCCCTGTTCGACACGTTTGCCGACAAGTGCGTCCCTGTTGCCTTCTGGCCTGCCTGGCTGATCATCCGGCCGGCGACGCGCTTGCTGATCCTGTCGCTGGCGGCAGGCGCAATCGAAGCCCTGCTGACAATCACGAGGAGAGATCCCGCATGATGACGCTGCTGATCGTGGCCGCTGCAGTTGCGTGGCTCATGTGGCCAACCGCTAAAACGCCGTCCCAGCCGGCACTTCCCGCGCCGTCCGACCTCTTTCGCGTGCCGCCGGCACAGCCAGCGTCGCCTGCAAAGCCGGCTCCGGACGCCAGGGCTGCCATCGACAGCCTGCTTGAGGTGAGAGATCGGCTCGCGGCGAGTGGCCCTCTCGACGAGGAGAGCGGCCAAGCCGTCGATCGCCTGTGGCTTGAGCTGCTCCACGGGAGCGCGAAGCGATGAGCCGTGAGAAGTACATCGTACTGGCGGCTCTGCTGGTTCTCGCAGTGCTGTCCGCTGTCGCCGAGTTCGCTCCGCGTGCGAGCGATGCCAGGCCTGACCGCGGTCTGAGCCTCCGCGGAAAGTTCATCGGTCCTAATGCCGCCCAGGACGCCCGCGTGTCTTCCCTCGGCTCCGCAATCTCGGGGAGGTCGAGGATTGATCTACCGACGTAACGTGTGGACGATCTCGGCCATTGCATTCGTCGCGTTTGCGGCGATTGCCGGGGCCGTCATTGAGCACTACACGCGAAAGCTTCTGACGAAGGTCGATAGCGGATTTGGCTATCAGCCGAATCCGGAGGGCGTTCGCCTGTTCCTTGGCGAGCTTGCTCAGCCGACGTTCGCGGAGGCCGGTGCAGACGCAATGAAGAACGCTGTCGGTAGAGACACGTTTCTCTACCGTGCGGTGAACGTCGCTCACGAGCGGAAGTACGGTCAGCCGTGGAAGTCGTGGGATCAAGGCTCGGCTGGGACGTGCGTCTCGTTTGCATTTGCGCTCGGCGAGTACACGGCCGAGGCAGTGGATCACGTGGCCGGCAAGATCAAGCAGCCGCCGGCGGCGTGTGCGACAGAGCCGATTTACGGCGGCTCCAGGACGGCTGCCAGAATCCCTCCGATGTCGAGAAACAACGGCGGAGACGGCAGCTATGGAGGTGCTGCTGCTCGCTGGCTCACAGGCAGGTGCGAGGACAAGTCGATTGGCGGCGTGCTCTACCGCCAGCCATACGGGCCATTCGACCTCTCGACGTATTCGATCCAGCTGTCGCGAGATTGGGGACGAAACGGCGTCCCGCTCGAGTTGGCCCGCGAGGCCAACAAACGCAAGGCCAAGTGCGTGCAGGTGCAGACCTGGCAGGAACTCTGTGCCGCGATCGAGCGTGGGACACCCGTGGCAATCTGCTCGACGGTCGGCTACGGCCCGACGCCTCGCACGCGAGACGCAAGCGGCTTCCTGAGCCGCGGCAGCTCATGGAGTCACGCCATGCTCGCGTGGGCGGTGCGTCACAAGGAGAACGGCGGCGGTCGCGACGGCGCGCTCATCCAAAACAGCTGGTACGTGCAGTGGGTCTCGGGGCCACGCTGGCCAGACGATCAGCCGGAAGGCTCGTTTTGGGCGTCTCGTCAGGACGTCGAGGCGGCGTTGCAGCAGGGCGACTCGTGGGCGATCGGCACCAGCTACGAGTGGCGTGATCTTCAGAATGCCGACTGGGGGCTGGCGCTATGACACTGCTGATCTGGGCTGTCACAGGACTCATCGCCGGCGGCATTGCGAAGGCGCTCGTGCCTGTGCAGTGGCCGGTCGGATACCTGGCGTGTGCCGTGCTCGGCTGCGTCGGGAGCGTTGTTGGCGGCCTGCCGTTCGGCCATGGGCCGGCTGGCATGATCGGCTCGATTGTCGGTGCCTGCGTCGTCCTGTGCCTCTATGCCGCCTGGAGTCAGCAGCCGTGATCCCTACGCAGAAGAAGCTCGCTGTCGCCGCAATTGTCCTCGTGGGCCTCACGTGGTGGTTCGCGACTGCCCCTGAGTCACCGATTCGTCCTGAGCCGCCGCGGCCCGACAGGCCCGTGCTGCGGTTCTTTGCCAAGGTCGCCAAGGTTGTGGCTCGATTCGGGCTCACGGCGCTCGTGTTCATGGAGCCTGCACCATCCGACCCGGATGAGTCGCATCTGGCTCACGCCGTGCTCGGCATCGACGGCCACGTGCAGCTGCGTAACGAGAGGTGGTAGATGCACGAGCTGTGGCACTGGCTGCTCTACGTACTGGCGTGGTCGTCCTGCGACGCGGGGATGCTCGAGCACGAGCGTGCTCGCACGGCTGGCAGCGTGGTGGTCGCGTATGCCACTCTGGCGCAAGAGTCTCCGCAGCCACAGCCTGGCGAGACGAAGCAGCCTCAGAAGTGCCTCTCGTGTGACGGCAGTGGCCGGATCTATCGTCCGGATGGCGGCTGGGTGAAGTGCTCGTGCAGTTGCTCGACTGGCCGCTGCCAAACATCGAAGCGATGAGGAAGCCATGCCGTCCTACGATCAGGTTCCTGGCAAGCTGAACCTCTCGTTTCGCGCCGGGGACTACGTTTCCACAGAGATCGACTTCAATCCGATCTCGCTCACTGGATCGACGATGTCTGCCACGATCTCCTCGCTCGTTGGAGGCGGCAGCGTCGCGGCGATCACCACGACTCTCACGAACGCGGCTGCGGGCAAGGTCAACATCTCGCTGACGGCACTGCAGACGCTCTCGCTGCCTCGCGGCACGTATCGCTGGGATCTCACTGGCCTGCAGGCAGGTAACGCACGGCAGTCATACCTCACCGGATTCGTCGAGGTGATCTCGTGAACGTCAGCGTGACTTCCCAACAAATCACGGCGAGCGTCTCTCAGTCAGGCGTTGTCGCCAGCGT
>RFTN01000045.1 GCA_009923445.1 bacterium
GCCATGGTGCTGGTGTATGGGTCTGTGCGCAGTTCAATAGTAGCAATAGGGCGTAACCCGCTGGCCAAAAGAACGATACAAAGCAGTATGCTTAAGGTTATAGGTATTGCTATTATTGTTTTAATTACATCATTAGGGACAGTCTATATGATTTTGAAAGGATAACAAATGAGACTACTGCTAGCATATATTTTTATAATCATCGTAGTACTGGCAATTTTTATTGCACTTGTACAACTTTGGCGCGCAGTTAAAGAAATGCAAAACACGCTAAAGCACCCCAAAACTCCCGTGAATCATGCCCTTACCCCTGAAGATAGGCGGCGTGCTCATGAGATTTTGCAAAACATGATTAATAAAGAAGCAAATATCCTAATTCATAATCTCGAAAAAGATCTGAAATTTGTTTCGACTCAACTCCAAGGTACATTACTTAAAAAAGCTTCCGACAACATTAACGCACAAGTAGAATTATCTAAGCAGCAAGTTGTAAAATCAACAACTGACCTTACTTTGATTCTTGAAAAAACCGCTAGCGATGTATCTGCGCAGATTACATCAGAAGCAAAAAAGCAAAAACAAATAATAGTTGAAGATTTTGAAAAGCGAATGGTTCAAGTAGTAGGTACATATATAGTAACGGCCTTAGGTTCGGCTGCGGCACAAACAGATCAAGCGGTAGAGGCCTTAAATCAGCTAGAGGCTCACAAAGACGAAATACGGAAGGATCTTATTAATGAGTAGTGACAGACAGCAACTGCCGGATGTGTTTTTGACTGTACAAGACGTTAGTCACTGTATTCGTGAGCTAGCCGAGCATAAAAATCGGCTTTATTCGCGTGCGGTTGCACTGCGCGTGGGTGTTGTTGCTGACACCTCAGAGCCTGCCGTACTTAGTGACGCGGCACAAACAATACTGAGTGGCACACGGCAGCCAACTGTTGCAGATGTAGAAGCCGCCATTACATACCTCGAAAAGGCACTGACCGAAACAACCATAGTTAAAATTGTTGCTGCTGCCCCTTTGAGTGCGGGTGGTCAGCGGAGTATTGTTCGCTGGTTCCGTTCACTTACCGGTCAAATGGTGCTTTGTAATTTTGCTACAGATAATATGATTGCAGGTGGTGTTGTTGTCTATACCCCCAAGCGAGTTTTTGATTATAGTTATACTACACAAGTTACTGCACAATTATCTGTACTGCAAAAGGAGTTACTGCATGGCTAACGAACATTTTAGTAAATTGGTAGCAGCGGGCAGGCCCATTGGTGAGGTGATAGCCGCTGATCGTTTTTTTGTGCGCATTCGAGGCTTGTATACGGCCGGTCTACGCGAACAAATTTTGTTTGAAAATGGCGACAATGGCATAGTATGGGAACTAAAAGACGATGAAACTACTGTACTTAATCTTAGTAGTGAGTCGATTGCGATTGGTACGGTTGCGGTCCTACAAAATGAACTGTTTAGCGTGCCAACAGGGCCAGAGCTAATTGGTCGAGTGGTGTCAGTTAAGGGTGTGCCACTAGATGACAAAGGGGCATTGGTGCTACGTAACCGCGAGCAAGTCTTTAAAACGGCTGTACCAATAATCGATCGATCGGCATCAGACGAGCAGCTTGTTACAGGCACAATTGTGGTGGACACACTATTCCCGACAGTGCTTGGCCAGCGTGTTGCCGTAATTGGCGATGCACGTACTGGCAAGACTAGTTTTCTGCTAAAGGCTGCCTCTCAATCTAAGCATTTGTTCATTTTTGTAATGATTAACAAACGCAAAGACGACGTCCAAAACTTATTGCGCGAACTAAACAGTAGCGGCGCTATTGGGCACAGTATTGTGATAGTAGCGAGCGTATACGAGTCGTTAGCCGAGGCTTATGTTGCTCCGTATGTTGGCTGTGCAGTGGCAGAATATTTTAGGAGCACCGGGCACGATGTTGTCATAATATATGACGATTTAAGTAATCACGCCAAAATATACCGCGAAATTTCACTGCTAGCACATACCGCTGCCGGCCGCGATTCGTATCCTGGTGATATATTTTTTGCACACTCTAGCTTGCTAGAACGTGCAGGGAGTTTTAAAGACAATAACAAAACCATAACTGCGTTCCCGATTGTCGTTTCCCCAGACGACGACATAACAGGCTACCTTGCCACAAACATAATGTCCATAACAGATGGGCAGATTATATTCTCGCGGGAAAATTTTCAAAAAGGTTTACGCCCAGCCGTAAATATAGGTCTTTCGGTAACCAGAATAGGTGGGCGCTCCAGAACTCCTAAGGGTCAAGAGCTTGCACAGATTTTATTGAAAAAACTTGCTGACTATACGCGGGCACTTGAGTTTTCGCATTTTCAATCAGGTCAGTCATCTACTTCATCACTCGATATTGTTATTGGTGAACGAATTCTAGAACTTTTAAGGCAGCCAGCTTCAGAGGGCTATAGTGTTATTCAACAGCAATTATTGCTTGAGGTAGCAATGCGCATACCTACCGACCGTAAGCTCTTAATTGCAAAACTCAAAAGTTTAGTGCAGGCCGTGCAGCCGCTTAATAGCGTGTCTGTTGCTCAGTATGATGTACTGCTAAGAAAACTACTTGCAGAAAAAGGAATGGTAGATAATGAAGCGCTCTAATATGATTAAGGCTGACCTGCAAGAGATTGTGGCCATTAACCACCTTACGTCAGTACTCGAAAGTGTATCAAGTATACGTATAGGTCAAATAAAAGATACAGTGCTGGCTGGTAGGGAGTGTTTTACAGAGCTTTGGAAAACATATACACATCTGCGTATTGACAGCGAAAAGCATCAGAGATTTATCTCTAAAGATGAATCACGATTTAGTAACGGCAAGACGTTGTATGTGGTAATGACATCTGACGGAAGTTTGAGTGGTTCGATTGACCAAAAAATTGTCGACTATTTTTTGACAGTCCGCGAGACGCAAAGTGCCGATATCATTTGTATTGGAAAACACGGAGTGTCGTTATTACGACAACGTGGCATTGAAGCACTGCAATCTTTTGAGTCTCCAAGTAATTCCGACCAGGAGCAGGTACTAGAAATATGTTCAGTAATAGAGCCTTATGCTAAAATTACCATTTATTATCAGTCGTACGAGTCTATAAGTAAACAGATAGTCAAGTCAATAGAGCTTATAAGCTCGGTTGCAACACTCGCAGGCGACACAACCGCACAAGCAGACATTATTAGTAGCCGTGATTTTGTGTTTGAGCCTTCACTAAAAATAATAGTTAAAACAATGGAATCAACCATGCTTCAAATTGCCTTGCGAGAGATTATTTTAGATTCAGAGCTGGCGCATTTGGCGAGTAGGTTCGTTGCCATGTTTGCCGCAGAAGAACGTGCCAAAAAAACTCAAAAATCACTTACAAGTTCATGGCAAAAGGCTCGGCGCGACGAGCGTGATAAAAGACAGCGCGAAACTATAGCATCAGGAGTAACATTATGAGCAAAATAATCGGTGAAGTTGTATCTATTAGGGGCACAATCGTCAAGGTAAGAACAGATATTGATAGCGAGCAGGTAATGCCAAAAATTATCCTAAAGGTTACCGGCAAAGATGATATTATGCTTGAAAGTGAATTTTATGATTCGTCTAGTGAGCTTATTTGTATTAATTTGACTGATTCGGCATTGTTACGTCGCGGTGACAAAGTGTACTCAACTTATGAGCCCATAACAGTACCGACTGGTAAACAAACCCTTGGTAGAATGTTTAATGCTCTAGGCCAAACGGTTGATGGTGGGCCAGTGCTCAAAGATGTACCGCGCAAAAGCGTCTATCGTACAGCTCCAGAAAAATTACGTGTTGATTCACGACAGCCAGAAATACTAGAGACCGGAATTAAGGCAATTGATTTCTTTACACCTTTCGTAAAAGGTTCAAAAGTAGGCATTATTGGTGGCGCCGGCGTAGGCAAAACTGTGCTTACAATGGAACTAATGAATAACATTGCTCAGTCAGGCAAGCTCTCGTGTTTTATTGGTATTGGTGAGCGTATACGTGAGGGGTATGAAATGTATCAATCTCTGCAGCAGCGGAACCTACTTAAAAACCTCATCATGTTTTTTGCTCAAATGAATGAACCGGCCGCCATGAGAATGCTTGTAGGCAATTCGGCGGCAGCAATGATCGAGGATCTAAGAGATACTAGCAAAAAAGATATTTTGTGTTTTGTAGATAACATCTACCGTTTGGTGCAGGCGGGCAATGAACTATCAACGACTATCGGTCGGGCTTCATCAGAAGGGGGGTACCAAGCGAGCTTGTTTTCTGACATGCTGAGGTTCCAAGACCGACTAACATCAAACCAAAATGGTTCTATAACTTCGGTGCAGACTATTTATGTTCCGGCCGATGACTTAAGCGACCCAGCAGTACAAGAAATATACCAACAGCTCGATGCGGTGCTTGTGCTGTCTCGTGCGGTTGCAGAGAGGGGCATACATCCTGCAATTGATATAATTCGTACAACATCTAACCTGCTAGTGCCTAATATTGTTGGGCAACGTCATTTTAGCTTGGTTACTAAAGTTCAAGAAATTATGAGTAAATATGAGAGACTGCGCAGCGTGGTCCAAATAGTCGGAGAAAACGAATTATCTGAAAAAGATTTGCGTGATTACACAACAGCCGAGCGACTTACGACGTTTTTCTCACAAAACATGTTTGTAGCACAAGATATTAGCGGCAAAAAAGGTGAGTATTTTAGTCGCGAAGACACTTTAAACGGTATAGAAAAGATAGTGGGTTAACGGTATGTTCGGCAACGGTAAAAATGACAGTAAGGTAGAGTCGTTTCAGCTAAAAATTTTGTCTCCTGACAAAAAATATTTTGACGGGGAAGCGATTTCAGTTTCGGCTACCAACCAACACGGTCCGTTTGATGTTTTGGCCGAACATACAAATTTCTTTTCACTCTTATCCTCAGGGGTAATGGTGGTAAAAACATCGGGCGGGGATTTGCCCATACCCATGAAAACCGGCATTATAAAAGTCGCTAACCATCAAGTTATAGCATTCGTAAATATATAATTATTTTTTACACCAAATAATTACCAAAAATACGGTGTTTTTTATAGACATAAGCGTCTTTTGAGACTATACTGTAGTTATAAAGGGTCGTGCGAGTTAGTTATATATGCAAGACGAGAAAACAACTGATAAGGTTGCAGTTGGTCCAGATACAGGATCTTCAGCAATGCCGAGTTTAGAGGATGCGCTTAATAGCGCCCATACTAAGGCTGCGTTGTCTTCTAGCACCTCGCAGCAGTCGTCGGCTAGCTTGCCAATGACACCTACGGTCAACGCACCCGTTTCGCAACCAAGCCAACCATCTACGCCTGTATCTCCTAAGTGGTTTTTTAGATTTAGATCTAAGCGCCTTATACCTATTGCCATTGGCGCTGGGCTCTTATGTGCCGTTATAGTCATTGCCTCTACAGCCATGCGTACGCAACAATCTAAAAATGCCCAATTGCAAAGTGTTGCAGATGCGTCAAACTACAACCAGACGGCTGTTCCGCTTGCAGAGATTTCGGCATCCGAAAAGCTCAGCCCCACACTCCGCGTGTATGAAAGTGTGGGATCGTTGTTTACGGTCAATGGCGATTTTGGCCTAAATGGTAGCGCCGTTGTTTCTGCTATTAGCCGACCTGCTAATCCCCGAGCCGGTGAGCTATGGTTCCAGCAAGATACTAAAAAATTGTATTTTTACGACGGCAGTAACTATATTGACGTAACGTATGCAGAAACCGCTAACGCTAACCTACAAGCTTTGGCTACAAGACTACAAAACGTTGTTACAAGCGTACAAAGCGCAACCGGTAACATTACTCTTAGTGCTGGAACGGGTATTGCTGTAAGTGGTACAACAATAACAAATACAGGTGTTGTTGCAATTGAGTCAACAACACCAGATCTTACCATAACCAATCAGGGAAACGGTCGGTACGCTATTACGTCAACGGCTGGTACATCGGGGTTATTTCTGCAGCCTACAACCCCAGGTATAGCACAAACAGGCAACATAAACATCAGCGGTGTGGCCATTGCTAATTCGTTTATAGGTAATGCAGCTGGGCTTACAGATATTGATGCTAATACTATTACGACCGGCACGCTTAATAACAGTCGACTGAACACAAATGTTACTCAACAAGGCAATAGCTTTAATGGCAACAGCCAGCTTGTTAAAACCACATCCACCGGTACATTGCCAATACTCTCAGCAATTAACCTCACCGATCTTGATGCTGCACAGATCAGCCTTGGTACGCTAACCGACAACAGACTATCTAGTAATGTCGCACTTCTTAGTGCAACACAGACCTTTTTAGGCTACCCAACCTTCCGCAGCGCCATTAACTCCACCAGCGCCTTCCAGATTAAAAATTCTTCAGGTACGGCACTGGTTGTAGCCGACACGACTAACGGCCGAGTAGCAATTGGGCAGGCAACTGCCGGCTACCCACTTGACGTGGCAGGCGATATTAATACAACTGGTACATTCCGCATTAATGGCACGGTTATTTGTACTAGTGGCGGTTGTACGCCAACACCTGGCGGTGGAAGTTATGTCGATATTCAGTCGACTACCCCAGGCTCACCACAAACCGGCAACCTCAACATTAGCGGTACAGCAATAGCCAATACATTCAGCGGATCAGGTGCTAACCTCACCAGCCTAAACGCTACCAGCATCACATCAGGCACCGTAGCAGACGCTCGCTTAAGTGCTAGTGTTACCCTGCAAGGCAATAGCTTTAATGGCAATAGCCAACTTGTTCAAACCACAGCAGGTGGTTTGCTGCCAGTTTTGTCTGGCACTAACCTCACTAGCCTAAACGCTACCAGCATCACATCAGGAACCGTAGCAGACGCTCGCTTAAGTGCTAGTGTTACCCTGCAAGGCAATAGCTTTAATGGCAATAGCCAACTTGTTCAAACCACAGCAGGTGGTTTGCT
>RFTN01000046.1 GCA_009923445.1 bacterium
CTGATAGCTTGTGTTACAGCATGAATACGGGTAGTAAGACGCTCAATCTCTAATATCTGGTCTTTACAATGTGCATAATCACTCACAGGGATTACGCTCTCTGGGTCAACGCTCTGTCTAATCACTGAACATGGATAAAACTTGTCAAACTTAATAGGCGGCTCAGACACCTCTAACAATGGTGTATCTGCATCTTTAGACAACCAATAAACCTTATTGGTTTTCTCGCACCATATTTCAAATATCTCTGCCTTGCCTTCACTTGTTGGCTCGTTACGTCTTAAATCCCTTTTTATAGATTCAGGAAAGCTTGTGTAATTTAGTTTCTTGGCAACATCAGCACCAAATTTAACCTCTACGTCCTGCCTATCCATGTAAGCTCGACGGGCTTGCCATTCTATCTCTGACGGGCTTCTAGCGTCGTTAGTAAAGTAATCTGTGTAGTGAACTAGGTCTAAAATTGCCTTTTCGTCGGTCTTAACCTCTATTTCTTGCTCTATAGTGATTATTCCGCCTTCCTCGGTAGCGCTTTCAATAGAGCCCGTATAAGGCTGCCCTAGGCCATCGATAAGGTTTCCGGAAGGGTCCCTGATAATAGAAAATGACTGTACCTGCTTTTCAAACTTGGCATCATACCGTGCCCAAAGAACCCCCTGGCCAGTTAGCAAGAACTGTAAAGCTGCTAAATACCCTACTTCGTCAAAATTAAAATACTGGTCTAAACTATACTGAATATTGCGCTCTAAAATAACCGCGCCTAATTGATATTTTAACCCGCCAGTGCGTTTTCTGAGATTTACTTCAGCTTTTGGCGTACTGCTGTAAAAAGCAGGTAACAAAGTGTTAGTGCAATACCACCAGACATTTAACCTTCTTTCTACATCGTTTAAAATTCCAACGTTTTTCTTAGCGTTGTATATTCTTATGGACTCTTCAGCTGTTTCTATGAACTGTTTGCGCTTGTCTAATTCGGTTGCTCTAGTAATTTCTTGCTTCCACCAACTGTCAGAATATTTGGCACTCAGCGGCTTGATTTTCATATTGAGGTCCTTTTCGATGCTGCTCTAATCATGTCTACATACGCTTGAAGCTTAACACGTCCTCGATTAAATGTATCCGCTGGTTTCTCCCAGGCTGCATCAATTAACCGCTCTTTACAGAGGTAGCGTAAAGCATCGCAGGCATGGTCAGGCCCCGTTGTGTCCGCATCCTCTGGTTTTTTTTTATCTATAGACAGAGAGGGTAAGGTTTCTAGCAAATACGGGCAACTAGCAAAAATATAGAGCAACGGCGGATTTCCCACCAATCGTTGCCTAATTTGAGCCCAGCCGGAAATACGGTCGTTATCAGCCTGTTTAAACCCAGGATGCTTGTATTTGGCAAAAACCGCATTTAGCTGGTCATTAATACTTGGTCCGCCCTGATTATTGAAAATACTAGGGTCTGCTACGCATACAGGAAATTCGTTTAAGCTTAAACTAGCAATTTTTTCTGCCTGGTCAACGTTATTAATTCCTTTGCCCCATAACTCGCGGTAAATAATGATTGCGCCCTTTGGATAAGGAACTTCGTTACCGTGGTCATCTTTACCACTACTTACAGCGCCCCAAACGGCCGCAAATGGGCTATGAAATCCCCAGTCATACCCAAGGTACCTCGGCCAATGTTTAGGTACGTTAAACGGCGCTACAATGTGTTTTGAGCTGAATTCTGGGAAGTAGCTACCCTCGTGTATCTCAAAGTCACCCTCTAACCACGCTCTGACCAACTCCGGCGAACCAACCATGTGCAAGCGGTCAATATACCCCGGATCTTTAGCCAGCAGTATCTGGTTATCATGTACACGGCTAGGTATATAGATGTAATCAAATTTCCTACCAGTTGGCAGCTCTTTTTGCAGAATCTTAAAACCTTTAGGCCAAGGTTTAATAAACATGATTTTTAGCCAATGATGCCCTACACCTCCAGGGTTAAAGGTAAGTATAACCTGGCCTCCGCCTTTACCTCTTAAAGCACCAAAAAGTTTCCAAATAGGGTTAGGATTTGCATAGTTGCCCGCCTCCTCTATGGCCGCATGCGAAAGATTTTGCCCTTGAAATTTTTCAGCGTCATCATCGTTAGCTAACGGCCTAAACCTTAATCTTCCACCGCCTGGGAATCTAAACTGCTTTTTTTGGTCCTGCCAATGCGCTCTTAAAGGCAAATATATCTGTTTTGCACGTTCTATAAGGTCGTCGGCCTGTGGTAGCTCTTTGCGGAAGAAAATAGCGTTAAAATCCTCGCCCATTTGCTCTTGAACAATGGCAAATTTGCCTAATACGCCATCTGTCTTTCCTCCTCCTCTTGCTCCGCCGTATCCGACTAAGGTTATAGGGCAGTTTACAAGCATTTCCTGCGGACCCTGTTGTGGAGCCCAAACTACCTTCTCTTCAACCTTGTAGTCGTCTATAAAACCCATTATTTAGCTTGTAATTCAGCAATCTTTGCCTCTAAAGCTCTAAAATTAGCCTCTGCTTTGTCTACATATTCCTGATGCCTAGCTTCTGCCTCCTCTAATGCTGCATGTGCGTGCTCTCTAGCTGCTTCATACCCAGCATACCAAGCAATATTTACATCATTTTTACTAATTTCTTTGCCGTCAAACTGCTCGCCATATTCAAATGCTAACTCTTCAGGTGTTTTCATTAAAAGAACCCTTTCTTTTCAATATACGTAAACTTGAACTTTTCCATTGCTGGCTTAGCTTTTGGCTCTTCTTGTCCATGCTTTTTACGAAGCTCTAAATAAAGGTCAAATATTTCTTTATTAGACATTTCACGACCAGCTTTGTAGCCAGCAAGAAACGTAGTCATTGTTGCTGCATGAGTTTGTTTTAATATCGCCTCCGGATAATCACAATCTTTATGCCAATCAATAGCCCATTCTTTTGCTAACTCTTCAGGTGTTTTCATCTGCTCCATTTCCCTATGTAAAAAAACCAAATACATATACACATTAAAAGAAATCCGTCCCAATGAATCATTTTTCCTCCTTCGGCAGCCTATTGTTCACGCTAATCCAACCGTTCACATCGACCATTTTTTTTGTTCTTCAGGTGTTTTCATCGTTTTTTTTCTCCTTCTTTAATTTAACTACCCTAGCCCGCTTATTCTCATGCAAAGCCCCCATCATAAACGCTTCAGCTATTCGCTTTATTCCTAAATCGCCCCCTATAGGGCTGATTAACCCTTTGTACTGCTCCGCATACCTATAAGCATCATTCTTAATGCTTCTTATAAACTCGCATTTTAAATCTTCTTTACCCATTTTACTCCGCAGACCAAATATCTACCTGCCGTTTTAACCCTTTCGGCATCTGAAACTCATCGCCAGTAAAACTACGCTCTCTAAAAACTACATGATTAGTCGGCTGAATAGCTAATCTGTCATTAATTAACCTAATAAAACAAAACTCCTTAGCTTGCTCAGGATATGCGCTGAATCCATCACCCACAGGCGCAGCAGTAAACAAATACTCCCCGCCATACACCACATTATCACACCTAACCTTTACCTCTAATCCGGCCAAATACCGATATTCCAGCGTAGTAAACCTTTCCCCATAGCAATCCCACGTCTGTACATCTTTAGGCTGCCAAACGCCCGCTGGATGCCTGCTAAACCCTATTCCATGAGCTGGTACATTCCGGTATATAGCTCCGCTCTCAAGCATAACTGTACAACCCCATACCCGCCCTGGATAAGATACCAATCCAAACCATACAGCTGGTATAAACCCTTCTGGCTCTACATGCGTGTAACAGCTATCGACGTAGCAATAGATATGTCGGGGTAATTCGCCTACTAAAGTGTAGGTCATTTGTCCTCCGGTGGTTCAGGTAACGGCATCCAATGAGAAATACTTTCCAAGCTACAAATTAATAGACCTGCTTTAGTATTGGCGTAGAAAATAGGAGCGTTATCTTTGGCTCTGTTTTGATATCTAGTACAAGTACAAACTACCTTATTTTCAACAAAGCTTATAAAGGTTTCGTTTATTTCTGGTAACCTCTCTTTTACACTAATCCACCCACTCATCTTTTTCTCCTTTTTTCATCAAACACTGTTATAAAACACCCTATTTCAGCATTACTATATATTGACACTTTCTATACATCATCTTCTTCCTTCTTGTCCGCTGATACCTCCAGATACCTAGCAACAAACTCCTCCTTGGTCAACGGCTTGTTACTGACCACTGCCCGAACCTCCCCAACATGCTCTACCGTACTGCTCTCAACCCACCCTAACTTAGTTTTAGCCAAGTACATAATCATCGGTACACTGCCACCCTCAGCCGCCTCAAAAGCTAAAGCAGCTATCCGCTTCTGCATGTTAGCTACCCCGAACAAAAACTCCTCCATGTAGTATTTATCCAACACGTACATGCTAATCTGACAGGCTATGGCTATAGAGCCCTTAGAAAGCCCAAATGAGGCTAATGTTTTTACCTGGTGGGCTACCCCCTCATCCCGCGTATAAGTCACGCTATTGGGCTTCCTAGGGGCATTTTGAGGCATTTCTGCTAAGGCATCCCCCTTAACCCCCACCATATCTATCTCAGGCCCTAATACTTCAGCCTCTTCTATCTCTTTTGTTTTATCAGTCATAATCTTGTTTTTATAAAACGGGGTAAAACTGAAATCAACACGGATCTGAATGATATATATATATATAAATATATATAAACATATTTATATCTATCTATCTAAGTTTATATATATTTATATATATATATATCATTCACTTTCGTGTCCTTTACTAGTCCTAATTTTGCTACCTTCAATAAAATCAAGGGTTTAAAATTTTTGGCAACTAGTGAAAAATCGTGATGCTGTTTTAAAATGAGTGGGGGGTCGTTTTTCTGGGGGGAGGCGTGGGGGAATAGAGAGAGGTACAGGTACCGGTACTTGCCCATTTTCAAGCCCGATCTTATCGGTCAATTTAGGCCACAGGCACAGGGGAGGGGTGGGGCTAACTAGCTGATATTGCTAGCCTTATTCTGCCTGAGAATTAATAAACTCGTGCACCTAGCAGGTACAGGTAGGGACGCTGATGGTGGGTGGCATGCTGTATTGTCTAATGATATCGGGCACTTATGCTGAGATGCGTAGTAGTTCAACGAAAGCCTTGTCGGTCAGCTTGCAAGCTTCCTTCAGCGCCAAGAGCTCATGCGCGTGGTACATCCGCTTGACGCGTTCACGGTACATCACAGCCCTATCGCTGATTCCTAGCAGTTTCCCGAACTGGACTTGGCTCATCTTCAGCCTCATCCGGCAAGCACGGTATAGGCTCAGCACCGGTCGTGGCTGAGAATGTAGATACCCATCCACGTTTCGCCTCAAGCAGATGGTAGTAGGTGTATTATTCCGTCTTGCGCTATGTACCATATCTAAGAGGGTACAGTAGACGACCCCATCTACTGTCAATAGCATCTATTAAAATTATTTTTAATCTCCCTATAAAAATATCTTGACAGTTTCGGTATCACTGTGTATGATGCATATCATGATGAATAAGCCGATCAGGTTCGGCGTATATAAGGAGAAAACAAGATGGCCAAATTAATACTACTACTATTAAACACCATGAGCATTTTAACCAGTGTAGCTTGCACCTTTATTGCTGTGTGCGTTCTAGTCCAAGGTGGCATTGGGGTATTGTTTGCACCACCATTTTTGATTATGGCTGTTTTAAGCGAAGTAATTCGATGTGAGGGGAATAGGTTTAACGTTTAACCGGCCTGCGGGCCTTTATAGGAGAAAAAAGATGAAACAAGCAATTACAATTTATTATGCGGGTGATGAAAAGGATATAACTTTCACCGGTAAAACAGCATGCCTAAAAGCCTATAGATGGCTCATTAAAAACATGATTGTCGGCGTGACTTGTAAGTTTAGTCATAGCCGCTATGGAAGTATAAAATATTCGGAAATGCGTGAAATAGCACGTATCGAAAAGTCAGAGAACGAGTAACCGGCTTTCGGGCCTTTATAGGAGACAAGATGACCAATAAAACAGTCCAAGCTTATATAAAATTAATAAACCAACAAAAAGTTTTCAATTCTAAGTATGGATTGCGTAAAAAATGGCCGTATCAATACAAATTAGATGCCCTATTCGCTCAAGCTGTAAGAGAGGGTGTACTAACTGAGATTAAAAAAGTTCTACACAATAAATAATTAGCCGTTAGGCCATTTAAGGAGCAAAAAAGATGACCAATTATAAAATATCAATTAAGCGTAACCGTAACAGCGAGTTTGCAGATCACTATATGACGAAAGCAGAGTTTATTAAATTCGCTGAGGATATGATCGCCTATGATCGGTTGGGGCATTTTTTAGACAAGTATCTAGAAATACCAGTCGAGTACACGGAAGTCGAGGGCCAGATCGATCTAGTCCCGAGTCGTGATGTCTCTGAGGAGGAGTGGTTTCGTGCTGGAATCAATTATTTTGAGCATGACGGTGGGCAAGTCGTAGTCGAAGAATTGGCTCGCGACTGGTGGAAGAACAAATAAATAATCAGCCCTTATATAAAGGGCATTTGTAGGAGAAAAGATGAAACCAAACACAATTGAAATAAATCGAGCTTTAATATCCTTTTATATTAAAGGTAGTCGACTACATCAAATTAGAGAGTTGTCGAAAGCCGTTGC
>RFTN01000047.1 GCA_009923445.1 bacterium
CATTTCCACCCCCTAAATCGTATATACTATAAGTTGTTACGTACAGTATATACCAAATTAAACACTAGAGGAATACAATATTTATGCTAGATGACCTAAAATATATTCATCAGATTGACTCGAGCGGAGCACTTCAGATCGCGGCAGACGTAGCTAAGCAACTGAGGCATAAATTTGAGCCATTAGCTTTAGGTAGTGAAGTGCATAATGTTGTTTACGCAGCTATGGGCGGATCTGCACTGGCAGCCCGGTTGTCCACAAGTTGGCCAAAGTATAAAGTACCCTTTGAAATAATCACCGACTATCATTTGCCAGCTTATGTGGGCGAGAAAACTCTTGTTATTGCGGCTAGTTATTCTGGTAATACCGAGGAAACAATATCTGCGTTCCGTGAAGCCTTAGATAAAAAAGCTGAGCTTGTCGTTATTGCAAGTGGGGGTAAGCTAGAAGAACTAGCACACCAACACAATGTGCCTTTTATAAAGTTGCCAACAGCAAGTCAGCCACGTTTTGCAGCCCTGTATTGTTTTAAGGCACTTATTGATATTTTAGAAAGTGTCGGATTTGTACAAGCAAATGAGATGGACAAAGAATTAGAGCTAGCCGCTCAGCATCTCGAGGAAAGTATAAAAGGATGGCTGGTTGACGTACCAACGGCACAAAATGCCGCTAAACAACTAGCATTAGAACTGGCGGGAACATCGCCGGTAGTATATTCAGGTTCTGTACTTTGGCCAGCAGCGTATAAATGGAAGATTAGCTTTAACGAGAACGCAAAGAATGTTGCTTGGGCAAACAGCTACCCAGAATTTTGCCATAATGAGTTTATAGGCTGGGCGAGTCACCCCGTAGAAAAACCATATAGTATTGTTGATTTGCATAGCAGCTTTGATAACGACCGAATCGTAAAACGTTTTGAAATTGTTGACCGATTATTATCTGGCAAAAGACCTGCGGCACACGCCGTTATTGCCGAAGGCAATACACTATTAGAGCAATTGGTATGGACAGTTGTTTTTGGAGATTTTGTAAGTTTATACGTAGGCATATTAAATGGAGTTGATCCAACCCCAGTTGATTTAGTCGAAAAACTAAAAGCCGAACTAAACAACTAAATTCTTTTAAGCCCGGAAAGAGCAGTACGAGTCGGCGGATTTATTCTTCTTAACGCAGTGACTCTATCGGGTCTTTTTTTGCCGCTTTTAGCGCGGGGAGTATACCAGACGCCAGACCAATAGCAGTCGTAACTGCCAATGCCAATGCCATTATTGGCAGTACAAACGCAGGTTGTAGGCTGGTTGTTACGCGTATAGTCAAAATAGTAACACTGGCAAGCAATATGCCTAAAATACCACCGCTAAAGGTTATTATGATTGCTTCTGTCATAAACTGATTAATAATTTGTTTATTTGTTGCGCCAACCGCTTTGCGTATACCAATTTCACGCGTGCGCTCACTGACACTTGCAAACATAATATTCATGACGCCAATGCCCCCCACTATAAGCGCAATAATTGCCGCACCAGTTATAAACATAGTTAGCTGACTAAATACTCCATCAGATATTGCTAATGCTTCTTCTTGCTGTAATACGCTAAAGTCTTGCTGGCCACCATGGTTTGCTTTAATAGTATTCTGTATATTATTGGCTAACGCCTGGCTTGTTTCGGCAGATTCAGCAACTACTAAAATCTGTATAAACTGCAAGCTTGCACCACCGATTTCTTTTGCTTTGTTGTAGGGTATTACAATGGCATTGTTAAAGTTTATAGATGGCGAGAGTGGCGTTACCGGCGACTGTGTAAAAACTCCAGTCACAATAAATTCACTATTTCTTATGCTAAATGACTTTCCTATTGGTACGTTTTCGCCGAATAACTCACTTGCTACGCCGCGCCCTATAACGGCGTGATTTTTGTTAGTATCATTTGGACCAAAAAAAGAGCCGTACTCGATTTCTTTACCAATAATATCGGGCAGTTTATCGTTAGAGCCGACAATACTGGCGCGTTCCATTGTTTTGTTTTCAAAACGGGGCAGGCCACTAATAGTGGCAACGGGGCTGATTTGTTTAATACCTGGTAGTTTGGTAATGCTCGTGTAGTCTTGCTCAGTAAGTGTGCCGCGCTGCGATGCCAGACTCTGCAAACTTGTAAGGTCTACCGACGAAGTTGCAGTTTGCCCGGGCTGCACTAAAATGAGATTGCTGCCAAGTTTACCGATTTGTCCGCTTACTTGGTTGCGTAAACCATGCCCAAGCCCAACTATGGTTATGACCGCGGCAACACTTATAATAATGCCTAGCATTGTCATAAAGCTGCGCGTACGCGATTGTGACATGGTCGCAAAGGCCATTTTTATATGCTCTTTGGTCATACTCATGAGCGCTTCTTTCGCGTGCGGGTTGTTTGCTTTTTGATACGCTGACTTTTACGGGCTGGCGTTTTATTTTGTGGAATTGCCCGAATGTAGTCTGAGACACCGGCTAGGCGTTCTTCCTCTCGGCTTGAACGCACTGCTTGCAGGGCGCGTTCGACGCGTCCAGGTAGTTCGCCCACTGCGCTCGCCTCGTCGTACACAATACTGCCGTCACGCATGTATATAATTCGTGATGCGTAGCGAGTGAGTATTGGGTTGTGCGTCACCATTAAAATTGTGTTGCCCATTTTGTGAACCTCGCCCAAAAGCTCCATCACAACTCGTGTTGACTCGCTATCGAGGTTGCCCGTTGGTTCGTCGGCAATAATAATGCTGGGGTTGTTTACGAGGGCGCGGGCAATAGCAGCACGTTGCAACTCGCCACCACTGAGCTGATGTGGGTAAAAATATTCACGCTCGCTTAAGCCCACTTGTTCTAACACCGCTGCGGCTCGCTTAAGTCGTTTAGTTTGGCCCATTCCTTTGTATAAAAGTGGCAGGGAAACATTTTCGATTATACTGACACGCGGCAACAAATTGAATGATTGAAAAACAAACCCTATGTTGTCGCGGCGCATTTTTGCACGCCTGTTAACACGCATTTTTGCTACATCGCGACCCTCAAGTTTGTACGTGCCATGTGTTGGTCTATCTAATAAACCAATTGTGTTCATAAGTGTTGTTTTGCCCGAGCCACTCGGACCCATTATTGCCAAAAACTCACCTTTTTCAATGTTTATGGCGACATCATCAAGAGCAATCGTGGCTGCATCGCCAAAACCAAAAATTCGTGAAGCATTGCTGATTTCTATTATTGCCATGTTACTACTTATAGTACCTCTATAAAAACAGCGGTCGCAAGCATTACTAGTTACAATGTGATGTGAAATAGGCTACAGATACGTAAGCCCTAAATTCGTAACAAGTATTTCGCGCTTGAGCTGGTTTTGTTATAGTGCGAGTTGATAAAAACTTTTATGGAGAGGTCGCATAGTGGCCTAGTGCGCCGCCTTGGAAAGGCGGTATGGGGGCAACCTCATCGAGGGTTCAAATCCCTCCCTCTCCGCCAAGAATACGTATACAACTGTTAGAACTGTTATTGCTACTCTACTTATGGTAAAACTAGAACAATGTTTCCTGAAAAATGCCCTGCATGCAAGCAAAAATCAATTTCATTTGATGAAGATTATATTTTTTGTACCAACTGTCCAATTTATAGACGACCGCTAAACCTGTTTCTAAAGGCTGTTGTCTGGGCTCGGGGTAAAAGATTTTGGGCATGGCGAATACTTGTGCTAGCTTGGTTTATTACGCTACTTATACAAAATATTCAAAATGACTCATATGCAATGTCTAGGTCAAGTAATCCGTTATCATTTTTAGATTTTGGTATTCACGAACTTGGTCATGTGCTTTTCTCGCCGTTCGGAGAATTTATGCATATTGCTGGTGGTTCGTTATTTCAATGCTTGTTTCCATTGTTGTGGCTGGCTGGTTTTATGCAAAAAAAGTGGTACTTTGCAGCATCATCTTGCCTATGTTGGCTGGCAATAAACATGTTTGATGTTGCTACTTATGTTGCTGATGCACGAGCTCGCTTGTTGCCGCTGTCTATTGGCGTAGGGGTCTTGGGTGTAGATCCTACCAATTCCGATGCTACCTATGACCAAGCTCATGACTGGTATCAGTTACTAAGCAGGACAAATCATCTAAACTCAGACTTGGCGATAGCTCAGGGTCTTAGGATTGCCGCTACGCTAGTGTTTATAGCAGGGCTGGTACTCGGGTGTACTCTGTTGGTTCACATGTTTGTCGGTACAATGAAAAGACGAAAAAACGATGCGACCACGCAGTAGACGAGTTTTTGTTAGGCAAGAACTGTAGTACCATCTTAGTATGAAAACGGCCAGTTCAATCACGCAGCTCGGTAGCATTATGGGGATATGGGCTCACCCAGACGATGAAACATTTAGCATGGCCGGAATTATGGCTGCAGCGGTGAAGAATAATCAGCAGGTTGTGTGTATTACTGCTACTCGTGGTGAAGCGGGCGTGCAAGACGAGGTGCGTTGGCCCACTGCTCGATTGGGTGATATTCGTACAAAAGAGTTAAAAGAGGCGCTTTCTGTACTTGGAGTTAAAGAACATATTTTTTTAGACTATAACGACGGTAGCTGTGCAGATGTAGACGTGCATGAAGTAGTTGACAGACTTATTGAATTAATTGATACGCATAAACCAGATAGTATATTTACTTTTGGTCCTGACGGCATGACAGGGCACAGCGATCATCAAGCGGTGTCTGCCTGGACGGTGGCAGCAGTAAATAAGGCCGCCCATAAGTCGGTGCTATATTTTGCACTACAAACTACCGAGCAATACGAAGCCTCTATCGAGGCCGACAAACACTTGAATCTGTTTTTTAACATTAACAAACCACCAACAAAAAACCAGCAAGACTGCGATGTTTGTTTTTGTTTAGACAACGAGTATATGTCACTCAAGAAAAAAGCTCTAGCTAAAATGCCGTCGCAGACAGAAAAGTTGCTTTGTACATTTAAGCACCAGCTGCCTTTAATTATCGGCACCGAAGCGTTTACAAGATATACTAAATAAAATGAAGCAAATAGTGATCTTTGATTTTGACGGTACGCTCGCAAACAGCATTGGACTAGCAATTCGTCTGTACAACCAGCACGTACAACAATTTGGCACCGATCCAATCGACCAGAGTGAACTTGATGATTTACGCAAGATGGCTCGCGATCACGGCTATAAACAAGTCTTAAAACATAAAAAAGTTGGCCTTACAAAGCTGCCTTCAATCGTGCTTACTATAGGCAAAGAAATGCGCTCTCATATGTCTGAGGTTAAGCCATACGAAGGCATTATAGCCGCACTGCAGGAGCTAAAAGCAAAAGGCTATCGACTTGGGGTGCTAACCAGTAATCAAGAATATCTTGTGCGTGAGTTTTTAGAAACGCACCAATACCCGCTTTTTGATTTTATTGTTTCAGAAAAAACACTTTTTGGTAAAGACAAGGCACTTAAACGGATTATGAAAAAGTTCGCACTCGATAGTCGGGGGGTTGTGTATGTCGGAGATGAAGTGAGGGACGTTGCGGCATGCAACAAGGCATTGATTGATGTTATTGCGGTTACTTGGGGAGTTGCCGGTGTGGGTGGATTTGATAAGGTAGCACCGACTAAAATTATCGATACTACAAGTCAGCTAGTGCCGACCATTACGCAACTTTAAGCGTGGTGGTAGCTGCCGCCGCTAGCTATAGTAGCGGCACGGTATAGTTGCTCAATTAAAACAAGGCGCATTAGTTGGTGTGGCAGAACCATACTGCCAAACGAAATTATTTTATTGGCCCTGGCACGCACGCGTTCATCTACGCCGTGAGCCCCACCAATTACAAAATAAATGTTGTTACACGACGCTAGTGCATCAAATACTATCTTGCTAAATTGCTCTGAGCTTACTGCTTCGCCACGTTCGTCACATACAATTACATACTCAGCTTTTTCTAAGGTTCGCAATATAGTATTAGACTCTGAGGCGATGCTATCAGCTATTGTCGCCTCTTGTTTTGGAGGTAGTAGACACCAGTCTACCTTAAAGTGAGCATGAAGTCGTTTTTGGTAGAGTGCGATTGCATCTACCAAAAACGCATCATGAGACTTGCCGACTGTAATGATGTTTATTTTACGCGCCATGTCACCTAGCGAACGAACAAGTAGTTCGGCTATTTATAACTGGCGACGAATCGTACGCGATTTATACTACAGTGCAAAACATAAAGTTGTTGGTGGTATGAAAATCGAACGCACAGGGCGCAAAGAAGTTGCAGCCGAAAGTGAAGTCGAGGCAAAGTACTACACTGCAAAGGGTAATACACGCTACGTACTAAAAATGCGAGGTGTTTATACGTATACTTTTAAAAAGGTTGCCGGACGATGGAAGATTAGCGATATGCGGTTTAGCTTGCTGTCTAAGTCTTTCGAACCTATCGGCGCCTAGTTTAAAATAGTGCACATTTTGTGCTAATAGTTCCG
>RFTN01000048.1 GCA_009923445.1 bacterium
AAAAATTAATAAAAAAATTATAAAACTAAAAAAAATAAATAATAATATAGTATAATAATATAATGAGTAAATCATCTGAATATTATAAAAATCATAGAGAAGAAATAATAAAAAAAAATCTTGAATATTATAGAAAAAATAAAGAATATATTAATAATAGAAATAAAGAATATTTTAATAATTACTATAAACAAAATAAACAAAAAATAATTATAAGAGTACAAAATAATTATTATAATAGATCAATAAGAAAAACAGATAAACCAAAAACAAAAAATGAAATATTAGAAAATAATATAGTTATATCATTAATGGATTAAAATTTGCGGCGCCTAAATTATTTTTTTTATGATTTTTCTTTTTTTTTAGAAATTGTGATTGATTCGATGCTCTGAATTTGTATTATTTATATATATATTTACTACAAATTCGGAGCATCGAACTAGTTCCAAAAATATTTTTTATGATTTTTTTATAAAAAATATACTATAAAATATATAAAATAGCTTAAAGAAATAATATATTATATATTATATATATATTATATATATCGTTTCTTATTGTTTCTTATTGTTTTTTATTGTTCGTTTCTATCTTTTGAGCATAATGTGCTTAATCTGTGTATAAAATTTTCTATTGCTGAAACTCTTTTAGCTATATTAAATAAAAAGTTTTCTATATATTCTACACGTTCTTCAATTGTTAGTGTTGAAGGGTCGGATATTTCTCCTGAATTTATCATTCTATATATTATAATTAGATATTTTTTTAGACTTCATTAGATGGTTCTGTCGGTTCTATTGTATCTATATCTATTTCATTTTCATCATATATTCGTTCAAATGGTTGCCCAGCGTCATTTTCCACATCGTCATTATCTTCTATATTTAATAATGTTTCTAATGTTTTAATTCTTTTATTTTGTTTCTCTACTACTTTAATTAATTGTTTTACTGCTCCGTATAATGTTAAATTAATTTGGTCTACATCTATGGTTAATAAATCGGGAATCTCTCTATTATCAATTAATCTATGTTTCTTTTTTATAACTCCTTTAGGAAAATGTTTTTTTACTTCTTGAGCTATATAACCTAATTTATTTTTATCTTCAGAACTACTATCAAACTCATTAATATAATTATATCTATATAAATTAATATTTTTAATATTATCATAACAAGTTTTTAAATCAGCTCTAATAATATTTTCTTTTATTCTATGGTCTGACAATACATTCCAAGAAGAAGAATTAAGTGCATTATAAGAAGTAGCATTTGTATTGAATATCCACTGATACCGAGTTCCTGACAATGTTCCGGACCAATTATTAAATATTATTGCTCTATTATTACTACTTTCCAAATATGTAGCGCTGCTATATGCTCCAAATTTTAAATATGCAGGATTTGAGCCATTACCAATATTACCCATATTTAAAGACATTTGACCACTATCTGCATATAGTAAAGTATCATAAGAACTACGTGCATATACTTGACCTGTTGATGAAAGAATATAACTACCACCAATAATAGAACCCCCAAATGTTGCGTCATTATTATTCATGTTCAGTTGTAGGCACCAATTCTGCCCATTTTGTTGTGTCCATGTTTCACTATCATTACCACTAGCATTTAAAAAATACATAATATTTGAGTTCATATGAATCATACCTGAACGATTATCTGTATCTCGTAAATATAACGTAGGAGCCGTTCCTCTAAGGACTAATCTACTTGACGTTATAAATAGATCATTATTAATGCTTGTAGTACTGTTATCAATAATTAATCTATCAGATGTAGCACTATAAGTTATCCTTAATGCTTGCAACCATGTACCAGCTACATTACCTGCTCCATAATCTCCAAGTGCTAAATCAAAATTAGCATTTAATCCTATTCTAAATTGTCGTGTTGATCCTAAAGTAGTACATTTTTCTAAAACTATAAAACCGTCATTATTTGCTAATGAAGCATTAGCAATAGTTAAAGGAGCTATTGGTGCAGTGTTACCAATACCTACATTATTTGACGTATTTATAACAATTGCAGGAGCAGTTACACCAGATTGTAATACTAATTTATTCGAACTTCTTATAACCATATCATCAACGGCGGAACCAGTACTAAATTGTCCCGCTGATATAACTCTATTAATATCACTATTAAAGGCATTTCTAAAATAAAAAGAACTATTAGCGCCTATTCCCGTTCTACTCTCAATAAGTCCATTAACATCTAATTTTACTCCAGTCGTAATTGATGTTGTACCAATACCAACATTATTAGCGGTATCAATAAACATACACGAAGCACCAGTTCCACTTTGTAAAATTAAATTATTACCACTTCTTAAAACAATGTCATTTATAGCAGCACTTGTTGAATATTCACCTGCAATGCCTGCGCGTGCTAAGTTTGAATTTGTACCAGTCCAAAAAATAGACCTTGAAGCATTGACTAAAGCAATATTACCAGTAGTAATAATATTTCCTCTAACATCTAATAAATAATTACTTAATGGAGTAGTAGTCCCAATACCAACATTACCAGAATTATCTATATACATTCTTATATTTTCAGTGGTTGCTGAGGTTGTAACATCGGTTGAAAAAGTATCAAAGGCAATTGCCCCCGCTCTTAATCGTATTCTATCGGCACCTGTTAAACCTTCAATATTATCACCTTTAAATAAAAGCAATTCACTTTTATTTGTTGCGTATTCTCTATTTTGTATTGTTGCTAAATCTAAAGAAGTATCGTCACTAAATCCACCAAATCTAATAATCCCACCATTATTGGTACCACTGCTTACATTTAGAGTATTATTTACATTTATTCCTGTTGATCTTATTGTTATACTTTCCGTAACCCCGTTATAAGCAACTTTAAAAACACCTCCGACATCAAGAATATCACCTGCTCCAAACGTTGTAATCCCAATTCCTAAGCTATTTCTAATAATTACATTATTTGTAGTTGTTTCAATAGTAACACCTGGAACATTTGTTCCACTTTGTAAAAGTATTCTACCTTGACTTCTCAAAATTACATCCTCTGCCAATGAATTAAGAGAATAAGCACCAGCAGTGCCAACTCTTCCTAATAAAGACGTAGCACCAGTCCAACCATAAGCTCTATTATTCACCCCTCCATCTAAAAAAATATCTGCTCCGGTTAAACCTGATGACGTAGCGGATAAAACACCATTACCATCAATAGAAAGATTATTACCGACTTTAATACCTCCTAAAGTTGCCGCATTAGCTGTAGGTAATGTGTAAGGAGTAAAAGGACTACCATTTATAAAATAAGCGCTTGAATTTACATTAGTAGTATTTAATGTATTATTTGTATTATTCCATGTTAAATTCGCACTTTGAGCCAAAGGATTCACGCCGTCACCATATAATAAACGACCACCAATAAAAGATGTCGCGCCTGTTCCTCCTCTTCCAATTGGTAATGTGCCAGCGTTAGCATTAGAAACATTTAAATTAATTAAACCAGCTCCAGAACCACTATGAGAACCGCTAAAATTTGTAGCATTTAATATACTGTTTGTATTATCCCATGATAAATTGGTTGTTTGTAATAGAGTGTTTGCTCCGTTCCCAATTAATAAAGAACCAAGAGGAATAGTATTTAAACCAGTTCCACCTCTTGAAACTGTTAATGTTCCAGTTAAAATATTCGACGCATTTAAATTTGTTAAATTAGCCCCTGAACCTGTAAAAAAAGCCGCTGTTATTGTTCCTGTTGCTGTAATGTCTGATGTACTTATTCCACCTAATGCAAAAATACCACCATTAAAGGTTGTCGCAATTGCTCGCGAATATGCATACCCTACACATTTTAAAAAATTATTATTAACATAATTTAAAGTAACCGATTCATCTCCAGCAGTAAAAAAAGAAATATTAAATATTAACCCAGGAAAAAATGGTTCTGTTGGTGGGGCGCTCATTATATTATATATAATATATTAAAGATTTAATATTTAAAATTATATTTTTTTTCTAATTTATAATATATATATAAAATGTATAATATTATTGTTAATTCTTCTCATGTTGTAAACTCTAATAAAAATATGTATAATTATCAATTTAAGCAAGGTGCTTTTGAAATTCCAGCAGATTCTGAAGCAATGTTGACATCTGTTCAAATTCCATACTCCATATATAATATAACTAGTAGATATATGAATAATAAATTTAAATTTTTTTGGCCTACTGGTGCTTCTACATATACTGAATATACTGTTGATATTAGTGACGGTTTCTACACTCAAACTGCCTTCCAAAAATATATGGAAGCGTGGTTTATTTCTAATAATTTATATTTAAAAGATGGATCCGGAAATAATGTTTATTATTTTTCTTATTTAGCAAACGAAACAGCATATAAAAATCAAATTATATTACGCGTCGTTCCTATTACCCTTCCTGCTGGTTGGACAAATCCTGGCGCTACATTACCAACAGTAGCACGGACCCCATATATTGAAATTTTAGGATTTACTACTAATACTTTCGGAAAATATGCAGGATTTACTGCTGGAAATTATCCACCAGGCGCACCACCTCAACAAACAACAAATTATAATGTGTTATCAAATATAAATCCTTCAACAACTATTGTTAATAGTTTGGTTATAAAATGTAGTTTAGTTAATAATGGTGTTAGTAATGCTTCAGATGTAATTGACGCTTTTGCCATTGGTTCGAGCGCTGGGGGATCTATTTTTGGTTCTAATCTTAATTTTGTTAACTCTATTGAAAAATGGGTCAATATTTCTGAAGGAAAATTTAATAATATTATATTTACTATATGCGATCAAAATTTAAACGATGTAGCTCTTTTAGATGAAAATATATTAATTTCTCTATTAATTAGAAAAAAAAAATTATAAAAAAAATATTTTCTAATATATAATTATATCATGGATTATAGAACAAAAGTAAAATTAAACCTTATGAAAGGTCTTTCGCATATTTCAAAAGGTCAAGGAATAGTAACACCTGGAGCAATTAGATTAATGAGATTAGATAACCAACCAAGACTAACCGGGACAATTTCTCACCGTGTAGCCGTTGGACAATTAGAACCAGAAATGCAAAAATTAACAATATCAAAACGTAAAGCACCTAAAAAAAAAACAAAAGGGGCGGGAACTAATAAATCACAAACTTATAAAAGTTTAAAATTTAATTTCTAAATAATATATATATGACTGATAAAATTATTAATTTTTATGACAAATTAGGATTAATAAAAAATTCTAATTTGCCTAAAACATGGAAGAAACACCACATATATAATAACTCTATGATTTTATGTCTTGGTGGTACCGGTAGTGGTAAAACAAACGCATTATTAAATTATATAAGTAGAAGCAGTGGAGAATTTTATAAAATTATAGTTTGTTCTTTTTCTACAACTGATGAACCATTATATAAATTATTAGAAAGTAAAAACGTTGAATTAATTGATAATATTGAAGATATGCCAACATTAGATGAATTTGATGATAAAAATAAAGATAAACCAAAATTAATAGTGTTTGATGATTTTATAAATATACCAAAATCAAAACAAAAACCAATTCACGATTTTTTAATTAGTGGACGTAAATTTGGTTTTACCTGCTGGCTCATGGCGCAGGATTACACATCAGTGCCAAAAGTTATAGTGCGTAATATTGGGTATTTTATAATTTTTAAAATTAATGACAATGTATCATTAAATAATATTATACGTAATCATAATATCGCAGATGTTGATCCATCTATTATAAAATCCGCTTGCAATATAAGCACGGCACAACAGCCGAATTTTTTTATGATAGATTTAAAAGGAAATATAAAAGAAAGGTTCCGTTCTAATTTCCTTCAATTTCTTGATTTGAATAAGCCTTTAATATAATAATTCATATAATATTTTATCATTTTGTTTAGTTTTATCACTAAATAATTTTAAAAAATGTTTATATGCTTCTTCTTTATTTGTTTTATTATGTAAAAATTTAATAAAACATAAGCAATAAAACCCACAAGCGCTACTATTATAATCTTGTATATCTGCGTCGTTAAATATATAAGGCTTTATTTTTTTTTCAACTTCTAAAGGAGCTATAAAACCATAACTATCAAAATATATTGAATTTGTAGGGGAATAATAAAACGCGGTCCAATGTGTCCCCGGACCGTCGCTATCTTCTAAATTTACAATATAAAATTTAGTTGGTTTTAATGTTGGTAATTGGTCTTTACTATATACACCGTCGAAATATTGATTTAATTTATGATGTTTTATAAGGTCTAATAATTCAAAATTGCTTAACTCATTCATGATTATTAATATAATTAAGAAAAAAATTATATTAATATGTTTATTTTTGGCGCCTAAATTATTTTTTTTATGATTTTTCTTTTTTTTTAGAAATTGTGATT
>RFTN01000049.1 GCA_009923445.1 bacterium
AACAGCCTGCAATGCAGGAGCGGAGCAACACAAGTTACCCTCGACGATGATCACGGTGAAGACAGCATCCTGGTCAACAGGACGTGCCATCTCTGGAGCAAGAGGTTTGAAGTCTGCGCCACGGACCATATCAAATGTCCAGTACTTTGTGTTCATCAAACGACAGCTGTCTGACTCAAGAACTGCTGAGCCATATCCACCATCGAATACGAAATCCACACCGTCATAGCTAAGTGAACGGAATCCAGCGACAGCCTTCTTTACAGGCAGCTGAATACGCTGAATAGCTGTTAAGGAGCTATGTAGGTACTTCCATGCAGTACGGTCCATAAGTCCCAAATCAGGCTGCTCATCACCTCTAGCAATCTGGCTGATTGTATCTGTGATTGTCTCCTGGACGTTGGCTGCTGACAGAGTTACGTTCACTGCCAAGTTTCTTGCCCAAGTATTAGCAGAACGGTCGATAGATCCGTATGTGCCGGAAGATGGAGAAGTCGAAATACCCTTCTTGATACCGTCGAACTCTAGTCCGCCAGAACCAGTACCATCACCCCTAAGAGATGTGGAAACTGTGTTCTTCAAACGGGCTACAGCTGCTTTCATCTTGCTCTCAACAAGGTCAAGCAACATAGCATCGTCACGGTTGGCCCTTCGGTCACGCCCTGAGATTGCTACTGGCTCGTAAACCTGCTTGATAGCAAAACGGAATGCAGTCATATCGTCGATTGTATCGAGATTGAAAGCTGACATTCCAGAGTAGAATCCACCGACAGCCGAATCATTGTACATGATAGGCTTTCGGATTTCATATCCACCACTAAACTTACGAATTAATCCCTGTTCGTCCAAAGATGCCAAGAGAGGATTGTGATGAAGAATTTCATCGGCGATTGCCTCTGCCTGATCAAACAGGGTTGCTACTACGGCTTCTTCTAAATTTGCCATTGAGTTATCCCTAAAAAATTAACTTTTTAGAGAATCCCCAACGGATCTAGACTACTCGTTTCCGGTCATTCGCCGCCGGAGATTCTCCCGCATATCTTTGATTTGTAGTCTGGGAGTCCCACTGCTAGCGGAGCCAGTGATTGATTTAGCTGCTTGTTTCGCTTTTTGCGTTGCAGCTTGATGATGTTCTACATCCGTCTTGGCAGCCATGCGTTGAACTAGGCCGGAGAAAGTCGGATTGCCATTAACCACATAATTATAGGCAGTCTCTAGAACTTGGTCAGGAGAACTATACCTACCAGATTTTGAAAGAGCTGAAACTATTGGTGCCATTTCAGCTTCGAGCTGTGCAGCAGTTTCAGGGTCTTTAAATAATGGTTTATTGCTTACAAAGGAGTCTACCACCTGTTGATGCATATATTCAACAGCCTTTTTTTCTTGCTCGGCAAAATAACTCTGTAGCTTTTCTTGCGCTATAGCCTCCGCTTGCTCTTTAGTCAGGTACTGAGTTTGAGCCTGCTGTGGGGCTTGAGAGGGGGCGTTGAACCTACCCTGGCCTGTCAGGTCCTCCGGCATTAAACCGTACGCTCTTAGCCATTCTACGGCCGTATTTACGGGGTCGTTAGCCATTGCTCTATCCCATGCAATAGACCGTTTGGCCACGTCTGCTATGTTATACCCCCGTTTGGTGTAGTAATCCTCGTGCTGCTGAACGACATCGGCAAAAGCACCTGCTACCTTTGCTTTAGCCTCTACTTCAGCCATTTTACGGCTAAACTCCGACCTAGTTTCGTAAGCCCGACGATTTAGGTAATTCTGTAAAATATGGGCATTTTGTGGCGTAGGGTTCAAATATGCCTCTTTTTCGTCATTCCTCATATCTGCCGGAGGAACCAGCATCGGACGTTCGGGAGCAGGAGCAGCAGCAGCGGGTTGTGGCTCATTAGTAGGCGTAGGCGCTTCGGACTCAGATTTGTCTGCTGCCATGTGCTCTGCCATTGTCTCACGAATAGACAATCCTTGTGGCTCATCCCTTTGCGGGGTCATTTCGGTGCTATTTTCTTCCATATTGTAACCTTTGGGCTATTTGCTCTTTTATATTATTCAGAAGTCGGGATTCCCGCTCACGATGGCTATTTTCAGGGTTATATCCCCGCTCGTATGCATCCCCGATTTCTATTGCTCCAGCCGCCCTATAGGCAGCCCTAAGCTTAGATTTGCTGGTATATATCTCTTTAGGATTCAACGGATTGCGCGTTGGCTCCATTTCGTCTTGTATAAAATACTGTTTTGGAGACATAACAATTTTTTGCTCTCCGTAGGGAACAATGGTATCTTGAATAGGACAATATATATAACGGGTCATAAAATATCTAATAGCATCAATATCACTAACATTTTTACACGTCTAATACGTCTTTTGGATAAATCAGGATATGGACTTGTTTCTGAAAATAATGGTTGGATTATTTCTGATGCTATTTCTGTTACAGTTTCACTCGACGTGGATTGTGCTCTTAATCGTTCTAAAACTAGCTGGGCTGCTATGGCCTCTTCTTCTCGTTCTTCTTCTCTTTTTAGCGCTCTGTACTTTCGTGCTTTGACATAAATGTCGGCACCATCTACTAAAGTTTGTTTTGGATTTAATAGTACAATCAATGTCATTTTGAGCTATTAAATTTATAATTCTGCCCCAGTAAAAACTAGCCAGCCTGTTCCCGCTGTTGCGGGATACAAAAAACCGACAATTCCAGAGTTAAAAGCAACACTAGTTGTAGTCGCAATTACAGCACCCGTATCAACACCCCCTACCAAAAAAGCTAAAGCTGCTAAACTATCGGTCGTGTTTGGAAACGTACCATAACCCCTAAAATGTGCTAAATTAGAAATTTGTATGCCAGTAACAGGTACACGTGCTGGAACGCGAAATGGAAAATAATTTAACATTATTTGTGATGTTGCGGTTGCCGCTCCCCAGCCGCCGAAATATCTTTCTGCACCTTTACAAATAAACGCTGGGAGAAATCGTTCGCAAAGCTGCTGTTGCATTGACACGGGCAATCGCTCAAACGGACTTGCTGTTGACGCTTGTTCAAGCTGTATTTCAGTTAGATATAAAAAATTGCCTAAAGATGTCGTTTTTGTATCGCTCCAAATAAAAACGATCAAATTGGTAACAGGAACTCCTCCTACTGTTGTTGGAACTGTCGTAGTAACTGAATATGAATTCCAATTTATGTTTGCAACGGTAAACGCTCCTGTTGCAGTTGATGTCGGCGTGTTTACATAGGAAAGATTGGATTTTAAAGTCGGATTAACATTGGCATTGTTCCAAGCGGATACCATATCGCTAGTCACGACATTTGCTGTCCCGTTCCACGCAATAACCGCTGCTTTTAAATTGTTTAAATTTAAAGAATTAACTTTTGCTTGAAAAGACAATGTAACTGTTTGACCAATTAAATCTTTGCAATCAATATCCTCTACAATTTGCGCAATACCAAATTTTTCGTTTATTGTTTCGACATCTAGCGCAATCGATGTTGCTTGATAACTTGGTGCCGTTGTTGATTGCGTAATATCTACTATATCATTTCCATTGCTTAAAACAAACCAGCGATCCAAATTATAGGTATCGTTGTTATTTGCTCCCGAAACAAAAGACGTTCCGCGACTTGCGATGTAAAAATTGCCATTATGTATTTTGTTTCTATATGTTCCCAACAATGGACCACCGTTAATTGTAATTGTGTCTGTTGCATTATCGGTCGTAATAGAAATGTTGGTACCGCCTGCAAAGGTCAAGGTGTCAGATGTCGTTGCTGCAACTAATGTAGTTTGACCACTGACAGCCATACTAGAGTAGACGTTCTGATCGCCGGTGTTCGTACCACTTGTGTTTGTCAAAACGGTTTTTTGCGCATCCGTTACATATCGTTTATTTAATGTATCTGCGATATCGGAGGTATCAAGAACTACCGCTCCTGTTTTTGTATTAACCGAAGTTACGGCATCCGTTGTATCGCTTTTTTGCCATACGCTACCACTGTATATACAATAATCGCCGATTTCAAAACTAATGTTCCCATTACCAAAATTGACAGTCCCCGCAGCACCAACTCTATAGACATCACCTGCATTGCCTACTCCATCGACTAAATATGGGTCATTTATTGCAGCGCTCCAAACACCTTTATACTCCATAACAGAATTAGGGAGCTGATTAACAGGGACTTTGCCATTAACATCTAATGAAGCAATCCCATTAGCAGAGCCAACGTTTGCTACTGCAATAGTAGATGAATCTGTAGTGTTGGTAACACTGATATTAGAACCAGCAATTATGTTTAATTTAGGGGAATATATCGGCATTATAGCTCCGTAATTCTCATTGAACCTGTGACACTAGCAGCCCAAATACAATCAATTCCGCCGGTGTATACTGGCTTTGGTAATTCTAATGTTTGGCCTGACGTTAAAAGATAGGAATAACTAGTGGTGCTGGCTGTTGTGCCAAATTTAATATAAGCATTTTTATCGCTATCATTTACAAATACTGCCATCTTACGGTCAGCATTTGCAGCTAATAATTGAACACTCGAAGCACTGGCAGTTACGTTGGTTAATGTTGCTGTGTCTATGGCAGCGTTTATTTCCTCTACGGCAACCTTTAAATTCCCGCCGTTAGTGCAATTTATTGGCTGAAAACTACCTGTATTATCCTGCGCTGTTAATTGTGCTTTGACCAGTTCAGCAAACATATCGCCAGAGACTGTTTGAGACAAAGTAAAAAGTGATGATTGTACCCTAGTGGTTTTAAGTAAGGTCTGTAGCCTAAATGCGCCTTGTGAAGTAGCTCCGTTGGTATACACGACGCGGGCGTATCGGTACTCAGCATTAAAGATATACCCTTTGCCAGAACCTGTAGTGTAAGTAGTACTATGACTATGATCCCAATTAGTCCCATCAGGGCTAAACTGTACAGTAACACCGTTTGTGGCTGACGCAACATCTGAGTACACGCATACGTTAATAACCGCATAGTTTGTAATCTCCATTGCTGCGCCAGTAAATACGCCACCACCCGATAATGGGGTAGTGCTTGAGTTACTAGCAACAATCGTGCCATTTAAAAGCGTAGGAAACGGATTAGAGCCCGTAACGACACTTTCACTGGTTCCTGAACCAATATCCAGCCTCATGTGCTGAATATGCTTTAAATCAACGGTTTCAGTCGTTCTAACTGGAATGTCCGGATTGCTACTGGTCGGGGTATTACTTACGATTACGTCGTTAGCCATATTAATCCATCAAATCCAAAGAGAAGTTACCATCGTCGTCTAATTGCAGTTTGCCTTTCCGGTTCTTTTTTATTTCTATGCTCGGCGCTGACCCTTGTACTTCCTTTGTCGTTTTTAATTGGTCCATAGCTAACCGCATCTTTTCAATGGCTAATTCTGAAGCTAAACGACGCTCTTCCATCAGCTTTTCAGTCTCAGATAGCTGCATAGCCATCTTATCTAACTGCTGCCGTTGCATCTCCATCATTGCATCCATACGGTTTTTCTCTACCGTAATCTCTGCTTTGACTGCATCTTTTTGATTATCTGCTTGTATCTTTATTAAATTATGCTCTTCAGCGGTGGCTTTTATCTGAACTTCTTGTTGTCGTATTACTAACTCTTGTTGTTTGTAATACTCATCAAACCGCTGTTTCTGTATTTCTAATTGGGTAGCGACCTGCTCTCTTTGGCTTTGCAGCTGCTGGTCTTGCATTGCTAACTGGTTTTTAACTGCTTTGTCTTGCATCTCCATTTGGACAGCTTGCAGGCGTGCTTGAGACTCAATTTGAGCAATCTGCATACGGTATTGCATTTCCTGTGTAACAGGGTCAGGAGGGGGTGGCTGTTTAGCAGCTTCCTCTTTAGCCTTTGCAATCTCAGATATGCCCTGGAGCGCCTTGGTAAATAACCCATCGACTTCTTTCCCTCCCTTGTATCGCTTAATCATGTTTTGGAATAAGCTAATTGCAAACTCAGTTAACGGCGGGTACTCCTGGATGATAGTTTGCATCTGTTGGAAAAATTGCCCTGCTGTCTCCATTAGCATGGCACCTTCTTTTTGCTGTTGTTGCTGGTCTATGGCTACCATGCTATCGGATGCTATTTCAATGCGATAGCATCTTTCTTTTTGGTCCCTAAACACCGCCATTATCTCTTGCAATGATGCCTGCACTGTCATGTCATCAGCAGGTGGCAAAATTTGAGGCTCT
>RFTN01000050.1 GCA_009923445.1 bacterium
AGGCTGAAATCCAACTTCAACCTCTTCCTCCTCTGGTTCCTCCGGAGCAGCCTGCATTGTGGTACTGGGAAGGGGATTGGGCAGATGGACATGGAACACATCTTCACTGGGGAGCAGTTCCTGTATGTCCAAGGGGGCACTTGTCCCCAAGCTCACCTCAGCTTTGTGCTCCTGTGCCCACTGCTTCCACATTGTCCCCTCCATGAAGTGGACATTCCTGCTGATCTCCACCTTTCCATTGGCAGGGTCCAGCACCCGCCAAGCTTTGGATCTGCTGTCCACTCCGAGCTGCACAACAGGCTTGCCCCTCTTGGCCAATTTCCCTTGAACTGCAGGGGGTGGTAGGTGGGTGGTAGCCATGCATCCCCAGACCCTGAGCATGGCCAAGTCAGGCTTGTGACCAGTGAAGGCCTCGAAGGGAGACTGTCCCTCCGGGAGTCCTGCATGTGAGGTCCTGTTTTTGACCCATGTCACGTGCCTGACGGCCTCTCCCCAGTACCCTGTGGGGAGTCCTGACTCTAAAAGTAGAGTGCTGACCCCTCCCCTCATGGTCTGGTGCCACCTCTCAACCCTACCGTTCTGCTGTGGACTGTATGGGGCAGTGAGTTGCCTCTCAATCCCCTTGTCCTTAGTCCACTGCTCCACCTCCCCCTGAAACTCAGTACCGTTGTCCGTCCTGAGCACCTTCAGCTGGTGCCCTGACTGCCTCTCTGCCAGTACTAGCCAATCCTGCAGGGCCTCCAGCACTGTGGGTGCCTCCTTGTTCTGCAGCTGGTAGGTCCATGTGAACCTAGTGAAGTGATCCAGCAGGCTCAGAACAAAGAGAGCCCTCCTCCCCACAGTCTGGACCCTCATGGGGCCCCATAGGTCTGCACTGACAAGGTCCAGAGGCTTTGTCACCGGTGTCTTCGAGACTGGGGGAAAGGGAAGCCTCTTGGACTTGGCTTGCTGGCATGTCTCACAGTCCTTGACCTTCTCCCCCTCTGGCCTAGGCTGAAGTTCCAGCCCTGTAGCAGTTTTCTGCCTCACCATACGCTCCAGTGTGGAGTGCCCTGCATGCATGAGCCTGCGGTGGGCAAGCTCTGCAGACACTGCTGCGTGGAATGCTGCGTAGGATGGCACTGCTGAGTGATGGTATGCCTGGTAGGCCAGGGGTAGACTGAGTTTGTAGAGCCCCTCATGCTCTGTATGCCCCAGCAAGTCACCTTCCATGTCCAAGTCCCCAGTCCTGCCGAAGACCCTGCACCTGTACTCATCAAAGAGCACTTGTGCTCCCTTCCTTGTGAGGTGGGAGACAGAGAGTAGACGGCACTTCATGTCAGGGACCCAGTGCACGCCTGTAATAGTAATGGGCTTGTTGTCCACGCCCAGCACTATGACCTCTCCCACTCCACATACTGGCAGGGTCACACCATCTGCGACCCTCACCTTTTTGATGTCTGCCTCCAACAGGTCAGACTCAAAGTCCGAGAGATGGGGTGTGAAGTTCTTGGATGCGCCGGAGTCCATCAGCCAGCCAGACCCAAGCTCCGCCCCATCCTCCAGGTGCATGTCTGCTGTCACCTTTGCAGCATCAGCATCCTCCCCAGAGTTAGGCTCGCCACCGAACCTGAACCCTTTCACAGAGGTAGAGCCCACCATGTAGGCTCCCCCTGCAGAGGCTGAGTTTGCTTCAGCCCCTGAACCTGAGGGCCCAGCGCCCCCTGACCCGTGACCTTTCCCTGGCCACTTGGTCTTTCCCTTGTCCTGCCCAGAGCCCGACTTGCGTGGCTCTGTTGCACCTATAATGTGATGCAGGTGCTTGGGCACCTGGTCACCTGGGCGCTTGTAGCAGTCCCTCCAGAGGTGGCCAAACTTGTGGCACCCCTCACAGTAGCCTTTAGGGCAGCCTCCCAGCTCACCCCAGGCTCCGTCCTTGCCCAATCCCTTGGGCTGGAAGTTAGGATCCCTTTTGAAGGACCCTCCCTTCACCCCAGCTGTTCGCTGTGGGGACCTGTTCCTGTTGGGGCTGGGAGAGCGCCTGCCCCCATGACCAGAGTACAGAGCCTCCCCTGTACCCTTCTTTTCCTGGCTTTTGATTCTCCTCCTCCTGTCCTCTTCCTCGAGGAGGGAGATGTAGAGGCCCTGCTCCGTGAGGGCCCCTGCTGCCAGCTGCTCTCCCTTGATCATGACCAGCGGGGCCCACCTCCCTGGCAGCCCGTTGAGGACTTGTCCCAGGAAGGACCGCGTGGTCATGGGCACACCGTATTCGATGCACCGGTCCTTGATTAACTGGGCCCTTGCCCAGTAGTCCGCAATGCTCTCTCCCTGCCCCAGCAGCAGCGAGGAGAGCTCCTGTGAAACCCGCAGGCTGATGCTCTCGGTCACCAGCTCATGCGTGGCCTTGATCATGGACCAGGCCTGATGGACCTCAGGGGGGGAGTCACCCTTCGCCCTGAACTGTACCAGTAGACGCTTATGCTCACGCTTCGCCATGGCGTTGAGCAGAGCGTCATACGCGCGTGCGAGGGTGTAGTCATACAGCATGCGCATCTGCATGGCCACCCTCTTGTCCTCTTCAGTCCTGGGGTCATCGGGGGTGACGGCAGGAGGCCTCTCCTGCTGCCGCTCGTAGTACCCCCAGAGCCCCTGCACCACTGCCCAGCTCTGGAACTCCACGCTCCAGAGTAGGTAGTTTTCCCCATCGTAGATAGGGACCCGTGTAGCTGCTGGGCGAGCTACTTCCAGCGTCAGTCCAGGTGCCGCCCCCGGCACACTGAGACTTGGCGCATTCAGGATGGAGGCAGACCCCAGCCTAGGGCCCACCGCCTGCGAATCCTGGCCCGTGCCAGGACCGCTCCTGTTGCGACCCTGGCCCGAGCCAGGGTCACCACCGCTCCGATCCTGGCCCGTGCCAGGATTTCCAAGAGGCTCGTAGTGGCCCGGGCCAGGGCCACCACGGCTCTTCCTCGAGGTGTCTCCGACATCCTCGACGTCGGGCTCTCCCTCACGAGCCCGAGCTGCTGCCCTTGCAGCACGAGCTCTTTCCCTGCGAATGCGAAGGAGAGAGCCCGTGAGGCGCGCCTGCCTTAGGCGCTCCTCAGCTTGAGAGTCCTCAGGCCCCAGAGGCGCTGAGGGCTCACCTCCATGGGGGTCCCCATTGGACGGAACAGGGGTAGTGGTTGCTCCAGGTCCACTGGCAGGAACCCCCTCGGGTTCCAGCTCGCGCCCGCTCCTCAGCGTTGGCATGATGGACTTGGATGCTTGGACCGCTTGCCTCTGCAGCTCCGCCCGTGCCTTGGTTGCCCGCGTAATGCCCTCCCCTTGCTCGCGCTCCTATGCTTGCTCTGGCTCTCCCGTCCTGAGCTGCTGGTGCGCGGGCAGGGTTACCTTAACCCCGCTCCGCTACCATGTTATGCTAGAGGGGAAATTCTAGCACTTAGAGCCTTGCAACGGGGTTGTCCTCATAAGTCCTCATAAGACCTCATAAATCCTCATAAGCGGAAGTGGTGGGTTAGCTCAAATGAGCTCCTACCCCGTCCTTAAGTCCACAGAAGCGAGAGGCCCCGAAAAGGGCGCCCTCTATCCTTAAAGAGGCATCATACAATACATCAGCGTGCATCAATCGAAACGAAACGAAACGAAACGCGGCTCGGTAACACGAATCGTAAATTCTGGACGGAGCCAGAATTTACGTGCCACCCGCGCGTCGATGCTCCGATGCAGTAAACGACACCTCAGCAAATAGTGGGTGCGCTTCGGAAAAGCCCGAGCCGCCCACGAACCGACGTCCGCGCACGGGCTCCCGCCCGTACCTCTGATATCCGGGTATACCCAACCCAAAGAGTACTGTAGACTGTAGCTTAGCCTAGGAGCTGCCGGAATAACACTCCCCCTCAGCTCTGTATGGCTCAGCTCCAGTCCAGTCCCCGAACCACTGAGGCTCACTCCTTGAGCCTGAACCCCAGCCGTGTAAGTGTCGACTGGTGTTGTCCCACAGGGAGGGCCTTTGTGAGAATGTCTGCATCCTGTAGGGCAGTCCTCACAAACTCCACCAGCACCTCCCCTGCTTCCTGTAGCTGCCTGACCAGATGCCAGGCCA
Source organism: bacterium (assembly GCA_009923445.1). Classification (GTDB taxonomy): domain Bacteria; phylum Patescibacteriota; class Saccharimonadia; order Saccharimonadales; family SZUA-47; genus RFTN01. Next base: position 4,082 of record RFTN01000050.1, read on the forward strand.
GCTTGAAGTGTCTGCTCCTGTGATGCTGCACTGGATTCTTGGACATCTGCAAGGCAGACTGGTTGTCACAGTAGAGCAGCACTGGCTGAATGGGTAGCTTCAGCTCCAGGAACAGGTTCTTGGCCCACATGGCCTCCTTGGCCCCTTCAGACAGGGCCTTGTACTCAGCCTCTGCTGAGCTTGTGGCTACAAGGGGCAGCTTCTTGGAGTACCAGGTGATGGGTGCCCCTGCCATCTTGGCCATCCAACCAGCTCTGCTGAGCCCATCCTTCTCTGAGCCCCAGTCAGAGTCTGTGAAGACACAAGGCTGAATGCTCCCTGTGCTCCCCTGGTAGACCAGCTCCAAATCCTTGGTGGCAACCAGGTACTGTAGCACCCTCACCAGGGCTTCCATGTGGATGTGTCGAGGGTCTTGTCCTGCTTGTGACAGGAGACTTACTGAGAATGCCAGGTCAGGTCTGCAGGTCAGTGCTGCAAACATTAGACTGCCCAGCATGCTCATGTACTCGAACTTGTCCACTGTCGCCCTGTCCTCATCTCCCCACTCCTCTTCTGGAAGCTTGAGATCCCTCATGGTGTCCGGCACCATGGGAGACCCCAATGCCCTCTTGTTTCTCCTGTCCTCCAGATACCCCGCAAACCTTTTCTCCAGCTCAGAGGTGTACTGTGGCAGACTGAGTGCCAGAGTCTTGCTCCTCAGATTTCTGGTCACCTTGACCCCCAGATAGGTAGAGATGTCTCCTAGGGGTTTCAGCTTGAACACGTGCCCCAGCTCCTTTCTGACCTTGTCCACTGCTGCTCTGGTGTTCCCCATAAGCAGCAGGTCATCCACGTACACAGGGATGAAGGTGAAGTCCTCCCCCTCAAACCTGTAGTACAGGGCCTGGTCTGTGAGGCTCCTCTTGAAGCCTATGCTCTCAAGGAACTCCCCAAGTTGCCTCTCCCAGGTCCTGGGGGCCTGCTTCAGACCATAGATGGCCCTCCTCACCCTGAGCACCTTCCCCTTAGGTATCCCTAGCCCCTCAGGGGGCTTGAGATAGACCTCCTCCTCCAAGGGGGCATTAAGAAAGGCAGTGTCAATGTCCACTACCTCCACAACCCACCCCCTTACAGCTGCCACTGCAAGCAGCAGCCTGATGGTTCCCCACTTGGCTACACTGCTGAAGGTCTCAGTGTAGTCAATACCCTTCTCCTGGGTGAAGCCCCGGGCTACCAGCCGAGACTTGTACCTGGAGATCCTCCCATCCTGGTCCCTCTTGACCTTGAACACCCATTTGGTGTCCACCACATTTTTCCCCGGGGGAAGCTCAACCGGCTCCCTGTCCCAGACCCCCTGATCTATCATGGCTTGGCTCTCCTCCTCCATGGAGGGTTTCCAAAGATGGCCTTGGGGGCCATTAAGAGCTTCAGCCACTGTCTTGGGGGTGGCAACATCCTCTGTGCTGCCGACAGTGGTGGCCCATGCCACCACCAGGGCCTCAGCCCAGTCCATGATGTCCTTGTCCTGCTCCTCTGAGAGGGGCCCCTTGGCCTCCTCTCCTGCCTCACTTAAGAAGCAGTAGAGAGCGTTGATCTCCCTGGTAGGGGTCCCTGGCCTGTCCAACACCTGATCCAGGATAGCCTGGGTGGTTGACCATCTGGTGGTAGGACCAGAACCACCCTCCACGGGAGAAACCTTGATGGGTGCAGGCCTGGGGCCATACCCAAGCTCTGCCCCAGAACCAGGGCTGGTGGGACCCTGCTCCAAGGGCACTGAGAAGGAGACCCTCTTCTCCCCCTCAGACCTGTTGCCCTGATTCCTCATAATAGGCTGAAATCCAACTTCAACCTCTTCCTCCTCTGGTTCCTCCGGAGCAG
>RFTN01000006.1 GCA_009923445.1 bacterium
TCTGACAATGCAGGAGCGGGTGCTAGAGCGGGTAATGGTAGAGATGAAGACACTGGTGACATATAGAATGGTGCAGGTGTTGGAGAAGGAACTGGTGCAATGTTTTGAATATTAACTGGACTAGGGCTAGGGGCGAAGTTAACCAGACTGGGGTAAGGGTCAAATTTAATCGCGCTACCAACAAGTGCAGGTGCAGGCATGGACGTAGATGGAGAAGGAACTGGTGCAGTATTTTGAATATTAACTGGACTAGGGCTAGGGGCGGGACTTGGGTTTAGTTGACTTATAAACTTTGACAAATTGAGGCAAGAAGGTCCAGGGCATGGAGCAGGTGCTGGTGTAGGTGTAGGTGTAGTTGTGTCCTGAGGTTTGTTCATAAAAAAGTATACTCCTATTGAGGACACGATCAGTATTACTATAGCAACTATAATGATTACCGCATCCATTAGCACTTAATATTGCTTAAAAAAAAAGGAATTACAAATTGCATAATCGTATTCTAAAATGTACTTAAGTAAAAGAGGCTATGTTATTCCTAAATGCAAAATTACACAAAATGACCTTGACCAATTAAAAAAGACGCTACAAGGTCGACCGATTGTTGACGACAAGTTCAATACACGCGCGTGTACTTTCCCATTATACATAGAAACACGAAATAAGTTGTATATACCTAAGATGTATGGTATAGAAAGGTTTGGGTATCCAGATTTGCAATTAGGCAATTTCACCCCCGTTCCATGGGAATCTCCGAATGCGGAGTTTGTAGGGCATCTTCAGGAAATTCAGGAAATATCAAGTAGAGCACTTCTAGACGCCTTGTACACAAAAGGAGGTGGTATATTGTCACTTGGAACAGGACTTGGAAAGACTGTTACTGCATTGTACGTGTTGTCAAAATTGCGCACAAAGACGCTTGTTATTGTGAACAAAATACCGTTGATGAAACAATGGGAATCCGAAATTAAACAATTCCTTCCAGGGACATCCATTGGATTCCTACAAGGTTCTAAAAATGTATCAGTACACGGCGCCGATATTGTCATTGGAATGCTTCAAAGCCTTGCCAAAGTCGATTACCCAAGCGAGCTCTTTAGCGATTTTGGATGCCTAGTTGTAGATGAGACCCACAACATTGCAAGTCGTGTTTTCTCACAAGTGTTGCTAAAGGTGTGTTGCAAATACACCATTGGCCTCACTGCAACACCTCAACGAAGCGACGGCTGCGAGTATGTCTTTAAGTGGTTCCTGGGGGACATTGTCTTTAAGAGTAAGCTTGAAAGATCAGGTTTGTCGCCTATATTGCGAATGACCAAGCTCAATAGCACTGAGTATCGAGAAATTACTACAGTCAATCGTTTGACGGGAAAGACCACCATTCAGTTCACAAGTATGCTCACCGAACTAGTAGACATGACCTCTCGTAACTTGTTTATTGTATACACAATCAAACAATTGATGTTAGAAGACCGCAAAGTGCTTGTCCTTAGTGACCGCCGAGACCATCTTAAGAGACTTTCCAATTTACTAAAGGGTGACAAAGACGTCCACTTTACATTTGGATTTTTTATAGGACAAATGAAACTTATCGACCTTGAAGCCACCAAACGATGTGATGTAATATTGGCTACATACTCTGCCTTTAGCGAAGGTGTTTCCGTTAAAGACTTGAACACACTATTACTCGTGACTCCTAAAAAGTACGTTGGACATCTTCCTAAAAATACTAAAAACGAGTCTGGAAAAATGGAACAAATTGTTGGACGCATTTTTCGCAAAGACCATACGGACATCGCACCCATGATCGTCGACCTCTTTGACAATTTTTCTGTCTATAAATCTCAAGCCAATGGCCGCCGCCACTTTTACAAAACACACTTTAATTCAATTCGCATAGAAACAGTCGCTGTCGACCTAGATACATTTGACCGCAATAAAACTGTGGACGGACACGTCGTGGACGCCGATGTAGACGATGTGAACACAGGACATGTTCTGGAGTTTATTGATTAACTTGACCAAAGTTTGCAGCATCCACTTCATCTACACCCGACACAACTGTCATATCTACTTTGCGTACTGGATAACAAGAGCTAGATTCCTCCGGTAGTGGTGATGCTTCGGTAATTGTCTTGACATTAGGAGACACCACTATCTTGTCACCTTGAGGTGTAGAAACAACTGCAGGAGAAATGACCACAGAAGGATTAATTACGGCGGTTCCTGAAGGTGTATTGACAACTGTGGGTGTGATCACAATTGCATTGTCTTTTTGCTCTACCGAGTTAACAACGGGGGTATTGTTCACCATACCATTGATATTTTGCATAGCACCTTGAACAGCATCATTGACACTTGGTGCTATGACGACATTCGGGACGACAGCAGTATTGTCCATGCCTTCAAGATATTCAGCTCCCACTACATTATCCATGAACTCTGGCTTGGCATCCTTGAAAATCTCGTCCCTAACATTGTCCATAAACTCAAATGCACCTCTTTCATTAAGCAAATTGATAGTAATCATAAAGGCTAATGAAATCATAAGTGAAGTGCTTGGACTGAATTGAGCGGTCCATAAAATCAATGAAAAAACAAACAATTTAAAATACACGTTATCAAACAAAACAAGGATTTTGGCAGGCAAAGCAGGAGCAATTCTTGCTGCGTACAAGATCAACAACAAATTAACAAACCCCCTTACCAACTTTGGCTTCCTGTAAATTTTCTCCAAGATGTCGTTGGCTGCTTTATCGAATTTTTGAACAACCTCCATATTTTATTATTATTTAATAAAATATTTATTTACACAATCACATTTATTTTTAGTATCGTTTCGTAGCCTTGCGCGTAGACTTTCTCTTGGCACTGGTCTTACGAGTAGACTTGCGTGTAGACTTTCTCTTGGCACTGGTCTTACGCGTAGACTTGCGTGTAGACTTTCTCTTGGCACTGGTCTTACGAGTAGACTTGCGTTTAGTAGACTTGCGTGTAGACTTTCTCTTGGTACTGGTTTTACGAGTGGACTTGCGTTTAGTAGACTTGCGTTTCTTTGATGTTGAACGGGAACTGCGCGTATTTGAGATCTTACGTTTGGTGGAACGGCGTTTGGAGCTGCTCTTACGTTTGGTGGAACGGCGTTTGGAGCTAGTCTTACGTTTGGTCGAACGGCGTTTGGAGGTGCTCTTACGTTTGGTGGAACGGCGTTTGGAGCTAGTCTTACGTTTGGTCGAACGGCGTTTGGAGGTGCTCTTACGTTTGGTTGAACGGCGTTTGGAGCTGCTCTTACGTTTGGTGGAAGGGCGTTTAGAGCTCTTGCGTTTTGTGGAACGGCGTTTAGAGCTGCTCTTACGTTTGGTGGAACGGCGTTTGGAGCTGCTCTTACGTTTGGTGGAACGGCGTTTGGAGCTCTTGCGTTTGGTGGAACGGCGTTTAGAGCTGCTCTTACGGTAAACCCGTTTCTTGGGTGGAGTGTAGGGTTCAATAGTATCCAAGAAAGTGGCCTGAAGCGTGGGTAGTGCAGAAGGTTCTTTTGTTGCAGAAGATTCTGGTGGCGCAGAAGGCGCAGAAGATTCTGGTGGCGCAGAAGGCGCAGAAGATTCTGGTGGCGCAGAAGGCGCAGAAGATTCTGTTGGCGCGGAAGGTTCAGGGTCTTCTGACTTTACAATTGCTGATGAGGATGCAGTAGTGGGTATTGGAAAGGGTTCCGTAGAATTAAAGAATTCATCCCAAAAATTATTGTCTTCTTGTAGAGTATCTTCTTGAGGATCCAAGAAGACATCGTCATTAGAGTTGCGTCTTGATTGTTGAGGACCTTCAAAAGCACTATCAGTACGAGTCAAGGTGGTTGTAGGCTCTGTAATGTCCGAGAATACCGGGGAAGGAATGTAAGACATCTTTTTTATTATAATCTACCGCTATAATTTAAAAAAAAGTAATTAACAAATTAATTTAGATAGTGTTAATGACAAGTAGTTTAATGACAGGTCTTGAAAAGTGTCTTGAAAGCTATGTACCTGAGCACACTGTTAGAAATGCGACAGTAAATAAATTCAAAAAGCTTATTACTGACACTTTAAGTGAGCACCCAGTTTACACTGGCTATAAGCTTAGTGAAGACAACATTTTAAAACTGGCATTAAATCTTGAAAGAGGTGTATTTAATTATGCCTTACGTGGGTACTGTAAAAAGAAAGTCAATGATACATGGAATGACCAATTTAAACGGTTGTACATGAATCGGCTTGTGTGTATTTTTGGAAACCTCAACCCAAATAGTTATATTAAGAACGTACTTCTCCTAAAAAGACTTCTTGATGGTGAAATCGATGAATTTGAGCTGTGTAATCTTGATCCTGGGAACATGTTTCCTGAACGTCACCAAGCTGCCATAGCCAAGTACAAGGCGGACAGTGAAGCTATCAAACCAATCAACCTCGATGACATTCCAGACGGCATTCTCAAGTGTAACAAATGCAAAAGTTACAAGACAGAGTATGTAGAACTACAAACAAGGAGCCCTGATGAACCCACTTCTAAATTCTGTTACTGCCACAAGTGCGGATTTCGTTGGAAGTTCTGTTAGCTCGAAATTCTCTACAATCAACGAAAAATTGAAATTGAGCCGTGCACAACACGTTTTCAAGATGACCGACGCTCACCAACAACAAATTGCCAACTTGATTCAACAGAAACGTACTTTGTATAGACGTATGAACAGTCCCAAGGTTGACCTTATAGATAAAGACACCCACTTTACTATTCACATGGAAGTCCCAGGCGTTGACACATCTAATATTGAAGTTCAAATAATAGATGAACAAATTATATTAGTGACATTGAGAAAACCAGCTCCTGAGATCGATGAAAAAGCTGTGTACAGAGAGTGTAAATACGGTAATATTACACGCCGTATTAAACTTCCAAGCAAAGTAATGTCCACTTGTCCGGTCCTAAACGTATCAAACGGCATGTTAGTATTGAACTTTTCAAAAGTTGAACAATAAAGTTTCTTTCAAGTTCAATTTAAAGAAATTGAAAATATTGTAAATGTACACATTTAAGGAGATGTATACAGGTTATTGGACACCAGGCAGCACTTACAATCGTGGGGACATTGTGTATTGTACGAGTGGGTATTACGTATGTGTACTCAATCATGTGTCGGACAATTTGACATTCCCAAATCCTGAGGACATACACTGGATTGCACTATCACCAGATATATTTACCAACCCTATATTCTGTACATCGGGTTCTTTGATAGAATCTTCAAGACATTTTGGCCCAAGTCTCACAAGGGAACCGGTCTTAACTCAAAGTGAACCAATTTTGACGACAATCCCGCTTACGGCTTCAAAACAAAAGTCTAAACTTAAGCGCAAGCTTGAGGACATTGAAAGCCAAATTGACTCCCACAAAAAGCGAAGTCGTGTGGAAGCAGATGTTTCTGATTTGCGCGATCAACTTCTTCTTTTGAAACTCGACATTCCTACAAAAGCATATATTCTTGAAAAACACGACAATGCAAAAAAGGCCGGTAACAGTGACTACAGCAAAACCATTACTTGGCTAAAAACAGTTGCCAAATTGCCCTTCAACAAGCACAAGCGCTTCCCCGTGACAGCTGAAAGTGACCCTAATGAGCTTACCGAATTTTTTGATGATGTCAAGGCAAAATTGGACAAACACATCCTTGGACTTGAACCGGTGAAGCAAGAGATCCTACAATTTTTGGCAAGAAAAATAACTAATCCCAACGGCAAAGGACATGTTCTTGCTCTTTGCGGTCAAAAAGGTGTTGGTAAGACCAAGATCATTCGAAGCCTTGCTGAAGCACTACAACTTCCATTTTATCAAATCAACTTTGGAGGTCTCAACGATGTCAACGTCCTCACTGGACACTCGGAAACATACGTTGGGTCAAAGCCAGGAAAAATCGCAGACATCTTGTGCCATGCCGGATATATGAACCCTATCATGTATCTCGACGAAATTGACAAAATGAGCGAGTCCAAAAGTCAAGAGCTCAACGGCATCCTTACTCACCTTCTCGATGAAGAACAAAACGACAAGTTCCAAGACAATTACTTGGGAAATGTCACTTTAAATTTGTCTAAAGTATTCTTTGTTATCGCATTTAATGACATCACTAAAGTAGATGAAATTGTTTCAGACAGGATGACTACAATTTATGTCAGCCCACCTTCATTTGATGAAAAATTACAAATCGCCAAAACAAAGGTGATCCCCGAAATCGTGAGCTCAGTCAACATGCAACGCAACGTGTGTATTCCAGATGATGTCATCCGACATGTGATGTCCTACACATTAGATGATCCAGGTGTAAGGCAACTAAAGAAAAACATTGAAAAAGTAATCTACAAACTTAACTATGATACACTTGTATGCGGAAACAACCTACCCAACGGACTGACCCTAGAACAAACATCCTCACGTCGATCACGTACAAAAACTACTGTAATTGTAAGCCAAGACTATGTGGACAGGGTGATATCGAAAAAGGAAACTGATACAAGTTATTTATCAATGTACACCTAACGACAAACAAAAAGAATACCCAAGGTTGTCCTTTTTTGACTCAGCCCCGTATACACTAAAATACAAAGAACAATGCTATGAAAACAAAAAGAATTCCTATATAAAAGTATCGGTTGTCCTTTTGAACAATATGACTCAAGTGGTCTACTAGATTGCGTCCGTCTTGTGGATTCAACAAGTCCCCAAGAAATCCCAAAATAGCATCAGAAAAGCTTTTAAAAAATATGTGAACGGGCCCTTTTGATTCACCATTTTCACTACTAGCTTGTGATTGTGAGCCTTTAAGGAACACATTTGAAATGACATAACTTTTGGGTTGCTGTAGAATATTTCGTGTTTCCTCGTAAGGCTTGTACTCGGCAAAGGTATTTTCCATTACTTTTACTCAGAAATTTCGCTTAAATTAATAGGATTCTCAAACAATGGTAATTTCAGGAATGGTTTACTGTGGACATTAGGAATCAAACTTTGAAGGTTTGCAAGTTTTTGACGCGTGTCTCTTAAATTTGTCTGGATCTTTAGCAAAATGATGTCCATTTGTGTACTAATGTTTGGATCATTCTGATATGTAAATTTAAGGTTTTCTATGCCCATTTTTGCATGTTCAAGTTCACTTAAAAGGATACTTAGTGATTCACAAGACTTGAAAAATGTTTCGCTTTCATTATTTGTGGGTGCAAGGTGTTTGCTGTTTAGAAAATGCGTAATGGTATCCAAGGCTTCATTCACGATGCTGTTTATTTCAAAAATGGCTTGCTTACGAGAATCTGCAAGCAAAAAACGTTTTAGTGGCTGATACAAGACATCGGACTCCAACGAGATTACGCCATCGTAACTTCTTGTGATTCTTCCATTTTTCTGTATTTTGCTTATTATCTTGAGATTGATAAGCAATTTGTCCGGCAAGTTCATTACATAAGTCTTTGAAAAAAAACAGACAAAAACCGCCGCGGTTCACTAGTTTCTTTTTTTTAGGTGTGCTTTGTATGTTGTGCTTGTTATGTCTGGAAGACCGGACTGGGACACGTATTTCATTCAATTAGCTGAAGCTGTGAAACAACGATCCCCTGATTTTACCAAAGTCGGTGCAGTAATGGTGTCTCAAAAAGACCACAGAATTATCGCTTGTGGGTACAATGGACTTCCTCAAGGCATATCAGATGACATAGATTGGAATGACAGAGACCTTGTTCACAGTATGGTCATTCATGCCGAAGCCAATTGTATTTTGTATGCCAATAGCAAATTCGAAAATACTACCATGTACATTTCCAAGAGCCCATGTACCAAGTGCATCAAATTGATTGCCGCAGCTCAAATACGCAAAATCGTATACAAAGAACCTTACAAGGACATTGAGCTCGTCAAACGATTGTGTGATATCTTCAAAATTGAATTAGTTCAATTCTGCAATTAATTGCATTTAAAGTTTAAAAAATTGAGTTGTACACAAGCAAATAGTTATCTGTCAATGAATCTAGAAACGCAAATTGATCTTCTCAAAAATGAGATTCAGGCAATGATTAATAATGGTGATAACACAGATGCAAAAGAGGCCAAGACTGCCACACTGCGAGAACTTACTCATAGATTGCGTTCTGACACGAACGATTGTATGGACGACACTAATGATGACACTAACGCTGAGGTGGACGCGAACGCTGTGGTTGACACTACAACAGGGGAACGATACCTTGACTTTCTCAGTTACTCTCAAATATATTCCCAATACGATCCTAAGGATGTGCAAGGTATCTTATTCCTAGACGTGTCTGTACTTACAAAGTATGGGTTGTGTCCATTTATTAAAATTGAGCTGGACCCAAATAATGCCGAAATGAATGTATCCAATGCAAATGCTATTCGAAACGAACGACTCAAGTGGCTTGAGAGTCAAGACGACAAAGGTGAATTGTATGGAAATCTTGTAGACACGTTGGTGCACAAGAAGGGTATAAAGGAAGCCCAAGGTGAACTTGACGCTGTCACTCTTGAGATTCAAGAATTCATAAACACGCACCTTGACCCGGAACACAAGGTCACCCTTGAGACGGTAGAAACAATGGTATCAGAAGTGGTGTCCAGCAACATCAAAACCAAGAAGATAAAAATGGTATTCAAGAATGTTGTCAAATTGTTGACAGATCTGTTTCACGAGACTGGTATACCTCTACATGAGTACATCAGTCTTAAATACGACATTCAAATCGTCTTGAATACAAACTGTGACAGCGACAACATTAGCGTCGGCGCAAGTGACAATGATAAATTACGCAGTATTTTTTCAGACAATTTTCTTGAATTGTGCAAACGGTACTCCGACGCGAATGCTCTTGTACAACAACGTACTCGCTACGTGAACAATGTATTAAAAAACTTGACAAACGAGTTGTATTTGTACATAACACATCAAAAGAACTTTTACATGACGGCCAAGCCCAAGTCCGTGAGCCAAGAAGGGAAGTACTTTAAGCGCTGGGTGCTACTTACAGACGATGAACGCCAAGATCGTTTTTCCAGTTTTGCTAATTATTATATTGAAAAGTACATGGTGCAAGAAGGTATTCTCGACACAAGTAGACGCGAGGCAACAGTAAAAAGTTTGACCGATTTGCTTGTAGAAGGATATACTTCCAAGAGACTGATGTACAAACATTTGAACTACACGCCCAAAAAAGGAATGATTGAGGGCATCAAAATACTGAAGTACAATCGTGACACTCACACATTTTGGCTCAAGTACGGTGAACTTCCACAAGGCTCTGAAGATAGATCCAAAAAGAAGAGCTCAACAAAAAGTATATTTTCCAAGGAAACCGAAAAGGTCATCAATGAGGCAGTCTTGTATTACGTCATAAAGAATAATGGAACGGCAAGTGATACAAAGCTGTTTATTGAGCATATCAAAAACAAACTTAAAATAAAGAAAATATCTTCTGGTGATAAAGCCAAGCTATTACAAAAATACACAGACATCAGTTCGGTTGTTTTGGAGTCCAAAAAAGACTCTAGTACTTTGCAACACGTAGTGTAACACGCACTTTGACACTTCGACACTTCGACACTTCGACACTTCGACACTTCGACACTTCGACACTTCGACACTTCGTTTGTATGCAATAAAAGTAATCAGGGTTCCTTGTAAATGGGTGGATTGTATTTTGCCATTTACAATGACATTGGTTTTAATGCCGATTTTGTCACTTATTTTATGAAAATGAAATCGCGTGGACAAGATGACACATCATTTGAAACGGACACATCTCCTTGCATTAATCAAGTAAACTACAATCAAGCGCTAATGTGTTTAAGCAAACGTGAGATCCAAAACTACAAACAAATCAATTACACATATGGATACCATCATACCAAGATTAACGATACATCAGACAACTACGTACAGCCATTTAGTGACCCCAAATTACACAAGGTACAAAAGTACCCAGAACTCCGCACACGACCAATACGAAAGTTGTTGTGTAATGGATCCGTATACAATTACACAGATTTAGTTCAGTCGGCTAATTTGACGGAGCGTGACCTCGACACAACATCGGATGTGGAAATCATCTTGCCGTTGTATATACAATATGGTCTAGAGAAAACATTACAGATGATCAAAGGAGATTATAGCTTTGTGCTTACTGAAAACACGGGAACATTTGACACAAAAAAGACCAATGTATATGTTGCAAGAGACCCCATGGGAATGCGTAGCTTGTACATGGTTTCTAGCACAGACCCCAAACGGTTGTTTTACATGTTTGTGAGTGAATTATCATCTGTGCCTGAATTTATCTTGAAGAACACATCAGAATTTACCGTGTCTGAAGTTCCACCTGGATCTTATTGGAGTTTCCAAGGGGCCCTTGATAAAGATAGCAAGTCATTGCCATTTTGCAAGTGGTTTAACATGGAATCGGAATTGAAGTATCTAGTGCCTACACCTGATCAACTATCGAGGTTATACAATGAAATACGTGAAACAACAACTTCTGCCGTGCTAAGAAGATACAACACAGACGTCTCATTTGGCATACTCCTCGCAGGGTTTGATAGTTGTATTATCCTCGCTGTATTGCTCAAAAATTACCCTCAATTAGACATTGATCTAATTACCATTGGAGAAACAGATATCCGCGTTGCTGAAGAATGCGTTGATTACTGTAGACGTATGTATCCAGAATCTCAACTGCGACACCACAAACTATCCGTGGACAAAAAAACACGGTCCGTGCAAACACGGTCTCCCATGGATTATCTTGTAGAGTATGTCCTTTCACATACAAACATTAAAGTTCTTTTGTCAGGATATTACCTTGATGAACTATTTCAATTGGAAATTCCGCCAACCCTAAACTATGATGAAATGTATAATGGCATCGAATTTGCGTTTCCCTTTACCGATTTGACGTTTGTTAGTTTAATCAATAGCATCTCATTAAGCCTCAAATCGCCTCAACGTTATGACTACACCAAAAGCCCCATCGAAAAATATATCATTCGAAAGGCATTTGATATAGACTACAAATATCTCCCATATTCTGTCCTGTGGGCACGCTCTAAAACAGCATCATTGCGGTAAACTTGATCAACTTTTTTAAAGACTTAAGTATTAATGGACAAACTAACAGAAATACTAAGCCACTTTTTTGTTCCACCAACATTAAAGAAGACAAACAAAAAGACTGAAAATTCAATCACAAATACAACGTTAAATAGCACGTCAAATAGTATGTCGACCACGTCAAATAGTACGTCAAGTACACCACCTCTAAGCGACAGCGAACACAGCGAGCGCCCCAAAGAGCACAGCGAGCGCCACAGCGACAGCGAGCGCCACAGCGACAGCGAACACAGCGAGCGCCCCAACGACAGCGAGCGCCACAGCGACAGCGAGCGCCCCAACGACAGCGATAGCGAAGAGGACCAGCCTGTATTCACAAAGTATATCTTGAAGGCATCGGAATTGGCCGAATCACGAGTATTTATTGTAGGGAGTGATGCCAAAGAAAATATGAGGACGTTGGGGGATATTCTTCATAAATTGAGCAATGCAGCGACAGAAAGTACTTTTCAAAAGACAATAAAAGTTTTAAGCAATTCAAAGAACAAATATAGCTATAAAAAAATGCTGCTGGAGAATCCTTATTTGTATTTTACAGAGTTTACAATACACTCCAAGTTTACAGAAAAGCTAATTACAAAGGAACATAAAAAATGCGTGGTGATTGTAGATTTCCAATTGGTACTTGAGGATGCTCAATTGGTAAACAAACTAGACAATTGTGTTGTAATAGTTGTCAATAACTTTAGGGACACGGGTATTCTTGTTGAGACATACAAGTCCACCATTGCGAAAAAGATATTGGTTTTCAAACGTGGCAATTTAAAAATGCTACAGCGTCACTTTTACAAAAAAATAGTGTGTCCGCTAAATTTGCATTTGAACTTGTTCCCTACATTTGATCAATTCTACAAAGCAATTTCCGACGAGGAGCTAGACATTCGTTTTTTGGTCCTGGTGAACAACCAATTAAAGTGGAATTAGTTACACAGGGGCACTTGCCACAGCTTCTGGATCAGTAAAGTTTTGCCTCCATTCGCCATTTCCATCAGAAGGAGGTTTGCACTTTTCAGTAACAATGACACCAGCATTGATAAGCAAAGTGGCTACAAGAGGTGCAGTCGTAGGTTCTTCCCATCTTACATTGTAGGGCAAACCCATTGCACGTGCAAACTTTTGGAGTACTTCGTTTGCAGTGCCTTTAGTAGAACTTAGCAATTGCTTGTAAGCTTGATTGACAGATTCTTGTAGCTTTAGGGTGTCCCCGCCAAACAGTGCAATGAGCTGATCATTTGTCACATTGATACAACTTGGATGAATATGAATATGAGGTTCTATGAGTTTGCTCGTTGCTGTTGGTGTGTATTGAGCTGTGTAATTTGCATAAGACTCGAGTGCACTTCGACCAGAAAGAACGTTCATCGTAACAACAAAGGCAATAGAGAGAATAATACTTAATTGGAAATCAACTTGACTAATGTAGAGAATCAATGTAAGTGCAAGCATCTTAAAGTAAGTGTTCTTGAAAAGTCCCTTCATGAAATCCGGGGGATTAGGTGCAATACTAGAAGCGTACAATGTCAACGTTATTTTTAGAATTGCCATAATGTAAGGATTTGTCATGGCGGGTTGAATAAACTCCTCTGCTCGTTTTGAAAATTCTTTTAACTGTTCCATTGTTGTATTGTAAGTACCAAATAAATTAACTTACGTAAATTTACATACGTTAATTTACCTTTGCAATTTTACGTGTGAATAAGTAAATTTTTTTCAGAATGTCTTGTAATGGTATTAATGGCCTTGCAAGGTACACGCTCAGTGAAGCGTAAACTGAGTAAGCTCGATTTAGAGTTAGACCGTACGGAATACATACCAAGAGAAATCTCATCAACACCACAATTACACGCTAACAGCAAGATCTTATCAGATTACCTTTACTATCCTGACTCTAGATCACCCAACTCCAAGTTTGACGAGGAATGCATTGCACGTTATGGCGAACAGACGTGTATACTTTACCAAATTCAACAAGACACATCTAGTGATAAATATGAATTGCGTACCCTGAACAATGCAAGTGATCCTATATGTGTTTCAAAAAAGCTGTTTTCTGAATTAATTCCTAGTTTAGTATCTAAAAAGTACACTGTGGTCATAGTTGATTATATTACAGGTTCTGGCCATGATATTACCGCAGTTCATACAAATGACATAAAATTATTTAATCCAATTATTCTTTTTTAACACACGCACATACATCACACACGCGTGTGTTTATTTAAAACAAACTAAACTACGTAATTAATTGTATGAAATGAGTGCATCTGAAAAGGGGGTAATACAGTATTACTTCAACTTACACAAGGAATATGCCTCAAAATATGGTGATAGGACGGTGGTGTTGATGCAAATGGGTGCATTTTACGAGATGATGGGTCTTCCAGGAGGGCAATTCGACATTCACAAGGTAGCAAGTGTAATTAATGTAAATGTAACACGGAGTAATAAAGGGATTCAGGAAGTTTCTCTTAGTAACCCTTATCTTTCTGGATTTCCCCTTGCAAGTTTAAACAAGTACACATTGTCACTCATCGACAATGGATACACAGTAGTAGTGGTCGAGCAATCTGATGACAATCCCAAGGCCAGAAAGGTTACTGGAGTTTACTCGCTTGGAGCAATGCCGCTGGATGTCCTTGACACTAGGAATTGCGTGCTTATGACTGTGATATTTGAACAGGTGATGAGCGTGGTGTGCATAGATGTAGCTACAAGTGAAGTAACTGTTTACGAAGTGGAACCAAATCTGGACACTTTAGGTGAGTTGTCAAAGGCACACGACATAACAGAGCTTGTTGTGTTTAGTCGATCAAACACAGAATCATTTGAAACAGCAATACGCGAATCTATAGATTGCGATTCCATTCACTTCTTAATGGCGAACAATACCGCGGAAAATGTCAATTTTCAAGATAGATTTTTTAGACGTGTGTATTCCTGGATCAATTTTGGATTAATCTCACCTGCTGAGTACTTTAACATGGAATATCACCCAACAAGTCTATACAACTGTGTACTTGCACTTGAATTTCTCGAGAGCCACAATGAACGGTACCTGGTAAATTTGCGTCCGCCTAAGCTAGTACACCAGTCAGATGGAGTGTCCTTGCAGTTGAATACACTTCACCAGCTTGGCATTTTTGGAGGTCGCAAAAAGACAGATTGTGTATTCAATGTCGTCGATCACACCGTCACTGCTATAGGACGACGTGAGCTGCGAATGAGGTTGTCTAAACCATTTAAATGCCCCGACGAAATACGCACACGTCTTAATCTATGCGAAGCGTTCGACAAAGATGCGTCTTTTGACTATGTAAGAGCCGAATTGTCCAAGACGGTAGATGTGTCTAAACTGCATCGTAAGTTGGCTCTAGGGATTGCAAATATAGGTGACATCCTGTTAATTGCACAAACGTATACGCAGGTTATAGATATACTCTCTAAGTTGTCTAATGAAGTTCATGTACAGTTACAAGGGCAATTACAGAAAAACGTACAAACCATTGTGTCAGAAATACAAACCTTTGTGACACAAATACTAAATGTAATCACGGATGACAAGCATATGCATCCTTTTCATCGAGGTGTGTATCCATACCTTGACAAACTTGCAAGTGATATCCAGGCTCAATTTGACACACTAACGGGTATACGCAAGGTACTAGAGGATGCCATTGGTCAACCCGATTCAGTAAAACTTGTGTGTACTGAATCTGAATACACCTTTACCACGACCAAGATACGAATGGAAATTTTGCGCAAAAAGTTGCCGAAGGAATTCATGGATAAACTACGGATAAAAACTAATTCAAGTACTGTTAAGATTACTAGCAATGAAATAGAAAGGGTATCAGACACCATCAAAACGTCACGTGCTGTGCTTGACGAATCTGTGCGTCGCGAAACTGGAACCCTTGTAGAAAGGCTATACAAAAGTGCAACCCCATTTGCTGATGCAGTTGTAGATACAATAGCATTAATGGACGTTTGTTTGTCAAGTGTTCTGCTCAAGAGGAAATACAATTACTGTCTACCTCAAATAAGCACGTCAGACAAGGGGTCGGGTATAAGTGTGTCTGGATTAAGACACCCCGTTATCGAGCGTATTTCCAAGACGATTTATGTACCAGCTGATGTGACATTGGACGAAAATCAGTTTGGGATGATATTGTACGCAATTAACTCCACAGGTAAAAGCAGTTTACTTAGATCACTAGGAATCGCTGTGATCCTTGCACAATGCGGCATGTATGTACCCGCATCTGAAATCGTCTTGACCCCTTTTCATACCATCGCGTCCCAGGTAGACATGCAAGACAATATTATGAAAGGCCAAAGCTCGTTTGTGGCTGAGATGTCCGGTTTGCGCAGGATTGCTGAAGTTGCAGATTCGTATACACTTGTTTTAAGTGATGAGCTCACAAAAGGCACAGAACATATTTCTGCAACAAGTATTTTTGCATCAACAGTACTGTTCTTAAAAGACCGGGGAGCAAAATTCCTTTTCACAACGCATCTCACAGAAGTCAGTAAATTAGAATGTATTAAAAATTGTCGAGGTCTGCAAATTTGCCATTTAAGCGTGCACATTGACAATGGAAAAATCACTTTTGAACGCCAACTCCGTGAGGGAGTATGTGATGAACTCTATGGACTTGAAGTGGCCCGTGCGACAGGTGTCAACAAAATGCTTATAGATAAGGCGTTCCAGATCCGCAATGGACTAACCCAACGTACTCACAAGCGGGCAAATTCCAGCAAGTATAATGCGAAAAAAATTGTAGAATCATGTGAAATATGCGGACACCGTCCACACAATCCCACGCAGAAGGAGCTCGAAACACACCACATCCATTTCCAAAACACGGCAGACACACGAGGCTTTATATCACACTTTCACAAAAATACCTTGGGAAACTTGGTTGCGTTGTGCCACAAATGTCACTCAGAACTTCATAACGGACAACTTGCAATTCATGGCTACGTTCAAACATCAGATGGAATCAAATTACAATGGAATTATGTCTAAACCCAAATAAATTACACAATTAAGCATACAATTATTTAATTGTGTATAGTTAAGTAAGATGGACTTTTTTCTTGAGTACGTCTCCAAGAATATGAGCCCTAAAGAAATTCTAGATCAATGCTTTAAATACAAAACTTTGTGTAAACGTCATAGAAAAAAAGTATGCGAGCTTCTCCTCAAACGTCATGGATACGTTGTGGACGGATCTTACGATGCCTGCCAAGTTTACTTGATCTTGCATAAAGTGCTAAATGTAAGCTACATCAGAAACATGGATGCAAAGGATCCACTTAACGTTCAACGAATACTATACATAAAACGAAATATCCCTGAACCGTATAAAACTCAACTGTTACAATTCATTAAAGTCAATCAACTGGAGTAATCGAGTCTCGAGTCATTCCTTTTGCTAAGAATACAGCGCACACTGTAAATGTAAACTTTGCCAATATCTTATTAAATGGATCCAAGTCCGTACCTTGTGTAAAGCCTCTTAACGCATAACTATTGTAAATAAAAAACTCAAACAACACAACCAATAAACCCGTCAAGAATGGTGTAATATCCACATTGACGTCAAATCGACTGGTAGTTTGAATGTAATCTGCTAATAGATAACTCCCCGTTACAATAACTACTGCAGCAACTATCCGTGTAAGAAATACAGAAGTTACAGGAAACTTGGTCACGGGATAATAGTATATAATTACTGATTCCAACAACAGCATTGCAATTGCAATAGCAAATGGTGTTGTCATTTAAAATTAACAAAGTAAAAATTGTTCACATTTTAAATTGCTGCTTAAATTGTGCTTGTTTGTCCAATTCTATTTGCACCTTTAACTTTGAGAGGGCCTTTTCTATTCCATTTATCTTCATTTTGAGCTCTTTTATTTGAGATCTCAATTTGGCCGTTTCTACACTGGATTGGGATCCTTTACTTAATTTGCTGCCCATACAATTTGTATCTAAAAGTATTTTTTTCAATACGATTCACTACCATTTGTGATCCTTGTACAGATCCAAGATCTTGTTTTCAAATTCGTCCACAAACTCTGTGTAATTGCAGACGTGTCCATTCAGGAACTTTTGTCGAACGTTGTGTTTAAGATTTTGTAGACTAGCCATATTTTTCGCCAAGTAAACCGCCCTATTAACATAGTCGTCGTGCGAAAACGTAACGAATTCCTGCATCCCCGAGTTTTTCATGAGACTTGTTGTGACATTCTGGGAGTGATAGTGCCTGACATTGTCAAACAGCGTTATGATTGGCACGCCCATCAACAAGGCTTCGCAACTAGTCGTCGTACCCGAATAGGGAAATGTATCAAGAGCCACATCCATTTTATTATAGTCCAATAGATGTTCATGGTACGTATCTGAATAGTTTAACACGGTGATACGTTGAAGAATAGAGCGGTCTGTGAAACTATCCTCAAACTGTTTTTTTAGTTTAGGAGTCAAAAACTCCTTTGTCTTGATGACGAATCTTGCATCAGGTATAGCGGCCAACACACGTTCCCAAATAGAAATGACAAGCTTGTTGATTTTGTTATACCTGTTGAAACACCCAAATGTAATGTACCCATTTCTTGTACATGGTTGAACAGCCGCCAGTCCAGGTAAATTATTTATTCCCATACCAGGCGTATAAGCCAAAAAGCAATGTTTCATAAAAACAAGTCGCTCGGTATAGTACTTTTGCGATTTTTCGCTGTCACAAAACGTGTCTGTGATGCGATAATCCATACTCTTGATGCCCGCAGAATTAGGATACCCACAATAACTTATTTGAATGGGTGCAGGCTTCAACACAAAAGTGTCCAATCGGTTGTCTCCTGTATGTGCTGACAAATCAAACAAGACATCAATTTTGTCCGCCTGGATTTTGGCTTTAAAATCTTCAGGAGACATATTCTTGACCACCGCCCACTTGCATTTTGGGTATGTATCATGTAAACTTACTACCTTTACAGAGTAACAATGGACATTGAACAAGTCATAATTGATATGACTCAAAATACTGTTTAGGAAATAACTCACAGGATGACAAATAAAATCGCCTGAAACAAATCCAATGTTGACCTTTACACCACGTTGAATGAGATCTGCTTTAGATGTAAACGTGAGGAGCTCCGTTTTAGGTTTGTATTCCGGACAGCCCTTGCGGTAATCAGATATCACCACTGGATAAATTTTATTAATGTTCTTGTGCAAATTAGCAATGTACATAGGGTCATCAATCAGATGTGAAATGTAATTTGAATCAAGCAACTTGTTCTGATACGCAAGCGACAACCTGGGCTTGTACTTGAGCGCCTTGTTGTAACATTCTATGGCACCAATAAAGTCACACTCATAACATTTTGCCAACCCCATATTCATGTTCATGCTTGCTGCAAGCATATCAGAATCCACTGAAATGTGCGCCTTGCTGATATTTTTTATACCACGCTCATAATGATAAATTGCCTTGTCCGTGAAACGAAGTTCTGTGTACACAACAGCCATCTGGTTGTTTATATCAGGATCATCAGGTAAGATCTTGTGCGCAAGGTCAAAGTAATACAATGCCGTATCGCGATCCTGAATGCTGTAATACACACTGCCAATACCGTTAAGGCATTTGACCTTGAACTCCTTTAAGGACTTGCGACTCGCCTTTGGATGAAGGAGCAAAGTGTCAATCAGTCCAATGGCCATTTTGTAGTGAATAATGCTATCTTCCAATTTATTTGCCCGGTGATACAAGAACCCGTAATTGTATTGCACCTGATAGTCACATGGATCCACCATCACTACTTGTCTTAGGTATCCCAAGTTCTCTTCTACATTTGGATTAAACAATGTAAGATACAAGAATACGATTTTATACAGTTCTTTGGCATCACTATGAAATGGTTCTAGATTCAACACCTTTCTAAGATGTGCAATCGAAATATACAGTGTATTTTTTTCCTGTGCAGTAAGTCCCTTGCGATCCATCTGCAATCCAATGGTACGCACTAGTAGCTCAGCACTAATAAAATACACATGTTTAATGATATCCTTGTGACGTTGTGTAACAAATTGATTTTGATCATCAAGGAATTTGATCATTTTGGCAGAACGATTGATGCAATCACGATATTTTGCATGATCAATTGTGCCCTTCTTAGTAAAGTCGTTTTGAGCCTCATTGTACAGCTTGTCCAAAACCTTGTATTCTTCGAGCAAAGTTTCAATGCTGTTAACCTCGGACATTTAATGTAATCAAATGTAATAAATTGGAAAAACTAACGAATGCAGAATTTGATTTTGATTGGTAATAATAAATGTGGGGAAGCTTATTCATATTTACAGGAATGTTAATTTTAGCTGTAGGGTCTTTTTTTGACGGTCAAAAGCAAGGTCTTATAGAATCAAATGTCAATTCCGATGTAGAAAAAACACAAGGAGAACTTCTCTTTACATTTGGTGCTGTGTTTATATTAATTGGTGTAATTATCAATATCACAAGCAAATATGATACCATATTTTTATCTTCAGGAATTGTCTTGCTGACTTTGGGTACCTATTTTGTGGGCAAAATGGAGGCACTTAAGAAAAACAACAAATCTTTTGAAGTGGAAAAAGTTCGGGGGTATGTCCTCACTGGCTTTGGTATATTCTTTGTCATTGCTGCATACTTTATCAAATTCACTGGTAAAGGTGCTCCATCACTACCAAAACCACCACAACAGATAACTACAGGTGAGTCCACAGGCGAATCCACGAACGCTGCAGCTTAAAAAGTTAGTTGAATTAAATTGAATTTAATTTACAAAGCGCACGTCTCTACAATGCCCGTGTGTGAAAAGGTCCAGCAGCTACTTAAACGTCCCCAGCCTGTTCAAAGAACACCCGAATGGTACAAGGCGAGGCAGACTATGATAACAGCAAGTGAAGCAGCAAGTTGTTTGTTTAGGTCAGAGCGTGTGTGCAAACCATATGTAGATCTCTTTGGACTAACTGGATTCAAATACAAGGACTCAGATCCATTAAACCCTTATGAAAAAAAAAGGGACTACATTATCAAAAAGTGCAGTTTGTTTTATGACGAATATGTGTACAAGGACACCGTGCACACCTTGTGGGGCAAGAAATATGAAGATGCCGCATCTAGACTATACTGTCAATTAACAAACAAGAAATTACTTGAATTTGGGCTTGTTCCACATGGCTCTCTAAGCTGGCTTGCAGCAAGTCCCGATGGTATTACCGAGGACGGTGTAATGCTTGAGATAAAATGTCCTAAAAGCCGTAAAATTGATGCCGGCTGCATTCCACTCTACTACTGGGTTCAAGTGCAAATACAACTTGAAGTGTGCGACCTCGAACAATGCGACTTTATAGAATGTGAAATAAGGGAGTTTGGAGATTTTACAGAGTTTTGTGAAAGCACTGCTGAACACAAAGGCGTGGCCATTCAACTCCCAGACACTGATTCCGATCCAAAATTTTTGTACCCAAGTCCCGATGTGCGCACAAATACCGAGTATATACACTGGACAATCGTCAACTTGAAAGCTCTTGGCTCCGCCGCAAAAGAGACATACTATACAATAACCAAGTACGTTGTCAGAAGCATCCCTCGGAGTCGAGAATGGTTTAATGCCGTGAAAGACGACATCAAAGGGACATTTGACGTGGTACAAAGCCTCCAAGGAAACCGAGAGGCTTTTTTGGAATTTAAAAATGAAACGAACAATACAACCTCAGAATACATGAATGAACAGGTGCGTGTTGGTAGATCAAAGACCGGCGTTCCTGCAGGCAACACAAACAAAAATACGGATTTAGGTGTGTGTATGATTGATTAAAAAAAGGAATTCAGAAACATTTTTAATTTGTCAAGTAAGTATAAATGAACTTGACAGAGTATATCAAGTCAAAGTATCCAGGTATGGTAAAGGACATCTCATCTGATTCTACAGTAGGATTTATATTAAACAAGTCGAGTGTGGGAGTTCTAGACGGGGACGGTAATATAAAGACGTTAGGAGATATTCATGAAGTAGAAATGTTGCTCAAAAGTGATTTTAAAAAGATTACGGACAAGATACCAGTTGTAGAGCCATTAGGAGATACTGATCTCGACACAGTGACACTGAATGCAGAAAAGGTATCACCTGAGATGGCCAAGAAAATTATTAGCTCATTGAAAATGTCTTTGAAACAGTCAACTAAACCACCGCAAGCTGTTTTTTTGGCATCCGGACAACCGATTGTAGTAGACAGCCAAAATGCAGAACGTGTGCGGGCATTGTCTCAAAAATATGATACCTTGAGAAGTTGCGTAGATACTATTGTCTCTCAAAAAGCCCTAATTGTATCAAGAATAAAGGACTACAATCGCAAGATGGAAGAGTACATTCGCAGCAATGCCGTCAATTACACTTCACTTAAAACCCTTTACATGGGTGTAAAGTCCGAAAATGAAACATTGCGTCGTCAACTGCAAGAAGTGCAAAACACATTTGTAAATACGCCAATTTACACAGGTACCACCACAGACACCACTACCACAGGCACGGCTGACACAGTTGACAAGCAAAAATTGCTTGATGCAATCAATACGATTCAAAATGAACTTTTAAGATCACGTGATCTTTTCAAGCAGGCTCAAGTAAAGGCTTTAGCAATGCAAGCCCATTATCAAAAGTGTGCACAAACTGTGCTTTCACAAAAGGAAGCCATTATCCAGAAGATAAAGGAGTACAATGGAATCTATGCTAATTGGGCAAATGGCCTTCGTTCGGAGCTCATAGACGTTCAGGCACACCGCAACAAGCTTTTGGCTGAGCTGAAACAGGTCACGGATCTTTTGGAAGCCAGCAAGTCAGCAAATGTGTCTGCATCCGAATCCATTCAACTTCGACAAGCACTTTCAGATATTCGAAAACAGTTAACAAAGACGGTTGCAGACAACCTTATTCAGCTTAATATTCGCGACCGTGAAATACAAAGGCTAAATGACTTGTCAAATACACAATCAGCAAATTACAATTCCCAAATTGCACGTCTTAAACGTGAGCTCGAATCGGTCAAAGAGTTGCTGTCAAAAAACGACACAACAGCCGTCCCACAACCCGATTTTGAAAATTGTTATGCAGTAGTCAAGGCTTTTTGTGCTCTAAACAACGTATTTTTCCGTAAACAAGAAATCATTAAAAAGCTGGACGCAGTAATTAATTCAAACGCGGGTGAATTTAGTGGTCTTTCTGAAACTGTCAAGAATTCTGTGCGCACGCAATTTGAAGCTGTGAAAACGGGGATTAATCGTCACATTGACTTTCTTGATCTGAAAAAGTACATTACAGATGCTAGGTGCAGACAAAACTTGGAACTGTTTAAAAGCGATATCCTTAAGGATCGCGTTCCCAAATCATTTTGTGATGAACTTTTTGCACTACTTAGGTACTGGGATACAAACAAAGTTGAGTACAGAGATCAAGACCGAATTCTTACAAATATCTATGAAGACCTTTCTGGAGCGGTGCGTGTATACATTCGTATCAAGCCTTTGTTAGGCCTTGAGCAGCGCAACCGCACAGTGTCAATCGAGTCTAATGGAGGAATCCAGCAAAAACGCGTAAAGATTACGTGCGGGACACGTGAAGAGAGTTTTGGCGAGTTTTACGGCGTGTTTGATCAGTCATTTACAAACAAGGACGTCTACACAGGCATAGAAAATTCAGAGTCCGTTGTGACCGCCCTTGACAATTCAGCTACACACATTGATGTAGATTCCATTGTACAATCCCAAGATACGGTGAGCCCAGGGTTGTGGAGCACCATACGTCAAGTTGAGGACGGGTATTCGGTGGTTATTTTTGGATATGGTGCAAGTGGCAGTGGCAAGACGATGACGCTCTTGGGCAATGGAAAAATACCAGGTCTAATTCATTTTGCAAGGAGCAACCTTCGTGGAGTGCGTTCATTTAAGCTCAAGTATCTTTTTGAGCAATATTATTCACTCATTAATTTCAACTTTAAAAAGATTACTGGCAAGATCCACACGCTTGTGGGCAAAATTCCTCAATTGGAGCAATTCACCTACGCAGAAAACAACCAATTTGCAGCTGATCTCAAGTCGGCAATTGATCTAGATGACATCAAAGAATCGGATTTGTTTGGGCTGACAAGGATCACAGACAATTACAGAAAACGAAATTTGCGTGTGGCCAAAACGCCTAATAATCCAGAGTCAAGCCGCTCGCATTTGTATATGGTGTTTGAGGTGACGTTTGAGAATGACACGCGCGGGTACATTACCTTTGTAGACACAGCAGGAAGGGAATCACCAACAGACATATTTAATACGTTTATTGACTCTACAAAGACCACCATTGAATCCGTACTAGCGCCTAGTGGTGGCGAACAGCTGATTGCAAAACATGCCCGTCCCGAAATTGCGAGCGAGTACACACCCAAAGAAATACTGGGTGTGCTCAAGCAAGGTGTGTATATAAACGAAACTATTAATCACATGGTGTACTACTTTAACAAGAAAAACTATCGGGAATCACCCATAACAATGCAATCCGATACAGGTGGATACACTACTTCCAAATTCTTTGTAGATCCACGTTCAGAACTCCGCAAAGTATCCGAATCCAATAACGCCTTGACCATTCCTATTCTACAATTCCTTGATAACCTCAGCAATCGCAGTAAAGGTGACGCAAATTACCGCCCAACCAAATTCGTCACCATCATTGCCCTCCGCCAAGAACTCAAATACTGCGATCAAACATTTGAATCCATGCAATTTGCACAATCAATTAAAAGCACCTAAAGGGTGTGTGTACAACGTCATTTTTGTACATACTGTGTACACACAGTTTACATAGTATATGTACAAAAATGGTTCTATTATGGTTTTATCGACGCGTTACTTTTGCTGTTTGATGTGGAGATACCAAATGGGTGTACTGTGTGGGAGGGGATATAGGACGCGGTGGTGCAGGTGAATGTGCTTGAGACACAGTTGGAGGGGACATAGGACGCGGTGGTGCAGGTGAATGTGCTTGAGACACAGTTGGAGGGGATATAGGACGCGGTGGTGCAGGTTGAGACACAGTTGGAGGGGACATAGGCCGTGCCAGAGGTGTGGGCGTGTGTGTGTCCATAGGTGTGGCCGTGTGTGCGGGAGCAGGTGCTGAGGCTGCTTTGGCATTGATGATCTTTATTTGTGTGCGTAGTTCTGAATTTAATTTATGCCATTGCAATAGTTCATTGCGCACGCGTTCGGCTTCTCGATAGGCGTGGTCATCATACATCATAAACCACTGGTAGAATTCTGAATAGTCCTTAAACCTGGCTTTAAATCGAGGATCATTTTTTTTTCCCATGTAAAATGTGTTTAGATAGATGTTTTGAGGCGTTTCAAAGTTTTCATTTGTGGAATCCTTTTGAAAAAACAAAAAGTACACAAAAATTGCAAGTATGCCGTATAAAATAAGATCTGAATCTTTCATGGCCATTTGTTGTATAAAACTAATAAGCAAAAAGTTTTTCCTTAATGCGATATCTAGAAAGCCACAGTGAGGACGCCATTTTGTATTTGTACAATTGTGTAACATACTCCATAAATGAATATAGACATTGGGGGATTGTCCGGGGTCATATTTAAATTCAATGTAACATCGGTGAAGCGTTCGGGATTAAAATGTCCAGTAGGTTGATTGTCTTCTGGGCGGATGCTGAAAGGAATACAATATATGTATTTAGAAGGCACTGTTTTGTGTATTGCGTAAGGAACAACTGATCTGAAGTAGAACTCGGGCAAGTTGTCAAATCGTCTTGAGCCATCAAGAAGAAGTGTAGCGGACTTGATGGGAGCGCGGTTGTCGGACGATCTAGAATACACAAAGTAATTGTTGTTTTCTATATTACCTGTTTCGACACACGCAAACACAATCTCCTTTGTTGGCTTTGTAAATTTAAGAGCCGTATTAAAAAGAGGTTGATTAGCAGGGATGGATTCGTTGCCTTGAAAGTGTATTTGCTCAATCAAATACGTGTGAGTATTCTGTTGGTAATCAGAGATAATTTGGTCGTCTAAGAATATGTACTCGGCAAGCATTTGACTTCCGGAAACCTCGACCCGATCAGGTTCATCTCCGTCATAATTCACCAGTTCAGAAAAGTCTCTAAAATACATATTCAATTTGACTTGTTGTTGGTACATGGCCAAAAGAGGAAGTGCAAGTGTGTAATTTTTTGTGAACCAGAACTCAATGGGGATGATTAGGTCAGTTTCTTGGGTGGCATTGCGCTGATTTGATACATATGTGTCGGACTTTAAGGTCATCAAATTTCGCCCGCTTACAGGAGCACTTTCTGTCAAATCAGAGTACATGTCAAGGAATTGAGGGTAACAGTAGTCTACAACAACACCTCCTATTTCAAGTTCAATTGGCTTGCTAAATAGAGCGCGACCAATATTGTCTGTCCAACATGCATAAGACCCTCCATTCTGTGTAAGCATGGGAAGCTTTACACATAGATACAATTTGGACAACAAATGACCGTACTTTTCAATCTTGCAGCTCGTAGCCTTTCCAAAGTTGACATTGTCATTTAGAGGCAATACAATCGTTTCCGCAGCAAAATTCATTGATCGATAATAGTTGTATTTGAAAACGCTTATCTGTGGGTTTTCTGATATGTACATGTCTTTGTCTCCTTTAGCCTGGAGTTGAATGATTCCTGGAGGCATACTTACATTCAAGTACTAATTTAAATTTCACCTGTTACCGTACCCGAGCTAGCGTACGAGTTACGACACCACTTGGAGTACTATAGTTCTCTATTCATTATGTCATTCAACAATTTTAACTTGGATTTAATTTCATCGTCGGTCGTGGAAAGTGTATTAATAGTTTCTGTAACAGCGACTGTGCAATTGTAGGAGAGTAAAAAGTGGCTGCATTTAAGAATATCTTGTGAGCAGCCTTTTTGAATACTTTTGATGCCTTCTATAAGTTTAGCTGCCTTGCGTGTGGCTGGACTATCTTGAAGTTTATTGAGAGCGAACAAAGCACGATTAATGTATTTTTCCTTATGTATCTTTTGCATCAAATCTGATACATTTTCAATAAATGAATCAACATAGTCAACTGAAGTTAGCTCTATTCCGTTGTTCTTGCACGTTTGTTGGTTAACGACAACATCTAGGAACGCGCCACGGGTATAATATGTCTCGGATCCATAGTAATTGACCATACTAATGTATGTATTATATACATTCAGTTTATCATGGTCCATGTATCGTTTGAAAAAGGTGGCAAAGTTATCAAGTAATCGTTTGTAATCACTATATTTTCGCAAAAAGTTCATTAAATTGTGTGCTGTGTCTAAATACGAACTGAACTTGCAGTTTGTCTCGATGTAGTTAAGTAGAAGTAAGCTCAAACTGTCGGAATAGCTTCCCACAAATTTAATGTTTTTTAGTAGTTTCATCAGTGCAAAGACGTGTTGGATGTGTGCATTTGACGCACGTGTGTACTGTAATGTTATGGAGCCGCAAGTGATGGGATTGGAGTAGATAACATCATTTTCTGAGGGCGAAAATACAAACGTTCCTTGAAGTTTGATGAAACTTAGTCCATATAAATTGGTATCAAATAGAGTATCCGAGGTTTCATAAGGTCCAAAGATTGTTTGTAGATTAGTTTCAAAGCATTTAATCACGTTTGAGATGACTTTGTAGTTGCCGTACAACGTGATATCATAATCCGAATCAAGTTTTGTTGAACCGACGCTTACCGCATTTATAGAATTGGTTTCTTGTATATTAAGCCGTGAGAGGGCACTAGTTTGGTTTTTGCTTGGTTGTGATGCAAGTGAGCAGACCGAGATAGAAATGTCAACACACACTTTGCGGAGGTACCAAAACAGGCACTTGCACACGAGCGAAAGCTCCTTAAACACGGTGACAAACTTGGTCGAGGACAAGCCATCTTGTGCAATGAATTGTTTGATCAGCTCGGTGTTGTCGGAAAACATTCCTAACAAGGTGATTGCCGATGACCTATGTCGTTCAAGGTATCGCTTGGCTTCGATGACTGACATACGTGTAATGGTTTCCCATACAAACGGTTTGTCTGTTGACATGACTTTGTATTCGTCGTTTTTGGAGGTCAACAAACCATATTTAGTAAAGAAGTTAAGTGCAATGTTCATGATGTGGCTAGTAGACACTATCTCGTAAGTGCCTTTTTCAAAAATGTACACACGACGTCTATTGACACCGGTCACACTGTCATTTTGTAAGTCTTTTTTAAGACGTTTTGTGAAATCGTTGAAATTACGGACAATATCTGATGATCCGCACTGTAATTCATACCAGTCAAAGTTCGAAACAGTGAATTCTAAAAAGGCTTCAAGATCTTTGACCAATGTGTAATCTACTTTGGACATACTTGAAGTGGACGACTTCGTGTCGTCACTAGTGGCAATGGACAAGGTTGAAAGTCTCATACCTACTGATGACCTGGGTCCCGCGGCAGACAGAGGAGACAGCAAGTCTGTGTGTATTTGACTTGGCCTTAGTGATTCAATAGAACTGGTCTGCTCCATAATTACCAGTACCACACAAAAAATGTTTGGTATTTTGTCAGTCAATGTAATTATGATTTATTTATTTGTTAATTTTTTCTTGAAATGGGGGCAGGCAAAAAAGTAATAAAAAAGTAATAAAACCTCAGACGAGAGTGTCGTGACCCCGCCTAAAAGAAATCGGAAAAAACGGGAAACCATCAATGGTCTCAAGGGAATTTGCGCAGAAAATGCAAAAAGAGACCAGAAAAAGGGTAGTTTCACGCCTACCCGCGCTCTTCACGCCTAAAATGGTTTGAACCCGCCATCCCGCCTAAAATAGGAAAGTCCGTAGGGTAAAAGTGTTGTGTAACGTTTTCAGATCAAGGTCCGAAAAAGGGCGGGAATGGCGGAGTCAAACCATACAAGGAGCGGATGGCGTGAACTCATATCATCCTTACATGATTATGGTTTAAAACATATGTTTTCTAAAATTTCAGGTGAGACCATGAACGAAGTGAAATGAGACGAGGAAAACCGAAAATCGGGGATTGTACAATTGTCCAAACGATATCTTCGTCACGTATAAGCTTCCCTCTATTAAATGTCTTCAGGAGGGAAATCAAGAGGTGCAAGACCACCCATTTACAGCGTCCCTCCTTTCCCTCCTCAAATGTCAGCTTAGTCGATTTTTTTTCGATTAAGAGAAGAAAAGGACACTCCGCAAACCATCTTAAACCACAATCGAGACCACGATGCAATAGAGAATAGAGTGAAATGGGAGACCATCATTCCCAGCTAAAATATCCTTTTTTGTAAGCAAGACCACCCATTAAGAGCATCCCTCCTTTCCCATCTCAAACGGATATTTTACTACAAAATTTTGAATAAGAAGTTACAAATGAACGCTCATCAAACCATCTTAAACCACAATCTAGACCACGGCGCCATCGAGAATAGAGTGAAATGGGAGACCATCATCCCTCCTTTCCCAGCTCAAACGGATATTTTACTACAATTTTTTGAACAAGAAGTTACAAATGAACGCTCATCAAACCATCTTAAACCACAATCCAGACCACGATGCAAGAGAATGATGTGAAATGGGAGACCACCATTCCCCCCTAAAATGGCCTATTTTGTAAGCAAGACCACCCATCCCTCCTTTCCCAGCTCAAACGGATATTTTACTACAATGTTTTGTACAAGAAGTTACAAATGAACTTTCTTCAAAACATCTTAAACGACAATCCAGACCAATATGCAAGAGAATGATGTGAAATGGGAGACCACCATTCCCGGTTAATTTTTTAAGCAAGTCGTTGCAACAAGTACTAGTATGTGCAAGACCACCCATTTAAAACAACACTTGTAAGCAAGACCACCTGTTTAAAACAACACTTGAACGCACTTGTAAGCAAGACCACCCATTGTAAGCAATACCACCTGTTTAAAACAACACTTGAACGCACTTGTAAGCAAGACCACCAATTGCAACAAGTTGCCACATAGCTGCTGCAACAAGTAAGCAAGTGTGTAGTGTGCAAGACCACCCATTTAAAACAACACTTGGACGCACTTGTTGCCACATAGCAAGTACGCAAGTGCGTAATGGTGCCATTTAAGAACGCACTTGAAAGCAATACACAACAGGCACTAAAAAACTGATTTTTGGACAAATTTGGTCACAAAAACCCTATAAGAGAAATGAGAAAGCAATTGATGACTACATGTTTACGATCGCATTACACGAATGAGTTTGTAATTGATATGAAAGATGCGTGTTACTTAATAGGACAATTTAGTAGTGTTCATGAGTATGTAGAGTCACAATACGTAGAGAATGTAGGATACAAAATAGAAAATGGTAGACTAATGTTAAATGTACAGACATTTATAGAGCTGTGTATTGAGAGTAACAATCAAGAATCCAAGAAATTCGTAGGATTATTTGTGCAAAACAAACAAGAAACGTATCAAGAATACGAAAAAACTGGTAACATATACATACTAAGAGTCGAATCGGGTGGCCCATTAAAGATTGGCCGGTCCAAAAATGTCAGTAAACGTGTAGGAAGTTTACAATGTGGGCATCATGAGAAGATTGAAGTACTATATGTTTTTTCAACAAGCAATGATGTCTTGCTCGAGCGTATTATTCATGTTGTCCTTGAGAAATACAGGTGCAATTCAGGTCGCGAGTTCTTCAACTGCAATTTTACTTTCGCCAAAAATGCTTTGATGTTCATAGGAAATGCATTTGAAACATTAATGTCCAGTTTACAAGATATTACACTCGATGAAATATTCGTCAAATTCAAATTGAAATTTGAAGAACACAAAATGGACTTGGAAGTAAACAACAGTTTGATGGACGTTACGGGAACTGATGAACAAAGCGATTTCGATAAGTGGCTCCGAAAAAATATCGTAGTAAATCAGAACGCTGTACTGAACTTGACCGATATTTGTAAAGGATATTTGGGTAAAAAAGCACCTTCAAGAATAGCTTCAAAATACAAAACATAGGTTGAAGAATACATTTCTCTTTATTTTCCAGGAATCAATCCCAAGTACACTGATTCAACTTATTGCAAAGTAAAGTTTAAAGGGTGGGCTGGCTTATCTATTAAAAGAAATGCTATTTAAAAGTAAAAATTGATAAACTTCAGTAAGGATGTATACACGCAAGAGCATTGCCTTGAGGGATAAAGACGAATCGCAAATTGTGTGTAATGAAGCGATTACAAAGTACTTCCTATTAGACAGTTACACGGAGTTCAGAAGGCTTATAGAGGACACTGAAAGCCCGTGTTTTTATGAATTTATTGGCTCTGACTCTCCGGTCAAAATGTTCATGGACATTGAAATATACAAATCTAAGCACTTGGACATGTTTAATGATCACAAAACCCTTATTACAAGTATTGTCCAGTCTCTTCGAGTTGGACTTGCCGACATGAGCATTGAAACAAGTGTTGTTGTATTAGAGTCTCACAACGACACCAAACGCAGCTATCACGTCATTTGTAATGGAGTGCGTAATGGAAAGATCGTTGCATTCCGGAACGCCAAGGCGCTCAAGACATGGATTACGTCGGTTTTTGGAGACCTTGTGCAACAAAAGATCGTTGATACAGCTGTTTATCGTGAGGGTCTTTTTAGAACGTACCTCAGCAGCAAACAGCATGAGTTTCGCCCGTTGGTGGCGAGTGATATATCCGACTCATTTGATTTCTTAGATACTTTTGTGTGCCATTTCCACCTCACCTCACCGGATACTTATGAAATTGTAGAACTGGAAACTGTTACTCAACCCATAGAAATAGTCACAGAACATGACCAACAACGTGTATATGCTGAGCTTGATGCTTCAGACAAATCCGTTATTTCTCATTTCCTAAGACTTCATTATGCCATCCGCCCAACTGACATTCGGGAGTTTCGAGTTGATACGCAATTGAATTGTATCATTATTAGTTTGCACGAGAAATTTTGTTACAATGTTCAAAGGGAGCACCGTAGTAACCACCAATACATAGTTATAGACACGTATAGCTCTAAACAAAAGTGCCATGATACCGACTGTAGCAATTTCAAGTACACAGAGATAAAACTAGACAAATACCCACCAGACCTTTCTCAAATAGTGTTGAAATGCCTGCGTGTCAATCGAATAGAACAAGAGCTTATCCAAAAGGCCAAAGAGGATTGCAAAGACTACATAAATGAAAATTTTGACAATATTCAAGACATTACATTTGACAAAAACGAGCTTGTGTTTCGCGGAGATGCGACAACGGAAAGTCTAATGCGTGTAAATGGGAAATGCCCTCAGTGCAACCTTGAGCACCAAATTACAGGTGGTGGATACTGTATACGGTGCCGTGTGTGTAACAGTGTCTTTCCACGAAACCAGCTAATTCCAGTGGATGCCCGGTTTAAAGAAATACAGTCCTTCTGGAATAACTACACAAATTTGATCAATCATGGGACGGTCAACTACAATGTCACTGTCAACTACAACTCGGTGGTAGATGATACAGAGCAATTTGATTGTGATGTCAATTTAGAAGAGGACATTCTTAAAAACACACCTATAACAAAGTTATTTAATCAAATCCTTGATGGACACAAGATTACCAAGATTGGTGAACTGCTCAAGCGTCTTGAAGTGGATTTTCGGTATGCAAATGGGAATTGGTACTACTTTAACGGAAGTATATGGAAACATGACAATGAAACACTTGAATTTCGGAAAAAGATCGTAAAAATAACGAATATGACGCACACGATAAAGTCGTACTACGAATCAAGACGAGGTGAACACAATGCCAAGTTGGTAAAAAGTGTCAAGGGTCTTGCTAACAAGTTCCATCGGCCCGGTTTTCAAGATGAAATTGTCAAGGGTGCCAAGATGTATTTTCATGACGAATCGTTCTTAAAAAATCTGAATCGAAAAAAACACCTGGTACCATTTACAAATGGCGTGTTTGATTTGCTTGAACGCAAATTTCGAAAAACGCGCAAGGATGACTACGTTCTCCTCACAACAGAGTACGCATATGACGAACGTGCACGTAATCCCGGTGTATACGAATTTCTTGAACAGATCTTGCCTAATGCAGGTGTAAGAGACTTTGTATTAAAGAAGTTATCAGATTGTTTAAATGGTGATATACCAAACACGTATTTTTTAATGTTTATCGGCGACTCGGGTGCCAATGGCAAAAGTCAACTGCTTAATCTAGCAAAAGCGTGTTTTGGAGAGCTAGGGGAAAAGGTGGAAGTAACACTACTTACACGTAAGAGGAACAATGCAAACGAAGCAAATAGCGAAAAGGTCAAATTGATGCACAAACGATTTGCATTTTTAAGTGAACCTGAAGATGGAGAAAAGATTAATATTGGTCTTCTTAAGGAACTCACTGGCTCGGAGGAAATCGTGGCCCGTGGACTTTACCAAGAACCGGTATCTTTTGTCATGGAAGCAAAGTTGTTCCTTGCATGTAACGAGCTTCCTGAAATCAAAGGCGAGGACACTGCTTTGTGGCGCAGAATTCGTGTTGTGGATTTCCCATCACGGTTTGTAGACAATCCTCAAAGGCCGGGTGAGTACAAGATTGATAGAGACATCCCGTCAAAAATAAGAGAAAATATCTCATGGAGACAAACATTTATGAATATTCTTATTGACTACTACCACAAAGACGTCCCAGAACCTGAATCAGTTAGAATCACCACAAACGAATACCGCGAAGTAAACAATGACTTTTACAATTGGTTGTCAGAGAATGTCGTTGAATGTCCAGATTCTGCACTAAGACTCAAGGACGTTTGTGAAACGTACTTGATGAAAACCAAGATAGTGTCAAGAGAATCCACAAAATACAAAAAGGAGATTCAAAGATACATTAAAGAAAAGTACCCGCATCTAAAATGGGAATACCAAGATACCAGCATTAATGGAGATAAATTTAAAGGATGGGCTAAACTAAAACTCCGTTGAGGAATTTTACTTGTCGTCGAGTCAGCAATCAAAATGTGAATGCGATTCTCGCGAATACAATTCCTCTACAAAGTCCCTACCAGATTTTGTAAGCTTCCCCCGACCAAGATCATCGAGCACAAACTCGCCTTCGTTGTCAGAATACCAAAGAATTAATAGACAATTGTAGCGGGTGTCGTATGTGTATACAACAGTAATACCATACGTTTCACCTTTGCATTTGGCTTGCCCTGTTTTAACAGCATTGCTTAAGATATCCATTTCTGTGTAAATCCGAAATGGAACTCCCATTAACTTACATTACATTTACATAATTTTTTCAGGGTTTACATTTACGTAATTTTCAGGATTTACGTTTACACAATTTTCATGGTTTACGTACACGATCTACATTATATAAATTTTTTTGATCGCTTTCTTTGTTGTCGAAGTCCGTAATTAGGCAGTTTTAGTTTTTTCTTGAGTTCGTCTCGGAAATCTGTATTAAAAGAAAAGTGTGGTGCAAATGAATGTTTTGCGTAACCTATGGCATCTTTTACAGCATTCAAGTCAGATTCAGAGTATGTAAACTCGAACATCCTGTCGAGGTTGTTGTCGGTGTAGTAATTGTATTGAAATTGCAGATTGTCTACAACTACTTCTTTTAGTTCAGTTGGAGACGCTGTAGCTGGTTCTGTAGTTGTAGTAGTAGTTTCAGAGTCAGTTTGTGTGGACACAGTTTGAGTTTGGGTGGAACGTCTTTCGATTTCAGATGTCAGATTTTGAATTCGTTCGGCATTTATTAGGATTACAGATTCTTGGTTTACAACTGAATCGGTTAAGACTTGGTTTAGTTGTTTTAATTGTTCAACTGTGTTGTCAACTAGTTTTACAGGCATCGCACGAAGAATGTATAGTACATTGGTATGGTTTTGTTTTGTAGACCATATCCAGCCACTTTTCACTACTTCAGTTACGGACAGGATTTCGGCATTCCAACGGTCGTCAAGCTCACTTGTATTGAAAACTAAATCTGAATTCACATTCACGTTATCAAAAAAGGTTTTCATTTCTAAAAGCACTTGATCCTTAGTGAGTACTGCATTTGAGAGAACGTACTCATGTTTGCCTGTTGGAGCAACAACAATAACAAATGCCATTGTACGTTTTATAAAGGTACATTTGAAAAAGAATTTATGGGATACCCGCAGTCACGCAAAATTTTATTTATTTGTTAATTTTATAACATAAATGTCTGGTTTCAACGAGAATGCCATCGTGTACGAGTCGCAGGTGGTCATTAACGGGACATCGGCATCCAGTTCGAGCACTGGAGGGCTCATCGTGAGCGGAGGATTGTCGACACGTGATACGTTTGTTAGCGGACATGTGTCGGTGAATCAAGTGAATATCACGCCTAATTTAAATGACATTATTTACGAAAAGCAAGCCATCTTATCAAATAGCGTAACGACGTGGACGGACGTAAGCGGATTCCTCTTTGACAACACCATTGCAACCGCGTTCAAGGCCCATGTTACAGTGAATGTATCTACAGCTGATCCTAAGACGGCTATGTGGGAATTGAACGGTGTGTACCTGAGCAGTGGGTGGACTTTGACATCACGGTTTACAGGAGACTTGACAGGGGTCAACTTTGCGTTAACGTCTGCAGGTCAAGTTCAATACACAAACACGAACAGCTCTGGTACTACAACAATTAGATACCGTGCGACGACCAATGCTCCAGCGGGAACAAATCCCCTTAGTTACACAGGAACGGTGCTCCTGAATACGTCTGGGAATTATATTCCCAACAACCTGGTGTATGCCAACACGGTTGATACATTGGCCACGACGGATATTACCTACACTTCAGACAAATTTGCAGTAGGAGGCAATTCAGTTGTTGTTATAGATAACGGTAGTACATACACTGACGTGTCAAGAGGCGGTGCACTCACGGTAATGGGTGACACGAGTATAGCCAAGACACTTGTAGTCGGTCAGTCTGTAGGTGTTGGAGTGACGAGCCCAAGTTACTCTCTGGATGTTTCTGGCGACATCCACTTTACGGGAGAGTTGTATCGCAACGGCGTCCCATTTGTGAGTAGCTTGTGGGGTGCAAACGGAAATGATATCTATTACACACGTGGCAGTCTTGGTATCAACACTACCTCTCCGGCTTACACATTAGACGTGGTGGGAACAGCAAGAATCACAGATACCCTTACCACTGGATCTGTTCTTGCTGGTACTGTAAAAAGCACAGCTGCTACATTGGGCTCAGTCACAGCTACACAGGCGAATTTCACGACATTGTCTGCAGGAAGTGTCTATGTGACAGGTGACCTCAATGTCCTCTCAAGTGTCAATACAATCAACATGACAGTTGCAAACATGGTCGACACTAACTTGACCGTGTCAAATATCGTTGTTACAGACACGTTGACTGGTGGTTCCTTTGCGGTGTCCAATGCAAATGTATCCCAGTTGTCCACCGGGTCATTAACCTCTCTAAATGCAACTGTCGGAAGCATAACTAGCACTTCAGTGTCCATTGGCACTCTTTCAGCAATGACTGTAACGTCTGGCAATATAGCTGTTGGAAATGCTACATTATCCAACTTTGCAGCCGCAAATTTAACATCAGGAAATGTGACTATTACAAACGCAACAGGAACAAATTTAGTAGTAACTGGAAACTTGTCAGCTGGCAATGTATATTCTACCGGTATTACTTCAACCAATGTCACAATTACCAATTTGACGTCTGCAAATGTGATCTCCACAAACGCGACAATGACAAACATAAATGTACTGGGCAATATGAACGTACCCAATTTGGCCTCAACGAACCTGTCAAGTAGCTCACTCCTCACAACAACCGCCACTATCGGTACCGCGGTATTTGTAAACAGCACACTCAACAACATGCAAGCAACAAATGTTACAACAACAAGTCTCTTAACAACAAGTTTGGTGTCTGGTGACATTTCAAGCACAACCGCTACCTCGACAAACATCGTCTTCACATTTGCTTCAGGAGGAAACTTGTACGTAACGGATGTATCATCCGGGTCCGTGAGCACCACGAATATGACTTCTGGTACATTCGCTGTAAGCAATGTTACAAGCACGAATATGCAATTCACCAATGCTACTGGAACAAACGTCAATGTAAGCACAGCTACAGCGGGAAGCATTGTCGCCAATACAAGCGTGTCCACAGGATCATTTTCTACACGTGATGGCCAATTTACTAATGCAACAGCAACTACAATGATTGTATCGGGAAGTATAACTACTGGCAGTATTGTGGCTACAGGAAGTGCTACCACAGTTAGTATTACCGCGTCGACCGGTAATTACACAAACGTGACAACTACAAATTTAGTAACAAGCACTGCATCCCTTGGAACACTTGTAGGAACGGCACTGACAACAGGAACTATTACTGCAACAAATTCTACAGTGACGAATTTAATGTCTACGGCCATTACCTCGGGAAGCATATTTGTTTCTGGTAATATTTCTGCAGCCAGTGCATACATCACCACAAGCTTGTCAGCAACAAATGTGTCAACTACTAATGTGTCCTCTACAAACGCCATAGTGACAAATGCAACAGCTACAAATATCGTTGCAACAAACATTTCTACTGGAACAATCGTGTCCACGAGTGTGTCGACGGCAAATGTGGTGTCTACTAATGCTACTCTTGGTCAAATGCAGTTCACGACTGCCACAGGAAATGGACTTGTTTTGTCCACGGGCTTGTCTACAGGCACATTGTTGGCTACAAGTGTAACGGCTGCCAATATCGCTGTAAACGGAGCAACAGTGTCCAATTTAACAGTTACGAATGTGACAGCATCTAATCTTACATCTACAGGAATTACATCAGGGACTATTCGTGTTACAACTTTACTTAGTTCAGCAAATGTCATTGCAACCAATGTTACCTCCACCAATGCCGTTGTCACAACAGGGAGCATTGGAACGCTTGTTAGTACAAATGTGACATCACAAAATGTGTCTACACTTAATTTCACATCTGGTAGTGCAAATATCCTTAATGCCACAATGTCCAATGCCACTGTTACAAATATGACCTCAACAAATGTGAATGTATCTAATGGTATTACATCCGGTGTGTTATTTGCGACATCGGGTACCTTTAGCACGGTGACTACAACTCAACTTACTGCTACAAACATCACCGCAACAAACATCAGTCTTTCTGGAAGCATCCAAACAACCACGGTCACATCCACAAACGCGACAACTGTAAATCTTCAATCCACAAACGCGTCAATTGGCTCGCTGACTGTGTCCACGGCATTGGCAGCAACCGGAAATAGCAACACATTGGGAAATATTTTCACAACAGGAGGGAATGTGGGTGTTGCAACAACCAGTCCAAGTTTCACTCTTGATGTGTCTGGATCAGCACGCTTTAGCGTAGGATTTACCACAGGAACCCTTGCAGCCAATACATCCGTATCAACAGGTTCCCTTGCAACAGGAACTTTGACAAGTGGTAATGCACTGATTACATCGATGTCAGTGTCTACATTAAATGCTTCAACAGTGACCACTGGATCTCTTGTCGCCACAAACGTAACAACTGGAAGTATGACAGCATCCAATGTCATTGCAAGTAACATCACAAGTGCCACATTGAACTTGACTACTGGTATGACAGCAGGCTCACTTCAGGTTGCAAACTTGACAAGCACTGGAAATCTTCAAGCTACACAAGCAACCGTTACAAACGCTATTGTAAGCACTTTTAGCGCAAGCACGCTTGTCATCACGGGCTCAATGACCGTTGGATCAAATTTGTCTTCAAATGTCATTTCAGCTGGAAGTATTTCAACGCCAAGTGCAACGACGACGAATCTGATCATTACTAATGCAACAACGTCTCAAATTGTAGCGACAAATATCACTTCCAGTACTTTGGTGTCAACAAATGTGTCTACATCTAATGTTACAACTACCAATGCCACGGCAACGAATCTTGTATTCACAAATGCCACAGGAGCAACATTGACATTGACAACAGGCTTGACAGCAGGCACGGTTTCAGCAATTGCTTCTATTTCTACAGGCGCGTTGTCGGCGACAACAAGCACTATTTCGAATATCAATTTCATA
Source organism: bacterium (assembly GCA_009923445.1). Lineage (GTDB taxonomy): Bacteria > Patescibacteriota > Saccharimonadia > Saccharimonadales > SZUA-47 > RFTN01. The sequence goes on from RFTN01000006.1 coordinate 38,434, forward strand.
AATGCCACTGGTGGAAGCATTGTTCTTTCTGGAAGTATTACTGCGGGGTCATTTGTTGCAACCAATGTAACTTCAACAAACGTCAGCGCTACGAATGTAACATCAACAAATGCAGTGATTACAAATGCAACGGCTACCAATTTGAACTTGACGACGGGCCTTACAACAGCGACGTTATCTGCTACAAACAGCACACTTACGAACGTCATTGCGTCTAATGCCACATTCACAAATGCATTGTTTACGAATGCCACAGGGACGAATTTGGTCTTAACAAATTTGACATCAAGCAATTTGACGGCTACAAACATCTCAACAGGATCCCTAAATGCTACTAATGCAACGGTGCCCAATGTTGTTTTTACAAATGTAAGTGCGGGTGCTTTGAACATCTCTTCGAGCTTGACAGTGTCAAGCGTGTCAACGGGAAGTTTGACTGCTACAAATCATACTTCTACAAACGTCTTAGTATCAAACATTACCACAAACAACTTGCAAGTCACAAGTACCTTGACAGTGCCTACGTTGTTGGCTTCTACACGTATTACAACAAGCAATGTGTCCACGTCTTCAGCAACTATTGGTAATGTAGTTGTTACCAACGTGACCGCTGGAACTCTAGTAGCGACGACAGGTGTGACTGCAGGAGTGTTGTTTTCTACTCTTGGTTCATTTTCGACGGTTACTTCTACATTGTTATCGGCTACTACATTGACGGGCGGAAACATTAGTTTATCTGGTAATTTGGTGGTTGCGGGCACACTTACTACGGTCAATGTGACTACTACAAATTTGCTTGACACAAATGTCTCTGCTGGATCGATGCGCGTCACATCGTCGCTTAGTGCGCTTGGAAACAGCAATACAATTGGCAGCATTTTCACGACTGGTGGTAATGTGGGCATTGGTACCACGAGCCCCGCCTATAGACTCGATGTCTCAGGTACTGCACGATTCGCCACAGGGCTTACGACAGGTACACTTGCAGCAAATACAAGCGTGTCATCGGCCAATGTAGCGGCAAACGCGGGTACATTTGGAAGTATTCTGGCTACGAATGTGTCTGCAAGCACATTAAATGTGACGAATGTGACTACAGGATCGATCCTAGCTACAACGGGTGTGTCCACGGGAACACTTACAGCTACAAACGTCACAGCAACAGGCGTCACAGCAAGCAATGTACTTGTGACCAATGCCCTTACTGCAGGTAACATTGTGGCTACTACGAGCACTTCTACGGGCAATTTAGCAGCTGGAAATTTGACCGTAGGTAGCATTCGAGCTACAACAAGTGTCACAGCAGCAACATTACTAGCAACAACTGGGGTAACAGCAGGCGCATTGAATGTTACATCAACGTTTACAGCTCCTTCTGCAATTTTCTCCAATGCTACTGTGACATCCCTGTTTGTCACTAATATTACATCTGCTGGTATTTTTACAACATCCGGTACACTTGGTTCCGTTACCTCTACAAATGTGACCACTTCGACAATGTTGTCAACCAATGCAACGACAACCAATTTGCAATTTACGGCTGCAACGGGAAGCAATTTGGTGATGACAAATGTGACTACAGGTACGCTTAGTGCGACGACGAGTGTCAGTGCTGCCAATGTTGCAGGAGCAAACACAACTACGACTAATCTAGTATTTACCAATGCAACAGGAACAACATTGACGCTTACTACACTTTCTGCAGGAACGCTAGTGGCCACAACAAGTGTTAGCACAGGCGCGCTTACGGCATCACAAGCCACGATTGGAAATGTACAAGTTACGGGTGGAGTGACAACTGGATCGATTACGTCGACCACGGCAACAGTGACGTCTTTAGTTGCGTCTACGAATGTGTCCTCAAACAATGTGACAGCCACCAATGTCACAAGCACCAACTTAAATGTGACCAATGTGACAAGCACCAATGTGTATGCTACAAATGTGACGTCAAGCACGCTATTGGCCACGACAAGTGTGAGTACGGCCAATCTTCTTGCCACCAATGCGACATTCCAGAACGTGATTGCAACCAATTTGACGGGATCGAATATTGTAGCAACATCAGGTTTTACAACAGGTACGTTACTTGCGTCTACAAGCGTGTCAACCGGAGCTTTCTCGAGCACATCAGCGACGGTAACCAATGCAGTGTTTTCGTCCGGCGGAACCATTGGTACATTGAATGCCACCGCGATGACGGTTGGAAACATCAACTTTACGGGAACTTTGTCCCAAAACGGTGCGCCATATGTGTCTTCGCAATGGACGACGGGCAGTGCAGGCAATCTCACATACACTGCAGGAAATGTGGGTATCAATACGACCAATCCACAATTCACGTTGGATGTCAATGGATCGGCGCGTATTTCGTCAGGTATTACGGTGAGCAACTTGAACTTTACAGGAAGTTTGTATCAAAATGGTGTTCCATACAGTGCTACGTCACAATGGAGCGACGTGACGGGTGGCATTGCATACACTGCAGGGAATGTAGGTATTGGAACATCGAGCCCTAGTTACACACTGGATGTGTCTGGAGGCGCCCGTGTGACGGGAAATATAACTGCAAGCAACATCGCGTTGCAAAGTTACATCAACAGCTATGGAAACATGGTTTTTAGCACATCAAACAGCACAGCTGTGACGACAAATGTGCGTACAATGGCAAATCGAATGCGCACGAGCCGAGCCAATGCAACAGCAGCGGTTTCAACATGGACTACACGAGCCAATCCTAGTCCTTTTGATCCATATTTCACATGTGTCACATGGTCTCCTGAATTGGGGCTTTTTGTTGCATCCGCCGTTAATGGTACTGGACAAGACATTATTTACTCATCAAATGGTGTAAACTGGACTGGTGTAAATACAAGTGGTGTCAATTTGGACAGAGTTGTTTGGGCAGCTGAGTTGGGTCTTTTTGTTATTGTAGGAAGCATGGGAATAGGAATGACATCTTCCACGGGTACTACATACACAACTGTTAGCATACCGTCACAAAATTGGGCTGGTATAACATGGAGTCCAGAGTTGTCCCTTCTTGTAGCTGTGGCCAATTCCGGAACAGGCAATCGTGTGATGACATCCCCAGACGGTACCACGTGGACGACACAAAGAAGTGCTGCAGACAACTCTTGGTATGGAGTTACATGGAGTCCAGAATTGGGGATATTTGTGGCTGTGGCGGGTTCAGGTACAGGCAATCGTGTCATGACATCTCCAGATGGTATTAATTGGACTACACAAACAAGCGCAGCAGACAACATATGGAACAGTGTAGTGTGGTCAAGTGAGCTTGCTCTTTTTGTTGCAGTGGGTAGTTCTGGAACAGGTAATCGCGTGATGACCAGTCCAGACGGTATTACGTGGACGACACGTACGAGCGCTGCAGATAATAGTTGGTATTGGGTCACTTGGAGTCCTGAACTGTCACTGTTCGTAGCTGTGGCAACTTCAGGCACAGGCAATGGTGTAATGACCAGTTCGGACGCAATAACATGGACCACACGTGCAAGTGCAGTAGACAATCAATGGAGAAGTGTGTGCTGGAGTCCTGAGCTGTCCATCTTTGTTGCTGTTTCATATTCAGGAACGGGCAATCGGGTGATGACCTCTCGAATCGCATTGCCCTCGAGCAAGTCTGTGCCATTGGTGTCTCCTGCATATCTTACAGTCACCGATGGCAATTTGAACTTGGCGGGTAATTTGACCGTTGGCACGCTTGTGCTTACAACGGGACTTACAGTGAGTTCATTGGCTGTGACATCCTCGTTGAGTACGGGTACAATGAATGCAACGAATGCTACTGTAACCAATGCTGTGGTGACAAACGTTTCAGCTGGCAATATTGTTATTGGTACGGGAGCGACGCTAGGAAACGTCCTTGCCACGACAAGTGTGAGCACGGCCAATTTGGCAGCCAGCACAATTACCTCAGCCAATTTACTTGGAACATCCTTGACGGCAGGTACACTTGTAAGTACAAATGCCACCCTTGCAAATGTGACTACGACGAATTTAGTGGCGACTGTTATTACAGGAGGTACATTAAACTTGTCAGGAAACCTGACGGTGTCAGGCACACTTACCATTACAAATTTGACCACAACCAACTTGGTAGACACAAATTTGTCCGTGGGAACGATGTATGTGAGCTCTGGATTGACAGTGGTAGGATCATCCAATACAATAGGCAATATCTTTTTCACTGGAGGTAATATTGGTATCAATACAACAAGCCCTGCGTACACATTGGATGTTTCGGGAACGGGAGCATTTACAAATGTACTTGCGACAAATGTGAGTGCAAGTAACGCAACAGTGACAAATATGCTGGCAACGAATGTCACATTGTCGAATTTAAGCTTGTCCAATTTCACAGTTGGTTCGTTTGTTGGAACAAATATCAGCACATCTAGTTTGACATCTACAAATGCAACAACTTCAAATGTACAGGCGACTAGCGTTACAGCAACCAATTTACTAGTTACTACTGGTTTTACATCTGGGGCACTTGCAGTGACAGGGACATTGACTGCGGGATCCATTGTGTCTACGAGCGGTACATTTACAAATGTGACAACGGACAGTCTGTTTGCAAATTCAGTTACAACTGGTAATGTGGTTGCTACAAACGTCACCAGTACAAATTTACAAGCTACGGAAACAAGCATCGGAAGTGCATTGTTGACAGGAATGACGGCAACCAATCTGACGGTGACCACAGGCTTTACAGCTGGCACAGTGCTTGTAAACAGCATTACGTCAAGCAATGGACAGTTCACAAATGTTACCATAGCAAATGTTCTTGCAACTAACGTGAGCTCTACGAATATCGTTGTTTCGGGTAATATGACGACAGGACTCCTTACAGTCACATCTGCATTGTCTACGGGTTCAATTGTGGGAGCAAACGCCCAATTTACTACTTCGACAGTGACAAATTTGACCCTTACAAATATGACGGCAAGTTCCTTAGTAACCAACTCTGCGACACTTACGGGAATTAACAGCACTACGGGTACACTTGGCAATGTACTTTTTACAAACGCTACGGGAACATCACTGGTCACGTCTGATGCGACAATTGGCAATGTGTATCTTCTAAATATCACAGCAGGTGCATTGTACTCCTCCACAGGTACATTCACAAATGTGACTGCGACAAACATTGTGTCTACAACAGGTACATTTGGTACACTACTTGCAACCAATGTGACAGGATCAAACGGCTTGTTTACAAATGCAACCTTGAGTAATTTCTTAATGAACAATGTGACAGTAGGATCTGCATTGGTTTTAGCAACAGGTCTAACGGCAGCAAACGTGAATATTACAGGAGGCTTGTACCAGAATGGTGCACTTGTTTTCACCGGATGGACTGCGAATACTGCAGGAAATGTGTGGTATACAGGTGGCAATGTGGGTATTCGCACAACTGCACCGCAATTTGCATTGGACGTGTCGGGTGGCGCACGCATCACGGGTGGTCTCACAGTGGGCAATCTCAATTACACAGGGACGCTGACGGTGAATGGTGTGGCTGTATCGGGATCTCCATTTGCTACAGTAACAGGAGGCATTGCTTACACAAGTGGTAATGTGGGTATTGGAACGACCAGTCCAAGTGTTACGTTAGATGTGTCTGGAGGTGTGCGTGTGACAGGAAATATAACTGCAGGCAATCTCGTTGTGCAAAACTACATCAATACTTATGGAAACATGGTCTATAGTACGTCCAATAGCACAGCGGTTACTACAAATATGCGAACACTTGCTAATAGAATGCGTACAAGTCGTGCCAATGCGGCTGCTACGGTATCACAGTGGCAAACACGCAGCAACGCCATAGACAACAATTGGACGGGGATCGCTTGGAGTCCAGAATTGGGGTTGCTTGTGGCTGTGTCTAATACAGGCACTGGTAATCGTGTGATGACTTCACCTGATGGAATAAATTGGACGACTCGTGTCAGCGCGGTAGACAACGATTGGAGTAGCGTAGTATGGGCAGCTGAATTGTCATTGTTTGTTGCAGTGTCCTCGACTGGTACAGGAAATCGTGTAATGACCAGTCCAGATGGTATTACGTGGACTACTCGTGCAAGTGCTGTGGACAATAATTGGACTAGTGTGACATGGTCTAGTGACTTGTCGCTTTTCGTGGCAGTATCTTCTACAGGTACAGGAAACGGTGTGATGACCAGTCCGGACGGTATTACGTGGACAACTAGAGCAAGTGCGGCAAACAATTCATGGAACACAGTGACGTGGAGTCCGGAATTGTCCCTTTTCGTGGCGGTGTCGACGAGCGGCGCTGGTAATAGAGTGATGACCAGTCCCGATGGTTTTGTGTGGACTACACGTGCAAGTGCGGTAGACAATTCATGGAACAGTGTAGTGTGGTCAGGTGAACTTGGCATTTTTGTGGCGGTGTCTTCTGGAGGCACTGGCAACAATGTGATGACATCGAGTGAAGGTATTACATGGACTACACGTGCAAGTGCAGCAAACAACTCGTGGAACAGTGTAGTGTGGTCTAATGAACTTTCCATGTTCGTGGCTGTTTCATCTACCGGTACGGGCAATTGTGTGATGACCTCGAGTGACGGTGTCACGTGGACAACCCGTGCAAGCGCTGCGGACAATGGATGGCAAAGCGTAGCGTGGGTCCCAGAGTTGTCAAGGTTTGTTGCGGTGTCGAGCACGGGTACAGGTACGCGTGTCATGACTTCGCAGATTGCGCTTCCAGCAAGCAAATCGACATTGTTGGTATCACCTGCGTACTTGACGGCAACAGACGGAACATTGAATCTAACGGGCACACTCAATGTCACGACGATGTCGGCTGCAAATTTGAGTGCAACGAATGTTACGGTGTCATCGCTGTCTGCTGTAACCATTACCTCAAGCAACATCCTGGCTACTAATGCGACCATTACGAACTTGCTATTTACGAATTTAACAACAAGTAACTTGACATTAACAAGTTTAACTGCTGCAAATTTAATTATCACAAACAATATCAACAGTTACGGAAACGTGGTGAATTCTACGACCAACAGTACGGCGATTTCTACAAATGTTCGTGTGCTCTCTAACCGCATCCGCACAAGTCGGGCTAATGTGGCCTCCGCGGTAAGCACATGGACTACGCGCGCCAGTGCAGTGGATAACAGTTGGAATTCCGTTGTGTGGAGTCCGGAATTATCCCTTTTTGTAGCAGTGTCCTCTGGCGGAACAGGCAATAATGTGATGACCAGTCCTGATGGAATTACGTGGACGACACGTGCAAGTGCTGCAAACAACAATTGGGCCGAAATGGCGTGGGCTCCAGAATTGTCCATTTTCGTGGCAGTATCTACCAGCGGTGCAGGCAATCGTGTGATGACCAGT
>RFTN01000051.1 GCA_009923445.1 bacterium
GGAGAAGTTGGTAGACGCTTACTTCCAATTCAAGAAATTCGTGCTAGACTTACCAACGCATCTGGTAAAATAGTCAAACCCAAAGAGGTATACTCGGTATGAGTCAATCTCTTATTATCGTCACCGGCTTAATTTACGCCGTGATTGCTGTAGATCAATATATCAAGGGCGGGACGGGAACAAGTATTATGTTTCTTGGTTACGCTTTGGCCAACATCGGGGTCTATCTACAGGCAAAGTAGTCATTTCCCGTTGCTTTCGTAAGAGACAAGTGAGAAAATGATTCATGCTTAAAAAGATTATATTTCGTCCGGGCGTGTCAAGGGAGAACACAAGATACGCTTCCGAGACGATTGGCCCCGTCAACTCGCCTACTCAAACGGTAGGCGGGTGGTATGAATGCGACAAAGTAAGATTTAGAGCCTCTACCCCCGAGAAGATTGGGGGATGGATCCCTACAACTTTAAGTACGTTCTTAGGTAAATGTAGAGCCTTGTGGGCGTGGGCTACCTTAGACGGGACTAAGCTCACTTCGGTCGGTACGAATCTTAAGTATTATATTCTTAGAGGCGGTGTTTACTACGACATCACTCCCATTCGGGTAACGGTGACTTTAACCAACCCCTTCACGGCTACCAATCTATCCTCGACAATTACCGTATCTGCTACGGCACATGGCTGTGTAACGGGTGACTTTGTAACGTTCTCTGGGGCTACAGGTTTGGGTGGGAATATCACTGCGTCGGTTCTGAACCGTGAATATCAAATCACGGTAGTAGATGTTAATACATATACTTTTACTGCTACGGCCACGGCAAACACCTCTGATACGGGGAATGGTGGAACTGTTTCCGCAGCTTATCAGATCAATGTCGGCCCTGAATTCCAAGTGCCATTAACGGGCTGGGGTGCTGGTCTATGGGGATATGGGACATGGGGCATAGGACAAACCGCCAACTCTTCCATGAGACTGTGGAGTCAGTCTAACTTTGGCGAGAACTTGATCTTCGGACCTCGTGGAGGTGCTATTTATTACTGGCAAAACTCATTGGGAGTAGGGACTCGTGCCACTCAATTAACGGGAGGGGATACGCCTTTAGTTCAGAACTACGTCATGGTTTCGGATGCAAGCCGTTTTGTCATGGCATTTGGTGTAAATGATTACGGTCTTACAAATCAAGACCCTATGCTAATACGCTGGTCAGATCAAGAATCCACAGCGAACTGGACACCCTCAGCCACGAATCAGGCCGGAAGTTTAAGACTGTCTCACGGCTCTCAAATCATTACAGCACTTCAATCCCGTCAGGAGATCTTGGTTTGGACGGACTCCTCTATTTATTCCCTCCAATATTTAGGCGCTCCCGTGGTTTGGGGCAGTCAAATCTTGGGGGATAACATTTCTATCTTGTCAGAAAATGCTGCATCTCTTGCTTCGGGTGTGGCTTACTGGATGGGAACAGATAAGTTCTACAAATACGACGGACGAGTAAATACTTTACGTTGCGATCTAAGACAATACATCTATTCGGATATTAACTTAGGACAAGCTCAACAGATATTCTCTGGGACTAACGAAGGATTCAATGAGGTCTGGTGGTTCTACTGCTCCGCCAACTCCACGACTATAAATAAGTACGTAGTCTATAACTATCTAGAAGACGTGTGGTACTACGGCACTATGGCTCGGACCGCTTGGTTAGATTCTGGTATTTTAGAAAACCCTATAGCTACGACTTACGTAAATACAATGGTCAACCACGAAGTCGGGGTGGACGACAATATAAACGGTACACCTGTGGCTCTGGCTGCGAATATCCAATCCTCCGAGTTCGATATTGACGATGGGCATAACTTTGGATTTATCTATAGGATGCTACCTGACTTGACGTTCAGGGGATCTGCAAGTAGCCCGACTCCGCAAGTGACGATGACACTGATCCCTCTGGCTAACTCGGGTGCCGGGTATAACGTGCCTCAATCCGAAGGCGGTAGTAGTAGCGCGACAGTACAAAGAATAGCTACCGTGCCAGTAGAAGAATTTACAGGACAAGTATTTATAAGGGTCCGAGGAAGACAGTTGGTATTTAAGATTGAATCTAATCAGTTGGGAACGACATGGCAGTTGGGTGCTCCCAGAATTGACATTCGCGCTGATGGGAGGAGAGGTTCATGACATACATGATCACTTCAGAGAACCCCCTAAACAGGGTTGTAGCGCCTCGTTTACCCAATGCGCCTATTCAATACGAGCAAAAGTACATAGATACGCTTACCAATATTTTGCGTTTATATTTCAACCAAGTAGACGGAATCTTGGGACAGCTTCAGTCTGATAGCGAATTCTTTACGGTCTATACCGTAGCGACACTACCTAGCGCCTCTACATCTGGAGCGGGAACGAGGGCTTTTGTATCGGATGCTTTATTACCCGTGTTCGGTTCTATAGTTGTGGCTGGCGGAGCAGTTAAAGTACCCGTGTATTCAGACGGAACCAATTGGAGAGTGGGATGAAGCCGCATCACGTTAACAGTAAACAGCACATGCTATCTAACACTGACATTATGTTAGTGGCTGCTCACGATCATCCAGAATCTGCAAAGGAACACTACAAAAATGCGGGTAGTCCTAAGCAAATTACACCAGAACTGCTGCTGTATACCATATTTGACAAGTTATTTACTCAGCCTAATATCATTAGATTGAGGGAGGGGAACACTTTATTTACCATAACTGCGGGTGAAAAAGGTGCTTTATTTATGATGTTTGACGCTGATACACCTAACAATACAATTAACAACATTACCTTAACTTGCGAAGCTGCTCGTAAAATGGGATTTAAAAAGTTAGTGGCCCCAGTAGAGAACGACATGGTTAAAAAAATGTCTAAGAGGGCTTTTGATAAAAACAAAAAGGCTGGAGATAAATACAGCGTAGACGGAGATTTGGTGATATTGGAGCTTGCTCATGTCTAACAGCGGAATTCCAGTTATTTCAGATGTTGCCAGAACAGCCGGAAATCTTATTGATGGCAGTTTAAAGGTTGTCGAGAACATTATTAAAAATCCACTTCCTACTGTCACGATGGTGGCAGCAACTTGGGCGCTTGGCCCCTATGGGTTAGCGGTAACAAGTTCAACAGCCACGGCGGCTGCATTAGCTTCTGGTGCCATTGCTGCATCCAAAGGAAAGAATATAGGAGATATTGCTAAGAGTGCTTTGTTGGCCTTTGGCAGTAGCGAGTTTGCAAAATACACCGGACTCGGGGATCTCACATCCGAAATTGGAAGCGGTATAGGTGGCACATCAGGTTCAGCAGTTGCATCGGGTTTAAATAACGCCTTTTTTAACTCCAGCGTAGCTGCTCTTGGTGGTAAGAATGTTGGTGAAGCGTTCGGTGCAGGTTTTCTAGGCGGCGCTGCTGGCTCTCTTGCTGGTTCCGCTATGAGTTCTCAGATGGGGCAAAGCGTCTTTGGAGATGTAAAAAGCGCATTTGGTCTAAACGACAGTCAGATGAAATACATCCAAGGCGGCGCTACCGCTATGGGTGCAGCCGCTATTTCTGGTCAAGACCCGCAAGTTGCACTCACGAACTACATAGCTCAAAACATTGTCAATATAGGAAAAACTGAGCTTGGTAAACAATTTACTTCGGCTAAAGAAGCGTTTATAACGTCCAAATTAGATTTGGAACAAGAGGCGGATAACCAGCAACAAATTATAAATACAAGAAACGCTTTATACGAAGAAGCAAAACCTGTATTGGATCAATATACAGATTTATCCAATCAATATAAAGACGCGGCAAATAAAGTTACAGAAGCAAACGATTATATTCAGAAAAACCGTGGCGGGTATGACTATTGGATGATGCTTTATAACAATGATAAAGCCTCATACGCAAAAAAATATGGAATGGTATTGGATAATGAGGGCAACCTTGGAACTATGGGTTGGGATGCAGAAAGTGGTCAAACATTTTACAGAAGCGATATTAACGATTCATTTGGCCCATCGCAATCCAATATTGAAAATATAAACAATGAGGCCAATAAACTAAAACCCTACACAGATGTTATAGATAAATACCGTCCTACCATTGAAACGCTTCGCCCAAAACTTGAAGAATTAAACACAAAACTTGCGGACTACAGTACAAAGTTCAATGGTTACGACGCCGACATACAAGCCAGTAACGACAAGATTACTAAGCTATCAGACACATTTGCTGATAGAGCTGCTGAGTTTGAAAAAACATCAAAACAAGTTGGCACCTCTTTGGTAGACACTGCTACAAGCGATATTGAGCTTGCCAATATTAAACAAAAAGAAGAGGCTGCAAGAGAAGTCGCAAGACAAGAGGAAGAGCGGCAGAATACTTTACGTATAGAAGAAGAACGACGCAGGCAAGAGGAGCAACAACCTCCCTCGGTAGGGCCAGAAGACAAGCCGCCTCCAGTAGAGGTTCCCGGAGAAGATGGTGGAACGTTAAAGGTTGATCCTAAAACTGGGGGTGTAACCGTTACCGAGCCAGAGTTGCCTGCTACTGAACCGACTCCAACAGAACCACCTGCTACTGAACAGCCTTTTACTAAACAGCCTCCAGCAGAACCAGAAACTAAATTACCGCCCGCTAAACCAGACATTACCAATACACTAGAAGATGCTGGACTCCAGCCTCCCGGTGCCAAATACGATATAAATGATACGGATATAGGGTCTGAGATTGGCTCCGAGACTGTAACGACTAGCCCCGGAGAGGAGCCCCTTGCGGACTTGAGTAAATCTGGCGTCATGATGCCAGATGGAAGTTATAAGACTTGGGCCGAGTTGGATGAACTGGCTGGCGTTCCACCCGGCACGATTTATACAGACGGCGGATCTACAATTACAGAACAAGAACTTCTGGATATTATTAATGGTACTTATACGCCAAGGGGAACGACCACCCAACCTATCGTTCCTAAACCGACTATTCCTGCGCCAACAACTCCCACAACTCAACCGGTTACACAACCTACAACTCAACCCACGACACAGCCCGCTCAGCAGACTAACCCCTTGGGCATGTTGGCTTTATTAGATATACTTGGACAACAACCACAACAACAACCACAACAACCACAACAACAAGGTGCCGATATAAGATTAATGGAAGATATATTTGGCACTAATTTATATACGCCCCGTCCAGAGGGCACAAAGAAATACTCTAGTGGCGGAGAAATTGAAGCGCTACTACACTTATTGAGGAGCTAAAAATGGCAGACGAATACGGCTTTGGCGATTACCCAATTGGAGACTCTCCCGGATCGGAAGTTATACCAGAACTTACTGACACATCTCCAGTATATACAGACAATATATATGGAATTCCTCTTACGGCAGAAGAGTTGGCCTTAATTACGGCACAATCTAACGCGGAAAATGACCTTGGTGGAGTTCCGGGCTCAAGCGCCACTGGAGGCGCAAGCATTCCTAGCAGTTGGTGGGATCAATTATCGAGTGCGGCTAAAAACGTTTTTCTTAAAAAAGATGCAAACGGTAAACCAATTCCGGGCGAATACGACATTGGTAAAATTCTGACCGCTGGTGGTGGAGTAGCTGGAGCGGCGGCTGGCCTTCTTGGTGCTAATAGGCCTACGACTACTCCCTCGGGATATCAGGGTGGCATCCCACAATTAGCCGCTGTGCGTACCGCACTTCCACAACCGGCTCGTACACCTTACACGGGTCAGCCAGCTATGGGCCGTAGGTATTTTACAGATACACAATACGTAGCTCCTGCTCAAGCTGAAGCTACTCGGGCCGCACAACAG
>RFTN01000052.1 GCA_009923445.1 bacterium
TAAATAAGAAAAAGAATAATAAAAAGATAAGAAAAAAAAATAAAATTTTATTTTATTCATGTTTTAAAATGCTTGTTTAATAGCTTACATAAATTTTTATAAAATAAATATAAATTAAAAAATATATAAAAAAAATATATATAGTATATTATAAAATGACAATTAATAAATTAAATGAAATTCATGAAAAATTAAAAATTAAATATGGTTACTTTCACGAAGAATACCCAGAACAAATGATGAGCGCATTATATATTGAACCAGAACATAAAGTTTTAGAAATTGGGGGAAATATTGGTCGTAATTCTTGCGTTATTGCTTCTTTATTAAATGATAGTAAAAATTTATTAGTTTTCGAATCTGACCCAAATAATGCTGAAAAATTAAAAGAAAATAGAGATATAAATAATTTTAATTTTATTATTGAAGATTGCGCAATTTCAAAATCCGAATTATACCAAAAAGAATGGATAACAAAAAATAAAATAGAAATTGATATAAATGATTTACAAAATTGGCAACTTATAAAAACTATTACGTGGTCAGAAATTAAAAATAAATATAATATTTGTTTTGATGTTTTGGTTGCAGATTGTGAAGGTGCGTTATATTATATATTAAAAGAAGAGCCAGAATTTTTACAAAATTTTAAATTAATAATAATAGAAAATGATTTTAATGATTATGAACATAAACAATTTATTAATAATGAATTTATTAAATTTAATTTTAGAAATGTTTATACACAAGCAGGTGGTTTTGGTCCTTGTTATAATTGCTTTTATGAAGTATGGAAAAAATATTAATTTTTTTATATATATTTGTTTAAATATATATAAATGTTTATTTTTTAAAAAATTTATTTTGTTACTATTCCTGTTTCTACATCTATTGTTAATTCGTCAGTATAAAAAATGAATATAAGAACATCTAAAGCAAGAGATGAATTATTATTAAATGTCACATTTACGTTACGAGGTTGTTTTTTATCTGCTATCGCGCTTCTTTCTACGTTGCAAAAGTACCATTTTGACCATCTCCACAGATCTTCAGATATTAAACCAGTTGAAACGCCAAAGTCCGATGAAGTCATTTGTTCCGCTAGGTTCACTTGTTGTAAAAAGTGTTCATAACTATAATTTAATGTAGATTGTAGAACATTCGAGCCCCCAATCGACACGTTAAAATTTGTTAATGATACAGGGTGTCCGAGTGCTGGAGCAGTGTCAAAAGGAGATTTCCAAGCACTATCACCAAAACCAGCGGCAGACGCTGAAATGAAAGGGCATACCAACACAGCACAAGGTGCTACAATACCAGCATTTACAAGAGCATTAAAAGTACCACCAACACCTATATTAGTATATAAATTTGAAACAACAGAACGATAAACCACGTTTTTATTTCTATTAGATTCTGAATATTGAATAGATTTCTCGGGTTGTAGGGTTATTTGTGGATAATATAGGCGGCAATTTTGAAGATAATGAGATGCGCCAGATAATGCAAGATTAATACCCATCATTGAAGTAGTAGGAGGACGAGCTATATATAAACCAGCTACAACAGTTGTTGTTGTAGATGTTGCCATTATTGCATCAGTTGTACCGAAGTAATTAATCATAAGAGGACAAGTATTGCTAAATGTATTATTTGATGCAGTCATTGTATAAGACGCTGTAGCGGTGTTAGGATTTCCGACAGTAATACCGACAGTGCCGGTATTTATCCATAAACGAACAGTTGCGTCGAAACGCTTTACAAGTCCTATTTTTCCTAATGATTCAAAAATAGTAGATAATTTTATAACTGCTACGTCGTACCAGATCATATACGATCCGGAAACATCAGTAGATCTAGTAAAATAAGGTCTGGCTTCGTTTGCCATTTGTGTAGTCGATAAAACAGAGCCTAAACCATTGGCATTTCCTGAGGTATCAATATAACGACCCATTTTATATTGTAAAGCGCTATTAATAACGGTACCGTTTTGGTTTATACTGTATGTTGTTTGATGATCGGTACCATTACCGAAAACGCGATTATTGCTAATTCCACTACCACTTCCTCCTGAGGAAGTATATCGCATAGATTTATAATTATCAAGATGATCGGCAAACCCTAAAGTGCTACCTTGTGTATGTAAATCTATTTCGTCTAGTTCACTAAGCATTTGAAAATTACGGGCAACGTTTATGAATGGTTGAGTGCTTTCAATTGTTTTGCCATTAATCTGGAGGTCTGCTTGATGAATTAAATTAACAAAATTAGATTTAATAGAACATAAAGCAACATTATTTGCTCCTGGTGAGTTAGCGCTAAGTCCAGTACCGGAACCATAAGCGGCGACCATAGTAATTGGAATTGCAACTGTTAAATCTTCTGTAGAAGTGTACTTTTGAGAATTGTAGATAGCCCCTAAATCGAAATTTACGAGTGTGAGGCCATTATTAGTATATACACCATTATTTAAATCATTAATATAATTATTTGATTGTTTATCTTGGTATGGGCTATAATCGTTTATTGACTGGGGTTGCATTGACTTTGCAAATGTATAATTATCTGACATAATCTATATATATAATACTGTTAAGATATTTTTTTTATAAGATATTTTTTATAAGATTATTTTTTTTCTTATATTATAATATATATAAATGTCAAATATTAACGAAATAGCAGAGGAAGCATTGAGACAAAATCGATTACTTGCGCAAATGTCGAACATTAGCTATAATGCAATTAATGGCAAACGACAATCAAGACGAGAATTTTTTGAAGGTATATTAAACGCTGGAAAATTAGATGAACAAATGAAAGACCCTACCGAGAAAATTACGAAAGATATGATAATGGATTATAAAAGAGAACAAGAAGAAAAGTCATTTAAAGAATATTATAATGAACCAGTTTATGATACTTTTGGTAATCCTGTTTTAGATGCTACAGGCGAACCAATAACAATACAAAAGGAAAGACAAGTAAAATTTCAACCTACTGGAATTATAGAAAAAATAGAAAAATATGTTGCTCCATACACTGGCGACGATATTGATATAAATAAACAAACTTTTCAATATGAAGCATTAGTGAGAGGTCAAAAAATATCAGAAAGAAAATTAAAAGATCAAGAAGACATAATAAAAAAATTAAAACAAGAATTGATAGCACTTGAAGGAAAATATACAACAATGGGAGTTTCTGCTGCTTCAATTATGCCTGATTATATAAGGGGTAGAAAACAATTAGATGAAGAGATAAAAAAACGGAATAATATACTTATAGAATTAAAAGCATATGAACCATTAATAGAAAATAAAAAAACATTAATTGAACAAATAGAAGGAAAACTAGAAGCTAATAAAAAAGAAAGAGCCCGCGTTGATGATGCGAATAGAGGATATTATAGAGAATACGCTGATAAATTTAATTTATTAAATCGTGATAGAGTAAGCACAACACAACAACCATACGAAACAGATGAGCAATATTATAGACGTATTCGAGAATTAGAACAGACAATATTTGATCCAAATATTTATAAAGACAAAGCAATAATAGAAGAAAACCGAAAATTAAAAAGAAATTTAGAACAATTATTAAAAGATCCGTCAAAAATAGAAAATATAATAAAATCTTTTTCAAAACCTGAGGATATTTATAGTATAAATAATAATTGGACAAGAATTTTTAATTTTATAAAAAATAAATTAGGTGTAAATAACAGATTTGCAACAGTCGATGACTATTTAAAAGAAATTACAAATGCAGTAAAAAATATTCAAAGTAGTCAATTTAATATATTACAAACAACAAAACAAAAACCAAGAGCAGAAAACGATGTATTAATATTAACAAATCCAGCAGGACAAGAACTATATATAAAAATATTTAATCAAGATATTTTTTATAGTAATATTATAAATAATTCTTATAAATTATTAATGTTTAATCAATTTAAAAAAGAAATAAAAAAATTTAATCCTACATTAGTACCAACAAACGCTGAATTTAAAAAATTATTTGGTGAAGCAAAAACAAAAAAAGATGTGTATAATGAATTATTAAAAAAAATAAATGCTTCAGTCATCGACCCGAGAACATTAACTGGTTCCGGTCTTATAAAAGGAAGAGGAATTGCACAAGAAGAAAAAGTAAAAGATTTAAAAAAAGAAGATGAATCAGAAATACCACGAATTGTACAATTTGGAAAAAATAAATTATTATTAAATAAATTATATTATAAAAATATATTATCTATAAAAGATTCTAAAGGTCATAATATAGAACGACTACCGATTGAACGTGTTTCGGATGATTTTGTTAAATTAATTATGATGACATATGAGACAGGAGCAGAAGAGGACAAATTAATAAAAAATATTAATAAATTAGAAGAAAATGAAAGAGATTTATTAAATTTAATATTAGAAATAAGTGGACTAAATAAAAAAAATAATATAGATGGTAAAAAAAATGATAATGTAAAAAAATTAAAAGATCGTTTAAATTTAGTTCAATCTCAAATAATGGCTGGAAATAATAATCCAGAAGTTAAAAAAGAATTAAAACAAATTGTAAATAAATTATATTTATATGGCGCGATAACTTTAAATAATAGTAAAGAATATATTAAACAATTTTAAAAAAAAACATATAAAAAAAATTATTTTCTGATTATTATTATATATATAATGTACTCAGAAATTGGCGTGAAAAAATTATCTGAAAACCAGAAATCCAGATTACGTAATGGGCATCCAACACGAATAACTAAAGGATCTGGTAATAAACTATATTTAACAAATGAACAAATTAAAAAATTAGAATCAGCGGCGAGAAAAGGCAAAGCATACACCATAACTCTTCACCCAGAACAAGCGGAAAAACATGGTGGAGGAATATTTGGAGATATTGCATCACGAGTGAAAAGACTAGCAGTACAAAACAAAGACTTAATAAATCCAATTATAGGAAGAGTACGCGGAGCGGCGAAAAAAGGAGTAGCAAAACTAGCAACAAAAGCTGACGAAACTATTGATAAATATATAACAGATATTAAGGGCGAAGGAATAAAAAAAAGACGTGGTCGCCCTAAAAAAAAAGTTGGTGAAGGAATTATCGGTGATGTTTTAAAAAATGTAATTGGGATGTCTGGTTTAGGAATCAAGAAACGTGGTCGCCCTAAAAAAAAAGTTGGTGAAGGAACAAAAAAAACAAGAGCTAAAAAAGGTAAAGGAATTTTAGGAACATTAGTGAAAGCAATTGCGCCTGCTGTGATTGATGCTGCGGCAGGTGCTGCTAAAGGAAAAGTGCAAGGAATGGGACTACGGAAAAAGGGATTAGGAATTAAAAAAAAAGCTGGACGCCCTAAAAAAAAAGGAGGTGCACTATATGCTGCCGGATATAGTGGAGGAGGAGCAAAAAAAAAAGTGGGACGACCTAAAAAACGAGGAGGGGCGCTATATGCCGCCGGGTACTCAGGCCCATAGATGACATATATAATATATAATATATTATTTCTTTAAGTGTTTTTTTATAATTTATAGTATTTATTTTATAAAAAAATCATAAAAATCAAAATCGGAACTAGTTCGATGCTCCGAATTTGTAGTAAATATATATATAAATAATACAAATTCAGAGCATCGAATCAATCACAATTT
>RFTN01000053.1 GCA_009923445.1 bacterium
CTGCTGACGCTGCTGAGCGTCTGCTGGGCGAGTCGTGGGCGTGGGACCGACGCAGTGCGACGGTGCCCATCTCGCCGCTGGTGGCGGTGACGTTGGCCCGCTCGATGTTGTCGGCCGCGCCCGCCCCCGCCCCTCGCCCTGTGTTCGCCTACTAGCCCGAGGAGGCACCGATGAGCAAGCACTTCTCGACGCTGCTCGAGGTCGTCGGCTCGGCCGCCATCGTCGTCGGCGCTGCGATGGTGTCGGCGTCGCTCGGCTGGGCCGTCGGCGGTCTGGCCGCCCTCCTCTACGCCAGGGCGCTCACCCGATGAGCGTGCTGTTCCGCACTCGTACACCTGGTGAACGCCGGGACTATGGCGGGCCGTGGCAGAACGGCATCACGGTGCCGGGTCCGCTTCAGGACTCTTCGACGCCGTATGGCTATTCGTCTGCGGATGCGTTGCGGATCGCTGCGGTGGTGGCGTGCGTGTCGTTGCGTGCCGGTGCGTTCGCTCAGTTGCCGATCAAGGCGTTCCGGTCGGTGCGTGGCGTGCAGGAGTTGCTGCCGACGCAGCCGCAACTGTTGACCGCCCCGTCGCCGACGGTGCCGCCGTCGGTGTGGAAGACGCAGATGTCGATCAGCAGAGACATCTGGGGCTACGCCGCTGGCCGCATCCTCGGGCTCGACGCCGCCGGCTATCCGGCGCAGGTGGAGTGGATGTCGCCGGCGGATCTGCAGGCTCGCCAGCAGTACGTCGGCGGCCCGTTCGCCTGGCGCTGGAATGGCCAGGAGATCGACGAGTCGCTGGTGTTGCACATCCCGAGCCGGTTCGTGTTGCCTGGCAAGCCGCTGGGCATGTCGCCGCTCGAACAGTCGGGTCTCGTCGACCTGGCGAAGCGGGCGCAGGACTTCGGTCGGGACTGGTTCCGCAACGGTGCGATGCCGTCAGCGGTGATCTACTCGGACGAGAAGCTGACGGCCGAGCAGGCCGACGGGATCGTGTCGACGATTCTCGGCAAGTGGCGGCAGCGCCGTCCGGCTGTGCTCGGTTCGGGGCTCAAGTACGAGGCCCAGTCGGTGAAGGCGAACGAGTCGCAGTTCATCGAGTCGATGACGAAGACGGCTGCGGACATCGCGATCTCGTTCAATCTGCCGCCGAACCGGATCGCTGCCGCTGTCAGCGGCCAGAGCATCACCTACGCCAACCTGGAACAGAGCACCGCTCAGTACCTGATGGATTCGATCAACCCCGACCTGGTGATCGTGCAGGAGGTGCTGGAGCGCCAGACGCCCCGCACGCAGATTCTCCGCTGGCAGACCGGTGCGTTCCTGCGCTCGGACTTGGCGACCCGCTACTCGTCGTATGCGACCGGCATCAGCGCCGGGTTCCTGACGCCTGACGAGGCGCGCGCTTGGGAAGACCTGCCGCCGTTGCCCGCATCCCTTGGAGGTGCCGAATGAGCAAGAAGCCGATCGAGCGCCGCTGGCACTCGGGCAAGATCGAGGTGCGTGCCGCCGGCGACGTGGTGTCGCTGCGTGGCTATGCGGCCGTGTTCGACTCGGAGTCGTACGGCGAGGTCATCCGGCCGGGAGCGTTCAGCAAGACGCTCGCCGAGCGCGACGACGTGCGCCTGCTGGTGAATCACGACGGCGTACCGATCGCTCGCACGAAATCGGGCACGATGCGTCTGTCGGTCGACGCTGTCGGCCTGCTCGTCGAAGCCGACCTGGACCCGACGAACCCGACGGTTCAGGAGTTGATGTCGGCGATGGAGCGCGGCGACATCGACCAGATGTCGTTCGCGTTCGTCGCCACGAAGGACGCCGTGGTCGACGGTGTGCGCCAGGTGCTCGAATGCAAGCTCTACGACGTGTCGGTCGTGACGTACCCGTGGTACGAGGCGACGTCGGCCGAACTGATGAGCGCTGAGCGGCTCGAGTTGTGTCTACGGGCGCTGCCCGCCGAGCAGCGTGACGCCATCATCATCAACATCGGCGGCGGCGAGGTCTGCATCGACGGCGGCATGGTCGCCGACATGTCGACTGACGCCAGCACCGACAACTCCGTCGATTCGTCGACCGAGTCGGAGACAGAACTGCCGGACATGCAGGCCGCTTCGGCGGCCCGTCTGGCTGAGGCCCGCGCCCTGCTGGCCTCGCTCGGCTGACGCCGGGCACCACAGAAGCCGGAGCGACAGCCGGAGCGCCATCGGCGCCACCACTGGACCCCGCCACCACTTCGCCATCCCACCAACACCAACCGCCTGGGAGGCGAACACCATGACCAAGACCATCCTCGACCTCGCGCGTGAACAGCGCGAGGCCATCATCAAGCCCGCCAACGATGTCGTGGCGGCCGCCGAGGCCGAGGGCCGCGGCATCACCGACGACGAGCTCGCCAAGGTGCGCGAGGCCAAGTCGGCTGCCGAAACCATCGATGCCCGCATCGCCGAGTTGAGCGACCTGGCCGAGCGCAACGCTCGGGCCGCGAAGTCGTTCCCGACCATCTCGGTCCGCAACGAGCCCAAGACCTACGAGAAGCGCGGCCAGCACTCGCACGCCCGTGACCTCATCATGGCCACCACCACCAACGACCCGACCGCCTGGGAGCGTCTGCGCCGCCACGCCGCCGAGGTCCGGGTCGAGACCCGTGATATCACCCGCACGGACGGTGCCGGTGGCGAGTTCGTGCCGCCGCTGTGGCTCGTCGACATGTTCGGCGACTTCCCCCGCGCTGGCCGTGTCGTTGCCAACCTGTGCCGTCAGATGCCGCTGCCCCCTGGCACCGACTCGATCAACCTGCCCCGCATCACCACCGGTCCGCAGGTCGCAATGCAGACGGCTGACAACGCTGCGGTGCAGGAGACCGACATGGTGACTGCAACGGTGACTGCGCCGGTGGTGACCGTTGCTGGCCAGCAGGACGTCGCCATCCAGCTCGTCGATCAGTCGCCGCTCGCCGGCGGGTTCGACCAGCTCATCTACGGCCAGTTGCTCGCCGACTACGAGCGCATCCTCGGCACTCAGATCCTGAACGGTTCGGGTTCGTCGGGTCAGGTTCGTGGCATTCTCAACACGACCGGCATCAACGCCGTCACGTTCACGCAGGCCAGCCCCACGCTGCCGCTGCTGTACGTGCCGCTCGCGCAGGCCGTGAACGGCGTCGAGTCGAACTCGTTCCTTCCGTGCACGGCGATCGTGTCGCACCCCCGTCGCTGGAACTGGGCGGCAAGTGGTCTCGACACGCAGAACCGCCCGCTCATCGTCCCGACCGCTGGCGGCCCGTACAACGCTGCCGCCGTGGACCGGGTTGGCACCGCTGGCAACGGGTTCCGTGGCGAGGCGCTCGGTGTCTCGTGGTACACCGATGCAACGATGCCAACCACGGTGTCCACCAACCAGGACCCGATCGTCATTGGCAACTTCGATCAGGCGTTCCTGTTCGAGGGCGACGTGCGCACCCGTGTGCTGCCCGACGTGCTGAGCGGCAACCTGACCATCCGGTTCCAGCTGTACCGGTACGTCGCCTTCACGGCCGGCGTGCGCCCGACCGCCTTCTCGGCGATCACCGGGACCGGCGTTGCGGCCCCGTCCGGATTTTAGCCCCTAGGGGTTTCTAGCCGGACCCCATCTGCCAGCCCGTCACGGGTTGATGACCAGCAGGGCCACCTTCACCGGTGGCCCTGCTGGTGCCCTCGCACGCCACGATCGCAGGAGCGCACCAGGTGCAGGTCACCACGATCCCCGAGGCACTCACCGCCGAGGCGGGTGTGGTGCTCGAACGCTGGCCGGACGACATCGACCGGCTGTCCCTCATCGATGCCGAACTTTCGGCGTTCGGTGGTCCGTGCGCGCCCGAGGGCGCCGATATCGCTGCGCTCGCTCCGTGCGTGCAGCTCGTTCTCGCCACAGCAGGAGACTGACATGACCGACACCTGGAGCCATCTGCCCGATGCGGAGTACGGCCCGTCGGCGAACGCCGCCGCCGTGACGCCGAGCGACACTGTCGACCTCGGGTTCATCACGACACAGATCATCGCGTCCGGTGCTGGTGTCATCTCCTGCAACATGCAGGGCACGGGCACGGCGGTGCTGATCCCCGTGGCGGCCGGCGTGCCGCTGCCGATCCGTGTGCGCCGTGTGCTGGCCACCGGCACCACCGCTACCGGCATCGTCGCCCTGTGGTGATGGACGCTGCCGCCTATCTGGCGGCGCTCCAGGTGGAGCGTCGCAGTGTCGCTGAGCGTGGTCTGTCGACGGCCGATGTCGACGCCGAGATCGCACGTGTGAGCGGCAAGCCGGTCGTCGAGACCGCTGCTGTGTCGCCCGCTGTGGAGGTGGCCGCCGTGAAGCGTGGCCGCCCCCGCCGAACCCCCGAGGAGTGACCGATGCCGATCTGCGACCTGGCCACTC
Source organism: bacterium (assembly GCA_009923445.1). Taxonomy (GTDB): domain Bacteria; phylum Patescibacteriota; class Saccharimonadia; order Saccharimonadales; family SZUA-47; genus RFTN01. Next base: position 4,394 of record RFTN01000053.1, read on the forward strand.
TGAAGTCGTATGCGCGCAACGAACTCGGCAGCGCCGATGATGCGGTGATTCAGGCGGCGCTCGACGCTGCGCACTACAGCGCCTACAACTACATCGGCCGCTCGCTGGAGCCCGCAGGCGCGGCGTCGGCGCGGTCGTTCGTGCCGCTGTCGTGGCGGATCCTCAACATCGACGACTGCACCTCGATCACGTCGGTCGTGAACAACGGCACCACTGTCGCTGCCAGCGACTATCAGGCCGAGCCGGTCGGCAACCGTTCCGACTCGATGGCCACGGTGCCATTCACCCGGCTGCGGATGCTGACGGGTGCGTGGTACTGCTGGAACGGCCAGGCGAGCGTCACGGTGACGGCGACATGGGGCTGGGCATCAGCGCCCGCCGCCGCAGTGGAGGCCGTCAAGATCCTCGCCAAGGACATCTTGCACCAGCGCGACAACCGCAGCGGCGTCGCCGGGTTCGGCGAGTTCGGCAGTGTGCGGGTGCGGCAGAACCCGTACGTCTCGTCGCTGCTCGATCCGCTGCGCCGCGGCCATTCGTGGGGGATCGGCTGATGGCCTCGCTCGACCTGCGTGCGATCTGCACGGCGCTCGCCAACCAGATCGACGCCAACACCACCAGGGCGCTCGCCTGCTACGAGCTGCTCCCGCCGAACATGCCGCAGTTCCCGTGCGCGATCGTCCGCACCGGTGACCCGTTCGTGTCCTACCGGGAGACGTTCGGGAACGCAGCGGCGCTCGCCGACGTGCAACTTGAGGTGCTCGTCATGCACCAGGGCAACACCGACATCGACTCGCAGATCGTCGTCATGGACCTGGTCGGCACTGCTTCGGCGAACTCGGTGCCGAACGCCATCGAAGCAGACCGCACGCTCGGCGGAGCGGTCGGCAACTGCTACGTGACCCGCTGCTCGGGCATCTCCAAGGCCGTCGCCCCCGACGGTTCCGAG
>RFTN01000054.1 GCA_009923445.1 bacterium
AACATTCAAAATAGTGGCTACGACAGCGACAGCGTCAGCCTTATCAAAAGTATTAGTCGGTTGTTTAAGCGCAGCAACAAGTAGACCTAAACCCAAACTTTTATACACACCGCAAACTCTTTTTGTTCATGCCTGTTTGGCTATTGTTGAATAATGTTGTCATAGTGCGCTATACTAGTTTAAGATATAGTACTAAGGAGTAATTGCCGGTATGCCACAAGTTGATCCAGCCATCGAAACATTTGCACGTATTAAAGTTATAGGGGTAGGTGGCGCCGGAGGTGCTGCTATTAACCGCATGATCGAAGCGGGAGTCGAAGGTGTCGAATTTATAGCCGTAAATACAGATGCCCAAGCCCTACACTATAGTAAGGCAAGCGTTAAAATACATATTGGTAAAGATACAACTCGTGGCCTAGGTGCTGGGGCTGACCCAAGCGTTGGCGAAAAGGCTGCCGAAGAATCTAAAGATGAAATAAAAAAAGCTATTGCCGGTGCAGATATGATTTTTGTTACCATTGGCGCAGGCGGTGGTACCGGTAGTGGTGCGGGGCATATTGTTGCCAAAGCGGCGCGTGAAGAGGGTATACTTGTTGTTGGTTTTGCTACAAAGCCGTTTGCATTCGAGGGTGAAAAACGTCGCAAAAACGCCGATATTGCCATAAATAATTTACGTGGTTCGGTGGACACATTAATTATTATTCCTAACGACCGTTTATTGCAGACAATCGACCGTAGCACACCACTGCTTGAGGCCTTTAAAGTTGCTGACGACGTACTGCGCCAGGGTGTACAAGGAATTTCTGACTTGATTACCGTACACGGGCTTATTAACCTCGACTTTGCTGATGTAAAAGCAGTCATGAAAAATGCCGGTAGTGCACTTATGGGTATTGGGCGAGCTAGTGGCGAAAACCGCGCCCTAGAAGCTGCAAAGCAAGCCATAGAATCGCCGCTACTAGAGGTTTCGATTGATGGCGCCCGCGGCGTGCTGTTTAATGTCATAGGTGGTGACGACATGAGTATGCACGAAATTAACATTGCAGCCGAGACGATTACCAGCGCTGCCGACAAAGAAGCTAACATTATATTTGGTGCAACTATTAACCACGATCTTCACGGTGAAATGATTGTAACGGTTGTGGCAACTGGCTTTGACGAATCATATTATGGCCGCCGCAATGTCACTGAAACAACTTCTCTTGATGCTGACTCGCAAGAGGACACTTTGCAAACACCTCCAAGTATATTTAGCAACGACAGCCTACACAATGACACCGACATGGACGACCTCGACATGAACCTTGACGAAAAACCTAAAGAAACTAAAGAAGCTTTAAGCGATTTTACTAACGACGACAGCGGCGATTCGGGTACCAACATTTGGCATACAGAAACAATCACACCAAGCAGCGCAAATGACGACACTGCACCAGCAACAGAATCAAATTCTACAGCCAACGAAAATTATTCTGCCAATACAGACGAAGACGAATTAGAAAAGCCGTCATTTTTACGTCGTTTACGTGGAAAAAAACAAAAAGATACAGACGTAACAGATAAAAACTGATCATTAGTGTGCACAAAAATACAGCATTTGTGTGCTTGCAAAGCGCTAGCAGTAGGGGTACTATAAATAACATAAACACTACATATAGGTGTAGCACATTAGAATAAAAATCTAAGAATAGAGGGTAACGTGCGCTGTAACCAGTGTAATAACGAAGAAACAAAGGTAATTGAATCTCGCGAAGCAGGTGATGCCGAAGCAATACGCCGCCGCCGAGAGTGCCTTAATTGCTCGTACCGGTTTACAACGTATGAACGCATCGAAAAGCCGCAGCTTATTGTTATTAAAAACAATGGCACACGGCAGCTCTTTGCCCGAGAAAAACTGTTAGTAGGCGTGTACCGCGCATGCGAAAAGACACCAGTCACAAGCATGCAAATCGAGCAGTTGGCAACTGCGGTCGAAAACAAGCTGTACGCCAGTGGAGAATCAGAAATTCCAACGCAAACTATCGGTCAATCGGTCATGGAAGAGTTAGCAGGCTTAAACGAAGTAGCTTATGTACGCTTTGCGAGTGTGTACAGGCGGTTCAAGGATATTGCAAGCTTCGAGCGTGAGTTATCTGAAATTAGACACCTTAAAGATAAAAACTAATTAACAAAAGAGCGTTTATAACGCTCGCGGGTTGCCCATGTATCCAAGGTTTTAGGGGTACGCGGGGAGCTCGCTCATCGGCATAAGTCTTTTGAAACAGCCTTTAATCACCTGAGAGACGGTTGAAGGTGACAATTAAAAGACTGTCAAAAAAGAGCACGCTCAAAAATAAAACTAAAATATTACAATAAGTGAGGGTATAAAAATGGCACAACTAAGTGGTCTCGGAATCGAGCGTCGATTCACAAAAAATAAGCAGCTAGCGTATGATCAGCTGACTTGGCACAAGCGTGATTCAGTAATAATGAATCCTATGACCAACAAACCGGTCTTTGAACAGCGCGATATTGAATTTCCAGAAGGCTGGTCAATGAACGCAGTGAACATTGTGGCGCAAAAATACTTTGCAGGCACCCCTGGTACTCCAGAACGTGAAGCATCACTTAAGACACTCATAAACCGTGTCGCCGACACCATTACCCGTCAAGGACTACAAGAAGGCTATTTTGATACCGAAACCGAAGCCCAAGATTACCGTGAAGAGCTAAAATATATCCTCGCAACGCAACGTGCCGCCTTTAACTCACCTGTATGGTTTAACATTGGCGCACAAGGACGATCACAGCAAGCAAGTGCCTGCTTTATTTTAGGAATCGAAGATACCATGACCAGTATTCTAAACTGGTACCGCGACGAAGGCATGATTTTTAAGGGTGGATCTGGTAGCGGCGTTAACCTTAGTGTTATTCGCAGCAGCTACGAAACTCTCAGTAGTAGCGCTGGTACAGCCAGTGGTCCATTAAGCTTTATGCGCGGCGCAGATGCTAGTGCCGGCGCAATTAAAAGTGGTGGCAAAACACGACGCGCTGCCAAAATGGTAATGTTAAACGTTGACCACCCAGATGTCGAAGAGTTTATTTGGTGTAAAGCTATCGAGGAGCGCAAAGCGCGCGTACTCGAGGCAAATGGTTTTGATATGAAACTCGACGGCAAAGACATTTTTAGCGTTCAGTACCAAAACGCCAATAACTCAGTGCGTGTGAGTGATGAGTTTATGGAAGCGGTATTAGACGACAAAAACTGGGACTTAAAAGCGGTCACGACTCGCAAGGCAGTACGCACCGTACGTGCCCGTGACCTTTGGCGCCAAATTGCCGAGGCTGCATGGGAGTGCGCTGACCCAGGCTTGCAGTACGACACTACTATTAACAAGTGGCACACTACACCTAACGCTGGTCGTATTAACGGTAGTAACCCGTGTTCAGAGTATATGCACCTCGATAATTCTGCTTGTAACCTTGCCAGCATTAACTTGCTTAAGTACTTGCGAGACGACAACACCTTTGACGTAGAAGCATTTCGCCACACTGTAGAAGTTATTTTTACCGCCCAAGAAATATTGGTAGGCTATAGCGAATACCCAACAGAGCAAATTGGTAAAAACGCCCGTGCGTACCGCGAATTAGGCATCGGTTACGCTAACCTGGGTGCACTTTTAATGGCTCAAGGCCTTCCATACGACAGTGATGAAGGTCGTGCTCAAGCAGCAGCTATTACAGCGCTTATGACTGGCCATAGCTATGCTACAAGCGCAAAAATTGCTCGCCGAGTTGGTCCGTTTGCTGGGTTCCATAAAGACCGCGATAACATGCTTAATGTGCTTCGCATGCACCGGTCAGAAGTCGACAAAATTAATGCAACACTCGTGAGTGAAGAGCTTTTGAGCGCCGCAGCAGCAGCCTGGGACGAAGCAGTTGAGCTTGGTGACCTGTACGGTGTTCGTAACAGTCAGGCAAGCGTGCTTGCTCCTACCGGTACTATTGGTCTTATGATGGACTGCGACACGACCGGTATTGAGCCAGACCTAGGACTCGTTAAGTACAAAAAACTTGTTGGTGGCGGCAGTATGACAATCGTAAACCAAACAGTTCCACGGGCGCTTAAGGTACTCGGCTACAGTAAAAAGCAAATTGACGACATCGTAAACCATATCGATACCGAAAAAACTATCGAGGGTGCGCCACACTTAAAGACAGAGCACCTTGCAGTATTTAGCTGTAGCATGGGCTATAACCCAATTCACTACCTTGGTCACGTTAAAATGATGGGTGCAGTGCAGCCATTTTTGAGTGGAGCAATTAGTAAAACTGTTAATATGCCCGAAGAAGCTACTGTTGAAGAAATAGAACAGCTTCATATTGACGCCTGGAAACTAGGTATTAAGGCAGTCGCTATTTACCGCGACAACTGTAAGGTTGGCCAGCCGTTATCTATGCTTAAAAAAGGCGGTGACGCTAACAATAACGTTAAAGCAGAAGCGGCACCAGCAGCAACTACTGTAGAGGCGCTTAACAATACTATTATTGTTAAGGGTGCAGTGCGCAGTCCACTACCAAAAGTACGCCCTGCCAAAACCTATACAGACTACCTAAGTTTTGATGACCGTTTAGAGCTTGGTTTAGCAAGCTTTGACGATATGCCAACCGAGCAAACGAGCTTGCTTAGCGAGGATGCTGGTTTAAAAGTCGATAGCCAAAACACACAACAGGTCGTAAATGTGGGACTCGATGCACCAGCAACAGAGGTAAAACCGATAGTTGCAGATGTGCAAACATCACTACTTATTACTACGGTTGACGGGGCGACATCAAAGGTGGCTAAAAAGTCTGTAATAGACCACAGCGCTCCTATGTGCTACAACTGCGGTAACCAAACCCAAAAGGCTGGTAGTTGCTATGTATGTACATCGTGCGGCAGCACAACCGGCTGTAGCTAGTAGCGCGCCATTACTATGCTAGCTGCTATGCAAAACAAAGCAGCAAAAAAAGAGAGCAATACGCTCTCTTTTTTTAAATAAAGCCCATAAACATCAATAATGCTTGTGGATAACTTTTGCTAAAAAAATGTATAGTTGTTGTAAGCACAACTGCTTAGTAGTAACTTAGTGTTTTTTGTATACATTA
>RFTN01000055.1 GCA_009923445.1 bacterium
AAAACATCATACAAACATATACTAGACTTTTATTTTAGGGTTCACGACCCTACCACGCTAGACCGTCAAGGTAATGATGTAGGCGCTGCCTACCGCTCGGCAATATTTTACCAAGACTATGCAGAACTTGCAGATGCTAAAGATATGATTTCGCTTGTAAACAATTCGGGCAATTGGCCAAACCCTGTTGTTACAACCCTAGAACCTTTTACAAAATTTTGGCCCGCCGAAGATTACCATCAAGACTATTTACAACAAAACCCCGGTGGCTACACGTGCCACTATGTTCGACAGTTTGGTAGTTATTTAGAACCCAAAAAATAGTAAGCAACCAAAGCCCGCAATAAAGTAGTTTAAAATACCGCTAAACTGGCGGCAATTTGTTTAGACTCAAGCATTATTTCGTTTAGTGGAATATTTACATCAGTAACAAATTGGTCAAGTATCTTTGTGCGTAATCCGGCAGGCAATGACTTGCTTACTTTTTTGAACATTTCTGAGTGTCCACCAAGTATCACAAAGCGAACGTTTTGGTCTTTAGTAAATCGAGCAACCTCTTGCGCAGACAGCTCAATGTGGCGCCTTAAAAGCGTCTCGTTGTGCCTAAATTCAATATCACTTCTAGCGTCACCAATATCGCGACCGCTCGACTTTTTAAGTTGTGGTACGTAGCCGGCAAAATATACAGAGCAATCCACCATCTCACCCTGCTCGACTGTAAACATGCGAACTTTTTCACGGTCTACAAGCAGAACCAAGTACCGTGAATACTGCTCTAGAGCTTCTTCGATTGGTTTTAAAATAGGAGACGTTGCCACTACGAGTTTTTGCTCGAGATAAAATTCAAATTGCAATGGCTGCCATAATTTTTCGCCTGCACTAAAAAATACAAAACTACGTGAAGATGGTAGTAGTTTATTAATATAGTCTTGTATGCGTTTTATATCGGCTGCAAAAATAACCCGTTGCAATTTTGTTAAGTATGAATGTACAAGCGAATGAAACTGCGTTAGTAGTAATTCGCTACTTGGGGCACGACGATCTTCGCTGCCCAAATACACTGAAAGAATCTCGAAGTCAGAGTGGTTAAAAGATCTAATTTTTTTAAGCACATCTTGCTGAATCATAAAAAGCTCCTTAGAGTTTTATAAATGACGACTACCACGTAGAGTTTTGGCTACTTTTCTAAAGTTTTGCTTCATAGCTCGCAAGTCTTCTTCGATATAAGCGTCAAAAAATTGATTTAATTTATAGACTTTTTTAGTCTTTGGTTCGTGCATATTTGTTAAGTACTTGTATGAATATATATTTGAATGTTTGTTATTCCTTACTGGTAGGCTATACGACATAGTTGTATCCTCTTCCAATTAATAATTAATAAAATGTGAGCTTTAAATTATTCCCCCGCTTACTGTTATGCCCTCACAATAAGCTTATTAACATCCCGTGTCTGTGCGTAAAAACACATACCTAATAGATATTAGGGCGTACACTGTGAATATGGATCACCATAAAACAAGTAACGTGCCAAACCAAGATACATCCAATAGGAGTATTCTTGCCTATTTTGAAGGACTATATTCTTCAAACTACCAAAAAGGCGAGACTATCATAAATGGTATTGAAGAGCCAAAAGGAATCTATTTAATAAAAGAGGGCTACGTAAAAGCCTACTCCACGTCAACAATGGGCCAGTCTAATCTTCTAATTATTCATAGTATGGGTGATTTTATTCCGCTGCCGTGGGCATTAGATGGTGAACAATCAAGTGATTTGTATTACGAAGCCATGTCCAATGTAACTGTTATTCGTTCTTCAAAAAGTAATCTTAGAAGTGCGATGGGTAAAGACCCATGGCTTTCACAAGAAGTTTTTAAAAAAGCTGTATCGATTATTGAATCGTACACAAAAAGAATTCAGACACTAGAGTTTAGGACGGCAGAAGGCAAAGTTGTTTCTGAACTTTTAAACCTTGCAGTGCGTTTTGGAAAAACAACACCCAAAGGCACGCTGATCGAGGCGCCAATTACCCACCAAGATATTGCCGATTCGCTTAATATGGTACGCGAAACGGTAAGCCGAACTATAGAGAAGTTAATGACACAAAAATTAATTGAACAAATCAATCATTCGTTTGTTCTTACTGATGTGGTCAGATTACGGGCCACTCTTGAATAAAGACCTACTTGTTAAACTTGCATCAGCCATAATTTGGCCGCGTATAACCATTGAAATAGTCGACTAGCTAGACTACACTACAAATAACATAGCATTTAATGGTGAGGATTTTTAATGCAGCCAAAAACAAAACTAGGTAAAGAACTTCAGTCGCTCAACAGAAAAGCCGGTACACTGCATTTTGTACAAGCAATTGTGATGCTTGTAGTTTTAAACAGTGCAACAAAAATTCCTATTGTTACTAGGTTTTTTGATCAAACATCCGATGGTATTCGGCCTGTCGCACGCATACTGTTCGAGTTTCCAATTGCACTTATAGCACCAATATTTTTACTTATTTCGGCACTGTTTCACTTTTATATTGCCTCACCACTCTACATACGTCGTTACGAGCAAAACATAAAAAACGGCATCAACCCTTTGCGTTGGTGGGAATATTCAATAAGCTCGTCACTGATGTTAGTGGTATTAATGATGCTTGGTGGGCTTATAGAGCTGCCAACTGTTATCTTTATTTTTACACTAAATTTTATTATGAACATGATGGGCCTCATGATGGAAAAACACAACCAATTAACTCAAAAAACTGACTGGTTTGCGTTTAACATTGGCGTATTGGCCGGCATAGTGCCCTGGATAATGGGTGGCCTATATTTTTGGGTTTCTACTAGTAACATATCTGATGCAATTCCTGGTTATGCACGTTTTGGATTTTTATTAACTTTTATATTTTTTAACAGTTTTGCGGTTAACATGTGGCTGCAATACAAAAAACTGGGCAAATGGAAAGATTACGCTTACGGTGAAAAGGGTTACATTATTTTAAGCTTAACGGCCAAAACGGCGCTTGGTTGGGTAATTGTACTTGGTACGCTGCGTGCTGTTGCAAGCTAATTTTTAAAACACGCATCAAGCTATAGACCCCAATAAGACATAACAGGTATACTGTTGCTATATGGTCTGGTATAAAGAAAACACGTCGCAGCTGTACGATATTTTAGAAACATCCGAAAAAGGACTTTCAAAAAACGAAGTATCATCCCGTTTAGAAAAATACGGTCAAAACCAGCTAGCAATCAAAAAAGATTCGATCTGGAAAATTATAATTGAACCTTTTAAAAGTGTTTTTGTTGCTATTCTTGCTGCAGCTGCAATTATTAGCCTACTTAGTCATGAACCCTTAGACGCAGCAATTATTGGGGTAATCTTGGTAGTAAACTCGGTAATTTTCTATTCGCAGCAGTACGCAACATCAAGAGTTTTAAGAAGCCTTAAAAAGCACAGTCTTCAGAAAGTTAATGTCATCAGAGATGGCAGTGAAATTGTCATTTCATCTATATATCTAGTCCCTGGCGACATAGTGGTTTTAAATGAGGGAGAGCGTGTACCGGCAGACGCTAGAATTGTTCATACTAATAATCTACAAGTCAACGAGTCTTCTCTGACTGGTGAATCTGTACCTGTTCATAAACATGCTTCAACGCTTGAATCGACCAAAGAGATTTATGAACAAGAAAATATGGTTTTTCAGGGAACATATATCTTGTCTGGAACCGCAAAAGCTTTGGTTGTAGAAACCGCAGGTCGAACTGAATTTGGTAAAATTGCAAGCCTAGCATCAAAAGATAATACAAAAAGTCCGGTACAAGAGAAAATCGACCATTTACTAACACTTATAGTGATTATTGTGGGCGTACTAGCGGCCGTAGTATTTGTACTTTCATTAGTAAGAGGTATCGCAACAGATGAGGCACTGCGCTTTGTTTTGGCCCTTACTGTGTCCGCTGTACCCGAGGGTCTACCCGTTGCACTTACGGTAATAATAGTTTTGGGCATGCGGCGTATGGCAAAACAAAAAGCCCTTGTACGCAACTTTAAGGCCATAGAAGATATTGGTTTGGTGACTACGATTGCAACTGACAAAACTGGCACCCTGACAAAAAATCACCTCACAATCGTCGAAAGCTGGTCATTAGGTTCTACGAGTGTGTTACCCATTATGGGCAGAACGATCGATGTACATACTACCCAGACAGACCCGCTTGATCAAGCCATAAAAGAAGGCTCTAAAACACATCAAAAAGTTGATAAAATATACCCTTTTGATTTAGCGCTTCGAATGAGCGGAGCTTATATACATGAAGATAATGCCGTATACATTAAGGGCTCGCCCGAACATATTTTGGCCCTGTCAAATATTACAAGCGAGCAACATCACAAAGCAGAATCTGCTATGCACGAGTTTACCTCAAAGGGATACCGTGTTATTGCCTTTGGTATATATAGCGGCGGCAAAAATGCACCCGACAACCTAAGTGTAGTTAAAAAGAAAGACATTCAGTTTATAGGTCTTGTTGCCTTTGCAGACGAGCTGCGCCCAGAGGCTAGCAAGGCGATCCGGGCTGCCCACCAAGCTGGCATAAGTGTACGTCTTATAACCGGTGACCACTATGAAACGGCCTACAATATAGGCAAGCAAATTGGCCTAAGTAATCATATTGACCAAGTCATGAAAGGAACTGACCTACCAAAAGATACTGCCACCCTAGCCACCGCCATACAGCACAAGACGGTATTTGCGCGCATTTTACCCGAAGACAAGTTTAGGATATTGCAGGCACTGAAAAAAACCGAAATTACCGCCATGACAGGTGACGGCGTTAACGATGTTCCTGCACTCGCAAACGCCCATGTTGGCATCGCAATGGGCTCGGGCAGTGATATTGCTAAAGACGCTGGTGGCATAGTGCTGTTAAACGATAACTTTGCAACAATAATCAGAGCTATCGCTGAGGGACGCAAGATATTCGACAACATTCGTCGTATGCTTTATTACTTGCTTTCTACAAATATAGGACAAG
>RFTN01000056.1 GCA_009923445.1 bacterium
GGAGGTGATCCTAATCGTCGCGAAGACTGCGAGCATGGGTGGTACGCCACCTATTGCACCGACGCCGTTATCGGCCCCGACCTGCACCTCGTCGGCCCTATCCAGTGGGGACATGGCGCTCGTACTCGCGCTAAGCGCGATGCATGTCGCCTGCACCGCAGGTGGGCGCAACAGTTGAAGGTGGGAGGCCCGTCGTGAGCGTCCCCGCCGCCTACGACCTGCGCAAGTTCACGTTCTCTCACGCCACGGCCACGAGGTACGTGACCACCGCCGCCGACCTGCTCGACGCCATCGACGCACTGCACCAACCGATCGACAACCCATACGACAGCACGCCGAACTCTCTGTGTGGCCACTGCTTGCACCAGTGGCCCTGCCAGACGCACCGTCTGCTCCACCCCGAGGAGGCCCGTCGTGACCGCTGACTGGCGCACCCTCGCTGCCTGCCGTGGGCTCGACCCGGACCTGTTCTTCCCCAAGCGGGGCGACTCGATCACCGCTCGCAACGCCCAGGCGGTCTGCGCCACCTGTCCGGTGGCCGAACAGTGCCTCGAGTTCGCCATCGCCGTCGGCGAGACCGAAGGCATCTGGGGCGGGCTGTCCGGTCGGCAGATGCGGGAGGAGAAGCGGCGACGGGCGGGTGGCCGCAAGGGACCGAAGCCCGGCTCGACGCTCAAGCCGATCAAGCACGGCACCACCAGCGGCTACTCGGCGCACCGTTACCGGGGCGAGCAGCCATGCCAGTCGTGCCGTGAAGCGGCCGCCGCCTACAAGGCCGAGCGGAAGAAAGAGCGGGCGGCATGACCCGCTATTTCCATGATATTCAGATCGTCCGCGAGCGCGACGCTCGGTGCTCGGTCTGCGGGTCGTCAGGCGAGATCAAGTGGTTCGAGACAGGCCTGCTGACTGCTGATGGAGTGGTACAGCTCATCCCGATCGGCTTCAAGTGCCCGAACGGGCCGCATCGGATGACGCCTGAAGAGTGGCAGCGGATTGCTCCCGAGCCAGAGGTCGAGCCCGGTGAAACACCGAAGCGCCGCTGGTGGCGAAAGGGCCAGCCATGAACTGGGCCGAACTGCGAGCACAGCTCGCCTGCACCGACCGCGGCGACGAGATGTGCGTCGACGGCTCGACCCCGCACCAGCGGGCCCGGCTCGAACGGCACGCACTGACCATCTGCGCCGACTGCCAGCACCTCGACCGGTGCCGGGCGTGGGTGCTGCGCCAACCCGACGACCCGTCGCCGGTCATGGTCGTCGGCGGCATGACACCAGGGCAGCGGCGGCGGGAACGGTTCGGCAACCAGACATGCGGCACCGACGCCGGCTGGCAACGACACCGCAAGAACGGCGAGCGGTCATGCCCGGCCTGCCTGGCAGCACACAACGCCTACACCCGAGAACACAAGCGGGCATGGCGAGCGAAGAAGAGGAACGAAGGAAGGGGAGCGGCGTGAGCCTGGAGATCACTTGGGGCCACGGGATGCCGCTGGAACCGAACACGCCAACCGTGGTCAACCAGTACGGGCTGGATCCGTACCGCGACGACTACACGATGGGCGAGCGCACCGACGACGAGACGACACTGGTCGCCCGCCTGGACGAGCTGCTCAAGGAGTGCGGCCAGTTCCAGGTCTGGCGCGAGGTTCCCGGCCACCTGATGCACCCCATGCCCGGCCAGAGCACAGCAGTCCGCATCGACAGGCTGCTGCGCCCATCGAACGCACTCATTGCGCAAGGCTGGAAGTTCGGCGTCATCGGCATCGAAGCCAAGCGTGGGGGCGAGAAGGTCGGTCCAGCGTTGGCGCAGATGGTCGACTATCGCCGCTCGTTGTTCAGCATCGACGGCGGCATCACCCTTCACCCGTCATACGTCCTGCTGTGGCCGTGGCGCGGCAACGGTGGCCCAAGTTGGAGCCAGTGCATTCAGCAGAGACTCGGCGCAGCGACACCAGTGCACCCCTCGTCAGCGGAACGCGACCCGTTCACGGGTCATCAGGTTGCAGTTCGGCCAAGCGACTGGGACGGCATCAACTTCCGTAGTGGCGACACCTTCGCTCAGTTGCGCCCCGGTCGCGTCATCATCAGCAACGAGCAGCGAGTGCTCGCCCAGGGACGCAAGACGGGCAGCCGATGAACCTCCTCGACCACGCCCTGCGCTACGCCGCCGCCGGGTTCGAAGTGTTCCCAGTGTCGCCCGCCGACAAGGCACCCCTCACCACCAACGGCATGAAGGACGCCACCTGTGACCCTGCCCAGGTCGCCGCCTGGTGGACAGCCACACCGACAGCGCTCATCGGATGCCGCATCCCGCCCGACATGATGGCGCTCGACATCGACCCGCGGCACGGCGGCCTCGACACCTGGCGGCTGCTCATCGACTCCTACGGCCCGATCCCCGGCGGCCGACGCCACCGCAGCGGCCGCGGCGACGATGGGTTCCACCAGTGGTTCTTCCGGCCTGCCGGGAAACTGTCGGCCAAAGAACTGCACGAATGGGCACGCCGCAGCGGCGTCGGCCAACAGGCAGGCAAACGGTCATGGACGTCAGGCATCGACATCTTGCACCACGACCACCGCTACACCATCCTGCCACCATCGCCGCACCCCGAAACCGGCCTGCCATACGAATGGCTCACCAAAGGCGACCCGGCGCAGTTGCCGGCCTGGCTCGAGCAGTACATCATCGCCAAGCCGCCCACATCGGCGACACCACCAGCGTCACGGCCAGTGCTGCGCATCGCCGACGACTCGTCGATCGCCGACTGGTTCAGCGGCTCAGCCAACTGGAACGACATCCTCGGCCCGGCCGGCTGGCTGCGCGTCGAAGGCGACGGCGACAGCGACGGATCGAAGTGGCGGCACCCGAACGCCAGCGCCAAGCAGTCGTCGTCGATCCGGCACGGCTGCCTGTTCGTGTACTCGCCGAACACCGACTTCGAGATGACCGAAGACGGCGACGCCAACGGCTACACCCGGTTCCGCGCCTGGGCGATCCTCGAACACAACGGCGACATGACCGTCGCTGCCAGAGCGGCACGCGAAATGCGCGACGGCCCATCCACGTTCGACGTGTTCGGCGGCATCACCGGCCCGACAATGAACCCGCCAGCCACCACGGCCACCGACACCGGCGACGACTGGCCTGCACCGATCCCGGTCGGGGTCGCCAGCGAAGTACCACCAGCGTTCCCGACCGACGTGTTCCCCGCCTGGATCGCCGACCACGTCGCCCAGGTCGCCAAGGAACTGCAGGTGCCCGTCGATCTGCCGGCCGCCCTCGCCATCGTCGGCCTGGCGGTGTGCTGCGCCAAGCGTGCCGAAGTGTGGGTGACCCGCACCTGGCGCGAACCGCTGTGCCTGTACATCGTCGTCGCCATGCCGCCCGGCGCAGGCAAGAGCCCGGCCGTCAGGTTCATGCTCGGCTCGCTCGAAGCGCACGAACGCCAGCTGCGCGACGCCGCCATCCCCGCCATCGCCGAAGCAGAAACCCGGCGGGCGATCTTGGAGAAGTCGCAACGCAAGGCGATCGACAAGGGCGAGACCGCAATGGCGCTCGCACTCGGCGACGACATGCTCGCCCTGCGAATCCCGGTCGAACCCCGACTGTTCGTCGACGACGTCACCGTCGAGAAGCTCTCCGACCTGCTCGGCGAACAGAACGGCCGCCTAGCGCTCGTCTCCACCGAAGGTGGCCTGTTCGATCAGATGGCAGGCAGGTACTCCGAGCGAGGCTCCAAGGCCAACCTCGACCCGTACCTGCAGATGTGGTCGGGCGACACCGTGCGCGTCGACCGTGTCGGCCGCGGGTCGGTCGTGATCGACAGGCCGGCGCTGACCATCGGTCTCACCGTGCAACCCACCGTGCTGTCGGCGCTCGCCGAGCGGCCCGAACTGAAAGGCCGCGGCCTGACTGCCAGGTTCATGTACGCACTGCCGCCATCGAACGTCGGCTACCGCAACATGCTCACCGGCGAAGCCGACATCGACGACATCGTTGCCGACAGGTACGACCAGCGGATGCTCGCCCTGTGGCGGCAACTCGAAGTGAACGGCACCGCACCGGCCCGCCTGGACATCGCACTCGAAGCCCGGCATCGATTCACCGGCTGGCGGCAGGCGCTTGAGGAGGCCCGCCGACCTGGCGCAGATCTGGCATCGCTCGCCGAGTGGTCGACGAAGGTCGAGTCATCGGTTGCACGGCTCGCCGGCCTGCTCCACCTGGCGCACGGCAACGACGCCGGGCAGCCCGTCAGCGACGCCACGATGGCCGCAGCGATCACCGTCGGCGAGTACTGGATCGCTCACGCCAAGGCAGTCCACGCCCTGTGGGAGACCGACCAGGAGATGGCCGCAGCGGGCACCGTGCTGGCATGGCTGGCCGACCAGGGCAGCATCGACGTCAGCGTCAGAGACATCTACGCCGCCCATCGGACACTGTTCCCGCGGGCCACCGACGTCGCCGCACCGCTGGCCCTGCTCGTCGAGCGAGGATGGCTGCGACCGCTGTTCGAGGGACCACTGGTGGTCGGCAAGCGTGGTGTGCCGTCACCGAGGTTCGCCGTCCACCCCCGGCTTTCGTCATACGTTCGTCACAATCATGCGCGCATGCGCGAGTTGCGCGTAGAGACATCAAAAAAGGCTTTCTCTCTCTCTCTGGGAGAGAACACGGACAAGGCAGACCTCGCGCATGACGCGCATGCGCGCATGAATACCGAATCGACGCCCACCCCCACGACCGACCACGGCGGCCCTATCGCCATGATCTTCTGACCCGAGGAGACCCCATGACCCGCACCCGCATCGATGTCCAACTCGCTGCAGCCGCCACCCTGCTCGACCGGTTGGCCCAGTCGTACCCATCGGCGCTCGGCCACCTCGCCCGCGAACTGCTCGCCCTCGACGGGATGCCCGACCACACCAGCGGCGCCGGCATCACCCGTACGCCCAGGCGGTGATCGAGATGGTCGGCGCCCTAGCCCACATGATCGACCGGGC
>RFTN01000057.1 GCA_009923445.1 bacterium
TTGCTTTAGCCCGTACACTGGACGCTGCAGCTCCCAAACAAGGTTTGGGTCTGTTGAGCTGCCTTCAGGTGCCTCCAAATAGATGCGCTCCTTGAGATCCCCTTGCAGAAATGCAGTTGACACATCCATTTGGTGAATGTGCATGTCTTGCACTGCTGCAATGTGGAGAAGAGTTCTGAAGGTAACAAGCTTTGCAGTTGGAGCATAGGTCTGGAAGAAGTCAATGCCTTCCTTCTGCGAGAACCCCTTTGCCACGTACCGAGCCTTGAACTTTGGAGGAAGTCCTGCAGCTTGAGCCTTGAGGCGGAACACCCATTTGCCCTTCACCACATTGCTGCCATCCGTTGGACGTGGTACTAACTTGAAGGCACCTGTCTTGTCGAACGCATCAAGCTCAGCTTGAATGCCCCTCAACCACTGGGCCCCATAAGCACCAGACACAGCTTGGGAATAGGTCAAGGGAGTTGGAATTGAGCAGCCAGCAAGAGTTGTGTTGAACGCTCGATGACGAGAGGATCTGTTGCAAACAGGGTACTTGCGAGGGAGTGCTGCATGGCGTTGGAACTCAGAGGAGGTGGGGCCATGGTGCAGAGCGGCAGTGAAGAGACATGTTGCAATAGAGGAGGACGCTAAATTTGTAACCTCCTCAAACCTGTCCTCTTGAAGCTGTAGATCACCCCCGGCAGGGAGAGGAGGTTGCACTGGTGGAGCTGATGAGGGCAAAGGCTGCAAGGTGCCTGGGTCAAGAGGAGGCCCCAAGGGGCCTGCTGTCCACTGCGCCTTGTCAGGATGGTAGAATGGAGGTGCACGGATTGCTCTGCGAGGACGCAGTGGTGGGGGCGCAGGTGGAGATGTAGGGGAGATGGGATGTGGTGCTTGGGCATTGTGTGGAATGTCTGGAGCAGGTGGCGAGTGTGGTGGAGTTGGAGGGGCGTCGGCAAGGGGTGGCGCGATGCGGGGAGTTGCTGCACTGGGAGGAAAGGGTGGAGGGGGGTCATGTGCATCTGGCCCGCAGAATTCGAGCCATGAAGAGGGAGTTGCAGGAGGAGTGTGAATGGCAGAGTAGAAAGGTCGGGTCTCATCGAACTGGACATCCTGGCTGCGTACTTCACGCTGCGTCTCAGGATCAAGGAAGAGCCAGCCAGGGGAGGAGAGATTGAGACCGACAAACACATGGGGCTTTGAGCGTGGCCCAAGCTTCCCGCCACTCCTACGCTGTTGGTCTTGGTTCAAAAGCACATGGGCAGTGCTGCCCCAGATGCGGAGGCGAGAGACATCAGGCTTGCGCCCTGTCCAGCACTCGTGTGGAGTCATGTCAGGAATGAGAGCATGGGGGAGGTAGTTGTGGACAACAGCGGCATGCTGGAGGGCATAGCCCCAAAGGTGGCGAGGAGCATTGGCAGCCAAGAGAAGGCAACGCGCCATCTTCACAAGGTGTTTGTTGCGTGCCTCCGCAACACCGTTCTGCTCCGGCGAGTTGGGCAAGGTGTAGGTGTGCTGGATCCCCTCAACTGCAAAGAAGGTGGAGAGTGTGCGGTTGAGAAATTCCCCACCCCCATCGCTGTGGAAGCGCTGCACCTTCTTGCCAAAAAGATTGTGCACCTTTGCAGCCCATGTCTTGATCGCGGTGGCTGCATCGCTCTTGTGACGCAGCAGATACACGTTCCCCATCCTCGTGTGGTCGTCCACAAGGGTGAGGGAGTATGCATGGCCTTGCGGTGTCTTGACAGGCGCTGGGCCCCAAAGATCCATGTGCACAAGATCAAGCTTGGCAGCAGCCCGCGAAGGGCTCGATGGATGTGGAACTGCTTGAAGCTTGCTCTCGACGCACACAGTGCAGGAAGGGCCTGCGAGTGAGGGAGGCAAAGGGAGAGAAGTTGGGAGGCCGCGCACAAGCTGTTGGGAGGCCAGCTTGGACAGATATTGGAAGTTGGGATGCCCAAGGCGATGATGATGCAGAATCGTTGGATTGGAGATGGTGTGTTGCGGACAGGCGCAGGGGGGAGAGGAAGCCGAGTTGGGCGACGTCAGATGAGCAGCGGAGTTGCGTGGGACCCGAAGTGTGTAGAGCTTCTTGGAGGTGAGCTGGAAAGAGCAAAGGTCTTTCCCGTCTGATGTTGAAAGATGAGCAGATGTTGCATGTGCAGGGAAGACAACCTGGACCCCTGCAGCTTGGAGGTGACGAATGGACAGAAGGTTATGGCGGAAGTCAGGGACGTGGTACCCCGTCACCTGTTGCTCCGGGTATGCTGGGCACGGCAGCGTAGATGAGCCCAAAGACGTCGTGAGCATGCTTGTTCCTGCACCCTGAATGTGAACAGGGCTTCGATGAGGGCGGAGAGGAGCGATGAGGTCTTTCAGCATGGGATCTGTGCACCCACTGTCCAACACAAACTCAAGGTCTACAAGAGAAGAATCACTAGCAGAGTTCGACTCCACCACTCCAGAGTCTTGGACAGAGCTGAGGAGAGAGGAAAGAGCGGCGCTAGTGCTATCTGCCAGCGTGGTCTTCTTCTTGAAGCAGTTTGCAGAGGTGTGCGTAGTCCCACCGCACGTCAGCCCCTTCCTTGAGCCCGTCTGACGAACATAGGAGCACGGAGGCAGCTTCCCAAAGGGTCGCTCCCCTCCCTTGGTGGGCTTGAATCGGCCTGCGTTCAGAGCAACTGCCTGTTCCGCAGCATGGTTCCTCTCCGCTGCAAGGATATCCCCTGCCACAACTTCTGGAAGAAGCTGATCCTTAGGGAGCTTGAGGAGCAAAGCCTTGGTGACAGGGTATGCGTCCCCCATGGTTGCGATCATGCATGCTGCAATATGCTGAGGGGGATACACGAGGCCGTTCTCCTCCAACTCTGCAGCGATGGAGTTGATCTTGGTGATCCAGTCCGCTGCACAAGGGAAGTCAGAGAGCTGCTGCTCATGGAGAGATGGAATGACGTGCGCGATGGAAGTGGTGGTGTGGCCTTTGAAGAGCTGGCGCAGGTAGTCCCAGAAGGACTTGGCACTCGAGGAATGCTGAGCTGCAGCCGGGTGGAGACGCTGTGGGATGGTGGTCATGAGCACCTCAAAAACACAAGCGTTGGCCCTACGCCACTGAGTGAGCTGGGTGTTGTACGTAGTGACTGCAGCATTGTAGTCATCTTGGGTTTTGCCTGTGTTGTTCGAGAGGGCCTTCCATGCAGTGAAGGACCCAGGGTTGGTAGGAGCAACCCCATCAGCGAGGCCTAGCACAATGGAGTCCAGAGGGTAGGAATGGGCAAAACGAGTCTGCAAATGGTTGAGGACTTGGAACTCCCAGCTAGAAAAGTTGGGAGAGGAGCGCCCATCTGCTCCAACATCAAGCTTGGTGATTGAGGTGAAGGTCTTGGCCTCAGCCATGCCTGAACACAGAGAACGGATCCTGCTGGAAGGCGTTTTGTGGGCAAAACAAGGGTCAAGAATTGAAAATCGCCGTTTTGAGGGCGTGCGCGTCGTTTTTCCGCGATTTCTGCGCCTGTTTACAGGCTGCAATTGCTTAGTCGCGTCAAAACACGCGGAATCGCATCAAGAAACGCGCGATTTGGCCAACTCTACACGGAGTTGAGTTTCAGTGCACACGGTTGTGAGGGGAAGCCAGGGACGCGCTTATGTCGCGCGCCTAAACCCTGGCTCCGCTACCATGAGAGAAATTGAGTGAAAGAAAGTGATTTGCTCAGTGAGAGCTCTCCTTCATATAGGAGAACCACACTTTGGTACACCACAGAGTGGTTCACCTCACAAAATATCAAGGGTCCAGAGGTTCCTCTTACACCAAATATGCTATTCACTAACTGAACTATATGTTGTTTGTCTCTGAGTAGCATTCTAACAAATGAACAAACAAGGTGTGACTTCTGCTCAACTCAAGCAAATACTAAGACACACCCCCAGAATGCTACTCAGGGATGTGCATGGAAGGGTGTAGTCCCATCTTGTAGAGAAGCTTCGAGTGCTGATCTTTGCGTAGAGACTTGGTGAAGATGTCAGCGAGGTTGTCGGCACTTGACACGTACTTGGCAACAAGCTTGCCTTCTTGCACGCAGTCACGAATGAAGAAGTAGCGCAGCTCGATGTGCTTGGTCCGGGAATGAAACACTGGATTCTCCGTGAGGGCGATGGTACTCTGGTTGTCACACCAAAGTGTAGGGGTGGGCTGTGGATGCCCAAGCTCTGTGAGCAGTTTGCACAGCCAAATACACTCCTGTGCTGCCATGGTTCCTGCATAGAGCTCAGCTTCGCAAGATGACAAAGCCACTGAAGAGGAGCGCGTGGAGCGCCAGGAGATGAGACCACTGCCCAGATGGAAGCCATACCCCTGAGAGGAGCGCCTGTCTTCCTGGCTGTCAGCCCATGAGGAGTCTGAGTAACCCTGAAGCTGGATATGTTGCCCTCCTAAGGTGAGCCCCAGATCTTTTGTCTGCTTGAGGTAGCGGAGGAGGCGTTTTGCTGCACACCAATGCTCCTCTGTATGTCGTCCTGGTGCAACATATCTGGAGAGCACACTGAGAGGGTAGGCGAGGTCAGGGCGAGTGCAGGTCATGGCGTACATGAGTGAGCCAATGAGCTCTGGGTACGGCTGGTCACTGGAATATGTGGGTGGAGCTGCAGGTGCTGAGAGGCCGTGACGCTCGAGCATGGGAGTGTGGACAGGGGCACTATCCTCCATACCGAATCTCTCAAGCACCCCTTCAATGTATGGAGCCTGAGAGAGGATAATGGTTCTGGCTTCTCTGTCTCTGGTGATATCCATCCCAAGGTAGTGTGTGAGCTCACCCAAGTCCTTCATGTCAAACCTGGATTGCAGCTCCTTCTTGAAGGCGGCAAGCTCATCGAGGTTGTGAGCAGCAAGAGTGAGGTCATCCACGTACACAAGGATGAAGAAGCCAGGTGATGAGGAGCGGATGAAGAGACTTGGGTCAGATGCTGATGGCTGGA
>RFTN01000058.1 GCA_009923445.1 bacterium
TAATGTATACAAAAAACACTAAGTTACTACTAAGCAGTTGTGCTTACAACAACTATACATTTTTTTAGCAAAAGTTATCCACAAGCATTATTGATGTTTTTTGATGTATTTGAGTCTTTTACTACCCAGCTGCAGCTTTTTTGTGGCACAAGCCTACTAAGCTCATTATTAACTCGCATGGAGCTACTTGTTACTACTTACTGAAGTAGTATGTAGTCAAAGCTGTAGGCCGCGTTAGACAGTGGTGTGTCTAAGAAGTGTACGCTAAAACCAGTAGTGCTGGTTTCTACGTAGTACCTTATGGCAGCACTGTTGGCGTCTTTAGGTGTTAGTGCTACACGCGGTGTAGTTTCGTAACTTGCTGCAAATGTAACCAGTGCCTGTTTACCAGATGCCACCCCGCTTGTACCGGTGGTTAGTACAAACGATCCAGCCGTGTCGTTACCCTCTATAGTGTAGTTGGCACCTATGCCTGTGGCTGCACCTAGTACGGCAACTGGTGTTGCCCCACTGGTGATGATCTTGCCGCCTACAGTCAGGTTACCGGCAATAGTGGTGTTGCCAGTTACGGTTAGGTTTTGTTGGATGGTTGCACTGCCTGTGACTGTCAGACTGGCAAGGGTGGAGGTGCCAGAAATGTTGATGTTACCTATGACACTTAGGTTACCGGTAAGTATAGAGTTACCAGTAATGTTAAGACTACCACCTTGGAGGTTTTGAGCTATGGTGTTTTGGTTGTCTTGGTTGTAGTAGCTGAATAATACGGTTACTTTGGCTACTTTAATACCATTGACTGTGGTGGTGACTGTACTCCAGTCTATGGCTTCTGCGCTCTTAGCAAAAATGTGACTGGTTGGGAAGGCTTTGGTATCACGCATGGCGTGTCCTGGGACTGTAGAAGATATGAGAGGATCACCAATCATGACGTTACCACTACCATTGTCTGCTATCCAGACATCACCGTTACCGGCTGCCATAATGAGTTCTGGGTTGTCTAGGGAGGCGGGAGTGGTTGGATCGGTTGTACCTAAGTAAGCTCCCAGGATGTTCGGACTATTGGCTGTGGCTGCACGGGTTATACCATAGTATGGTTCGGCACTCCCCTGTTTGTATTGGTTAGAACCAGTTAGGTCTACTAGTTCACCACGGCTAGCAGTGCTACCCGGGGCAAACAAGCCGTAGTGGGAGCCAGTGAAGGCGTTGTAGCTAACGGTGGTACCTGATACCGAGATACTTCCCTGGACAGAACCGCCAGACGCTATTTGAATAACGTCACCATTAGCTGGACGATTAAAGAGTGATGCGATGGAACTAGATACCCCTAAGTTACCACTCACCTGTAAGCTCTGGCCAACTGTTAAGCCGCCGGTAATTGCTTGGTCGCCATTAACAGTGGCGTTACCACGGGTCTGCAGTGTACCAGTTTCAACTCCACCGACTTCTAGCTGTTGGATGTAGGCTCCGCCGAGGTCGAATGTTTGGAGGGTGTTTGAAGTGTAATTGGCTACATAGGCATAGCGGCCTTGGACGTAGACGCTGTATGGGGCAGAGCCGGTGCTTACCGTACCGACACTAACTGGGCTCGCAGGGTTAGAGACGTCGAAGATTTGGAGGGTGTTTGAACCATAGTTTGCTACATAGGCATAGCGGCCTTGGACGTAGACGCTTTGTGGATAACTACCGGCGCTCACCGTACCAACGCTGACAGGACTGGCGGGGTTGGAGACGTCAAAGATTTGGAGGCCGTTTGTCATTGAACTATAGTTTGCGACATACGCATAACGACCTTGGACGTAGACGCTGCCGCCAGAGCTGGTGCTCACCGTACCAACGCTGACAGGACTGGCGGGGTTAGAGACGTCGAAGATGAGAAGCTGTGCTGCGACTGTGACTACATAGGCATAGCGGCCTTGGACGTAGACGCTGATTGGGGCAGAGCCGGCGCCGCCCACCGAACCAACGCTGACGGGACTAGCGGGGTTAGAGACGTCGAAGATTTGGAGGGTGCTTGAATTATAGCTTACTACATAGGCATAGCGGCCTTGGACGTAGACGCTGATTGGGGCAGAGCCGGCGCCGCCCACCGAACCAACGCTGACGGGACTAGCGGGGTTGGAGATATCAAAGATTTGGAGGGTGTTTGAACTACGGTTTGCTACATAGGCATAGCGGCCTTGGACGTAGACGCTTTGTGGTTGAGAGCCGGTGCTTACCGTACCAACACTGACAGGACTAGCGGGGTTGGAGATATCAAAGATTTGGAGGGTGTTTGAATTATAGCTTACTACATAGGCATAGCGGCCTTGGACGTAGACGCTTTGTGGGGCAGAGTTAGTAGCCACACTCCCCGTAGCCGCCGTTGGCACCGTGCCCGTGACATTCAGCCCACTAGTTGCAATGCTACCACTCACCTGCAGACTCTGCCCCACAGTTAGGCCACCCACAACCGCTTGGTCACCATTGACTGTGGCGTTACCACGGGTCTGCAAGGTACCCGTCTCTATACCACCAACCTCTAGTTGCTGGATGTAGACACTGCCGGTGTCGAAGATTTGGAGAGTATTACTGGTGTAATTTGTTACGTAGGCATAGCGGCCTTGGACGTAGACACTGTATGGGGCAGAGCCGGTAGTAACGGTACCAGCACTGACAGGGCTAGCAGGGTTGGAGACGTCGAAGATTTGGAGGTTGCCTGAAGAGCTATTTACTACATAAGCGTAGCGGCCTTGGACGTAGACGCTTTGTGGTTGAGAGCCGGTGCTTACCGTACCAACACTGACAGGACTAGCGGGGTTTGAGACGTCGAAGATTTGGAGGGTGTTTGAACTACGGTTTGCTACATAGGCATAGCGGCCTTGGACGTAGACGCTTTGTGGTTGAGAGCCGGTGCTCACCGTACCAACACTGACAGGACTAGCGGGGTTTGAGACGTCGAAGATTTGGAGGGTGTTTGAAACATAGTTTGCGACATACGCATAGCGGCCTTGGACGTAGACGCTGAATGGGGCAGAGCCGGTGCTTACCGAACCAACGCTGACGGGACTAGCGGGGTTAGAGACGTCGAAGATTTGGAGGTTGCCTGAAGAGCTATTTACTACATAAGCGTAGCGGCCTTGGACGTAGACGCTGTATGGGGCAGAGCCGGTGCTTACCGAACCAACGCTGACGGGACTAGCGGGGTTTGAGACGTCGAAGATTTGGAGGGTGTTTGAAGCATAGTTTGCGACATACGCATAGCGGCCTTGGACATAGACAGCTATTGGCTCAGACCATGTCGTAACTGTACCAATACTTACGGGACTAGCCGGGTTTGAGACATCAAATATTTGCAGGTTATTTGAACTTCGATTGACTACGTAAGCATAACGCCCTTGGACGTAGGTGCTGACTGGGTTAGAGCCCGTCGATACAGAGCCCACCGATGCCAAAGAAGAATTACTAATCCCCGACTGGATACAATCTTTCCACACACCACCTTCATTACACCTTAGCTTGTTCGTGCTGGTGTTGTAATAGCTGCTACCACTAATAGTTGCTCCATCAACACTGCTACTATCCTGCACTAGTAGCGTAGCAGTTGCATCAGCGGTACACCGCCACTGCCGGCCTGAATCGTGACAGAGCTACCACTTGCAACTGATGCATTAGAACCGCTTTGAATAAGTACATTACCGCCGGTATTGCCACTACCTGATACGTTGGCTCCTTGTAATGTTAATGTGCCACCAATACCGACATTGCTTGCACCAGATGCTATGGTTAAATTATTGCCATTACCCGATGCTGCTTGTGCCACCGATATAGTCCTGTTAGCTCCATTTGCAAATGAAAGGTTGCCCGTCGTGTCGAGAGTGAGCTTGGTTGAACCCGCTGTTTCAAAATTAAGCGCATACGCATCATTGGTACCAATTTGCATTATTTCCCCAAAGCTGTTACCACCCTGAAGAACACTACTACTTGATGATGCTACATCACAATCCTTCCACGCACTCGCCTGATAGCACCTAAACTTACCCAAGTTTGAATTATAATACATGCTACCGTTTGCAATAGTGCCTGTAGGGTCGCCGCTAGTGTTTTTGGTGTCGAGCACCAGCAAATTAGCTGTGCCGTTGACGCTACCTATTACAATATTGCCACTGCCTGCTGGCTGCAGATTGATTGCATTGCCACCTAGATTAACGCTTTTGGCCAAATACGTCCCTATATTGATACTACCGGCCGTAGTATTATCTCCTGGGCAATAAGCACCTCCTCCACCTGAGGCCATTTGACAACCACCATTAATAACCACATTTCCACCAGACTGGAAGCCGCCATAGGAATCACCACCACGTATACTTACATCCCCTACTCCGTTGTATCCATCACCACCTGCAAGCGTCAATGTGCCGGCCCAACCACTGCCAGAGGTATTACCAAAACCTCCCTGCACCGTGAGATTATTGCCAAAAGTGCCGGCTCCTCCACGAATACCATAATCTTGAAGGAACGTTAAAGACTGTGTATACATTTCATAATATGGGTCGTAGTAATTGTTATCAAAAGTAGCCCGCGTAACACCATTTGTACCAAACGTTATATTACCGGCACCGGCAGACCTTATAGCAACACCGCTTGAGCCACCTTGTACTACTGTGGGGCTTGCACCAATGAGCGAACCCATAGTGAGTGCAGTAGATGAACTTGCAGTCGTATTGTTACCAATGTTAATGGTTTGGGCTACCGCACTGCTAGTGATGCCTATTTGTATAGTAGTGGTATTTGTTGTTGTACCTACACTTAGTGTGCCGCTT
>RFTN01000059.1 GCA_009923445.1 bacterium
AGTTCGGTCATGCTCAGCAACTATTCTGAATTCCCACCGAGCCGTTGCTTACGTACCAATGCGCATTTCCGTCGGAATAATACCCGTCCTGGGGAGCGACAGTAAGTGCTGTATCCTGATAAATCATGATGCCAGCACCAAAAGTTGAAGAGGATGAGTAAACCGTTCGGCTTGAACCGTAGGAGCATGCCGTCGGAGAACTTGCGCTGTCAAATCCCAAAGAATAAGTATAGTATGAGGGAGGCGGAGACGAGCTGGGCGGTGGCGATGACGACGGCGGAGGGGTCGAAGAGGGCGGCGGAGTCGAAGAGGTCGGAGGCGGCGAGCTTGAAGGAGGCGCTGACGAGCTAGGAGGAGGCGATGAACTCGGAGGTGCCGAGGACGACGGAGGCGGCGAACTTGACGGCGGAATTGATGAGCTTGGCGGTGGTGAGCTAGATGGCGGAATCGACGACGAAGGCGGCGGCGTTGAGCTAGGAGGCGGAGTCGAACTCGGAGGCGGAGTCGAACTCGGCGCAACTCCGCATTCAACGTGCGGCACAAATGGGAAGAGCGTCAGAACCCGGCCCGCGCTTGAGAATACCTCAAAATAGAGCGGAGCTACGCTCGTTGATCCGTTAATAAAGGTCTGCCCAACGGGACCGTCGAATGTTCGAGTGAAAAACGAACCTTCTTCCGCAAAATTAACAATTTGCGACCCGCTTGTCCGAACAATTGTTTCGGACCAGATGCTTTCCTCTGTGATGTTGTCGCCAACGAATCGGTGCCAATAGAGGTTCAAAATGTACGACGCGCCTTCGATTCCTCCATTGAGTGTGACAAACGGAGGAAGGTCCGATCCTTCGCTTCGATAGAACGTTGCGCTATACGGGTAAGTGATGGGCAGTTCATCGACGCAGGCCCGGGCCATTGTTATGACCGCAGAAAGCGGAGCAGGCGGAGGTGGAGGAGTTGGCGGCGGAACCAAAGGCTCGTAGGGACGTCCGCGATCCCGGCGCGGCGTCCAAACAACTGAGGGCCAGCTTGCCTTAGGAAGTGCAGGCGCGGGTGGAAACGAAGGCCGAGAAAACGCAACCGCGACCCTTCTCCCTGAAATCTTCGGCGGCTTGATCATTTCTTGATCGACTCGATGGTTGGAAGGTTACAGCCGAGCCCGAGCGGATCGGCGGAGTCGGGCAAACCGTCATACGGGCGAACGGTCATGAGTTCCTGCATGTCCGGCTCCTTCGACAGCAACTCGCAATCAACTGGCAGCGTCGTCCAGTCCCAAGAAAGCAAATCGTCAGCGTCGTAGTCGGTTGACTGAACGGGCCTGTTATCCTCGCCCGCCTCGACCTGGACGACGATCCCGCCGCGC
The DNA here is from genome assembly GCA_009923445.1 of bacterium. GTDB lineage: Bacteria > Patescibacteriota > Saccharimonadia > Saccharimonadales > SZUA-47 > RFTN01. The sequence continues at coordinate 1,358 of RFTN01000059.1, forward strand.
CAGATCCACCAGCGGTCAGTCCAGCCGACCCGGCGAACAGCATGACCTGCTCTCATCACTCGGAGAGCGTAAGGAAAATGAAGCTTCGGCGGAATGGTCGTCATGCAAGGTCGCGGTGCAAAATCAGCCAGAAATTGAGGGATGAACGGTTGGCCGTCCGGGTCAATTCCTCACCGAGGTCAACGGTATATTCGGCCCGGATTTCCGCCAACATACTAACGGTTGTTCCGTCGTCGTCCTCGTAATCGTAAAGAGCAGTATCGAGGGCGGCGGCGGTCAGATCTACCCAAATGATGTAGCGGGCAGTTTCGCCGGATCCAACTTGAAGGATGGTGTCATCACCGTCTGCCTGCAAAGCAACAGCGGGCTCCGGTTCGTTGATTTTTCCGGCGATCTGAAGCTCGGTGATTGGCAGTTCAACAATTTGCTCCCTTCGAACAAATTGGACCGAAAGCGGGAATTGGTCATTGGCTTTGGCATGGACAACAGCTAGGCCATCTTCGGAAACTTGATCCAGCCCGCGAAACGCAACGGCACCGGAGTCCAGATCGAAGACGCAATGAATGGCTCCATCGATCTCAACTTCCGGGTATTCAATCCCGAACGTCAGCCTGGCCGGATCGGAAACTCCATCTTCGTTTTCAGCGACCAATTGAGCAACCCATATCGAGCCTTGAGCTTCCGTCGAAACGACGCCGGAAATGAGGCCGGTATCCTCATCGATCGAAAAAAACGGAAGTTGTCGGATCGATAATCGGAGCGGGCATGCTAGTCGGCGAGAAGTGTCAACTGAGGCACTGGATCGGCGGAACCTTTGGTCGCGAGCCACCAGCTTACGTCATGGTCCCGGTAGTAGTCGGAGAGAACGACTGGGATTTTGGCATCGCGCAAGACGCGGGCCTGGGTAATCCCTCCTCCGTAAACGTAGTATAGGATCTGGTCGGTCCCTGCATGTTCAGCGGCCCGGTAGAAAAGCGATACGGTTGCCTCTGGATCCTCGGCGCTTCCGCGAGTTGCGTAGGCCCGCCATCCTTTGGGAATGCCCATCCAGTTATGGGCCTGGTATTTTGCGCCGACGTAGAGATCTGCGATGACATCAATCCCTTGCTCCTGCCACCATCGGGCAACCCATCGCTTTCGATACAAATTGTTCCAGCCGACCGGGAATGGCATCGAATCGAGTGCCGAGAAATTAGGCTCGACGCAGACTTTTGCTCCGGTGGCGACAACGTCTTGCGGATGGCTCCAGAGTCGGCTGAAACGGTAGTCGTCAGTGTAGAAGTGCCACGAATTGACGTTGTTTTGGTCTCTCCGCCGAACGGTGCCCCAGCATGCCATCGGCGCTACGATTGCGCCCGCTTGACGGTCAAGTCGGAGCGTTGGAAGCTCCAGCGGGTTGTCGGTCGGGAAGACGAGGTCTAGCGGTGCGGCTGGTTGACTCGGTTGGTCGGTAGTCATGGGCTACAACAAAAAGGCTGGCGTTGGTCTGCCCGGGCGGGAGCCTGTCAACCCGCCCGCGCCGGATGTTATCCTTCCGCCAGGCCCTCCGGGAGTTCCGCCCGCGCCTCCTGGCCCGCCCACGCCTCCTCGCCCAAATCCGCAGCACCTGCAAAACGCAAGACTGCTTTACGACGATTGGCAGTCTGCCCGCAGGGCATCGATCCGAGCCGAGGCGGAAATGATCTTGGCTCAGCGGGCCATCGATGGAACAAAAAAGCCCACGATGGAAATGTTCCAAGAGTCGATGCGAGCGATTCGCATGTTTTCGGCGCGGGAAAACGTCGCGCAGGAAAAGCGCGAACGACTCCTGAACTACTTGGTCGACCGGAATCTGAAGTTCGAGGACCTATAATGGGCGACTCCGGCCTGTCGCCGGAATCCACTCCGCCGACCGACGGCGGCACCAATCGCGGACTCGATCGCCGCCGCCATAGACGGCAAAGACCAACTCTGAAGGCTCGCTGGCCTCGGCGTGGGCCATGGCCAGCATGTGTTCCGACTCCAGATCCGCGATCCGAGTTTCGGCGGCCCGGGTTGCGTAAGCCTTCCAGCCGGTCGGAACGCCGATTAAATTGGTCATCTGGAATTTCGCCGGAACGTGCAGATCCACGAGAATCCGGCGACCCTGCGCCTGCCAGTAGCGGGCGATCCATCTTTTCCAACCGAAGGTCGCCCGTCGTATGGCCCGGTTTGCGTTCAACTAGGGAAATTGTTTCCCGCCTGAGGATGTCCCGGACCAGCTTTTGTTGGGCGCTTTGAAGGATCCGCTTCACGCTGCCACCGCCTTTCTGGCCAACTGTTGACGGGCTCCGGCAAGGCTGGTCGATGAAAGGGCGATCTGGTCGCCTTTGGCGGCTAGCCATCCGTTTTCGGCAACCAACTGTTTGTTGGAGCGGCGCACCCAGCTGCACCGACCATCCTCGTCGAGGGCGATGACGACCTTGCCCAGATTGCGACTGGCCTGAACGATTTCCCGGGTCAGGAGGTGGATGCGCCGGGCATCAATGCTGACCGTGTGAACTGCGTTTGTTTTTCTGTAGGTACAAAAACGATGATATTTGTCTCCGAGGCTCGTTTCGGTTTTGGCTCCGGCAAAGGACCGCCACTCGACCGCCGTTCCCGTTTGGCCGGAATACTCGCCGCCCAATTCGGCGGCCCAGTTGGCGGCGTCGGTGGCCAATTTGATCTGGCCCTCCGCGAAGGTGCGCCGAGCCTTTGGAAGTTTCTTGAATTCGTTCTCCGCCGCGATCATTGCGTCGAGGGCGACCTGAGCTTCCTTGACCGCAATGGCGAGGGCTTCTTCCCGGTTCCCTCCGCAGGTTCGCTCGATGCATTGCCGGAGCGATGCCTGCGCGTTTTCGGTTGCCTTCTCAGAGGCGATCCGGGCTTTGGTCAATTCCGCCCGCTTGACGCAGTCGGCTTGCTTGGTCTTGTTCGTAGTCATGCCGGGAGAATACGTAATTTTTTCGGGTTGGCAACTGCAAATTGCATTTTTTGGTTTTTTCTTGCGAAAAGCCGAAATCGATCAAGATTCGGCGCATGACTATTGACTTGCACCAATGGAGCGAAATCACCCCGGAAGGCTACCTGTTGCTTAGGAAGTTGCTGGGAAGCCAAGGCGAAGTTGCGAACTTGCTGGGCCTGACGACCGCGACGATCTGCCTTCGGGAGCGCGGGAAAATCCAGATTAAACGGGAGGCCTGGCTGGCTATCGTCGCTCTCTGCCGGGAAATGCTCGATGAACCAAACGGCGGGCCCGAAGCTGATCAGGGTTGAGTCGCGACCAAAAAAACCAAGATGGATGAACGGGCGGATCGGAAAAAGGTCCGCCCGTTACATTTTCGCGGCGTGGCCGAGTTCGATCATCCGTTGATTGACGGAAGTTCCG
>RFTN01000060.1 GCA_009923445.1 bacterium
GAAGGCTGTGGGCTGCAAGTGGGTCTACAAGAAGAAGAGGGATGCGGCAGGCAACATCAAGAGGTGGAAGGCGCGGCTGGTGGCCAAGGGATATTCACAAGTGGAGGGTCTGGACTTCACCGAGACCTTTGCCCCTGTGGCAAAGTTCACCTCCATTCGCATTCTGCTGTCCCTTGCAGCAGCCAACAACTGGGAGTGTCATCACATGGATGTGAAGACCGCCTTCCTCAACGGAGATCTTGAGGAGGAAATCTTCATGGAGCAGCCAGAGGGCTTTGTGAAGCCCGGGGAGGAGCATCTGGTCTGCAAGCTGCACAAGACCATTTACGGGCTGAAGCAGTCTCCTCGTGCGTGGAACAAGAAACTCAATGATGAGCTGAAGAAGCAGGGGTTCTCTCGCTGTGAGGCTGATCACAGCGTGTACTTCAAACGCGACAACAAAGGGTTGGTCTTCCTGCTGGTCTACGTTGACGACATCATCATCGTTGCGGACAGCACAGCAGCCATGGGAGCATGTAAGGAAGCCCTCAGCATGACCTTCACCATGACTGACTTGGGGGAAACCAACCACTTCTTGGGAATGGAGGTGCACAGGGACAGGGATGCAGGACTCATCTTCCTCAACCAGCGATCTTACATCAACAGCATGCTGGAGCGATATGGCATGGGGGACTGTGCTCCTGTAAGGATCCCCCTTTCAGTGGGAGCAAAGCTGCCCCCAACCACCACTGAGGAGAAGAGCTTCCATCACGAGTACCAGAGCATGGTGGGGAGCCTGATGTACCTGATGGTGGCAACCAGACCAGACTTGGCGTACGCAGTGGGAGCGGTGAGTCAGTTCGCAGCAGGCCCGAGTGCGGAGCACCTGGATGCTGTGAAGCGCATTCTGCGGTACGTCAGAGGGACCACACACTACCAGCTTACTTTGGGAGGTGATGCAGCAACACTCCAGTTGGAAGCATGGAGCGATGCAGACTGGGCTGCAAACAACATCGACCGCAAGTCGATCTCGGGTTATTGCTTCAAGCTTGGAGTGGGAGCAGTCAGCTGGAAGAGCAAGAAGCAGACATCTGTTGCTCTCTCCAGCACTGAGGCTGAGTACATGGCCTTGACTCAAGCAACCAAGGAGGCCATATGGATCAGGTTCCTGCTTACAGAGCTTGGGGTCTTCAATGATGCAGCTATCCGCATCAAAGTGGACAACCAGAGCTGTGTCGCTCTGGCAAGGAACCCTGAGTTCCATGCAAGGACCAAGCACATCGACATCCAGTACCACTTCATTCGTGAGAAGGTGGAGGATAACTCTGTCCACCTGGAGTTCTGCCCAACGGACCAGATGGTGGCAGATGTGTTCACAAAAGCGCTTCCAAGGGAGAAGCACGTGTGGTGCACCAACGAGATGGGGGTGCGCTCCACTGTCTGAGACAAAGTGGGAGTGTTGCAAGAGCAGCATCATCATCTCTGGAATGCTGCTTGGGGTTGTCTACAGACAGTGGAAGGAGGGGCAACATAAGGACTTAGGGAATTAAAAGTAACTTCAATGATTGAAGTTGTGCGGAAGTTGCAACTACACGGCAACTTCGTACTCCTAGGATAAACTCCAAGTGACCAGGGCTGGGTGACCTCCCGGTACTTATGACACTGCTTGTATACTACTGTTTGCTTGAATACAGTAGGGTCATTACAGTTGTGTGAGATGTGAAGGGGGTCTAAGAGGGTCCAGATGTAAGGTCTAGTCAGCAATCTAGAATCTCCTGAGATCTGCCACGTCAGCAGAGGAGATCTAGGAAATCTGCCAGATCATCATATAATGCATGAACCTTGGTTGAGTGAAAGGGCCTACTTAAGCCCAGTCCTGTGGGTCATTTGCCACTCCACAAGCAAAACATTTTCTACCTCCCAACACTTTCAACCAACACCAACCCATCTCCACCACCACCAGCAGTGCTCCACTAGTCCAAGCTCCCACCTTCATCAGCATTCCAACAAGTGGTGCGGAAATCGTGGACACCCATCCCATCTCCTCTCATCTGCATCAGCTGGAGCCCTGCATCACCTGTTCAAGTCTTCTCCTTCATCATGGCCACCCCCACCCTCAACACCAAGGATCTGGCTGTCCAAGTCGTGGAGAAGCTCAAGGGCTCCTCCAACTTCGACACTTGGAAGTTCTGCATCAAGCTGATCTTGGAGGAGAGGGGGGTCTTTTCACTCGTTACCGGGGAAGAGCCTGTCGCGGTTAAGGACGACGAAGCGGCATGGAAGGAGTACATGAACAAGAACAGGAGGGCCATGATCATTCTGGCCAGCAGCGTGGAGGTGTCACAGATGATCTACATCAAGCCTCACACGTTTGCCAAGGATGCATGGGCTCAGCTCAACAAGGTCTATCAGCAGACAACCATTGCCAACCAGCTCTTCTTGAGGGAGCAGTTGAGAGACATCAAGCAAAAGGATGGGGAGAAGGTACAGGAGTTTGTGACAAGGCTCCTGGGAATCCAGCAGCAACTGGATGGAGCAGGGGCACAGGTGGAGGAACAGGAGCTTGTGCTGAAGCTCTTGGAAGGGGTGCTTCCAAAGTACAGGGTGTTTGTGACTGCGCTGGAGGCGCAGGGTGGCACGCTCAGCTTTGGGGAGGTTGTTGCAAAGCTGCAGCATGAGGAGCTGAGGCGCCACAACCATGAGGACAAGGAGGGAGCCCTCATGGGTAAGCACCAGGGCAAGCAGAAGGGCAAGCCACAGGGCAAGCAACAAAAGAAGTGCTTCCACTGCAACAAGGCAGGGCACTTCAAGAAGGATTGCTATGCGTACAAGAGGTTGCAACAGCAGCAACAGAGCAAGGGGGTGTCCGAGGATCACCAAGCTTCACCAGCGAGTGGGAACTTTGTGTTCCATTCAGCTACAAGGGGCAGTCCAACTGAAGAGCTCACGTGGTACGTGGACTCGGGTGCAACCAAGCACATGTGCTCCAACCGTGCAGCGTTCAGTAGGCTCATGGAGATTGCACCAGAGGCGGTGTACATGGGCAACAACGCTGCAGTGGACGCGGTGGGAGTGGGAGACGTCCCTGTGACAACGCTGGTAGATGGGGTGGAGAAGGAGGGACACCTTGCCAACGTCTTGTACGTGCCAGAGCTTGCGACCAACCTCATCTCCGTGAAGCAGATGCTTGGGAAGGGGATGATTGTCAACTTTGCCCAAGACAGGTGCAGCATCATCTCACCAAATGGTGAGGTGCTGGGCATGGCCCAATTGGATGGTAAGCTGTTCAAGCTCCAGACTGCACGTGCTGCATGCCATTTCACTGCAGCAGTTTCCTTGCGGACACCTGCAGCTGAGGCTCAGCTCTGGCATGAGCGGTTTGGCCACATGGGGATGCAAAGCTTGCAGAAGCTTGTATCCAAGGAGATGGTGACAGGGCTTCCTAAGACTCTCCCTGACTTGGGGGAGGTGTGCGGAGGCTGCATGATGGGGAAGCAACACAGGGATTCTTTTCCCAGTGAGGGGAAGAAGGCGTCTGAGCCGTTGGCTCTTCTCCATACAGACCTGTGTGGCCCCATGAGCACGCCCAGCATGGGGAAGGCCAGATACTTCCTCACCTTCATCGACGATGCAACGCGCTTCACTCACATCTGCTTTCTCCAGTCTAAGGACCAGGTGTTCTCCAAATTCAAGGAATTCAAGGCGCTGGTGGAGAACAGCACAGGGAGGAAGATCAAGGCGCTGAGGAGTGATCGCGGGACGGAGTACATCAACAAGGACATGCAGAGCTTCCTGGCGGAGCATGGGATCCGCCATGACAAGACTGCACCCTACACCCCTCAACAGAACGGCGTTGCAGAGCGTGCCAACAGAACCATCATGGAGTGCGCGAGGAGCATGCTTCACAGCAAGGGGTTGCCAACGGAGCTCTGGGCAGAAGCAGTGGCGACTGCGGTGATGCTCAAGAACATGTCTCCTACCAAGGTGCTGTGCAACATCACTCCTGCTGAAGCCTGGACGGGAAAGAAGCCCAACGCTGCCAACCTACGCATCTTTGGGTGCAGGGCTTACGCACACGTGCCACAGCAGAAGAGGACCAAGCTGGAGGCGAAGAGTAAGGCATGCATCTTTGTGGGATACGACCTGGACAGCAAGGCGTATCGCCTGTTGGATCCTAGCACCAACTCTCTCATCATCAGCAGAGATGTCGCCTTCGACGAAGTTCACACGCAGCATCAAGGGATGCAGGGGGGTCATCAACAACCGCCTCAGGAGCAGTTGTCAGCCATGCTTCCAATTCTGCAGGGACAGACTGAGGAGAAGGATGAAGACCCACTCCAGAGTGCTGATCAGCCTGTTGTGAACGAGGGTCAAGACAATCCTGCTGACCATGCAGAGCCTCAGCAGGGAATGCGGAGGAGCACCAGGCAGCGGCGTCCGCCATCCCCCTACTGGATTGTGAGCCCAGAGGAGCGAGCAGCCGTTGCAACTAACTTGGTGCCTCTGAGCTTCAAGGAAGCCAAGGCAGGGCCTGATGCCAACCATTGGATCAAGGCAACTGAAGAGGAGTACACATCCATCATGGAAAATGGAACATGGACTCTTGTGCAGCTCCCTGCAGGCAGGAAGGCTGTGGGCTGCAAGTGGGTCTACAAGAAGAAGAG
>RFTN01000007.1 GCA_009923445.1 bacterium
AGCAATAAATTTATTGCTAAACGTAGGTTTGCCTGTGACAGGATCGTTGTAAAAACAACCGTTGAATACCCCAACCGCCGCATCCGTATTACCAGAAACACGTTGGATGTATCCAGCTACAAGACGTACCAGATCACCTTGGAAAATGTTTGTACCATAATCCTCTTTGATCAAGTAGCCATATTGCTTTTGAGCGCCCGTTGCGGAGAGATTCCCCAGAGGACGCATGCCAAAAGGCTTGTTTGTATTAGCCATTTGTAGTTCCTTTAAAAAGTAAATTTAAGCCGAATTCCGGCTACCAAAAGTTGTACGAGTACGTCGATCGGGAGAGTTAATCCGCATGCTGTCATGAGCATTCGATTTTAACAACTCATTATCCACGGCTCTTTGCTGATCCCTTGCCCTGTTTTGATAATACGCATTACGTTCCTCTACCGTCTCTTCGGGGATTCTGGCAAGGATTAAAGCACCTACGCCAATTATACCCGCATGCTTGCCGTCATCAACCGTGGGGGCAGTGTAATCAGGATGCTCGTCAGCGCGAACAAGTTCATACCCTTCGCGTAATTTTGTAGTGACATTAATCCGATCATCAAATCCCATCGTTTCACGACGAATCCACCGGTTTTTAAACCCATCTGGAGCAGGAGGAGCGTCCAATTTAGAAGGAGGAGACCACGGCTTACGACGCGCTTCTTTTTCACGAGTCAATGCTGCTCGTGCTTCGCGGCGAAGTTTGGGCAACGGGGTTGCAAAAACTTCAGGTGTATTTTCTTGATCCATAGTTTATTCCTTCACGTACTTTGCGTATTCCTCAAGGGGAACATTAAGTTTTTTTGCAATTGCAACCTGACTGGGTGTCAGTCTTACAGTGCGGCGTGCAGCGTTGTTAATTCCAGAGGAACGAGATGCAGGGGCAACCGTCTGCACGGGACGGTTGGCTGAACGATAACTCATATTAGCAGATTGAAACTTATGTGGGAAGGCCTCTTTAATACGACGATCTAATTCTTCATAATACTCATCGCCTCGCGGATCAAATCCTTCTTGGCTTACAAGTTGAATATGAATCCCTCGGACCGCTGCGGTCATTGCCACATCCCGACCAAACCATTCATTTTTCTCGGCCCATTCCTCAGCGCGTGGATCCACTTGAGGCGGTGCAGGACGCTGCTGCATCTGTTGGACATACGCTTGTTGTTGCTGTGCTTGTGCAGCACGTTGCTGTTCCTGAGCTTCCCGATAAACAGCTTCTTCTTGTAAACGACGTTGTTCAACAAGGATTTGCGTTAATCGTTCTTGCGCTTCTGTTTCAGTGTCAATGTCGTTTTCTTCACGCGCTTTTTTGACAATCTGTTTCAAGGCAACAATTTGTGTGTCAATCCTGCCTTTGGCCTCACCCATCCGCTGGCCATCAGCTTGTACATAGCGTTGTTGCACTTCGTGCATCCGAGATTGCATCTCTTGTGCAACACGAATGGCTTCTTGTTCACGGCGCTCGGTTTCTCGCAAACGTGCCGTTAATTTGTCAATACGCTTTTGGACCTTCTCGCTATATTGATCTAAATCTTCGCCCGTAGTTTGTTGTGTTTGAACAACGGATGGCTGCGCCCTTTCAATGGACTCTGCCGTGCCGTCATCATTAAGGTTAACAACGGCGGGTTGTTCGTCTTCACCAATCTTAAATTGCAACTCTTCATTACTCATTATCATTCCCTACATGTGCGCAATGTCTTGCGGATTATTAATAACACCCAACACCTCATCGTCATTGATGAAGCGAATTTCACCACCATCAATCGGTATACGCGCACCCGCGTAACGCCCGAAAATAATCCAATCTTTTTCCACGCACCACGGGCCCTCAGGAAATTTTTCCTTGTCGTAATAAGCTAAAGGACCAAGCGCTAGTACATAACCTACCGTGGTTGCAACCTGCGCTCGCTTTTGTGTTTCCTCAGACAAGGCAATCCCACCACGCGTTTTTTGCGCACCTCGATACGGCAAAATCGCAATTCGCCACCCCGTGGGCCGTGGCAAACGGCTCAAGACACTGGACTCAATAAGCTGTGGATTAAAGTGGCCATCATTGTCATAAGCGTCATCAAGCGCAGGTTTACGCTCAATACTTTCTTCTAACCACTTTTTTTGTAAGGCTGTTAGTGCTGTCATAGGTCCTCTCGGTCGTTTAAAAGATCTTTGACCGTAACCTCAATAAGCTTAAGTGCCTCAAGACGTCCCATTAAAAAGCGATACCGCTCCATGTCGGGAACCGACCCGTTTAGCACAAGACCCTCTGTGCTTTCACGTAACGTTCGGACTTCTTTCAGTATGCGTTCAACTAAATTAAGCATGGTCACAGTCCATGAAAAAGCAGGTGATTTGCCTTCACCTGAAAAGGTTATCAATAAAACTTGGTTTGTTTTTTACGCATAACTCTTCCCTGCCCACGCGATGTTACTGCGCCACCTTTAGACATCATTTTGACTGATCCCATGTCAGGGGGCGACGGCGGGGGGCCTTTTTCCTCGGTATAAATTCCCTTGTCTAATTTTTCTTCTTCTTTAACTCTTCTTTGTTCTTCTTTTAGCTTTTCTCTTTCTTCCCTAGCTTTTTCCTGAGCCTTTTTTGCCTTTTCTCTTTCCATCTTTTTAAAATCATCTAACGTTGGAAAACGTTTTTCTTGGGGTTCAACCATGATTATTACTCCTAATAAATTTTAACCGGACGATTACCGTCTTTTTTCTTCACCGTCATAAACGGACCTTGCACTCCGCCACCACCACGCATTTTGCGCGATTTGCCTGCCGTTGAGTAAGCAATTGCAGCGGCCTGCTTAATGGCATCGCCTTTGTTTTTGGGGCTGCTTGTGCCTATCTTGCCCGTTTTCCGATACGAACCAATCATTTCCCCAATATTCATTGAAATGACCTTTTGACTTTTACCTCTTTTAAGCGGCATTTTGTGGCCTCCGTTGACCCATGACTTGAACATCTTGTTGACGACGCGCATTACGATCCATTAAATCCGCTCGCTCGCGTGCAACCTTTGCACGTTCTGCTGCAATCCGTTCTTGCGATTGAATCCTAGCTTGATTAGCCGCCGTGTTGGCTTGAGTGCGTTGCTGCTCCATCAATAAACGCTGGCGATCAATTTGCTGACTAGCCTGATCATCTTGCGCACGAATTTGAAGTTCTTTGTCTTTCAACGCAATCAAAGGATCTGGACCTTGATCCACGCCCATTAATTGATTTTGCAAATCACGTACTTCCTGCATAAATGATGCAACTTTTAACGCTACAAGCGCTTCGTGTTGTAGTTCAGACACCATTTGATCTGGATCACTGCCGTATTGAGCAAAAAGTTCTGCTTCAGCAGTCTCTTCAGCTTTTAATTTCACATGATCCAGAATGTGTTTTTGCAAAGTCATAGCAGCAATTGGCTGAGCCTGTAACATGGGCGACAAACCCATCATCAAATGCGCTGCAATGTGCGCATCGTGCTGTTGTCCCGCAAAAGCTTTTAATTCCATACCGTCTAACACGTCACCATTTTCTTGCGCAGGGTCCTTGGGCATTTGTGTACGCTGCGGTTTCAAAATACTGTCAATATCGCGCACATTCATCGCGGAATATACACGATAATACGCTTCATACAAATTATGCATTTGCGGCGCAGATTGTGCCATCTGTAACTGCATCTGTGCAAGCGTTAAACGCTGCGCTGAAGAAAAAATATTGGGATCAGAGACCGGTTGTACCGCAACAAGGTTGTTAAAATCCGCTTTTTTAATTTTTCTTGACGCTCCCGGCACGTCATAAGGGTACTCATCGGGCATATACATCCCAAAACCCTTGGCCAAAAGCTCAAATTCTTCCTTTAACGCATAATGCAACCGCTTATGGATGGCTGACATGACCTGCGTGCCCCGTTCGAGCAATGCAAGCGTCGTTCCAACCTGCGCCATTTGATTGCCTTCGCCCACTTGCATGTCTGCAATGCTTGCCAAACGTCTTCCGGCGTCCACACAAAAACCAAGCAATGCAAAAAGCGTCTGCGAAGGCTCTTTATAAGGCAAAGGCAACATATTTTGCTGTAATTCAGCCCCGCCTACGTCAATATCACGCCATTCTCCCGGCTGGATTGGATTGTCTTGGTCCGCGATCCTTGCGCCTTTGGCCTTGAACCCCGCTGGAAGGTTAGAAAGCGTCCCCGCATCCAATAATTGACGCAACGCAGAGGTCGCTGTCTTGGAAAGTCCACCAATTAAATGCACAAAACCCAAGCCATACGACCCAAGGCCCTCGATTAAAACGTAATGCACAAAATAATTGCGCCTTTTCTTACGTTCGTCGTCTTCTTCCCAGTTGCGACGCACGCCAATCACACGTTTTGTAGCCTCATCCAACGTAATAACGTAAGGAAGCTTGATTCCCGTGGGCTCACCCTTGTCATCTTTGTCCTCAAATCCCGGTAAATCATAGTCCACTTGGAATTCAAGCAAAAAAACTTCCTCCGGCGCACCGGTTTCCACGACACCCGTCTGTTTATCAACCTGATAACGGATTTGACTTGCATCAGATGGGTACAATTCACCCTCAATCACCACGTCCAAATACTCACCCGAAACCACCCGCTTGCGATATTCGTTGGAATCCATCGCAATGCGGTGCGTGATCCGTGGGCATTGGCTCATGACGCTTGATCCGTAGTACGGAATGAACACGTCATCGGCCAAAACAAGCTTGGAAACCATCCGCCCAAGCTGTTCGTCGTAGTAAACCTTCTTAAATACCGACCCGCCGTAGCCCAAATAAAACATTGCCTGATCAAACTCGGGCGTGTACTCCTTCATTACTGTCGTGATCTGGTAATTCATGAAATCCTGCACGCGTCCAGCCTGCTGGAACTTGTCCAAGGTCTCTTTGCCCAGGATCTCCGTGCGCACAGGACCGCCCGCTGGCATCAATTCTTTAGTCGCTTGCGCTTGGAACTGGACCACGGCCTCCATCAACAAGGGGTGAGTCGCCGCTGCCGCACCTCGAAAGGGCTTGGTGCGCTCTTGAAAGTTCATGCCTAAAAGCTCAAGGCCCTTGGCATAGGTCTGCTCCCAATCAGAACGACTCGATTTGTCCGCTTCAAAGAAGGCTGAGAGGTCTATGGCGATCTTGGATAACGTGTCATCGTCCACGACCTCTGCCAGATTGGCGTAAAAGTCCACCTCGCTGTCTTCATCTTCCCCAATCTCGATCGTCGCCCCACCGTCCGCGTCAAGAATAATCTCAATTTCAGGCATGTCCTCCTGATCAATCTCGATCAATGTGGCAGGGGCTTCGTATAGGGCTTTGTCGATGGGCATGTTCAGGCCTTAGGGATAATCAATGAAACGATTTGTTTCAAGGGCATCTTTATATTGAATAAGCAAAGGAGTTAAAAAGTTGTTAGATTCTTGGATACTTTTTGGTTTAACAATTTTAACCAAAAAATCATAAACTTCTTTTTCATAATTTACTGGAGCCGTGTTCCCGGTTTTTGCCCCATTGCCTTTAATCTGAGTAATAACTGGATAAGGGTTATCAAGAGTACCTTTATCAATTACTTGAATTGTTGTCACCGGTCGATTACGGGTATTACGTAAGCTGTAGACTTTATGTGTCCCTTCTTGAAAACCTTTAGTGTAACTTGGGCCATATCCGGCACCTCCTAAAGAGTACCCGCCCACTGAGTGCCCTACATATGCGCCTTCCGGTATAGTTGAATCTAATTCTTCAAGACGTTTCCATGCAAATCCGGGATGAGGATCGTTTTCATTAAATTTAAGCAAAGGCTCGCTTACGCCTTTAGAAAAAACATTATCTGGAGCTTTGCCTGACTCTACAAGAGCTTTCAAACGTTTTCCCTTAAACTGGCGATTAAGTTTTTCTTCATTAAACTTTGCGGCTTTTACCACAGCTTCTTCAAACTGAATACCTTCGATTTCTTTTTTGTTTAATGTAGCAAGATATGAAGCAATATTTTCGGGATCTAATATTTCTTTTAAAGGTCCCTCCGTGGACACATCATACAAAAGTTCGTTTTTGTCTAAAGCACGTATAATATTTTCAGGAACGTCTTTTAACGCTGTTGAATCTCCAGATAATTTAGCTTTAATAAAGTCATCCATGCGAGGTATATATCCGGTGTAGTATGGCTGACCTGTGTCTCGGGCCGTGGTAAGGATTAGTGGTTCTTTTAAATTTACAAGACGTGGGTCTAAACCTTCCGCTTCAAACGCTTGTTGCATTTGTTCTTTGACCTTTTCAACTTCTGCTATATACGCATCATCATCAATCTGAAACCTTCGCTGTATAAGTTCTGGTTTCATGCGCATGGGATTAACATTTACCATTTTGTCATACTCTGAAGTTACGTCTATAACGGCCTGAGGATCTTTTGGATAAAAAATAGGCCGACCAAACGCATCTAAAACAGGTTCTCCTGTTTCTTTTGTAACCTTAGATTTTCCTTCCCGCGCCGCCCGAATAGCATATTGCCTCAGCCCCTGTTTGTCATGAAGTGCAAGGTTGCTAATACGTTCTTCTTTAATAGCTTTAAATATAGGATCTTTTTCAGTGCCAAGTTGTGTTGTTATGTAACGGCGAGCTTTAGTGTCAAAAAAGTTTCTAATCGCCTCAACTTTATCCAAATTATCCAGAGAGTCAACGCTTTCAAAAGCAGCAGTATCTGCATCTAGTAGATATCTGTCTAATGATGATCCAACAGATCTATCTCCTTGAAGTTTAACCCCAGAAAACACCGTCCCCTTACCATATGGGCGAACGGCTCCTGCCTGACTGCCTAGGGTATTGGGCTGGGATATGCGAGCCAGTTGAGCGGCTGCGGTATCGCCAAGCTCTTCAAAACCACGTTTTGCAGAGGCAACAGTGGCTCCGGGTTGTTGAACGGCGGCTTTGGCTGATTGACCCATGCGCACCACAGGGGCCGTGGGCAAGTATGCACCGGTCAATCCCTGCATTAATCGATAGGCCTCGCTTGGATTGGTGGGTTCCGCAGGCGTTGCGCTTACCGCGCCACGAACGATGTCGCTAGCAATTCGCATTGCAGGCCGATCAATCAAAGAAAGCTGTGCCGCGCTTCCCGGTTTGGATGCATCAATCTGACGTTGTTCAACCTCACGTTGAAGTCTTGCTACGCCCTCTGGCACCCTCCCTTTAATAAAACCCGTGGACCGTGGTCCTTGGGCCTTGAGTCGATTGAGCATGCGCTGCGATTCACTGCGGATCTCTTCGCGCTCGTCAATGACGCTTGGAATTTCGTCAGGGTTGGGGGAGCCGTCGGCAAACTTGGCAATGAAGTCTTTTGTTGAAACATCACCGCCCCTAGCTTTGTTAATGTTAGGATCAGTAATATCGTAGGTGCCTTCGTTACCTAAGTCTGATTTAATACGACGAGGATCGTATACGCCCAGGTTTTTAACGCCGCCTTCTTTAACAAAGAATCCGTCATGGCCAAGGTCTCTGATGATTTCCTGTACATCTGCTTTTTCAATACCGCTCCAATTGGCTTTTTCGCGCAACGGCAGCTCACGCATTGCCGTTTCAAACCGGTGATGTCTCATTGACTCTTCTGATGGCACTCCGTCCTTTGTTTTTTTAAGCGGATATTTTTTTTTATACGCGTTTATTACGCTTTCAATGTGCTCTGGGTTGTCATAGTCCCATGGGTTTTTTACCTGTACTCGCACTGGATATGTTGCTGGCGTGTATCCCATGCCGATGTGAAAATCACCCCCTGCAAAGCTGTCTGCAAGCTTTGGGTCCGGTGTCAAAAATACCGCATCACGATTATCCACGGCCCATGGTTCAATTGTATTTCCAGGATACTGCTTTTCTTTGAGCACTCTCCCGGTTTGAAATTCCACTATCGCTGGCTTATGGGAGCCATGATATAAGCGCTCTTTAACCTTACTTGGTTCAAGAAATCTCGCAAGGTTTGCTTCCTGCTCCGCACGACTTAGGCCTTTCCCAACCCCTTTGATACCTTTGATACCGCCACCAATCATGGTCAACGGTGTAGCCGTAGAAGCAATCCGATAGGCCTCCGTTGGATTGTTTTTGTCATAAGGATCCATACCCACTAAAGCACGAAAAATTTCTCTTGCACTTTTTCTTGCGTCCTCTGCTTCTTCGCCTTCACCGTAACCTTTCAACGTCGATGCTCGTTTTGGCGGCAATGTTTCACGTGAAACATCACCGCCGTTGGCTTTTTTTGTGACAGGCCCACCCTTGGCAAAAAAGGACGTTCCAGTTGTGGGTATGCTTCCTCCACTAATCCCTAACCCCGGCCCCTGCCCACCTCCAAAACCCACGGACGGTGGATTACGGCCCTCGGCCCTGCCGTAGGTATCGTAGTGATACTGGGCATAGGACTCGGGGGTGGGGAACTTAGCCCTTTCAGCAGGGGTTAACTTGGCATAAGCCGCTGCCACATCGGGGTACTGCTCCATGTAGCTCTTTTGCGTTTCCGTCGAAACTTTAAGCTGCGGTCGGATACTTGCAAGATACGGATCAAACGCCGCTTGCAATGCAGAAAGATACTGCTGCTTACCGTACTGGCCTGCAAGTGCTGCATCAACTTTTTCTGGATTAACTTTTGCTTCACCGATGTCTCTGTAACGCAATTGCGCAGATAGTGTCGGGTCGCTCATCACCAAATTTCTAAAAGCCCCGGCTGCGCCCGATGGCAAGGCAGAGGGTACATCCGTCTGTCCTGCGGTGGACTTCGTATAAAGATTAGCAATGTCCTGGCTTAATCGCGCACGGTCTTGAGCATATTTTTGACTTGCACTTAGGGGTAAACGCAATTGCCCCGTCACGGGATCAATAGTTACCCTCGGAACATCTCCTATATTCAATAAAGATCGGGACCTGCTCGTCACTCCGGGAGGTGTCCAGTTAAAGACCGTCGTTCCCGTGGCAGGAGTCAACTTTGCAGCAGGCGTATAGTTGTATCCCGTTACACGGCCAAAGCGATCATAGATCGGGGTGCGTGGTTCAGAGGCCCTGAACTCCGTATCAAGCTGCGGGAGCTTGACTTGCTCATCCACGGGGATCTTGCCAACGACGGCGGTCCCCGGATTAAGGCCTTCTTGGCCAGCTGTTAATGCTGGTGGGGGTGCTTCAGGTTCTGGGGACGTGGGAGGTATAAAAATTTCCGTAAGCGGGGGCAACGGGGGAGGCGGCGGGAGAACGGTGACGATGTTCTTTGGCACCACAGGTTGCGTAGGTTGATTAACAATAGATTGGGTAGGCGGAATATCCGCCTTAAACGTTCCGGGTAAATCACCTAAAGATATTCCTGTAGCTCTTAATACATCTAAATCATTAAGGCCGTAGGTTGTTATCCCTTGAACAATTTTTTCTGCGGCCTCAGAAGATGTTAAACCTTGATCCCTTAGAGTTTGCACAACATGCCTGATATTGGCATCCATCCCACTGATGCCTCCTTGCTCACGTCCGGGAGCATTTTCTGAGCCAATCCCCGTTCTTAACAAAGCATATTGCGCTGCTGCCGATAAGCCTGAGGTAGGCAAAAGCTTTTCTACGTCTGCTTGGGTCGCACCAGAACTTGTTATGTCTCTAAGCGCCTCTGCGGCAGAAGAACCCGGAGCCGTTCCCGCCGCAATACCTGATAACTCCGAAGCTGCATAACTTTTTGCCGCCTTTTGTTGCTCTGCTTTAACAATATCATTACGAATAGAAGATAGCGCAGCGTCTCTGCCTCCCATATTCTCAACAAGCCAAGAAGGTAAATAATTTAATCGTGCTTGCGCAAGCTCTTCTGCCGATCCTGTCAGCTCACCGCCCTCGGCCATATAAACAGGTTGTTGTTGCATTTTCTGTAAATTTTGCAACATGCGCCGCGCATCACTAGTCGTATCATTAACCATGCCGCCTTGGGTAAAACGCCTAAACATATCTCTTGCCTCTCTGTGGTTATAGCTTCCCTTGGCCAGGATTAAGGAATGGGCATATTATCACCCTAGTAATATTCAAACTCAAGCACGGTGCTTGGTTCATCAGCCTCGTCATCGTCCAAAGCCACAAAGTTCCCAGCCCTGAATCGTGCAAGCGCTTGCACGGTGCTGTCAACAAGGTCGTCCGTGTCGCCCTTGGGAAACGCCGCGCACTCCTCAATCAACTCCTCCGCCCATTTCGTCTCCGGTGCCCAGACCATCCCCGACTCAAACATAGGCGCAACCGCATTAGCACGGGATATCTTGTCCTGACCCGCCCTGCGTCCCCCCGGATTATACATCGTCACAGGAATTCCAACACGCCTTAACTCCTGCTGCAACGTAATCCCCGTCGCTTTGCCCTCAATCAATACATTGTCCGGTCGCCAGTGGTCATACTGCATCTTAGCAATACGCTTTAACTCCGGGAAGTCCCAGCGGCCTTTTTTAACGTCGAGGAGGATAATGGCAGGTCCGTCGTCCGCGCTGGGACGGAAAACACCCCAGGTGGTGATTGCTGAAAAGTCAGCTGTCTCTTTTTTGCTGTACGCGGTGTCATAACTCTGGATGACATACTCAATTGCGGGGGTGTAATCATGCTCCCAAATCCTCCACCATTCACGTTTTAAAATAGCCCCCTCATCATTCGTGGGCTGCTGCTGATACATCGCCTGCCATTTCTGCACCGATAACGTCGCCCTGACCTTTTGTAACTCATCAAGGCTCCAGTAACTCGGCCAAAGCGGCTTTTCATGATCAGTCCGCTCATTCAATATGGCAGGAAACTCTAAAATTTCCCACTGGTCCGACTTCGGTTCTGCCTGCGCTTTGAGCAAACGCGCCGTCAAATCTTTCATGCCCCATCGGGTCATGACCACCACTACGGCCCCTCCGGGCTGCAAACGAGAACGTGGCCCAGACGTATACCATTCCCAAGCGTTGTCCAGTGACAACTCTGACAAAGCGTCCTGCTCCGAATGCGGATCGTCAATAATCAAAAGATCCGCACCCCGCCCCGTCATTGCACCACCAACGCCTACAGCATAGTATTCCCCGCCACCGTTCGTGTCCCAACGGCCAGCTGCCTTTGAATCAGGCTTCAAACTCACCGCCGGAAACAACTCCTTATACGTCTCCTGATCCATCAGGTTCCTGACCTTACGGCCAAAACGCACCGCTAACTCACCATTATGCGTCGCTTGAATGATCTTGGACCGAGGCTCATGGCCCATGGCAAACGCAGGCAAAAGATAGCTAGCAAACTCCGACTTGGTGTGCCGGGGAGGCATATTAATAATCAAACGCTTAAGCTTGCCTTCAACCATTCTGTCAAAGGCATTCGCCATCCTGTAATGATGCGCACTAAATATCGCCTCGGGCCAAACATAACGGGCGAAATCTATGAAAGAAGCCTTGGCCTTGTCCCGAGCCTCAAGGATCCTGAGCCGTAGCTCAAGCTTCAAGCGCTCTGCTTCAAGGTCCGGGGGAAGGGCCATAACTTTTTGAATTTGCAAAAAATTTTTAGGGAAATCGGTTTTAAAAACAAGGGGGTGGGTTTTGGATAATTAAAAGTATACGCTTATTTGAGTTTTGTTTCGAGGGCTCATTAATTCTGCGAAACCGGGCCAAGGTCGGCGTCCGCTACGGCGTCGGGCCATTTGTGCTAGATTCTAAAACCTAGAGCGCTCTACGCTCTAGAATCGATACCGGGACTCGCCCCCAGGGCGGGGGCCCAGGGCCCAGGGCCAGCGGGCCCTGGTCGATTAGTGCGCGAGCGAATTAGTGCGCCTGGGCGATTAGTGCAAGGCGAATTAGTGCGCCTGGGCGATTAGTGCGCCCAGGCGAATCAGCGATTTTTAAGCGATTAGTGCGCGAGCTCGACCAGCTGCGCCAGCTGGCCGAGCCCCTGGCCGAGCTCCCAGGCCGAGCTCCCAGGCCGAGCTCCCAGGCCGAGCTCCCAGGCCGAGGCCCACGGGCCAAGAAAACCCTGGCGCGAGCTCGCGAATAGCTAAGCGATTCAATCGCTTATTAATGGGCCCGCGTGAAATACGCCCAGGAAAACAAAAAGGCCGCCCGAAGGCGGCCAGCTGGGCCAGCTGGTCGGCGTTACCAGCTGAGGGCGAGCGCTGCGCCCAGGGCGACGCCGAAGGCGATCGCAACGAACCAATCGATCAGGCTGAGCATGATTTCCCCCTGGCGAGCTCGGCCAGCTGCGCGCCGATCGCTTGTCGCTGGTAACCGATGCCCAGGCCCGCGAAGGGTTCGCGAATCTCAACGCGCTGGGCCAGCTGGCGATATAGCCCCAGGCCCTGGCGAATCGCTTCGCGATATCGCCGACCAGCAACGAGCTCGACCGCATCAATATCGAGCGATCGGATTCGATGCGCCAGCTGCGCGCCGACTCGCTCGCCCCAGGCGTCGGCCTCGGCCTGGGTTTTCAGCGTGCGGTCATAAGGCGCGAGCCAGCGATCGGGCTCGATCAACCCATGCTCAGCGCTGGCGATCGCCCAGGCGGCGATATCCTGAGCTCCCAGGCGAGCCCTGGCCCAGCTGCGCGCAATTGAAAACAGAGGCCCTGTATATAAGTCGGCGGCGAATGCTGGCCGATCAAGCTTAGACCGCCCACAACCTAAAATCAGTAACGTTCGCATTTTTGTGTCCTTTCTCGCTGTATCCCCCGCCCCCGTGGCGGGGCCTTAATTATGGCATAAAAAAGGCGCGCCACAATGGGCGCGCCTGGGGCCAGCTGGGCCAGCGATTATGCGGCGACTAGGTCGAGGATTTCGCCCGCCTTTCCTTCAAATTCCACGCGATCGGCGGTGAAGGCTATCGAGCGGGCGTATGCGGTCGCCCCCGTTACGATGTCCCAAAGGGTTTCGATCGGTCGGCCTTCGTCGAGCATATGCGCGTGCTCGATTCGCTCGCCTATCCTGGGCCCGAACCGTTTCGCGAGAAAGTCGGCGACTTTATCGACCTTGCTTCGCTGCGCCGTTCGAAGTACGGTCGAAACGTTGTCGGCGCTGGCCTGGGAATATGCCAGCAACGCGGGCGCGACTTGCTCAACGAAGCGATCGGGCGCAGCTGCAGTATGGCGGATGTTGAGCTCGTCGAGCTCAAGCGCGCCCCATACGATACGGTTCGCGCATACGTAATCAAAAAGAAAGGTTTTTACTTTGAGCGCGCCTGCGCCGACTTCGCTGTTACTTACAAAAAACCCCCGAGCGAGCGCGCCGGTTTTCCCGTCGCGACGATCAGGCAATTCGATGCGGTTTTCTTCGTCGGCCAGGAAAACGAACATGTCGCGATCGCCACAATACAACGTTGTGTCTTCTTTGGTTACTTGATCAAGAGGGCGCCCCCATATCCCAGGCACCCGAAAGTCGCCTGATACACCGTCGCCGAAGCGATCAACGAGCGCATCGATAACTTGCGAATTCCACACTCGACCGTACTTTGGGCCAGTCGCCGCACGCAGCGTGCGCGGGCCGTGAGCTCCCCCGCCTACTAATAGAACGCCGATATCCTCGGCCTCGCGCTCAACTTGCAAGCCATAATTAACGCAATCAGCCGCGAGGGGCGCAGGCAACGAGCGAAGGTATCCCCCAGGCGCGCCAGCAAGGCCTGCCAGCTGGCCAAAAGCATGGTGCGAAATCATCGCTAGCCCGCCTTCGCGGGATTCAATAACTAAGCCCTGGCTATCAATCGGGCGAACCGATAAATCACGCGAGCTCATGACGCGGGCCTTCGATATCGCCCGCTGCGCCTCGGCATGCGCCAGCATGTCAAGAAGCGACACGAACCTTTCTTCATCGGGCCTTGTAGCCCATTGCTTGCTTGCTTGTGTGAGTGTACTCATTTTTAAATCCTTTCTTACTTTCTCAGGGTTTTCAGCGCGCCGAATTGCGCGCCAGTCGTCAATATAACTAAAAACTTTTTAAGTTGCAAGGCCTAAGTCGCCCGCCACGTGATGACGCAATTTCGAGCCCTGAGGCAACGAAGCCGCGAAGGCGCGCAGGGCCTGGGCGTCATTCGCTGCGCCCTTCGTTCGCGTGCCGTGCCATTGAATGGCAGTCGGACCGCCCGCCGCATAACATCCGCCGCCCTTTCCGATTTTCGCCTTGCTAGCCCCATGGGCGACGAAAACAACAACATAATCGCGCTCGGCCCTGGCGCATAGTGGGCGGTCGCCTCCGCAGTTATCGCACGTGAAATTATCGGCGAGCTCGGCGGGGCAACGTATAAAGCGAATGCCCCCATGCTTCGCGGGCCAGCTGGTCGCCGTATCAGCTGGCGCAACGTATACAGCGGGCCTCCCAAGCTTTACAGCGCGCAAGGCCTCGCCGACTGTATCGCATGATGCATTGATAACAGTTTCGCCCTCGGCCCATTGTGGCAGTAGTGAGGCGTCGAAATGCGAATAGGTCCAGGCGATACCCCCAGCTGGCACGGCCTCGCGCAGGGCGTCAAGATAATCGCCGTCAATTAGGTCGCCGCCTTTTTCGCCTTTCGGATGCAAGGCGCACGTGCTAGGGCACGTTGCATAGGTTTCGTGAACGCCCGCCCTATATGTAACGGCGATCGGCCCGGTTTTCCGATTCGCTGATTTTGCTACGGTCTTTAACATGGTCGAATCCTTTCTCACTGTATCCCTGGCACGTCGCCAGGGCTAAAAGTATACACATAGAATTTTATTCTGCAAGTAAAAAGGGCCCCGAAGGGCCCAGGCAACGAGCGAGCAAGTCGCCTTATAAACTGCGCAGCATCATGCGGATTTCTTCGCGAATTTTCTCGCTTAAGTCGAGCGCTGAAGCGATCGAGTCCAAATCGATTTCGCTCGCAACGTCGCATAGGTCAATTTCACTGTAAAGCGAGCCATAATCGATTTCGCCGCCGAGCTCGGAATAGTCCAGCTGGCCCGCGATTTCGGCATAGTCCAGCTGGCCCGCCAGGGCATCGGCAAGCCTCCGATAATCAAGCTCGCCAGCGAGCGCTGCCGGATCGAACGCTGGCTTGCTTTCTTGTTGCTGCGCAAGCTTCGCCAGCACTTTGTCGGCA
Source organism: bacterium (assembly GCA_009923445.1). GTDB lineage: Bacteria > Patescibacteriota > Saccharimonadia > Saccharimonadales > SZUA-47 > RFTN01. The sequence continues at coordinate 15,071 of RFTN01000007.1, forward strand.
ACGTCCGAAACAAGCTTGTCGTAAAACCCGCCTACTAATGACAACATCGCTGATTGATCCATTTCTACTTTCTCCTGTATGAGCTGATCGGCGATCAGTTGTTGAAAAGTATACACATAAAAATAAACTTTGCAACTAGCGTTTTTTACGGTCCCCGGCTAGGGCCCGCAATATGCTCATGATGACAAAGTTACGAAACAGTTGCTTAAGGGCGTCCCATTTACTCATGATCCTTCAGCCCTTCACAATCACGTAAGAGCCCCACTGGTCCTGATAAGGCCATTCGTTTGTCTTCATCTCGGCTTCGCTGCGGTCCTTAGCAATGACAGTAACTACATAAGAAACCCCGGTGAGCCGATGCACCATCTTGATTTGAAAAGATTTCATGGCCGACCATCCTTTCCAATCCAACCCATGCCCGCGTAATCGCTAGGATCCTCGTGCGCCGGTTCCTCCTTTTCCCAACTTTGGATCTCCCATTCGCCAATTCTTAAGCTTCCGACATTGCATTCTTCCGCAAAGGCCTTAAAGGACTCTGCTACATCCTCCGGTATGCCTGGATAGGTACAGTTTTGACCCTTGTTATCTTCATCATGCTGCCAGCCAAACCAGTAGTAATAATCACCCCCTGGAACAGTCCCATCAGATAAATTGACCAGATAGGTTTCAACCCAGGCTAAACGTTCGCTGGTGTACTGATGAATGCTATATCCAAAATAGGTCGCATTCTCCCTGCGGTTGGTTTCGGCCATTCCCCAGGCCTTATCAATGGCCCTGCGAATACCATCGAGTGACCAACTTTTTGAAGTAATCGCAGCTGATCCCTCCGTATCAAAATCATCAAATACGGAAACTTCAACCCTGATCAACTCAGCGTTGACGCTAGAAATTCTCGCGCTGGCAATCTCTTTCTTAGAAGTGTACCAACCCGTATCAAACGGAACATGCTCAGCAAGTACTTCCTCAAGTTCTTTTTCACCTTCGGGATACCAATCATGAAGGCCCCAATGTGCGCCATCTTTACCTTCAAAACCCGTTAACTTTTTCATCGCTCTTTCTCCTTTCTGGTTAGCGAAGGTTTAATCATACACTTTTCAAAAACTCTTGCAACCCCTGGGCATCACCGAGCGTCCAGTGCATCCAGGCCTTGACAGACAGGCCTTTTTGAGCCACTTCAACAACCTGCCCTGCTTGATACGCATACACAACACTATCCAACGCTCTAAAAACCTCTTTGGGCCAATGTTGAACCAACAAATAAACAGGAACTCCAGCCCGAGCCGCACGATCCGCAAAAGCCACTTGATGGGGCGACAGTGCAACCTTCGCCCCTGCGCGTACAACCTTCAGTTCAACGAGGACTATCTTCCCCCGCTCCATGATCAACAGATCCGGCATCCCCAGCGGTTGCTTGGCTTCGATCCTCAGCCAACCGACGCAGGACGCCTGTTCGAGGTGTATACGAAGTACGTTGTACAAGGCCTTTTCTAACTTTTTCCGCATCATTCATCTCCTGGATCCATTCTGCTTGGACATCAACCGTCTTAGCCTCCTGCCCGTACAGGTTATGTAGCTCTTCAAGCTTTTTCAAAACCTCTTCTTTCGACATTGAGTCGATCGTGCCGACCCGAATCTCTTTACGCTCCACGTAAATGGTCCCTAGAGCCTGTCCACGGCGATATTCAGCCGCGACCGCAGCTGAGTATGCCCCTGCCTGCAACGCCGCGTCTCGGATCCTTTGAAGGTCCTTCATATGCCTTTCAAAAGTGGTCCCGTGTTTTACCGCAAGCTCTTTTCGCAGCTCCTGGATCGCGGCCACAATGTGAGGCGACCTGTGCGGGTCCGTGAGCCGTCGTCCCCAATACTCTAGGTTGGTCTCTTTATACCCCGCACGGCGAGCCGCCTCTTTCAAGGTCACTTCACCGTCGCCGGTCACAAACTCCTTTACAAAGGTCCACTCTTGCTTGGTCAGGACCTTTTTCTTGATCTTCTCCGGCATCGGCGTCGTGATCCGTGATTCAACGACCTCGGGCCTCATTGCTGGAATTTGGTTAAGCAACGGCTGTTGTTTCGCAATTCCTAGTGGCGGTGCAACATCTTTCAAATCAACCTGTTCATCTTCAGTTACGCGATCCTTCGACATACCCACTCCCCATCTGCACGTTGCCTGACAGAAAACCGTCTTCCGGCATGTCTACTATAAAACGACTGTAGGGCCGACCTCACCCCTCGGGCCTCGGTCACCGAGTAAACAACAAAAAAGTCCCCCACAAGCATTTTTTGAAAGGGGTACGACACTCTTCCCGTCGCTCTTTTCTCCAGGCCCCAGTTTCGGGGCTTAATCCCAGGCAACCGAATCTCTGCATCCCGTGCTTTACTCACCGTTCATCTCCTGTTTTTGACCGTTCAACCATTTTCATTACGTCCATCCCAAATTTTTAATTAAGGCACACTTCTAGCTTTTTCATTTTTTTTTTTTTTTTTCGTGAAAGTGATGTCATATAACGTAATGTGCTCAAACACCCTGTAAATAAAGGACTCCCAGTATGACACATACTATTACGTATGTCTATAACAGACGTAATATCCATTTTTGACGTAATAAACGTTCACTTTACCTTATAGACATACTAATGCACTACCCATTACTGTAATGAAAAAATAGACGTAATCCAGGAACCCAATAACTACAGGGGTTCTTACGGCATTACGTCTATTACGTCACTTTGAAAAAAAAAAAAAAAAAAAATTTCAAACGTGGAAAGTTCACCTTATAGGTGTTTCAAAGTAATCTCCCCGAGCCTTGATCCTTTCTCCCATCTCCTTTCTCTCATCTCCTTCCTGTTTTAATCACACACTTTCATTACGTCTAAAAACTCACTCCTACCGTTTATCCGTCTTTTTATACCGTCTGTCTTCTGCCCTTAATGAACCGCAGACCTTTTGTGTAATTCCGTCATCATATAAAGCATCGTTGACGTAATGCGTTCTCCAAAAGTCACTTCCCTGATCTCTTCCATCTCCTCTTCCGAGATCGGTGGTCCGAGAAGCGTGAGCACACGTCCATTCGCCAAATGCACATACACCACCTGAATCAGGTCGTCTGGATTTAAACCCGCTGCAATTGCTGGATTGATCCTCATTAGCTCTTCCCACCTCATGATTTTTCCCTTATGACGGGAGAAAACTCCCGCGTTGTGAAACGTTGATCGCAATGCGTACATACGCGCTTGCGTTCCATGTAGAACCGTCGTCTTACATCATCGAAAAACCTACGTGTGTCTATCACTCTTGTTGGGTAACCATCCGTTGTTTTAGGGTCAACGCAGTATGGACAAATCATAAGTTGCACCTTAATGAAATTTTTTTATCACTGTGTTATAACCCGCACGTCTTCTAAAATTCGGAGCGATCATGCCTGAAAAATGCAGTGACGACGAGTTTGTTGACGCGTGGAAGCGTCTGGGTAGCATCAGTCTTGTTGCTCATGAGCTGGGTTTAAGCATCAGGCGAGCGAATGAGCGAAGACGCGTCATTGAAAATCGGCACGGGATACTGCTCGATGCGTTCAATGATAGGCGTGGGTTTAAAATCCTTCATCCTGAGAATAAAGTCCGTAGTATTGCGAACATCACGGGCTGCGTGATTGTTTTCAGCGACGCACATTTCATGCCAAACGAAACAAGCGTTGCTTTCAATGCTTTGTTAAAAGTTATTAAAAAAATAAAGCCCGTCATGGTCGTGGCGAATGGGGATATTTTAGATGGGGCAACGATTTCAAAATACGGCCCCGAGGGATGGCAAACTAAGCCCACCTTGAAGCAAGAATTAGAGTCGGTGCAGCACCACATGGACGCTATCGTCAAAGCTTGCAAGGGACTGAACGTTATTTTGCATAGAACAATTGGTAACCATGACATTCGATTTGAAAAAAGGTTGGCGGGTCTTGTGCCTGAATACAAAGACGTACAGGGTACAAGGCTGTCTGACCACCTGCCTGAGTGGTCTGTTTCTTGGTCAGTCTTAGTGAACGACAATACGATGATTAAACATCGTTTACAACACTCAGGAATTCACTCTGGATACAATAACGTTTTAAAATCGGGAATCAGTACAGTGTCAGGACATACGCACCTGCTTGAAGTAAAAGGCTGGGGGGACTATACGGGGCGTCGTTGGGGGATCTCAACGGGTATGCTAGCTAACCCTAAATCGCAAGCCTTTGATTATATTGAAGATAATCCGGTTCCTTGGAGTCAAGGATTTGCAATACTTTCCTACGATAATACGGGTAGATTGCTTCCACCGGAGTTAGCGGAGGTGATCGACGGGGTTGCGTATTTTAGGGGTTCTTCAATTTAAAGGGGCACATGATGGACGAAATTTTTGTTAGCGTTGATTTGACCGAGTTTGAATACGACGAAGTTATTGACTGGCTTGGCGAGAAAGAAATTAGCTCTGGTCTAAGCGGTCTGTACGACAAACTGCTTGCTGCCGTTGAGGCACGTGATGCAGAGGCAGAGGAAAACGAAGACGAGTAAAATTCGTCTTAACTACCTTGACCAACCCGCTCACAAGGCGGGTTTTTCTTTTATCGGCCTCATATGACCGTTTAATCAGTATAAGAGGTCGTCATTGCTCACCCCTTGCTCTGATGGCGGATGCTAATTTGTCCTTATGATTATTTATTGTTGTCACCCCTTTTCTTGAGGTAGGCCAAATAAGCTGCTTCTGGTCAATTGTCATGTCTACAACACCATTACGCATGGCAAAGAGCAATCTTGGTGTTAATGCGGTAAACAACTTTGGCGGTTCATCATCTGGGCAGATGGTAAATGTGTAAAACCCCGACACATAGCCCACAGGTTGTTGCTTTGGTTCTTCCCAAAACTCACACTCACACACATATCGTCCTGCACTGTGTGATGCGTCACGCATGAAGCCATGCGGTGCGTCGGGGTGCGGGTTGCATTGCACATTCATACCGCTATCCTCCATAATCGCACTCCACTAAGTCAGTAAATCCTTTGTCACTGCCATGCTTTGCCTCTTCCGCGTCAATCTCAACAGCAAGCGAACGCAGAACGTCAAAGCCGTGTTTAACACGAATAAATTTAGCCAAATGCGAAAAAGCAAAAATCCAAGAATCGCAAGACCGATCAAGATCGTGTCTCACCTGTGTTAATTCTTCATCCATGTCTTGAATTAACAATTCATACGCTTTAATTTTGAGAGCGTCATCCATGTGTATCTCCTATCCCAGGTCTTTCACGTGTAATTTCCATTCATCTGCCGCATGATTTTTATGAAAAATTTTTGCGGGTTTTAACTCCGCTTCATTTTTATTAGTTTCTCCATTTAAAATGCGTTGAATCTCTCTGTCAATGTACCATCTTGCCTTTCTTAAATCTTCAATCTCTTTGCCTTTGAGATTTGCTCTCCATATGTACTTCACCGCATTACCGAGACAAAAATTCATGTGCTCAGTTATTTCAATACATTCCACGCCGGATGGGTGCGAAGTGTAGTGCTTGGGATGATTGACTGTGTCCATGTTTATGTCACTTCCTCTGTCCAGCTCCGTAGCCACAGCTGCTCAATTCGTTTCTCGGCTCCTAAATCCACAAGTTCAGCCGTGGTGTATTCTGTTCTGAGTTCCGTGGGCCCCGGTCCTATCCACCTGTGTTTTTTTGAATAATCCGGCAGATACATGACCCCATCCAGTTCAAAAACAGGTTGGGGCACAGTCGATGCCACCACGTCAAACTTAAACATGTTTTTGCCCCTCTAACAGCGTGTAGGCGTGCTTGAGACGCTCAGAAACGCGTTCAAGATCCAAGTTTGCAATCCGTTGACGTTCGGAAAGAACTTTCGGATCTTTCCAAGGAGGCAACTGCCCCAAACGTTCCCATTCGTAAAGGAATGTTCCTAATACGTTAGTAGCCTCGGAATTTGTTTTGATTTTCATTGCCAATCCTCTTTCTCTTTTCGGTAGGCGTTGTATTCTCGCAGCAATTTATCATAGAGAGTTTGCAGCCGGTGCAGTTGATAATCTGCCTCGGCCCATCGTGTTTTCCACAACCGAGCCGCCTCGATATGATTAACCGCATACATAATAAGGTGGACATGGTCCTTGTCATCCAGCTGCTCAGCCATGAGTCGCAGTCTATCGGTCAAGTGCTGCATGATGCCCCTCCTTGTAAACGGCTTTCACGCGCTCACGCAATTTTTCAGTCACGTCGTGAAAATTGTTTAGCCTGAGCTGGGTTCTAAACAAGGCGCAACTATCGGCCATGACAACAGCAAACATCGCCGCCACCTTGATGCGGAGGCATTCATCTTGTGCCAACAAAGACTCAATAATCTGAGCAACGTCGTAACTTTTTTTCAACGTAAAATTATGAGCGTCGTCATCCAAATGATCCGGGTCCATCGTCATTTCTCCTTTCTGGGGGGTTAGTCAACAAGTATGCGTAAAGATTCAATAGGTACTGGTTGTGTGCTACCTCCATCTCCTGCCGTAACCGATCCCGGCAGTTCTTGTAGTACAGCAGATTTGCGAGCAGGCTTTCTTGGGTTAGTTTTTCGGTGTTCAAGAATCTCATCCTCCAGGTTGATGATGGTGCCTTCGTCCAAAGCATGGAGGATGTTGACGCGTTTCTTGCGCGACGCTTCTGGCCCGTGGTCCAAGTCCAGCCAGACGTGGGTAATGTCTATCTGTTCGGGTAAGCCAAGCAAGGACCGTGGTTCAAGGGCCTCGTAGAACACACAGACATCAACTGCTGGAAGCGTTAGAAACAAACCGCTGCGCATAAACTTTCTCCATTTCTAGGGCTTTCTCGGGGTCAATCGTGTTCAGTGTACGTATAAATTCAGAATAAATCAAGCGCTGAACCACAGAAGTTCGTGTTGTTTTGTGAAAATCAACAAGCTCCGAGAGCATAGAGTAGATGTCCAAAGGCAGGGTGACGGTGTTCCAAGGCTTGTTTTGGCGACGCGAAGGGGAATCCTTCTTGCGCTCGATTCGATACCAGACGCGAGGACGACCTTTTTTAGATTTTTTGCGCATGTGAGTTTCCAAAAAAATAGCCCGTGAAACACAGGCCAAAAAGCGTTAGGAAACGCTCAAGGAGACTCACATAACCCGCTCTCATCATACAGCTTCTCCCCAAGAAGGTCCAGTCTCTACATCGACTACGGAGGGTACGACCAGATCAACGGCGGTTGCCATGACATGGGCGGCTTCTCTTGCCTCATCGACTGAGTTAACGGATAGTGCAATTTCATCGTGGACTTGCAAAAGCAGCGTAAAGCCTGCTTGATCGAGTTTGATCAGGGCGCGTTTGGTTTGATCGGCAGCGGATCCCTGAATTAAGCGATTCAACCCCTTGTAGGTCATTGCACGCTTGATGCGCTGGCCATACTTGGCAGCTGCTTCTTCATAAGGGAGTGCTTTGTGGATGCCCCACTCAACAGGTTCCCACAGTGGAAAGCGGCATTTGCGGCCAAGTAGCGTACGGATAGCGCCGCCTGAGGCGTGATTCTCGATCCGACGCATCACGGCATCCACCGTGCCGCGTAAGAAAGGTACGTTTTGATGGAAGTTGCGGATCAAATCCTCGGCCTCATCGATCGGCAGATCAAGGCTATTAGAAAGCTTTTGCTTACCCATGCCGTACATCAACCCTAAACCTATAGTCTTGGCAGCTTTGCGTTTAATGTTGGCCATATCCGCAACCATTTGATGGAAGTCGGTGCGGGGGTTGGCGTGGTAGGCGCTGACCATGCTGTCTGCGCCAGGAAGACCCAAGAGGCTTGCATAATGCACAAGTAGACGTGGTTCTTGCGAGGAAAAGTCGTTCGCAGCCCACAAGCACCCTTCTTCAGGTAAGAATAAACCCCTCACCATCGGGCCAATGACCTCGTGGCGGGCCGGAACCTGTTGAAGGTTGGGGTTAGCCATGGAAAGTCTGCCTGTGACCGTGCCACCATCATCGGATCGCATCTGATTAATATGCGGGTGGATACGACCGTCGTGTTCAGAGAAGTCTAAGTAAGGCTGTAGGAACGTGCCATGGGTCTTGTTCAGTTCACGCGCTTCGATGATCTGTTTGCAGATCGGATGATAATGCGATTCAAGGAACGACTTCGTAAAGCTTGGCAAGCCGTTCGTGGTCCGTTGGTATTGAATACCGAGATTGTCAAATCCTGTAGCGATGCTGGCTGCGGCCCAGATGTCCACAGGTGACCCACATGCTTTACGAATCTCTTTGACTAAAGCCTGCTCACGCTCGCGCATTTGGTCGATGAGCTGCTGCGCCTTGTCTCGGTTAAATCGAATGCCACGGCGTGTGATGTTGACCAGCACCGGCAACAAGTCCGACTCCAGCTCAAAGATTGATTCGACTTCCTCGTTGCGTAGGATGATCTTGAAATGCTGCCAAAGCTTGAGCGTCAATGCAGCGTCTTGCTCGGCGTACTCGCCCACGTACATGGCAGGGAGCTTCCAGAGTTCTTTTTTAGCGTGGACATTGAAGTCTTGTGCAGCCTCCTTTAATCCCTGTTCTGACTTGACCTCTTTGAGGTAATCGAAACCGAGGGCGTTAAGGGCGTAGCTGAATCGGTTTTCATCGATGCAAGCAGCGGCGACCATGGTGTCAATGATTCGACCCCGCACAGTAAATCCAGAGGCGAGAAGCCATCCAAGGTCATAGGCGGCGTTATGCATGATCTTGGGAGCGGGAAGCTCAAGCACACGTCGAATGAATCGCTCAACGATCCCACGGTCAAGATTACCTCCACCTTCATGAGCAATTGGGAAGTATCCCCGCCACCCGTCAACAGCGATGGAGTAACCGACAATGTAGCCGTCGTTTCTTGGCCATCCTGGGCCAAACCGTTCCATGTTTGGGTCACGTGTTTCCAGGTCAATTGCAATCTCCTTGGCGTCTGATAGATCCGGGAAAGAGGCAGGAGGAACCCACTCAGAAATTCGTTGGAAAAGCGTAGAGGTCACAATCGGAATCCTTTGTTTGAATTGTTGGGTAACACCAGATGCAGCGCTTTGCGTGTGCGTGTGACGCCGACATACAATAGCCGGTTAATGTCATCGGGGTTTGTGTCATAAGCTTTAGCAAATTTTGTGGAGAGATCTGTTAAAAGTAAAACATTATCAGCTTCTCCGCCTTTTGCACCGTGGATCGTGGACAGTTTTATCTTTGGCATCGTATTAAGTTTTACACCACGTCGCAATAAGGCGATGATGTACTCACGCTGCTCAAGGCTGATCTTGGTTAGCACCTCATGCCAGATGCCGTCTGTGAGTAGCCCCCACTTATTGTGCAATAACTGTAGGTTATAGAACTGGTCTTCTGGCGCGTTAGGAAGCTTCTTGAATCCTTTGGCAACGAGCCCCGAGTCAAGATAAGCGTAAATTGTTTGAACAGTCGATAGCGGCACTTCGCCGCCCTTGCGCAGCATCTCCCAGCCGTAAACGGCAGTGAGCACTTTTTCGCTGATGCTCCGATGGCCAAATCGTTCATAAAGTAGCCCCTGGCTCTTGAGCCAATTAGGCATCTCATCGAGCATGTAGTTGGCTGCGGCCATCACGAGCCAATCCCCCTGAGTCATATCGACGTAAGAAAAATGGCTATAGGTTTGGATATTGCCTTCTTCATCTTTTGAAGACCATTGCTTAGGTTGACGCTTGGAGATGCGTTTGACCACACGTTCTGCCAGCTCATGGACCTTGGCAGGGATGCGGTAGGATTTGTCCAATACCTTGACTTCTCCTGGATAGGCCAAAAACGAATCCACATCGGCTCCGGCCCAGTTATAGATTGCCTGATCATCATCACCTGCCAAGAAGACGCGGTCTGAGCGCTTAGCGAGGTCCTTGACCAGCATCCATTGCAGGCGGGATAGATCTTGTGATTCGTCAATGATTAATGCATCGAGCTTTGGCAACAGATTGGGTTGTTCAACGATCATCTCCAAAAGATCGGTGAAGTCCAAGAGCCCTTGTTCTCTTTTGTAGTGCCTATAAGCACGCTCCACGTACTCAAAATGAAACCATTCAATCTGGAGATTGGACTGGTTATAGTGAGTCTTTAGGTCCAGGCCCTTGATGCGTGCAAGGTTGATCTCGTTAAGGATTGCGTTATCTGCGCGTGAGATAAATCCTTCGCCTTCGTTTTCGGTGCGGATTTCTAAACCACAGGTTTTTCCAAACTCTCGATAATGCTCATCTTGCATCATCTCCTTGGCACTCACCCCCAGGCACCGAAACGCTAGGCTGTGCAGCGTTCTGAACCACGGAAAGTCGATGGTTGGGTTGAGGTGCGGGAACTGTGCTATGGCTCGGTCCCGTGCCTCGTTGGCTGCCTTTCTTGTAAACGCGAAATACCCGATCTTGTTCGACGGGGTGTCGTTCGCCAGCTCTGTCTGGACCACGTTTAGCAGGTACGTGGTTTTCCCGGTCCCAGGGGGCCCAAAAACCTTCTGTGTATTCACGGATTTCATCCTCCTTACAAATCCAAACCAGCACAGGCGTAGCAGGTCCAAGGTATGCGTCGATAATGTTGAAGTCGATATATTCGTAAGCTTCTTGCGGCGTCATGTCATGGTCCTCGATCAAGATATCAAGGATGACGTTAGCGTCATACACAATGCGCTCAACAAGACTATTGCCATGCCACGTTGTCGTGATGCCCATGATGGCTAAATCAAAGCCATTGAGCTTTATCAGCGGTTCATAAGTCAAAACGGGCTCCCCTTTTTCATGGTAGGTGTTTCAAAAGGTGCTTCTTGTTTCGGAAAGCACGGTACACGCCACACGCGTGTGGTGCGTCCTTTGAGGAACAAGGGCAGTGGTTCACCGCCCAAATCACGCAAGCGCTGCGCCATCTTAGGAGCGGTTAAGCCTTTGAAATTGTTGCGGTTCAAATGGTCTTCTAGATCCTTAATGCGGAAGTAAACGCGCTGTTCTTCCTCATCCACCCAGGGTCTGCCCATGAGAATTTCATCACGGTCCATGGCCTGTTGGATATGAGTCGTAAACTCTTCAACAAGCGCCGTAAAGCGTCCCGTTATGGTTGTGTCCTCGGAGGCTTCTTGAATTTGTTCTAACTCAACCATTTCTTTTAACAAGTTGTTAAGGACCTGTTCCCAATCTTGTTTACGTAAGGTTGGTGGAAGCATGTTAACCTTTTCCATGCACGTTTTTTGGAACGCCGTCTGGTTGTGGAGACTCTCCGTGTCAAGTTCAACACGCCTTCCGTTGATATCCAAGAACCATAGTGGAGGCTCACTGTTGTACTTGGAGAGGGCAGACATTTTAGGAGAATCAGGGCCATCGGCACCAATGCCAAACTTACGAGTACGACAAAGACCAGCATTACAAAATGAATTAATCGGTGCATCTTTACACTTGTATTTGTAATCTTTCTTAGTCAGTTGCTTGACGATGACTTGAAGCTCAGTTAAGCCCAAGGGCGGTCCGAAATACTTTTGATTGTGCTCAGCAAGTTTGTCTTCCCAATTGGTTGTTCCGGTTCTTTTCAGATAAATCCCAATGTTAAAAAGACCGTTGTTCCTTGTGCCTTCAGGAAAGCCGCGTGCGCAGAGCGTCTGCAAACAAGGAGGACCGTCTTTAATGGGCTGCTCAGGTTTTGAGGGTGTTTCGGGAGGCGTGAGCGGTGGGCCTTGAACCGCGTCATCGTAAAGTCTAAAAAACTCTTCCAGTGTCGCGGCGCTTCCATCTGGCTTGATGGCATACCGCAATGTTTCATCTCCACCAAAGTAAGGTAGATTCAAAAAGTTGCCGGTATCACCGCGCTCAACAAGAATTTCGCTTTGTTTAGGAAAAACTTCTCGACCCGATTCACCAAGAATCGCGGCACATGCATTGAGATAAGTGCGCATATCGGAAGCTTGGACAGGCCCACTGGTAAAACAAAAAACGTGAGCACCGCCAGACTTGCTGCGGCAAACGACCAAAGGCATCTGCAATTCCTGTATCTTCTCTACAAGGCCTTTGTGATCGAGCGGATATTGATCAATGTCGATGCAGCCCCATGTGCAGGTATTGTCTGCTCGAATAGGGATGATTCCAAGAGAGGGTTCTACGCCTTGAATATGTTTAACCCACAAATCTTTAGTAGGCGGTTGGCGGACCACCACCGCTTTTCCGTTCTGTTTCCCGTCTCCCCGCGACTTTTCAACTTTGTAAGTGCCATAGGCAATATCGAGCCCTTCAAAAATTGCCATAAAACGGACGAAATCAATCATTTCTGCTTTCTCAGAAAGGGGTACTAACCGAGAGGCTTTCCCCCCGCAAATCAAAAGGGAATATTAGCGTCAGACTCGATGTTTTCGGACTCGTGTTTGACTTTTACTTCACCCCGGCAAACGGACTCTGCAAACTGTTTTGCAGGCATGTAAACCGAGGCAATTTGTTCAGAAGGAATAGAGCCAATACGCTCAATCTCCCAACCGTACCACTTACCCTTATCATTGCTTTCCTGCAAGGTCGTCAGCCGATACATCTGGCTGTATATCGGTGGTGTATACGGGCCGTTTTTGCCCATCAACTTCACCGACATCATCATTGAATTCCACTTCCTGGACTTCTTCAGTTGTGTCGATTTCATGACGATCAACGCAGGGGTCGGGATGCCATCTTCACTTACCACCATCACGTAGTGATTAGCGGTATTTTCGATGTAGTTCCCGTTGTCCAAATAATCCTTGTTGTCACCCGATATGCGGTGGGTGCGGCTAAGGATATCGGACGTTGCTGAGTAGATCTGCACAGGCGCGCCCGATGAACCGCTGCCACGCGGTGCCCACTCAATGTACTGCCGTACGTAGGCGGTCGGAACGACGACCAAGCCTTTCTTGCCATCGAAAAGCTCTTGAGTCACTGTGTTGAAGATCATCCCAGGCATCGCACCTTCAACAACACCGATTTCATCAGAATTGTTGGTCAGTGCTTTTAAAAACGGAAGAGCAAAATCGCTCTTATCCATTTGCTCAAGACCTGCGCCTGCATCCGCCTCGAAGGCTTCGACGATTGCGATTGCAGTTGTCGTAAGTTTTACTGATGCTACTTCACCTTTTGCCATGATTCAATTTCCTTGGTTTGTGATTAAATTGACTTGATGCTTGCTTTGTTGCCGATGTACACACCGAATAATTCGGTAGGCACTTCGCGCCCTTTGGTCAGCATTTCCTTGACCCAAGCCTTGAGGGTTTGGGGTTCTATCTTCTCGTTTTGCTCAGCGGGAAAGCCTTGCGTAGCGAGGAGACCCAGTAGACGAGCACAAAGCTCGTCTTCGCGACGGCCAAACCGCACCGTCACAGTGTTTTTGATGATGTCATCGTAGCCATGCTCACGCAGCCATGCATAGGCTTCAGACTGCCGAGCCTTGCTGATGGTTGCGCTGTAAAACTGCTTGACTTCGATCTTGCTGCCATCATCCATTGCAAAAGACTTGAGCCCCAACTCTGCGAAAGCCTCGGGCAGTGATTCTTCCGTTAGCTTTCTGTAGTTGTCTTGCTTTTCTGAGAGTGAAGACTCAAGTTCTTCGATCTCTCTTTCAAGCATTTTGGCACGCTTGGCGAGCTGGGCAATGCCAGCAAGCTTGTCGTCTGCCACTTGCAGGGCACCAGCGTCTTGTTCAAAAACTTCACTCATAAATTTCTCCTTTCTGTGGAAATAAATCAATCTGAATCGGAATGTATCGACGCTCAAGCTTATCCCATTTAAGGCATTTAAACCTACCACGGTTTTTACTTGCTGCCACAGCGCTCACAATGCTGATTGCCGTGGGATCCCCAATGAAGAGCAGGTAGTCATCATCGGAGAATTTTTCCAACCGTCGTTGCACGCGTGCTACGGTGGGGGCCACCGAAAAGGACACTTGCACGTTATTGGGTAGAAGCACTTCAACTTCGCCAAAATCCAAAGCGGAAGATATATTGTGCTGACCGGTCTCGGTCACAGCGTAAACTTTTGGCAACGTCTTTCTCCTTTCTCAAAACGTCAATGCAGTGTACACTGCGTTTTCGGATCATGCAAGTCCGACAGAAAGGAGAATCATGGAAGAGCAATATCTGGCGAATTATCCCTACCGCAACAAGCCCTATGCGCACCAAAAAGCATATCTTGAACGCTTTTGGCGCAAGCCTTTAGCAGCGCTTTTTGCTGATATGGGAACAGGCAAAAGTTATATGTTAATCAATAACTTAGCCATGCTTTACGACAACGGGGAAGTCAATGCTGCGTTGATCGTTGCCCCCAAAGGTGTATATAGAAATTGGATCGACGCAGAGATCCCTAAACACATGCCTGCGCACGTGCTTTACCGCGCAGCACTATGGACGCCCTCTCCACGCAAAGCTGAAAAGGCGGCATTGGATTCCGTCTTTGAGGTTACAGAGGACCTTAAGATTTTGGTGATGAACGTTGAGGCGTTTTCAACGGACAAGGGCAAGCAGTTTGCACATCGCTTTGTATTGTCACACACAGTGATGATGGTGGTTGATGAAAGCACAACCATCAAAACGCATACCGCTGCAAGGACCAAGAATATTTTAAAAGTGGGCAGGCTTGCACGATTCAGGAGGATCATGACGGGATCGCCTGTTACAAAAACGCCGATGGATCTTTTTTCACAGTGCAACTTTCTGTCCTCAGACTGTCTAGGTACGGATAGTTTTTACGCCTTCCAATCACGCTTTGCTGTAGTGATCGAGCGTCGCCTAGCTTCGCATGCATTCAAACAGGTCGTAGGATTTCAACGTCTTAACGAGTTGCAAATGTTGGTAAGCCGGTTCAGTTTTCGAGTGACCAAAGAAGAATGCTTAGATCTTCCTGAGAAGGTTTTTGTGCGCCGCGACGTAGAACTCACCGATGAGCAGCAGGCTGCATACAACCAGATGAAGGTCATGGCGCTTGCACAGTTCTCCACCGGAACCGTGTCCACGGTCAATGCGCTTACGCAATTGATGCGTTTGCACCAGATTGTGTGCGGATTCGTGAAGCTTGATGACGGGCAGATTCAGGAGCTGCCAAACAACCGCATTCAGGAGTTGCTTAATACAATTGAAGAGACCTCAGGCAAGGTCATCATTTGGGCGACTTATAGGCACGACATTGAAGCGATTCAGCTCGCCTTACAGAAAGCTTACGGCATGGATTCCGTAGGTGTGTATTACGGCGACACCAAGCTTGATGAGCGGCAGCGTGTGATCGAGCAGTTCCAAGATCCGGGATCCTCGATGCGGTTTTTTGTAGGCAACCCTCAAACGGGGGGCTACGGGATTACGTTGACAGCGGCAAATGTCGTTATTTATTACAGCAACAGCTTTGATTTAGAAAAGCGATTGCAGTCCGAGGACCGTGCTCACCGGATCGGGCAAACGAACAAGGTAACATACATTGACTTAATTGCACCCAAAACGGTGGATGAAAAGATTGTGAAAGCTTTACGCGATAAGATCAACATTGCTACGCAGGTCCTTGGTGAGGAGATTAAACAATGGTTGATTTGATTCCGATTCGCCCGTTATACAGGTATGAAGCGCTCACTCGGTATGACGGGGCTGAGGGCCGCACTTATGGTGATCAAAAGTTGCCTAGCGTGACGCGCATTCTGGATGAAACCAAGGACAAGGCAAAATTAGAGGAATGGAAACAACGCGTTGGGGAAGAGGAAGCGGAGCGCATCAAAAACAATGCAGGTGCCGTTGGAACATATATGCATAGTGTGATTGAGCGGATGGTTGCTTTCCGAGACCTGGGTCGGCCCACAAACTGGGAAATGATCAAAGGCTACGAAATGGGCTATCGCTTGATCAATGAGCAGTTCAAAGACATTGATGAGATTTGGGGCTCGGAAGTTACCTTGTTCATCCCGAATCGCTATGCAGGGACCACGGACATGGTGGGGAAGTACAAAGGCAAGTCAGCGATCATTGACTTTAAGCAATCCAATAAGCCTAAACGCCATGAATGGATCACGGATTACTTTCACCAGCTCTCGGCCTATGCGCTTGCGCATGACTATCAGTTTGGCACGGAAATTGAGATGGGTGTGGTGATGATGGCGATGCAATCCGGTGGTACGCAGGTTTTTACGACCACCGGACGGGAGTTTAACCAGTATAAGACCGGCTGGCTTGAGCGCGTGGAGAACTACTACCGCAACACGGTATCAAACGGGAAGAGCTTTTGAAGCATTTCTCGCGCTTGGGGTTGCGGTTGCCCTTGGGCCTGGGGGCGTCCGGGTTGAGGGCGCTGCGCAAAACTGCCTAATAAACCACGTGATGGTGGTGCAGCGGGCAGTTTACGTTGTAAGCGCTCAGCCGTTGCTTGAGCCACGGTCGGTGGTGCGGGTTGCTCTGGTTCTTGTTCACCGGCGGTAAGGCCTGTGTTAATCAAATAGCCATCAAGCGTTCTTGCAAACCTGATTTTGTCCTGCTCTGAACGACCTTTTCGGAGCAACTGAACCATAAAGCTCGGGTCTTGGGCAGCACGTTCTAACAACTGACGCACGCTTTCGTTAGGCATCCGATCAAGCATATCCCGCATCATGCGTGATCCGGCAGATGCAGCTAGTAGTGTTGATCCACCTTCAGCAAGCCCTGCACCCATACGAGCCCCGACCACACGAAGCACAAGATCTTCAACGAGATCAGAGTTTTCAAGTACCTGATCAAGAATCTGTTTATTACCCATTACCGACTGAACGCGTGACATCTCACCAAGAAGCTTTTTGACATTGGCAAGTTCACCACGTTGCATAACGCCTGTGTCGATGAGTATGTCGCCCATGGAAGGTCGTCCCGTGGACGTGGGCTTAAAGAAAGCATCGTAGTACTGCTGGAAATCAAACTTATCTGCTCCGCCTGCTTTCATGTAAGCGTAGTCATAAATACCCGACTTGAGCGCATCGACAAGGTCTTGATTGACCTGCGTGCTTACATCAACGCCACTGGCTTTAAGACGTGCAATCTCCTCAGCACTCTTCATTCCTGTGCGTGCAGCCTGCACAAGACGGCGGAAGTTTTCTGCTGGGTTTTTGCTATTTAAAGCATCCGACACAAGACGTGCTGGATTCTCGTCAAAGAACTTAGTAAAGGTTGCCTGTTTCTTAAGCTTAGTTTCAATAGCGCTGTTTTGCTTTTGGATTAGATCCAATGCGTTTTGCGCACGCGTAGCATTCTCAAGATCTTGGCGTAACCCAGGGATGCTGTTCACCAGGACTTCGTTTTCGTTCAACCAGCGTGACAGCCGCGCCGTATTGAGTTTTCCCGTTGCGGGATCGATGGCACTAGCGGCGGCAAGACGTGTACCACGTTCAACAGCATCGGCTGTTGACACAACACGCTCGCCCGAGCGGTTGACGGCATCTTCAAGGATCCTGGCTCGTGGGTCATTAGGTCCGAAGTCTGCAACGTACTGATTATGCAAGCGAGGCAGCATATCAACCGCGTTTTGGATCTGCTCCATGCGTGCGTTGATGACATCGGCGTTGCCGCTAAAGGCCCGTGAAACAAGGACCTCGGGGATAATACGATCCGCTCCAGTGCGCGTCACACCACGCATGTCTCCCGCAAAGGTGCGGGTAAAGCTGTCGTTGAGTTCCTTGGAAAAGACTCGCGCTGCGTCATAAGCAGGATTGCGGACTTGATCCATGTCATCGAGCAATGCTTCAGAGAACTTGGAGTAGAAGGCGTAATTAGCACGCTCACCTCTTGCCTCTGCGTCCATGGCCAAACGAAGCATGTCGCGACGTGCATTGACCAAATCGCCTACGTTGATCGCGCCACGACGGACAAAATCCTTGCCTGCTTCAATAAGCTCTTTTTTTGTGTCGTCAACTTGCCTTTTCATACCGGCATAGGACAGGTCTTTCTTTGTGATGGTTGAGGACTGGCGCTGAAGCGTCTGATAAGCGTTGTATAAGTCAGGATTGGCCTCTTGACCAAACTTCAACAACTGATCCGGTGTGAGATTTTTGACATTCTGTGCTTTAGAAAGACGTCCGTAGATGTCTTTGACGATTGCAGGAAACTCCCGGTTATAGTACTCGGGGGACATCTCCGATCGGATCGCCTCAAATTGCCTACTGAAGTTGTTTGCAACAACTGCTTGCCCATCGGTTAGGCGCGCAACCGCAGCACGGACTTGGTCGTCGCTTGCTCCCTGCTTTTTCATGCGGGTGACAGTCTCGTCAATCTGAGCGCGGATTGCCTTGGGCACGTCGGTCCAAAGCGTGTGCTCCACTTCGCGAGCGTCTTTGAGTGCCCCATCCACATTTTCGCGAATGATGCGACCGATTTGCATGCGGTTAGCTGGCGAATCTTTCGTGATACCGGCAATGGCAACCGCTGACCGTGCATCGGCATTAGCCAAGCGGCTGTCAAGCAACTCACGGAAATAGTCTGCCCGCAAGCGTGCTGCATCTTGAAGTGCCGTGGGATCACCTGATCGATTCAAGAGGTTGATCATCTCAACGATCGCCTCTTGCGCTTTCCTGCCCTGCTCAGCAACCTTAGGTCCAAAGACGTCGTTTTGTCTAGCAAGCGACGTCTCAAGAATCGTCAAAGATAAATCGCCAGTCTTTTGAGCAGCAGTCATTTCAGGAACAATGCCTGGGTCACGCAATGCTCTGATGAGATTAGGGAGGTAGTTGTTATTGAACTCATCGGCCCAGCGCTCTGGATCTGACTGTCGCAGATCCGGCTTGTATTGTTCTTGCATGATTGCCATGAGGCGATTAGCCGCCCGGTTTTCTCTCTCCCCCGCAGAAAACCGAGAGACGCCTCGTCGAACCAGATCGGCAACGGGCATGGTTGCCATGGTGACAAGTTTGGTCGGATTAAGCAGACCGCCTACCACCTCTCCAGTTACCCGAGGTATCGTTTCTCCAGGCGCTAAAGTTTCTGCTGCGCCTGCGCCAACACCTGATCCAAAAGAAGCCTGTGTTTCAAGGGCCCCATAAAGAATCGGGTGTTGCTTAGCAAACCCACCTACTTTATTCAAAAAATCTAAAACGCGAACACCTGTGGATGGGTTGATAGTGTAGCCCAGAGGCAAAAAGGCAAGACCGCCGCCCGTAGTCTTTCCAGCTTCACGAAAAGGCTTTAGATTGGGATCGGTCTGCTCATCGAAAAGGCGCTTAGTAGTCTCCTCGCCGATCTGTCCGCCACCAATGAGTCCTGCTCCAGCGCCAAGCAAAGTGCCAGCCACCGTTGTATAAGGTTGTCCAAAAGGAATTCTTGAGCTTGCTGCAAAGCCTGTGCGTGCGCCACCGTAAGCGCCGAGCGCCGCAGGCGACTGGCCAACAAGGCCTTCAACTAAGCCTCTAGCGTATTCCGAGGCGACATCACCAATTCCAGGCTGGACGCTCGCATCACGAGAAAAACCGCTTATGTCCTCAGCAGGAGTTCCTGTTTCCGTAGCGCCAGCAGGACGCGAAATGTCATCGATACTAAGCGGTTTATCTGCCATGACAATCCCTAATTGCGGACTTTAAATTTGTTCTCTGGAACATACAAAAATTCTGTTCCAGAAGGAAGCGCTCTTGCTTGCTCAACGGTATAAATGCGCACAGGAATTCCAATCATTTGTCGGATTCTCCTGACCTCGCTGATTTTCAGTTCAGCTTCTTGCCTTTTAGCAGCGCCTATGTTTGCCTCACCTGATCTTGAAACAGCGCCCTGTTCAATTCCTGCAATGACATTGTCCAAAGCAATCAACCTGTTTTGGAAGGCTTCCGGTCGATCAATAAATCGAGGCAACACGCTCAAGTCTTTTAAAATGTCTTCTCGTTCTGCGTTTGAAAGACGAGTAGTCTCTTGAAGTCCTTTGACCATTTGAGCAACAGAGTTCTCGATCTCAGTTTTCGACTGTTCATACTTTGGATCAACGACACCGCCTACGATAGGAATCCTTGAAATGCCTGCGCGAAGCATATTCAAGGGTCCGGTGCCCGTTGAAGCAAGTCGATAAAGATTCGTCGGAACAACCTGTCCAGGCTGAGGAGCAGGAACTCCTTGAGCCGTGGGCACTGGCGCAGCAGCCGTTGAAGCTGCTGCGGGAGCGGCACCTGGGGCTCTGGATGCAGCAGGGGCAGCAGCCGCTGGAGCGGTAGCCGTGGGCCGTGATCCAAGGGCCTTGGCCCGTGCGATGACAGCGTTTTGTAAAAAATCAGGCAGCGTGTTTTGGGTAGTAAAAGGCCTTTCTTTTTGCGTTTGCGGGTCGTACATCATTACCGTTTTTGGTTGGGTGTAGTCCCTAATCGCAAACTCAAGCTGCGTAGTTTGAGGCGTGTCTTCTCCAGCAGCAAAAGCCTCAACCAAAGGTTTGTTTGACATCAACTCATTCATCTTGGCGGGTGTCAAACCCGTACTGGGCTTCGGCGCATTAGCCTTCATGGCTGCAAGGGCTTCCTGCGTCTCACCACGGAGGATGTCTCGACCTAACTGCTGCAACATGCCTTCACGTTTTAACAAAGTAGCACGCTCCGACTCTCGCTCTTTCTCTGCGGCCTGGATGCCTAAGAGCTTGATCTGTTGCGCCATCTTCTCTGCTTCCGAAGCACGCGCACCAATTTGCGCCGGAAGCTGGCTGGCAGCACCCGCAAGACGAGCAGCGAAAGAACCCCTAAGCGGTTGCCCCGTGCGTGGATCCACATTTCCGGCCAATGCAAGACCTGCTCCTGCTAAGTCAAAAAGCATTTGGGCTTGAGTGAGACTCTTGTCTTGCCCAAGCAACCTTTGATACAGTTGCGTCGCATCAGCTACGCGAGACTCCATGGTTTTTGTACTGGCTTTAGCCGGAGCAAAGACATCAAACAAGGCCTTTTTAGCTGCCTCCCGTTGTGTAGGAGTCAACAAACGAGAGGCAATGCCCAGATTCGTTGTTGAGGCTGCTCCTTGAGATGGTTCACTGTCATCGGCTTCGACGCCATCTTCGTCGGAGCCATCCCTAAAATTTTGGACATACCCTCCCCGCGCCATGCCCATCGGGGCCTGTGGTCCTTGGGCCGTGGGCAATGAACCAATGCCTCCCGGTGGCATACCTTGTGGAGGCGCAGCCGGAGGCATTGGGGCCATTGCCCCTTGTGGAGGCATAGGCATCGGAGCAGCGCCGCCCTGTGGTGCCATTGCAGGAAGAGCTGCAACGCCCTGTTGTTCTGCGGCAAGTACCGGCTGTAGCAAGGCAAGCACTTCGGGCGGTGTTTGTTGGGCGGCGTTGTAGCCCACCCTATCGGCAAGCTCCTCAAACCGCGCATCAATGGATCTAATGTCGCCTCGCAAATTATTCATTAAGATTTCAGGCGAGTCAGGACGCCGGTCCATGAGTTTTGACATATCTGACTCATCGCCTTCGTCTTTCATGTCGTCTTCGCCCATCAAAAGCGACATGATCCCCACTTCGTCGGGATCCATTTTGCCGCCCTTGAACATAGGACGATCAAGTACTTTGGATTTCATCGTTTATCCTTATCCAAAAAGCCCGGCTCTTTGCGCACCGCTTGCTGCTCCAAGCCCTGCAATACCGAGACCCAATGCCGTTTGTAGGGGGCTTGCAGTCGGCGCTGTTTGTGAAGTAAGCGCCATTTGCGTGGTTGGAGCACCACGATAAATATCCGACACAAAACCTAATTGTTGGAAGGGGAGCAAGTTTTCTTGCGTTTGTGTGGCACGTATTGCATCGAGCTGTGCTTGTGCGTTTTGTTGTTCAAGTCCGCCGATACCTGCCATAAGTTGAACGTCTGCGGCACCAAGACCTTGTAGTGTTTGGCCTAATGCCCCCTGTTGCACACCCAATTGACCCATTTGACCACCAAAAGCCCCAAGTTGGGCTGCACGCTGGAGTTCCAAGCCTCCTTGTTGTGCCGCTAAACCGCCAATGCCTTGACCAAGAGTGCCATATAGCCCAGCTTCTTGTCCTGCCAATTGTCCTTGTAAAGCAGTTCCAGCTTGACCAAGCTGCGCTTGTTGAAGCGCTTGTTGTGCAGATTGTCCTGCCAATTGTCCTTGCATACCGGCTTGTTGAGCCCGAAGCGCAGCTGCCTGAGTGCCTAACGCGCCGTATTGTCCTGCTAATTGCCCTTGCAACGCAACGCCCGCTTGACCGAGTTGTGCAGCCTGGAGGGCCTGTTGCCCCGACTGCCCTGCTAGTTGACCTTGCATGGCTGCTTGTTGTGAACGAAGCGCGCCTGCCTGAGTGCCCAACGTGCCGTACAAACCTGCACGGCTAAGCGCCGCTTGTTGTGCGGTGTTGAAGCCCTGTGAGCGCAAGTTGGCTAAAACATCGGCTTTGTTTCTTACCAGCTCGCCTTCTAAAATTGCGCGTTGCACGCCCTCACGCGTGCTACCAAAAGCCCCAGAGCGTGCAGCTTGCCCAGCAAGTGCTGTACGGGCCATCTCACCTTGACGAGCTAAATCAGCCTCGGTAGCTGAAATAACGTCCTTTTCAAAAGGATTGTAATAATCTTTATAAGCTCCCGCGCCAAGAGCCCCGACTCCTGCTTGTAGTGCTTGCGCTCCTGCGGCCTCGATGCCCCCCGCCTGTCTCATAGCAGCTTCAAGTTGTTGGTTAGCGCGACGCAGATCGGCTTCTGAATAGCCTGCCGCTCGATTTCCAAGACCCTCTAAGGAACCTACTCCAGCTCTTAAAGCCTCCGCGCCAGCACTTTCAATGCCACCTGCACCTGTCATCGCGGCTTCGAGTTGTTGGTTAGCGCGACGCAGATCGGCCTGTGAATAACCAGCGGCCACATCACCTAAACCACCCAATCGGCTTGTTGCGCCTAACGCACCTTGAAATGCGCCTTGTGCAGCCCCGAATTGAGGCTGGAGATTCAGGTTAGCGAGCTGTTGCGCTCCCTGTTGCGTGAGCCCCATGCCTTGGGTAATCGCTTGAGACCCCGCCTGTAAATAAGGCTCATAAGCACCAATGCCTTGGCGTGCAAGATCCGCAGCTTGGATTTGACCTAATGAAAGGCCTGCGGCTTCGACAGCAGGCAAATTGATGGGTGTTCCATAAAGACGCTGAGCTTCTTGTAAAAGTCCTACCTTGTAGGCCTCAATTTCTGGAGCTTCACGCGATACCTGGGTTGTGTAAGTTGTACTCATGCTGCTTTTCCTTCTAACATTTTCATGAGTTTATACATTTTCTTAGCGCCCTTGCGCCGTGAGCCGTTGCCCATGGCGCGGACTGCTTTGGCCGTAAAAACAAATTCGCCATCAGAAAGCATCGCAGGGATTGAATCCGACGTCCCGGTCCCCGGACCGTCAATCGGACCCGTTTTGCGGGGATAAGTTTTTCCTCCGATCCGCATGGCTTGGGGTGTGTCCATGACTCCCCCTCCCATAGCATAACCGGGAGGTTGAAGATACATGTTGCCATAAGCCGTAGGATTAATGCCTCCAAATTGGAGCCCATAACGATTCGGATATTGACGAAGCAAGTCAAATCCTGTCGGCCCTTTAAATATGTCTGGCATTTGGGGCTTTTCTTGTTTAAAGCCTCCTCCAAGAGCCATGACGCCTAAGCCAGCTGCGGCAAGAGGCGCGTAACGTGCAAATGTTCCGGGAAGAGCTGCTTTATAAGCAGCATCGTAAGCTGCTTGACCGGCATCAAACGCCGTACTAGTAAGCGTTTCTCTCAGTGCACGGGGCAGCTTATCTTCGGCAAACGCCTCAACAGCATCCTTACCTAATGAAAGCAGTGATTTGCTGTAGCTACTTTTAAATGCCGCATCTCTTGCCGCATCTCCAGCCTGCATTGCTCTTGCTTGGGCTTCAGCTCCAACGGTATTTGGATTAAAGAAATCAACTGTTTTGTCAAAGCCACTACGCAGTGTGTCCATGACACCGCCTTTTCCAATTTGTGCTTTTGGATAAGGTTGGTTTGAGTCAAAAACAGCTCCAGTGTTTGAGGGAGCTTGTGTAAACTTTCCAGTTAAGTCATAGGTTCCAGCTCCAGTGTTTTGAGCAGATGGAATGGCTCGATCAACCGGTGTCAAGGATCCTGTATTAGCAGGCATCTCTCCTCCAATAAATTGACCAAGATCCCCCGTTCCCGGAGCAGCAAAACGACCCACTAAAGAATCTTTCGCTAAAGCCTCATTTAATACAGCTTGTCTTCCCGCTGTAGTGCTTCCAATCGGATATCCCCTATTAAGCGAAGTTGGATCTATTTCGCCGATAGAAGCCCGATAATCATTTATAACATTTTGCGCCTGATCTATAGGCGAATAAAGGTTATCCCCCATTGGAATGCGAGCAGCGTCTAAACTAGGCGCTTTTACAAAATCCGCAGCAGTACCCACGCCTCGGTTAACTGTTACTCCAGGTTCCCCAAGGCCCCCACCGGAAACCTGACCAGCAAGATCCGCTGGATTTACAAGTTCGGATCTTGCTGCAAAAGCGTCCATGCCTTGGGTGACGCCTGCCAAGGCAGCACCGCTCAAGCCCCCGATTGCACCAGCCTTCAAGGCTTGTTTTAGGTTGCCGCCTGCTGCAAGTGTTGTGCCTGCGCCAGCTAAAAATCCGCCAACGGCTGCGCTTCCTGCTGTAGAAGATAAAAAACCACCTAAAACTGTTGCGGTTCCACCTGCCATGCTTGATAAAAAAGCCGCTGCGGCAGGACCGCCAAAAATCGCTAAACCCGCACCAATAATAACTTTTCCAACCGTGCTCTTAGCAAACTTTTTAACGGCCTTGCCTATTGACTTGAATATGTTGCCGTATTCAGGCAGTCCTGTGTAAGGATTAATCGTCCCCGATCCGCCCATGCGCTTGAGCATCGCTGCTTCTTGCGGTGTGATATGTGCAAGCATCGTGTCGCCATTGCGACCGTAAGCAGCAAGGTCTGCAACACCGCCCATGGCCATTTGCATCGGGGGCCGTGGAGCAGGGTTCATGGCAATGGTATCAAGGGCCATATTCAAAGCGGCAAAAAATGCCGGATCAAACTGCTCAGGCAAAAGATCTTCTGATATGCCCTCTGCAAGATAAGCACGCCGCAGACTTGCATAATCCTGTGGCGAGGCCAAAATGGCATCAACCATCATATTAAGCTTGCCTAGTTCATCAGGCGTGAGCTGTAGTCCTGCAAGCTCTTGTTTGAACTCCGCTACCGCTTGTGGGTCAGCTTGTTCACCAGCGGACAAAAGCTCTTGTGTAATCTCTGGACGTGGAACGTTTTGACGAATTTGTTCAAAAATCGCCGACTGTTCAGGAGCCATGCCCATAGGCTCTTGAGCCTCGGGCAATGCCATAATGCCTTGCATTTCTTCCATATAAATACCTTTCCTATTTAGCCATGGCCCATGGACCCGCGTCGGGAAAGGACGCGAAAGATGGCGTAATTATGCTCGATTCACCTAGTTCCTGTCCATCTCTAAGTAGGAGATGACAAAGTCAACGGTTGTTACACTTGATTCAACTTTAAGCTCGTCAGTCTCTTCCATGTTCAACGGCACGCCGCTGAACACGTCCATCGTGGCGTTGGTAGGCAGCACGTACGATTTAAGCAATGAATAGCCCGTAGCACCGCCTGCTGGATAAAGCTTTACATTTAAGGTGGCGCTGCTTGCATTGCGGTTTGTGACACGTAAAGACGCTACTGTCGCAGCATTAGCCGCAGGTACTGTGTAAAGAACCGATTCTGTATTAGCAGCGGGCGTCAAAACGTCTCGAAAATATTTATTGGCCATGTCAAAAAGCCGAAACAAAGTTGATGGTTAAAATAACCGAAGGGATCTCTGGCCGAGTGGGCGAAGTTCCTGCTGCATAGTGCTCTAAATACACATCAAGGCTATCGGACCACCATGCAACTTCAAGATATTCGGTTGCCGGATTGTTAATGGTAAAAATACCTGTGATTGCCGGAACAATATGCGCCCAAATATTGGCACTTTTACGTGCGGCAATGTCAAAACGCGTGTTGGTTAAGGCGATGTTTGTTCCGGTGTTTTTGAACCACACTTCAAATTCTGCGGCACTTGTACCACGATTGGTTACTTGAAGAGTAAAAGTAACAAGATAGTTTCCGGCACAAGGTACTTTAATACGACTATTACTAGTTACGCTGATGCCATTGGCAGGAGAAACACTATCGTAGGTTATAAGGTTTTCTGCGGTTATGCTTCCATTTGTCTGATCCGTTTCAGAAACAATCATTGCATAAGGTAATGCAATCCCATTACTAATTTGGGCTCCACGGATTCCGGCAGAAAACCCCGATCCTCCGGGCGTAGGGCCAAACCAATTAAGCGCTGCTGCTTGGTTTTGATCCGGCACGGAACCGTAGGTGTTATTAAGCTGAAGAACAACTTGTTCAAGCGATCGAATGAGCTGGTTGAATTGCTCTGGGCTGTATTGCTGAGAGGCGTTTGGAAGCCTGACGTTAAATATCTTGCTCATCGCGACCCATCGGGCTGGATGTCAACACGCATCGTGCCATAGCGCCAATTGTTATTTAGATCGTCACTCTCGATGCGTAGACTAATTTGTCTGCCCCGAGCACGTGTGTCAACCTTATTAGTGGTCGGAGAAATAATATATGGATCAAGAGAGCTTGGGTTGGCAGTCTCTTGCGGGTAGTAACGCAAAAGCAAATGCACCGTTAGATCGCCCACTTGATTCTTAAAATCAGGGATAAACCGCTTCATATACATCACCTGATCGCCATCACCAATGTCAAAATAACCTGATTTGATAAATGAAGTAATTGCCGTTTGGCCATTATCATCAACCCCGTTCACCCCAATTTCTTGCAAGTACACCGCACCACGGCCCGCTGTGAGCCCATAAATGACACCGTCTACAGGAGTTTCGGTACTGTCTTCAAAGTATTCTGTAGCGACGGGATAGTTGTAAGTACCAACATCACTCCACGCAGTGCGAGGCATTGTTCCAACATGCCACGTGTTTTCAAGATAATTGTAGGTAACAAAGCGATTAGGAAACTCTGCGCCTATTGAACAATACCACCACGTTACTTCGTTAAATTGAGAATTGACGCCTGCATGAAACTTGTTTCCTTGACGAAACTCAAGGTCCTTGAATACATAATCTTGAACCGTGCAAGCAAGTTTTTTGACTGTACCATCAAAGGCATAAAACGCATTGATGCCCATCCAATAGGCAATGCCGTTAACATCAACCGCAGCATGAGGCCCTATACAATCACAATTAGCCCCCAACTGTTGAAAACTAAAAGTGTACGGCGGTCCAACGTATTGCATACCATGTAAAGCACTGTTGGTAAAAATTAAAATCTGGCCACGCGATCGAATGCCACTAATAATAAAGGTTCCGTCCGTGAGTCTTTGCCCACCTGCTGTATTAGTTGCAGTTTCAGTAAAACTAGTAATATCCTCTTGATTAGAAAAACGAACAAACATGGGATCATAGGTGCTTGATGTCCCAACTGTGCTTTCTGTTCCCAAACAAACCAAATGCCTATCCGGCGTT
Organism: bacterium; assembly: GCA_009923445.1. GTDB lineage: Bacteria > Patescibacteriota > Saccharimonadia > Saccharimonadales > SZUA-47 > RFTN01. The sequence continues at coordinate 42,575 of RFTN01000007.1, forward strand.
GATACCAAAGAAAAAGTTGATTTTGTTGGAGCACCGTTTACAGCGGTTGCTCGAAAAGTGGGATTGCTTGTATCGTAAAGATAGATCCTTCCTTGGACGAGTTGACAAACAACGTCTTCTCCAAAGTTATCTAATTGCCAAACACGAGAAGTTAATGTAAGAGAAGCCGAAGAAGGGCGAGGCGTGCCAAAAGAAGACAGGCTCCATGTTCCTGTGCCCCAACCAAGGTCTTGAAAGGAGTTTAATTGTCCAACGTTAATTTGATATGCACCAACAACTGATGCGCCTCCGTTGCCCGAATCGCTTGAATTAGCCGTAACTCCGATTTGAATTGTATAGGTGTTTGCTGTAGGGACCGTTAAAATTTGAAACTGTGCATTAAGAAAAGCCGCAGTAACCACTCCGCCTAAACCAACTGCCCCGCTAAAAGTAACAAAATCACCTACGATTGCACCGTGTGCAGTATCCGTTACCGTAACAATATTGCTGCCATTGGAAGCAGCAAAAGTCACATCTCCTGCTGCGGTGGTTGAACGAAGAGGCGTAACGTCGAACCAAGTTCCACCAAAAAAAGCATAAAGTTTTGCGGTGGTGCCCACTAACAAATGAGGAATACCTTGCAAATCATTCCACGTAAAAACATCACTTGGGAGACCTACAAGATATTCGGGTTCTTCATTAAACCACGTCCAACCGCCTAGTTTCTCAGGCAGACCGTATCGGAACCGGATGTAGTCGCCATCGATCCATCCGCCCTCAGCGCCGTATTCTGTGTTTTGTTTATCAATTCCCGGCTTCAGGAATAATCTTAACAGGGACATTCCTCACCTCATCAGCGCAGCTTCTGCCGCACGGCGGCGGGTAAGTCCGGGGAGGATGCGACCAGCAGCCCTGTTCCATTTAACGCACTCTGTAGCCGCACCATCCCAGTCCCCCGCATCAATACGTTTTTTGAAGGTAGAAACTCGGTAGT
>RFTN01000061.1 GCA_009923445.1 bacterium
GCACTTACCCTTAAAGCAGCTTCTTTATTACCAGCGTCAGTAATAGCGCCATCTTGCCCTGCTCCAACAACAGTGGTTCTTGTTAAAGGTACTCCAGTGCCAATACCTACCCTGCCGGAGCTATCAATTCTCATGCGCTCGCTCAATGTTCCGGAACCGTCGGCAGTAGTAGAAAATAATAACCGCCCTGGCATGTCATTTGATGCGCCTGGAGTGCCATCGACTGCTGCGTTAATTGAAGCAGCGGAGGTATATCCCGTACCGTTAGCACCGGACCACACAAGGAAACCTAAATTGTCATTATTTTGTACAATCGTGTTTGTTCCAACGGTTGCACCCCTTGATTTTCTCAGACTGATTTGCGGTCCATTTGCATCATTACTGAATCGTGTAGCATTTATACTTAGTCCAGTCCCTTGTGTATCAATCCCAGCCTGAGCCTGAGACAATGTAACCGCATCCTGAGCATTAGTGGCATTGCCCACGTTGGTTAATTTATTGCCACCTAAATCTAAATTTCCCGTAGCAGCGTTCTGGCCGTCTTTAGCGATACAGTTATTGATACCTACGGCTAAGTCCTGGTCGTTAGTGTCATGTAAACCTGGCTCTATGCCTGTGTTGTTATTATAGTCCGTAGTCCAGGAGGCACTGCCCCTAACCCTAGTAAATGAACCTGATGACCATGCCATATTATCGCTCCATTAAATTCATGACTTTCTTAACGTAGTTCTTTGTCTCTTCTGGGAGGTCTATTTTGCCTCGTTTGTCAGCTGCTAGTAGCTGTTCCCAGGATTCAGCACCGGACTTGTCTAAGGCTTTAGCTAACGCATTTGGTCCCATGTTATAGGCAGCTACACCTAATTTAGTATCACCAAATCGGCTGATGTTTTGTTGAAGGTACCTAGAACCTCCCTCAATGTTCTCTTTTGGATTGTTGGGATTTACGCCTAATTCCTTAGCTGTAGGAGGCATTAGCTGCATCATGCCTCGTGCCCCTTTAGGGCTAACTGCTGCCTGATTGCCACCGCTTTCTACCTGCATTACGGCTTTAACTAGCTCCTTGGGAGCGTATTTAGCGCCCGTAGGAATATTGGCAGCGGATTGATTGGATAACTCTAAGAGTCTTTGTAACTCTTGTTCTGCCTCTAGTAGCGCAGTATCAACATCGCCTGTTGGTACAGCAGCTGTACTCTCTGGCATTGCATTTTGCTCAGTAGCAATCTCGCCACCTGTAGCGCCCAAGGTTTTCGCTAATATACTTCCAGGCTTACCTTGAACAAATTTCGCTATTTGCGTTTTTAACTCCTCTGGGAGAATCGAAAATTCCTCAGGCGTTATTTTCATCAAAGCTTCGGGATTCTCTTTGAGCAGTCGTTTGTATGCAATGCTAGCTGGCTCTGCAATTTTTGGATTTAAAATTGCAAGTTGTTCTCCACCAAATTCTCGTTGCGCATACTGCAATTTATCTTGTAATCCAGATAAAAATAAATTTAATTTATTTTGTAAAGCAAGCGGTTCCCTAGCCTTCCCCAGTATTTTCCCAAAAGTATTTGCTGCGCCAGTTTCAGTTATATTAATTGCATCTACTCCTGCATCGATTAACTTCTGTTTTAGTTGCGATGCTGCTTTATCAGACTTTCGATTTCTTGTGATTCCATCATAATCTAATTTTTTTACTAATTCGTCTCCTGTCATTCCAATTCTGCTAGCAAGTTGATCCATGTCTTTGGCAGAATTAACAGTAACGATTTTGGCTTCAGGTTTTAAATAAACAGGGACTTGTGATTCGGAAATGTCCCACATTCTACTTCCAGCTAATTTTTCTGGATCAAACCACCAAGCATTTCGCTTAGCAGCGTAAATTGTCCCTTTGCCTAATACCGAATAATTTATTGTTTTGGGAATAAATCCCCCGTAACCTTCGATAGCCTTTACACCAGCAGCTGTCGTCCCATGAACGAACGGTTGTGCGGCTGCAAATTCTTCCTCGTTTAATAAACGAGCTGTGCCCGCTAATTTTTCGGACTTAACAGGCGTTTTTACAGATTCCCCTAGCTTAGTTAAACCTCTGCCTAATACTCCTTGTCCTTTCGGACTGCTTAAAGCTCGTAACATTAAAGCGCCAGTTACACCTGCACCAATGCCAGCTCCTGTTACCTCTCCTAAAATCGATCCACCAACTAATCCAGCGCCTCCAGTAGTATTTAATAATTGTTGTATTCGCCCCAAATCCTCGGCTGCTCCAGCAGCTTTTACTCCTCTTTCAATGACGGGACTTACAACAATTAAATCTTGTTTACGTTTATTTAAATCTTTAACCTCGGGTGCATATCGTTCAATGTGAGATTTTATATCTCGATAAAAAGCTCTCCAAAACCCTGGATCAGATTGTGGGGAGTTTTTCCAATTCTCCCCAATAATTTTCTTTTGTTGATTTAAATAAACTAAACTACCTTTGCCTTCCCGCTTTAAAGCATCGGTGAATTCTATAACTTGGTTTAAATAATTATCTACTTGGTCAGCAGCTATATTTTTAGATATGTAATCTAATGTTTTTTCAAATTGAGGCGCAGGAACAGGACCCACTGTTTGTTCTGTCGTTTTTAATACGTTTTGAATTGAATTTTCTGTTGCTTCCTTAGCGGCTTGTAACCTTGGATACACCTGTTCAGGATTAACACTTTTACCCAGTGTGCCATCCTTAATAAGAGTATTCATGCTTTCTTTTAATTGAGTAGTAAAATCGCCATCTATCGTTTCTATAATAGCATTTTTAGCTGGGGTATAATCACTTTTTCGTGTTCCCAAAGCTTTTCTTTGTAATCCTAAACCTGCATTTTCTATGGCTGGTGCCAAAGGAGACAATGCTTTTGTTGCCAAAGCTTTACCACCTAAAATAGCAGCAGGTGCACTCAAAGCACCTATCAATTCGCCGTAGGGACCACCGATAGTTTCTTTACCTACTTGTCCACCCGCATAAGCTGTTGTCCCTAATGCGGCTTCTTTTAATAAAGCTTTAAGCGCAGCACCTTTTGTTGCAACATTGCCAACCCCCATAGGGGTTACATATTGGACATATTCCTGCACGTCAGTTTCTGGCTGAATTCCCAAAGTTTGTAATGCTGGGGTAGAAGCTGCGATTTCCTTTTTTAATTCACTAGTAAAGGGTCCATATTCGGTCGGGAGTCCAAGTTTGTTCGCTCCGTATACGAATGGAAGAGAAGCTAAATCAAGAAGTCCAGCAAACGATTTAGCGGTACCTACACCAACATCATAAAGTCCTTGCTTTAAGCCATAACTAGGCTCCGGTTGTTGCAATACTTGAGATTGCAAAGCTGCTAATTCTGCTTCTGCTGCTGCTAAGAGCTGGTCTGTTTCTGACATTATTGTGCTCCCATTTTTGCCTTCAATTCTGCAATTTGCTGCTGTACCTCTTTTAACCGCTGCAATTTAGCTGCTTCATCGGTCGGTGTGGTAGTTCCAGCACTTCGATTGTACCAATCCTTGAATGAGCGTTTGTTGTAGTTAATCATGCCATTAGGAAATACTTCGTTCCTTTTGTACTGCTCCCATATTTCATTGGCACCTACGGTACTACCAGCTTGAACGTATCTTTCCATGAAGTTTGCATATTCTCTTTCTAGGTCTGCAAAAACTTCCATGTTTTTGATTATCGCAGCATTTTCTTGTGGTGTTTTGCTTTCGTTAGGTCCAGAACCTATGTACATTTGACTTTCAAAATCTGATACCGCTCCAGGGGATTTCGATAGTGAGCTTACTTCGGATTTAACACTCGCTAATTGACTTGTAGCAGCTCTTTGCTGAGCTTCTTCGGCTCCCCCGCTTGTTGGTACCATCTGATAAACCTGGGATAATAAATCACGAATACCAGCAAAAAGTGGTAACCCTCCGGTCTCACCAGCTTTCGTCATTGCTGTTTTAGCTTTGCTGGCTATCGATTCTAAGGTATCAGCTCTTGTCCTCGCAGCCGATAACGAATCAATAATCGGTTTATTCATTTGTCGTTCAGCAGCTAAATCTTTTTCAGCTTGTTGACCTGCTTCATTCGGTGTCATGCCATGTTTGAACCGATAATTCCTTATCAACTGCTCTTTACGGTCAAATATGTTAGGGATGCCTGGAAGGTCGTTGCTGATATCCGTTGTTTTTGCGCCAGGCTGTAACGATTGTGCGTCTTGCTGCTTTTGTTGTTCTATGGCTGCTGGTAGGTCTTCTGGCATTACATTGTAT
>RFTN01000062.1 GCA_009923445.1 bacterium
TGAAAGAGCAGGATAAAAAGAATATTAATGAGAAAAGAATTGAATGGCAAGAAAATAGCGAAATATAATTCAAAACTGATTTTCTTGCGTTTCTAGAGGGGTTTATTTTTTCTTAATGAAAACCATTACCGAGATGGTAAAACTCATTAGAAAGGGCATTTCCGTTCGATTAAAATATATCTCTCTTTATCCATCGCCCCTTCCTAAAGGATTTTTATTTTGTCCAAGCGTAAGCTTGGCACTAGCCTTTTATTCAATTTTTGATGAAGAGTCGGCAAAAATGAGGAATTAGGGGGTTTGACCTATGTCATTTCTTTTTTTGCTGAAAATTTACTTGACAAGGGGGAAGAGGTCTTGTATGGTGTGGTATACTTTCGACATATTCTACCCCTGTAAATAGATATAGATATAGATAGATATATAATAAAATATATATATTATTTTACTACTTTTTTAAAAAGTAGCGTAGCAAAAATTTTTATTCTAAAAAAAATTTACTTTTACAAAAATATGATTTTTTTGCATAGAACTCTCCTAAAAGCTCTTGAAAACTAGCAAAAATGTTGCTATTTTATGATTTTGAAGCAAAAAATATGAAATACAGTGACTTAACCCTCGATTTCTCGAGGGGGATTTATGCGACATTTACAGGGTGCGACGCCCGAAATCATGGTAATTTACCCTGTTTTCGGAGGGGGTGTACTGGCTCACAGGCATCTTTGTCTATGGATAAAACCCAAGGAAAAGTTCTACTGCATTGTTTTCGTTGCAATTTCGGTGGGACAATGATTGATTTTTTAGAAGAATTAGGGCATAGCAGAAAAGAAATTTATCGAATTCTTGGCATTTCGCCTTCTGAAAAAGAAAAAAAAAATTATTCGTTTGTAGATAGCGCTTTAAATACATTGAAATCTTTTTATCCGTCTTACTCTGTATCAGAAAAAGAAATTTATTATTTTGATTTCATGGATGTAAAACGTTTTGGAGTTTTTTTGCAGGAAGTTAATTTGAACCTAGAAAATCCTTTGAAAGGATATACCAGTATTAAACCCTTCGCCAAATGTGTATTGAGAAACCTAAAGGGCGAAAAAGAATTTAGATTAGTATATCAGCAAAAAGACAAAATAGCAATCTCTGAGAAAGGGGAATTGATTGTTTTCCCATACAATTTTATGGCGTTATTTGAATGGATGAAAGATGCAAATGACAAAAGAATAATTATTATCACTGAGGGTGAGAAAGACGTTGAGACCATTAAGTCATTAGTTGGGTCAAGGTGTCTACCAATCTCTCTAAAAACAGGTGATACTTTTTGGAAAATGTTGGTTTTTTACATGATAGCTAAAAAAACTGATTGTGTTTATTTTTTAGGTGATAATGATACGGCAGGATATAAGCATCGCAAAGATTTATTCATCAAAGCTAGGGGTTTTTTGAAGCATTTTTATATCGTTCGATTAACAAATATAGAAAAATTAGGTAGGGGGGCTGATATAACTGATTGGTATGACGATCTCATGAAAAATGAATCTAGATCTACTATACGCAACCTATTGGAAGAATGTATTTTTCAAAAAACAAGATTGCAAGACATGATGTTGTCTGAACATTTTGAAGCGATAAGTGAGGTGAGATATGACAAAGAGGGTAATGTAAAAAGTATTACACCTGAAAATACTTGGGTTAATATCAGATCTTTTTTTGAATCCAAAGAAGCATTTTTGATGCGAGACATTATGACGGGTAAGGTGCATGGAGAATATGGTTTATTGCGATTTATGAAGGGTGATAACGCATTAACACTTTTCCCATCTTCTATACAAGCGGAATTAATGTATGCAGGCTGGCATAATTTATCTACCAAAAATGTTGAAACGTTGATGATGGAATATTTTGAAAAACGAACATTTATTCATATGTTAGATGAAATCAAAAAAAAGCCTATTAATAATCTTATAATTCAAAAAAAATTCCATGACAATTTTTCTTCCCTAAAATTTCCACCTCTTTTGCTATGGCTCTTAAACAATATTGGGTTTTCTCATCAAGAACATTGTATAAACATTGCTTTACAAAAAACAATGATTTTTAAAGCGTTGTTGGGTTTACCTTACATGTTAGAAAATACAAATGATAAAGGTAGGCGTATTAAAGGAGAATTACGATTTGTGGGGGATAATTCTGTTGGAAAATCAACTTTTTGCGAGAGTTTGTTTGAGGTATTTTGCGATGGAAAAAGATATCGATGGTCACAAACCATGAAAGCTCTAGACATCAAGAATAAAGATGAAGTAAAGGTATCATTTGAAGCCCCATGCTTAATCATCGATGAAGGGAATTTAAAAGGAAGCAATGATGAAAAGAAATCTTTTTTAGATGAATCGTTGTATACTTTTATCCCAAAATTTAAAGAAATTTCGGAATACAAAATTAGGCGTAATATCATTTTGTCTTCTTCAAACAATTTCATCAATACATATGATAATGATAGTGAGAGAAGAATGTGGCAAATTTGCGTTGATAAATTACCATATTTGCTTCAATTGCCGTCAGAAGAATTTTATAACAATAGAGATTTTTGGGAGAGAAATGGAGTTTTTGAAAGTGATTTGTTTACAGCTAGGGATGAGGATGATGAAAATGATGTGAGATTATTCAAATTTCCTGTTTTAGAATTTTGGCGACAAATGTATAGAGTTTACAAGGAGTATGAAGAGAAAGGTATTATAGAAAATATTTTGATTTTATCAACCAAAAGTGAAGGTGAGCTTGAAGCGTATAAAAATTACATGAAAGATAAAACTTTTGTACCTGAGGAGGAGCAATTTGTTTTAAATATGTTTGGTGAGGAAAACTTTAAGAATGCTGAGGATGAATGCGATGATATTATCATTATGCCTGCAATAGAATTTGAAGCGATTATCGAGCTTTTTTGTGGCAAATCTTGGGTAAAAAAAGTAAAAAAATATTTTACAAGATTGATTAAACGTTTTAAGAAGCGTGGCATTTTACATAGCAACAAAACTACATATTATGCACAATATGAGACAAATTACATCAATTCTGTTTACGTTCCATTGTTTACACAGGAGTTTGTGAACAATTTAGAGTGGGAGGTTAAAAGTAGAGATGGTACTTACAGTCATGTTGGAGTGACAATTAAAAATTACAAATTGTTGTGTGCAGGAGGTGGGAGAGATGAAGTGATGCACAATTACTCTCGATATCAGGGTAATTTTAGTTTGTCAAAATACAGAATGAAAGATATGTGATGTTACTCAACTGATAGTTGCTAGACTTGTATATGAAATTAATTACAATGACATCAACATGTTAAATTATTAAGTTTATGCAAAGTCTAAAAACCTCGTCATATGGTCAAGAATTTGATTTAGAGCATAATTTGGCGAGAGAGATACACGAAAGGGGAGCGACTCACATGCTTGATTCTATTTTGTTTGATATCGAATTGTCTACATTTAATCATTTAATTAACATACAAGATTGGTTGGATCATAAATCAATCCAGCCAATTAGAAAGCCTGCTGTAGTTATGGAAAAGCAATTTTATGCGAAGTTAGAATACACAAAAGCCTTGATTGTTGGTAGTTGGAAAAACTCTAAGCAAAAGTTTCAAGATTTGTTGCAGTTAGCGAGAGAAATGGGTTTGTTCAGAAATTATTTCGTGATTTATCCGTATTTTACTGACAGCAACAAGCAAAATGTTCATCTTGAGATTTTCGTGAACTTGGGGTTTGTCATTGAACTTCTGAATTTTGATTTGTTGAAAAAATTTTTCGCTAGTTTGTCGCAAAAAAATAAAATTAATTCTATCGATGCATCATTCCAGTATTTCTCACCAAGACATGAGCCTCTATTTGATTACAATTCCATGCGGAAAAAATTTTCTTCCATAGCGAGTATGCTTAGTTCTGGTTTGTTTGAACGTCTTCCACTGGCTCCAATTGAAATGTGGAGAAAGAGAGGAATTATAGATCAATACGATCGTATCAATATTTTTTGTGCTCTTGACATCGCTAATCGTCAAAAGAAAACTGACGTTGATTATCTCAAAAACATTCTACCTACAATAATTAACCAAAAACTAAGTTCATGACCTTCACGGCTAGAGGTAAGTATTTATACTTCGGTTTTAAATTCTCGATGTAT
>RFTN01000063.1 GCA_009923445.1 bacterium
ACTATCGCGATGCCGTGAAGGCGCTCGCTGAATCGCTGGATGACTCGAAGGCATCTGCCGACGATCAGTTCGATTCGGTGCTGAAGGCGAGCGAGGCGTACGCCACCCTCGGTGGCGCAGCGCTCGACTCCCGTGATGGCACGCTGCGCCAGATCGAATCGCTGCAGGCGCTGTCGGACACGCTGGAACCCGGCTCGCCGCTGCGCATCCTGATCGACGAGTACATCGCTGCTCTTCGCGACATCCCCGCCTACATCGACACGCAGGTGTCGATCGGCGGTGTGCAGGCTCCGCCAGGTATCGGCGTGCCCGCCATGCCCGGCCAGAGCGGTGCGGGCACCGTGCCGGGAACACCGAAGCCGAAAGACGAGAACGACCGCAACCGGATCGTGTCGCTGCGCCCCGGCATGTCGGCGCAGTCGGCGACGGTGTCGCAACCGTCGGCACCGTCGGTACGTGCGTCGTCCTCGGCGGGCATCACGCGCACCGTGTCGACCCGTGGTGGTGGCGGTGGTGGCGGCACGTCCGAGGATCGCCTCATGGCGGCGATGGCGGAGACCGGCGACATCTCGCAGCAGGAGTACCGCGACTACCTGGCCACCCGGCTCGGCGAGTTCGAGAAGTACTCCGACGACTACATGCGGATCTGGCGGCAGATCAACGGGATCGACCGCAACCAGCAGCGTGAGCAGGAGGCGGCCGCCAGGGAGGCGCAGCGTCTCGCTGACGAGCAGGCCCGCCAGGCCGCTGCCGATGAGGCGGCGAAGCAGAAGGCCGCCGACGACGAGATCAGGCGCACCGACCAGATCATGGCCGCGATGTACGAGATGGGCCAGCTGTCGCTGCAGGACTACCAGAGCTACTTGACGGGCCGCCTCGGTGCCTACGAGCAGTACTCGCAGCAGTACCTGGCGATCTGGCGGCAACTGCAGACGCTTGAAGGTGGCGGCGGTCGCGGTGGTGGCAATGCCGCCTCGGCCGATGAGGTGCGTCTCGCCGAACTCGAGGCGCAACGGCTGCAGTTCATCTCCGACATGGTCGGCCTCGATTCGCGGCGGACCGAGGAGGAGAAGCTGAAGGCACGCATCGACGCGGCGAACGCAGCCGAGCGGCTCGCCAAGTTGCGGGCGTCGATGACGTCCACCACGACGACGTCGGGCCCGGCGACGAACGTCACCATCAACATGCCGCCAGGTGCCGACGGGGCATCGGTGGTGCGAGCGATCCAGCAGTACGAGCGGCGCAACGGCACGAGCTGGCGCGCGTAATCAGGGAGGCAAGCAATGGCCAAGTACCACATCAGCGCCACCACGTCGGCGGCAGCTGCGTCGGCGGCGTTCTGCACGATCCGTGCGGGCGCATCGAGCCGGGTGCGGATCCGCGAGATCGGGTTCTCGAACAACGCTGCGACGGCGTCGAGCGTGGTCGACGGCGCCGACGGTGACGATCGCTAACTCGATGCGTCGCTGGGCTCTCCCGGCGACGATCGGTGCCGGTGTCATCTGGCAGTTCGATGATCTGGTTGCCGGCCCGGCCGGCACCGCCGGTCTCGTGCTGTGGAACTTCGGTGCCGCCACAGCCAGCGCCCTCAACGTCTACGTCGTCTGGGAGGAGTGATGCTGCTGGCCGGTCGGCCGCAGCTCGTCGGCGTCGATGCGCCGTCGATGCAGGCGCTGGTCGGTTCGCCGGTGTCGTTCGACCCGTCGATCGTCGGCCAGCCCGATGTCGCTGCGTTGCCGTTGCTCGCTGCTGGCGAGTGGCGGGTCGAGTTGTTTCTCCGCACCTGGACCGACGTGACTGCCGATGTGCGGGAGTTGTCGGTCGATCGCGGGTCGCGGGCGACGGGCGGTATCACTCGGGCGACCGAGGCGGGTACGGCGTCGGTGACGCTGGCCAACCGCAGTCGCCAGTACGACCCGTCGATCAACACCGACCTGTACACGGGCACCCCGGCGCGGATCACGTGCAGCAACGGTGTGTCGATGGTGGAGGTGCTGACAGGCCGTGTCGTGCAGATCGACATGGCGTTCTTGTCGTCGGGTCTCGATGCGACGGTGACGTTGTCGATGGCCGATGCGGTAAGTGTGCTGTCGCAACGCAACCTCGCCCAGTTGGCTGTCGCTGTCGGTGCCGGTGACACGGTGTCGCAGCGGATCGCTCGCATCCTCGATGCTGTCGGTTGGCCGACGGCGTTGCGTGACCTGTCTGCCGGTGGTGCCGTTCTGGCGGCGACGACCTATGGCGGCTCGGCGTGGGATCTGATTACCGAGGTGGTCGATGCCGAGGTCGGTGATGTGTGGGTGTCGCCTGCTGGTGTGGTGACGTTCCGCACGTTCGTCGAGGCGTTGAGCGGTGCGGCCGAGGCGACGTTCAGCGACAACGGCACCGGCCTCGAGTTCGCCGACATCGCTGTCGTCTACGACGACGATTCGCTGGTGAATCAGGTGCAGTACGCGCTGGCCGGTTCGCCGACGGTGACGACGCTGACCGACAACGCCTCGGCGACGAAGTACACCGCCGATGTGGCCGCCAGCCTGTCGGCGACCGAGTTGCCGTTCTCGACGCAGGCGGCTGCTGATGCGTGGGCGTCGCTGGCGCTCTACGTGCTGTCTGAGCCGGAGTTGCGGGTCGATTCGCTGTCGGTGTTGCCGCGGGCGTCGTCGGCGCTGGTGGGCCCGACGTTGGCGCTCGATGTCAGCGACCGGGTGAACGTGGTCCTGTCGCCGATCGGTGGCGGGACGTTCACGCAGTCGTGTTGGGTGCGGGGCATCTCGCACACTGTCAGCGCCGACCGGACGTGGTCGACGACGTTGCGGCTCGGGTCGGCGGCGAGGTACCGGTTCTTCACGTTCGATGATGTGGAGTTGGCGCAGCTCGATCGCTGGGCGCTGACCGATGCGGCCGGCACCTTCACCGGTGGCCGCTACGTCGCTACCGCCGGGAACGTCGTTCCTCGGTCGGACCTGAACCGACTCGCCGATCAGATGGTGATCGTCGTTGATAGTGGCGCCGACTTAGTTGCTCAGATTCCGTCACCTACTGCTGGCCGAGTCGCCTGGCGCAAGGACATCAAGAAGCTGACCGTTTACAACGGCATGAGCTGGGTCTAGGGGGGGCAATGCCACGGAAACAATGGGCGAGTTTTGAGCGCGTGACGTCGGCCGACGTGAATGCGTATCTCGCAGATCAGTCGGTGATGGTGTTTGCCAGCGCAGCGGCGCGCGGCGCTGCCATTCCCGCCCCCACGGCCGGCATGGTGACCTATCGCATCGACGCCTCAACGCTCGAGGTGTGGGATGGCGCAGCCTGGTCGTTGGTTGCGTTTGCGGGCGTTCCAAATCCGCTAGCGGTTGGTTCCGCCAGCAACGCGACGAACGTCTCCTATGCCGGCGCACTGACTGGCGCATCGTGGACGCAGGTGACCGCATCGCTTGGATCGAACACTCTCTTCTATGGACTGACCATCTTGACCCCATCATTCAGCGGCACCGGCGACATCATTGCTGTCGGCACCGGTGCTGCGGGTTCAGAAGTCATCAGAGCGCAGGCTCAGCATCGCTCAGACAACTTCGCGAGTCACTCGTCGGCCACATGGTACGAACTGCCCTTCGGCGTCTATGCCGCCAGCGGAACGCGACTAGCTGTGCGCCCGACAAATAGCTTGCCATCGGGGAGCGTGGTCACACTTCACGGCATTTCGGGATATGCCGGAATCCAAGTCGAAGCCGGTGCCACATCAACGGTGACAGTCACCTCGAATAGCACATGGTTCGAGGTTGCAGCGACGCCACCCAAAGCGGGGGGCGCGTACGTAATCGGGTATCAGTGCACCTCGGCCTCGACGTCTGGCACTGGCTCCGTCGAGTTCGGTTTCGGTGCTGCAGGCTCAGAGGTCAGCGCCACAGGTCTGTTCCCTTCGATGTCTGGATCGCTTCAGCCGATTGCGTTCCTGCCACCCTTTGTTTGGTCGGCCAGCACCCGCCTTGCCGTTCGTCGCAATGTTGGCACCGGCAACAGCGACGTCACCGTCTACTGGAGGGAGTCCCTGTCATGAGCGACACCGAAACGTGGTTCGCAGTTCTCGACGACACCGGCACCCTGGTGTCGACCGGCACCGTCATCGACGCCGACGACCTCGCCGCCAAGGGGTACGCCTGGCA
>RFTN01000064.1 GCA_009923445.1 bacterium
GGACGGTGTGGTTCATAGCGATGCGCATCACCAACTCGCAGTTGGCTTGCTCGACGTAAAGGTTAGCAAGGCTCAGCCCTGCCAGCCATACTTTGTAGGCTAATGGTGTCATTTGAAGGTAACATTAGTTTATTTAATGGTTTCAGTGGCTAAGATTCTCCCGATTTGCCTCATCACCTCGAAGCCGAAGGCGGAGAAATATTGCTTTTCAGTTCCGAACTTCAAGCACCAGACAATAGAATGATCTACCTTGGTCAATGGGTCTTGGGCAAGGTCGTTCTCCTCAAATATGGCTTGGTACTCAGAGAGGGTATCAGGTATTGGCTCTTGCTTTTGGGCAACATCTGCTTCCTTGCGAGCAGCACGAGCGGCAATACGTTCTGCCTTCCTTTTCTCTCTCATGTCGCTACCTTTTTCGTGCCTTACGAGCTGAACGCGCTCAATGACTTCGGTTATCATGTTGTCATCCGGCATACCAGCACTCCATGCAATCAGTGGGGACTTCCTAAATATGCCATCATCAACGGTGGTTAGGATGCCCATATCGTACATGACCTTAGTTGAGTAAAAGCAGTCAACTTGATGGTTGATAAAGATGTCTCTAAGCCTTGCTTGGTTGAAGCCATCGGACTTCCAGCAGTTAAGGTAGATTTCAGAGAAGATTTTACGATACTTATCGTAGTCAATGGTTCTTGGTTTTCTTTGATTGTTGTTCATAATAATTGGGGTTAAAGGTTTAATGGGTTTTGAAAAGTTATAGAAATAGTGGATTTAGTTGATTTTACTGGCATCACAGGCACGACTTCACCGGTATCAGGGTCAACTATCATAGCCTTACCGTTCAATCGGAATGCTTGTTTGAGCATCTCTTGTCTTGCTTTGAGTTTAGCGGTCAATGACAAGCAAACGTCATCTTGAGAGAAGTCAGGGGTGTCGTAGCCTTCGCGTAGTTCTACCTTCGCTCCATAAGCGTTAAAAGACTTCTCACCGTACTTTTGGGCGTTGTCTCGTGCAAGTTCCTCGGTCTTAGAAACAATCGCCTCTAAAGCCTTAATAACCGCCTTAGAACGAATGTGTACCGATAGTGGGTCAAGGTCTCCATCGAACACTTTTGAAACAATGGATTCAGTGAACAGCTCTATATCTGCCTTGGATATATCCGCTGAAAGAAGTTCTCTATTCATTTGATTTTAGATACTATCGCGTCAAGGATATTGATACAATCAACGGCTTCAGTGAAGGTCAAGTCGTTAAGTTTATGGGTAGGTGATAGACCAAACTTCTTAACGATTGGCATGAGTGAGCTTGAGGACTTCTCTTTAACGATGTTCCATAGGGCATTCATCTCTCCCACTTGGCTTGGTGTTGCTTTTGGGCTACTCTCATTCACAACTTGGACTTGTGGTGCTTGTTGTGGTGCTTGCTGAGTGGCTTGTGGAGGTGTTGCTCGCCCAGATGCAAGGTTGCCATCGTCATCCTCAGCTTGTAGGGCTAAGAGTGATTGGAGTGAGTATCTACGGAAGTATGTTATCTCGCTACCGAGGTCTTGAGCTTTTACTCCGTTTGTCAAGGCTATGCAAGAGGTCATCATCTCTCCGCTCTCAACGTGAATGAGTTGAGTGCATACTGAGTTCTCGTCAATAGGTTGAAGGATAAGCACTCCATGTGCTCTAAGTATTGGCTCGACTTGCTCTAAGATTGAGTTAATGTCGGCATACTTCTTTTTGAAGAACGGATTGTTCATGTCCTTCTTAATGGTTGGAAATTCTTTTTTTGCATGATACAATGCAGCAATAAGGTTTTTCATAATATGAATGGTTTAAGAATGATGTGTTTTTTTTGAGAATCGGTTACAATGTAGTGTTCAAAGAGTGAGTCCATAAAGACGCGCATTTTAAGCTTATCGGTTATTTTGAGCATCTTTCGGTGATTTTCAGCCGTGTAGAGCATAGCCAAGACGATATCAATTCGGTATCGGTGTTTGCCCGGCTTGGCGTGCATATAAACCGTAGGCTTACTCATGTGTGGAAACATTTCTGCGATTTTTGATAAACTTCCATAAGGAAGCTCGTTAACAAGTTCCGTAATCGCATCTTTTGGAATCGGAAACTTGTTGTCAGTGATTTTATTCATTTTCGTTGGGGTTAAAAAAGTTTTTGAGCATATTCATTTTTACTTGTTCTACCATCATAATGTTTCCGTACTTCATGGCTGCATAGAATAGCTTAAATTCATAGTCTGAAATAGGGCTATCATGCTCTCCAAAAGCCTCGTTCTTCACTTTTTCAATGATGATTTTAATGGCCTCATCATGAGTTTCAGTTTTGTTAAAAACTTCTCTAATGTCAGAGTAAATTTTTGCACTTTCATTGTTGCTTATACCTAAAGCTTCGCTAATAGTTTGGTCTTTCATGTTTTTTTGGTTTAATGAGTTTGTTTGAAATGTTCTTTAATGCGCCCTACCAATTCATGGTTAAGGGTTAATGGTTTAATGATGTCGCAGTGTTCAAGCTCGTAAGAGTTATCAGCAAGCATATCGGCTCTTGTCAAGTGTGATTGAATGATTCGAGCAGCCCAATTAGAGACATCATCAATAAAAACTTCCTTAGTCGTTGGTATGGAAAGAAGTTTCCGATAGCGTGCGTTCATTTCGGATACGCACATATTGAGTGGCACTTCAATGACCACATTATTCTTCCTTGGCTTAGTTGTTTCCATTTTCGAGAGATTCATATCTTTTAATAAGTTCAGCATAGACCATGGTTCTTAATTCTTCCCTATCGTCAAGGTATGATGATACTTTTCTACGACAAGAAACATCAAGAGAATCGTCTTCGTCAATAAAGAATGAAGCAGTCATTATCTCATCAACTCCTGTGGAGTTCATGTAGATAGCCACTCTTGTGCACAATAGAGGGTCTTCTGTTAGTACAGAAGCCTCTTCGATGAGTTGGTTGGTGAGCGAGTTTACTTGCTCTTCAAAATTTTGGGTTTTCATAAAAAATTTGGTTAAAGGGGTTAATAAAATGGGTTAAAAGAAAATTCTCTGAATGTGATTTTACTCAAAACATCGTCAATCGTGTATGGGCAGTCGGCGACATCGACTCCTTCTTTTGTGCGCTTGTTGCCTAAAAGAACGCCACGACCAGCGATAGGATTGGACATACCCTCAGTATGGAAATACTTTGTGTCCTCGTCAATCTTGAGTAAGCCTTCCTCGTCAACCCATAAGTCAAGGTCTTTAGATAGTCTAACGAGTTCAACTAAGTCGCAGTTTATGGCCTTATAGAGCCCTTTAAGGCATCCGCCATGCTCATTGAGTTCAATATCCGTGTAGGATAGTGTTTTGGTGTAAGGGTCAATTAAAATTCCTCTAATGCTGTTTTTCATTGGTTTGGGTGTTTAATAGTTAAAAGAAAAAAGAATGTTATTCCATTGTGGGTATTGAACTGACCACAAGTGCTCAATTTCGTCATTACTGAACTCGTCAGTAATCCGCGGTGAAACAGGATAGTTAATCACTAACTTGTATTCACGCAAATCAGAGGTTCGATAGATATAGGCATTCACGATGTCGCAGTCGTCATTACCAAGGTTGATGGGAGTTGATTCGATGATGTTCATTTGGTTTTGGGTTTAAAAGGTTAAAGAGAAGAAATTTCAAGGTAGAGTTGATAGGGGTCAATGTCGCTATCAATAGCCTCATAGTAGCAGTCAATAGTCATGTAGTTGAATAGAGCTAATCTGCCCTTGTCCGTTAAATTGTTAAACGTGCGCTTAACTAAATCGAGTTGATTCGAGTAATAGGCTCTAATCAAGTCGTCAAAAAAGTGGTGTAGAGTAATCATGTGGTTAAGTGGTTAATGGTTAAAACAAAATCTTATGCAAAGGTACGAATGATTTTTACATAAGCAACACTTTTGTAAAAAAAAATATGAATTATTTTTCAAAAAACTTTTCAACAGGTCGTCAAGCACTCGTCAAGCAATCGTCAAGCCATGTAAATCGTCAATCGTCAATCGTCAATAATCGTCAAGCCACGTTTATCGTCAACGCTCGTCAGTCGTCAATCGTCAACGCATGTATATATAGATTTATAATTAGGCCACGCC
>RFTN01000065.1 GCA_009923445.1 bacterium
CATCCGAATGAGCAGCGACCCGAGCATGGATCCTTCGACAATCCACACTGCGATTGTTCACGTGGACATCGCTTTCGAGATGGGAGAATTGGCCTTCTCAAAAGGAGAATTCGCGGCCTATGAAAACCTCTGCTGGCGGGCCGGAGAAGACGACTACGAACCGACCTGCGCGGACTACGAACTGCTGACTTCGCTCCTTGAGCGGATCCCGCCTTTTCCGATTGGGAGAAATTGAAGGTCTCTAATGAATGTAACTGGTATCGTGTTCGGGGTCGATGCCATGCTCAAAGTCTGATTAGCTGAGTTGGCAGCTGAGCTACAAGCTCAGTTTGTAGCTGAGCTATAAGCTGACTAAACGAAAACTTATGAACTGGATTAACATTCGGACCGAATTTCTCCAAGGCGAGGTCTTTCGAGGCTGCGAACCGACCGACCGGGCCACCTGGTTGTGCCTTCTCGGCTACTGCCATTCGCAGGAAAATCGCGGTGTTCTCGTGAACTGTCGAGACTGGCCGGACCGCAAGTGGCAGCAGGTCGTTGCGGTCACAAAGGAAGAGGTCAATCGGGTATGCGGGTTGTGGTTTTGGGACGGCGACGATCTTGTCGTTCGCGAATACCCGGTTGAAAAACAGGCGGAAATCGCGGCCAAATGAACTCAGCTACAAGCTGCGACGATAGCTCAGCTACAAGCTCATGCATCCAGGAGCTACATGCGGAAAGAGAAGAGGAAAGAGAAGATAGAGAGAGAGTACAAGCGGGCGCGGATGCGAGAGCAATTGAACACATCCAGAAATCGCTGATGACCTACTGCTCGGCGGCTGAAAAAAGATTTTCGCAACCAGCACTTGCTTCCGCCGTTCGTTTGGTTCAAGGTGGGTCCGTTAGTGCTATGGACCTTGTCGCAAAGCTCGACCAGATTTCGGAAGTTGCCCGGAAGAATCCGAAGACGGAAAAGCGGTTCCTCCCGAGCGTTTACGACCTGGTCGAGCTGGAGCAGTGGCGTTCTCCGCTCGAAGCGTTTTCGGTTGCGCCCTCCGATCGATCGCTCCCTGCGCCCGGATCCGGCCAGGCCGCGACCGCAAAACGGCAACGCTGGCAGGTCGAGAAGGACCTTCAATCGGCGAAAGACCAACTCGGCAACGTTCGGGAACGGCTCTCAAACTACGAAATGGTCCGCGTTTCGGAGGATCCCGAAGTTCCCGAGCGGAAAACGCTCAAGCGGAGGTATACGCCGGAAGCCCAGACTGAGATCGATCGGCTCAAGGTTCGGGTAGCCGAGTTGACCGCTGAACTCCGCGAAGCATGAACTCCTACGAGGCCACCCAGGCCGACCGGGACCGGGAATACCGGGAGGCGTATTCCGCTTGGGTCGGGTCGCTGGAGCCCGAAGAGCGCAGAGAGCTTGAGCGTTTGGGAGTCGCCGAACCATCGATCCCGGGCCGTGCCGGAGGATGCCTGTCTGGCGACGCGGCTGACTCTCCGGCGGCTCGATGCGAGGCGCAGGAAGTCGGCGAAACGGAACCCGAAGCCGACGACCGGCTCCACCACGTCCTCCGGCGAATGGTTGGTGAACTCCTCCACGACTCGAACCCGCGACTCTCGCTCGAATGCCTCGCTCTCGTCACCGGCCTAGCCTACCTCGGCGACTCCATGACCGAGATTGCAAAACGGCACGGCGTGACTCGGGCGGCGGTCAGCAAGCGATGCGTCGCCCTGACCTTGACCCTCGGCTTGCCTCCTTCCCGGGCGATGAGGTCTTTGGCCGCAAGGGATGCCTACAGGCAGGCCCGCACAAACAATTTGACTTAATTGTAAGCTTAAATTAAAGGCTTTTCGTGCTGACTGCTCCGAAAATTAACGCTTCAAGGCTCGGCCTCAAATTCGATGGAAGTCTCGACTACGACGAATGGCTGGCGATCGCGCCGCAGATCGGCGAACTGGCTCAATCGGTCGGCTTTGTTGTTGGCGACTGGCTGGTCTACGGGCAGGATCATTTCGTTTCAGCCTCGCAGGGAAAAATGCCAACCGCGATCGTCGATGACGCGGTTCGGATCACCGGAATTGACCGATCGACGCTCCTGAATTACGCTTACGTTTCGAGGAAAATCCCGATCCGGTCCCGCACGGCCACCCTCTCCTGGGAACACCACAAGGTCGTTGCCAAGCTGCCACCCGTTGAGCAGCGGGAATGGCTCGATGCTGCGGCCCAATCGGTTTCGGCTGGCAACCCGGTATCGACCCGCGCACTTCGGCGGTCGATCAATTCGGGCCGAATGCTAGAGCCCGAGGAAACCCGCCAACCGGAAACCGACAAATCGATCGACAACCACATCCCTTGGGTGAATCGCCTGGTGGGATGGTGGTCGCGGGTCCGATCGTCAGGCTGGTTGGATAGGGCAACAACCTCTCAACGTGCCGCACTGAAGCGTGACTTGGAACCCATCATTGCCATCTACAATGAACTCTGACCTCCTGCTTGAGCGAACAACCTCGGCGATCGCCGAACTTGTAACCAGCCACTGGACCTCGGTCATCGACGCCCGGGATGACGATGGCCAGGCCAGTTTCGGCCTGCGGGTCAAGCTCGAGGATGGCGACCCGGCGCGGATCCGGGTTTCCATTCGCATCTCCGGGCCTTCCATGAGCGATCAAATTGAAGTCGCAGTTCATGAAAACCCGTAAATGCGAAGGCCGCTCCTCTCGAAGCGGCCTTGCGTCCCGGCGCACGAGTCACCGGGAGGGATGTGAAAGATCTTAACGCACCCAACGGAAGTCGTCAATGGCTGAAAAACTAACAGAGCGCGGCGTTCAGATGACCGTCGAGATGCAAAAGGCCAAGAACGTGGAGCTGGCTGCTCAGCTGGCTGCCGAAACCCGACGCCGGGAGGAAGCTGTCGAGGCTCTGGAAAAATCGCGGGCCGCCAACCGGAAGAAGCGCCCTGCCCTGCCGAAAGCTCCGAAGCTGAAGGGTGACGTCGTGGAGGTTACCACCGGCGACTGGCACGGCAACAAGGTAGATCCTGCCGGGTTCTCGGCCTTCCTTGCTGACCTCAAGATGATCCAGCCGGATCGGCTCATCCTCGGCGGAGACATCCTCGACTGTGGCGGTTTTCTTGCTGAGCATCATGCGCTTGGCTACGTCGCCGAGAGCGCCGACAGTTACGAAGACGACGTGGCCACCGCGAACGGGCTCCTCGATCAAGTTCAGCCGCTTGCCTCGGAAATTCACTACCTCGAAGGGAACCACGAGTGGCGCGTCGAACGATGGGCGCTTGGGCAGAAACTCAGCCACGCGAAAGACATCGAGTTGCTTCGCCGAACTTTCGCAGCCGAACACGTCCTCGGGCTGGCTGACCGAGGGATTCGCTACTATCGATCCGGCGAGACGCACGGAGACTCGCATGTTCCCGGTTGGGTGAAGTTCGATGACGTCTGGTTCGTTCATCGCCTTTCAAGGTCGGCTAACTCTGCCCGGGCTGCAGTGCAATCGGCTGCCGCGAATGTTGTTTACTTCGATACGCACCGGGCCGACTATCTGCCAGTCAGGAAAATCGGAACCGGCCACATTGCCGCTTGGAATCCGGGCTGTTTGTGCCGTTTCCAGCCTTTGTATTGCCAGACAAGGCCGACCGAATGGACGCATGGATACCTTGTTCGGTGGATCTCGCGCACCGGGAAGTTTCTCATGATCAACGTGCCGATCATCAACGGTATTTCCCTCGGATCTTCGATCTTCAGCAAATGACCGCGAATCCAAACCTCGTGCGCCACGCGCAACTCGCTCCTGACGAAGTTCCTGACGGTTGGAGGACCGTTCGGGAAATCGCCCGCGATGAAAAGATCTCTCGTTGCTGGGCTTCTCAATTGCTCAACCGATGCGTTGAGCAGGGAACTTGGGAGCGGGCTGTTTACCGAATCCGCATTGGCGATTTCGTGCGGG
>RFTN01000066.1 GCA_009923445.1 bacterium
CGGTGGTCAGTTGTAAAATAATCCTTGACAGGTGGCACTCGTGGGGGATATTTTCCCCTTGCTCGGATCTGCCTCCTGGTTTGAGCGACCCTAAGGGAAGGGGTGGCAGATTATTACTCCACTTCCCTAAATCACATCCACAGTAGCATCTCGGATGCCGTACGAAACTCTATGCTTCCTTTAGGGTGGACCACGTGGTTAAGTGTAGCCTGTGACACTTCGTAAAACTCCAGCAGGTAGTGCAACGACACGATGCCATGTATTAAAACATGGGAAACCAATCGACGTTTATACCCAAGATGTAAAAAAGAAATCTTAAGGCCTTCTAACCGTCTTAAGGAAACCGTCGCTTCTGCTTAGCAGAGAAAGGCACTCGTTAACCGTGACAGGGCGACCTACGGACCTAGATGGCTAGGTGAGTGAGTTAGATATTAAGCGAGCGAAAAGCCCGACTGATATGTCCCTTTCCCCCTGTGGTGGGGGAAAGGTGTATCCGCTCACTCCCTACCCTCCTGATATTTCATATTCATTTATTTATTCTTTTAT
Organism: bacterium; assembly: GCA_009923445.1. Lineage (GTDB taxonomy): Bacteria > Patescibacteriota > Saccharimonadia > Saccharimonadales > SZUA-47 > RFTN01. The sequence continues at coordinate 547 of RFTN01000066.1, forward strand.
TTATTGTTTTTAAAGGCTTATCCATTATGGAAAGAGTTAAAATTACTACTAAATTATTAAAACAAAGAAAAAAACGGATGTTACAGAATCCGACTATTGCTCAATCTTTAATGCATGATTTGTTATTTAGACATTTTAAAACCCATGTTAGAAGACAAGTAATTTTAAGACCGTACATAGTAGATTTTTTATTACCAGATAAATGTTTAGTAGTAGAGATAGAAGGCAAAACGCACGATGAAAACAATCCTATCAATCCGAAAAGGGATAGAAGATTAGAAGCTAGATACCGAATTAAGGTAGTTAGGATTTCAGCTGATGACGTAGGAAGGATTGGAAAGACAGCTCAAATTATACAGACGATAAAAAAAGGTCGCCAAAGAGAAGAGCAAGCAAAAGCAGAGCGCGAAAAGGCAGAGCGATTAAAACGGCTATATGCTAGAACGTTTTAGATCCCAAAGAATTCCTTATTCAAGAAGCTAAAGATATCCGAATGGACATCAGACCAAGGACGCATGAATATCAACGTATGGTCCAGGTTGAGACCCAGATCGCGATCAGTAAAAACAAGGCCAGTGATATATTTATCATTATCCACTAGGCCAATTCCCCAACCACGGGATTTACCAGCACCTTTCCCAAACTTCTTTACACTAGGTTCTAGCCAGTCTCTGACTGTGGTCAGCACGTTATCAGCATCGAAGGACACCTTGCGACGGGCACAAATAACTATCAGGACCACCTTCTGAGTGCCCCAGGAGAGAGGCGGAATGTTGTGCTGAGAGAGAGTCTTTTTGTAGAGGTAGTCTAGGACTCGGATCCGATATTTGATAGCAGGGTCCAGGAAAGGGACTTTACCGCCGTGACGTTTACGGTTTTTGAGGGACGGGATTTGAGCTGCTTTGCCGTGAATCTCCATCTTAAGGGATTTTAAGGCGCCAGCTTGATTGAGGGAGTATATTAGGTCGATGCGCGACCGGACGGGGCCACCGTCCAGGTCGTCATCGGTTATTTTGGTTTTTACTTTTGGCATCTAGGGAGGTTAAGACCGTTTCTTTAAGTCCGCTAGCTCCTGTTTTATGCCTTCCTCTACTTTCATCCGCTCGATTACAGCAATGGCCAGGCTGATACCCTCTAAAACGGGCGCATTTGGGCCTAGATGGCGTTCTTGCTGAATCATGCGAGTGTACCTATGGAGCTCACGCAAAACCTCGTCATGGACCTCCTGGGCAGTTTTTAAGTGCTCTCTCATTTAGCCTCCTTCTGCTTGGCTAGGACTGCTACTCCTGGCAATGGCTGCCAATGGGTTACCCGCATAGAGGAGATACTATTCTGCCCCTTCCAGATACCATCGGAGCCGATGTACCCGACGTCATAGCGAGGCCGAGGGTTGGTAGCATCTACGGTTAGCACGTTCAAATAGGGCTCAGGTACACACCTAGAAGCATCCTCCCATCGCTGCTCCAGGGCATCCAAGGCCTTCTCCCATTCCTGGGATTTGGTCTCTAACTCGTCGGTGTAGTTCTTAGATGCCTTCTGATAACCTGCCACATAGGCATCTTTCATCCAACGCTGATGCACGTTTGCGGTATCATAGGCGCTTGTTTGGTTTACCCATTCTACAAACATTTGTTCTTCATATGTCATCATTTTTTACCTCCTCAAATAAGCAATTAATAAAAACAACATCTCCCAAAACAACGCGCTAATGAGTGTTAGAAACATCAGTTTTTTCAAGCTCATAGTCTTTTTCCTCCAGGCCAAAAACTTCTGCTATTTTTTCTAGGCTAATCTCCTTGTCCAAAAATAAATCGGTAAATACCCGAACCATTTCCCGCCTGCCTAGCATCAATAGCTTATAACTCTCAGAGGATTGCGCTAGTTTGTCATCTTCCAGCAGGTCGAATCCGTCCTGGAATATCTCGATAGCTTCCCATAGGTCGTAAGCGCTAACATATTTTTTTCTTCTCCAGTCTCCCATAAGTTTCCTTTATTTTAATTAATGTCCTGTACCGTTTTCAGTACCCACCCCATCACCAAAACCTTTTCCTTCTCCTGAGTAATCCGTAGAATCAGAGTTACCAGCTCCAACAGAAGAGCTGCCTTTAGCAATTCCAGGTCCACTCCCGTCGCCCCTACCATAGCCCCAGCCCTCTACGGAGCAATCAAATTCATTTATTTTATCCATCAGCCTTTTCCTTCATCGTCGCCAGAGCCGTTGCCATGACCGAACCCAAATCCATAACCAAGTAAAAAACCCTTACCAAAGCCATGTCCACAACCCTCTCCAGTACCATCATCATCACCACGACCATCGCCATCACCAAAACCAAAGCCATCCCAATGATGATAATTATTTTCAAAATCCTCCATTTTATCCTTTTCCAGTTCCGTCCTCTTGGCCATCGCCAGAGCCAGTGCCCTCGCCCCAGCCGTAACCATCACTAAAACCAAAGCAATAGCCACCGCCATCGGCAGAACCATCACCCCAACTGAAGCCAGGGACAGAACAAGAGCCATCGGCAGAGCCATAACTTAAGCCCGAGTCAAAACCATCAACATTTTCCATCATCCTCTCCTGTTCCATCCTCTTCGCCATCGCCTGCGCTATAGCCAGAGCCATAGCCAGAGCCATAGCCTGAGCCATCGCCTGAGCCTTCGCCAAAGCCATAGCCAGAGCCTGAGCCAAAGCCATGCCAATGGTAAAAATAATTTTCAAAATCCTCCATTTTATCCCTCTCCTGTTCCGTCCTCTTCGCCACTGCCACTGCCACTGCCAAAGCCATAGCCATAGCCCTTGCCATTGCCACTGCCCTTGCCATAGCCATCGCCAAAACCATCGCCACTGCCATCGCCATCGCCACGGCCAAAGCCATCGCCATCGCCATGGCCACTGCCACGGCCACTGCCATCGCCATTGCCACTGTTATAGCCATAGCCTGAGCCATAGCCATTGCCATTGCCACGAGTGTTAGGATTATTTAGATCGTCCATCGTTTTCCTCCAACGCCCCATGCATTTCTGCACGGGGCTGATTAAATTAATCCACTCGCCAATCTGGAACAGCTAGCAATGATTTAGTAGCTGCTTCAGTGCAAGGAATAACCTCAATCCCCTCCAGCAAAAGAATCTCAGGTAGTGAAACACTGAATTTGCAGTTCTCGGGCTTTTTAACACCCTCTAGAGCCATTTGCGATAGGCTAGCAGCACCATCCCAGTACCAAATTCTACGAGCATTTTTAAGAGTAATTTCTCGCCCTTCTCGCTTGGCTACGACTCCGAAATGCACGCCTGCTGAATAGGTTCTAATGATTGAATATTCGGTTAAGGTTTCATCCTTAGCCTCAACGAATTTTTTACCATCAATAATTATCTCTTTCATACGTCT
>RFTN01000067.1 GCA_009923445.1 bacterium
TCACGCCAGATCTGTTGGAGCCTCGGGTTCATGGTGCAGGATTGTCAGGACTTCATCGATCGCCTTACGGGCTTCGGCCTGGATCTCGGCGGCTTGCATCCCAGCTAGAATCGGCGGAAGCTCGGACTCAAATTTGTTGCGGAGAAGGCTCACGGCCTTGCCTGCCCTCGTCGTCCACTCGCGGGCCACTTCATCGATTTGGACGTATTCGCCACGACGGATCGCAACTTTCAGTTCTCGCTCTTCGACCTCGGCCAGCAACTTCCGAGCCTTCAGCTCCTCCGAGTCTTGCGGCCCGGAGCTTGCGGCCTGGTCCTTGATCGCCATGAATTCCTGCCACTCGGAAATGAGCAACCGCCCGTCTGGCCGAGGAGCCGGGCAGCCGACCAATTTCCGCCATGCCTGAAGCGTTCGACGATGAACGCCTAACACGTTAGCCAGCTCAACGTAATTTTTCGCGAACCCGACAGGCACCGGATCGACTGGAACGGTCGGCTCATCGGCCTGGTCGTCAGCGAGTTGGCGAAGCATCTCCCGCTCCGCCTTCGTCAGGCGCTTCCCGTCCGCGACCCGACGCTGTAGCTCGTCCAGATCCCGCTCAAGGACCGCTTTTGCAAGCTCTGGTGTTCGTTTCTTCACTAGTCTGGTGTTCGGATCCTCGTTGCGCAACGAAGATCACAACATCAAGCGGTTTTTACGGGCGTTCTTGCGCGTTGCAGGGAGTTGATTGTGTTTGACGAGTCAACGAACGAAAGTGAATGGCCAGGTGCCTAGCTGACTGCTCAATTCGTCGCGCATTTAATGGCCTGTCAAATCATCGAATCCGCGACTTCTTCAAGGCTTTTTGTTTTGTGCTTCTGCCATCCTGATATGCTGTAATATTTTTCCCCCTCTGCTTTTGCGAAAATCGCAACACGGCTTCCATCCTTGTTGGCGAAAGCGATCAAACCATTGCCGTAGTCCTTTACGAGCTTGAGATCCTTTCGGTCAAAATATTTTGCGCCCTCCTGAGCCACCAATTGATCCAGCAGCGACGTCGCGCTTGTCGCAGATGTCGCCACAACCGGCAACGTCGGAGGAAGTTGTCCGCCTGGTTCGCCCCTCCCTGCTCCGACGCCGCCCTTCCGGTAGTTTTTTTTAGGTCCTTCTGCCATTTGTTAGCTTGTTTTTTTCTCTGTCAGGATGCACAACCGGGTAGCGCGATGGGAGTTACACCGTGCCAAGGTTGAAAATTCTGCCCGCTTTTCGCAACTCGTCGAACATCGCTGCTTCCGTCTCGCAATGGTGTTCTTTTGGTTGAGCAAAGGCCTGCTTGAGCCAGTAATGGTGCTGCGAAGATCGGGCCTTCGAGAAGTGATCGAATCCAGCGATAGCCAGCTTTTCGACGCCAACGACATCGAGCAAAAAGGCGGCCATTTGGAGGCCGGATGAAGCAAGGAGCGGTTCTACATTGCGACGATGCCCAGATGCCCACAAAGCTCGGTCTTGAGTCAGCTTGCGAACCCTAGCAAACTGCCACGCCGGAATACGATAAACCTCCGTCATGTCGTCCGTCGGTCGATCGTTTTCATGCGGCAGAATTACTCTCGCATGCTTTGCAGGCAATTGAGATCCGCGAACATAACATGACCAAAGCGTTGTTTTGCTCCCGGTATGTTTTCCGAACCCACCGGTCACAAAATTGTTGAACCGGATGACCTCATCGAACCGATCGATTTCCTCGCCTAATTCCTCGGCAAGAATAGAAGGACCATTTCCAACAAGGACAACCCTAGCATCCTTCGCGATCCGTAGCGGTTTGATCCAGCGCCCGTGAATGTAGCGACCTTCAACCTTGATCTCGACTGCTCCGGCCCGCATCAATCGCTGGATCCACCAGCCTTCCGGGCGAACTGTCGGGTGCAGGGTCTGGCCCTGCCATCGGTTTTTTGAATCGACGTAGGAAATCGAAACGCAGAACCGTTCCGAGATCCGCGCCAGCTCAGTCAGGGTTCGGTCTACATCTTCCGGTGGGAGATGCTCAAGAACGTCGAAGGCCGTCACGACGTCGAAACTCTTGTCAGGGCCTGGGATCTCATGCGCCCAGCAGATTAGGTCTGCCGAAGTGCAGGCGAAGTCGGCTCCAATGACGCTCGCGTCTGGAAGTGCCTGCCGGAGTCGTTGGGCGAATTCGTTGTGGCCGCATCCAACATCGATGATTGTTTTCGGTTGCCACCGAGCAATGATCGGAACCGCCCGCGCACCGTGGCATGTGTGGCCGTATTTCGAGAAATTGACGGAACCGTAGATGCCTTGGTATTTTTCTAGTTCGGTCATGCTCAGCAACTGCTCTGGGTTCCGACAATACCCATACTGACATACCAATTATACGCGCCGTCAGAATAATACCCGTCTTGAGCCGTCGTAGTCAGGCTCGCGTCGCTGTAGACCGTGATGCCAGCTCCGAAAGTTGATGACTGCGAGTAAACGGTTCGGCTGGACCCGTAGGAGCAGGCTGTCGGCGAACTGGCCGAGTCAAATCCAAGTGAATAAGTATAGTATGTCGGCGGAGGCGTCGGAGTGGGAGTAGGAGTCGGCGTAGGCGTGGGCGTCGATGGCGGGTTACAGAGGACGCTTGCTCCCAACATCCCTCCGGCCATCGGGTAATAATTGACCCAGTTAGAAACGTATCCGTTCCCGGCGAGCGTAGTTAGGCCGGGATCGGTGTACAAAACAACAAACTCAGAAAGCGCGCTCGAAGTTGAATAATACGTCGTCGGCGTCGTCATTGAACAGGCGTCGACGCCGGAGTTGGGCGCAAAATACAGGTTGAAAGAGTAAGTTGGAGTCGGAGTAGGCGTAGGCGTCGGAGTGGGCGTTGGTGTCGAAGTTGGAGTCGCTGGAGGAGTAGGCGTCGGAGTCGGCGTTGGGCTGGGCGTCGGCGTAGGAGTCGGAGTAGCTGGAGGTGTAGGAGTGGGCGTCGGGCTGGGTGTAGGCGTGGGAGTCGGCGTTGCTGGAGGCGTGGGCGTGGGTGTGGGTGTGGGAGTTGGAGTTGGAGTAGCTGGAGGCGTCGGAGAAGGCGTTGGCGTTGGCGTTGGCGTTGGCGTCGGAGAAGGAGTCGGGCAAGCATTCAAAACCAGCAAGTGGCTGGTGCGAGAGAGTTGTTGCGCTCCTCGAGCAATGGTCAGCCACAAAATCGGTCCGGGATACAAGTATCCACCCATTTCGAATCTCGGGTTGAGTGTGACGGAAATGTCTGCGACGCTAACAATCTGGCTGCCGCTTCCTCGCGTGAACGATCCTGAAGCGATGGTAGTCTCAAATGTTTCAAGCTCGCCAAGCCAGCTAAGCTGAGTGTATTTGTAGCTAATCGCGAACTGGTAAACCAATCCCGTCACCCCGCCGAGGACAGAAATTTCAACGCCATCCAGATTGATCTCGGTCGCCACATCTGGGTCGATCGGATGAGGATAGGCGCACGACGGAGGAACGTCTACGCTTAGGCTAGCAGTCAACGGGTCCGGCGGAGGAGGAGGAGTCGGCCCGGGAACCAACGGGTCCGGCTCCTTTCCGAGAAGTTCGCAATCGACCGGGAGCGTTGTCCAGTCCCAAGAAAGCAAATCGTCAGCGTCGTAGTCAATCGACCGCACCGGAGCGTTTGGTTCGCCCGCCTCGACCTGTATGACGATTCCGTTCCGCCAGATCCACCATCGATCGGTCCAGCCGACCCGGCGCACGGCATGACCCGCTCTCATGACTCGGAGAGCGTAGGGAAAATGAAGTTTCGGAGGGATCGTCATGCCAAATCGCGGTGAAGGACCAGCCAGAAATTGAGCGAAGAGCGGTTAGCCGTTCGGGTGATTTCCTCGCCCAGATCGACGGT
>RFTN01000068.1 GCA_009923445.1 bacterium
CCACCAAGAAAATTATAAATAATTTTTGTAAGCTATACCCGTGTTATAATAATTATTATGGATTTATTCTGGATACTAGGTTGGTTAATAATATTGTTCTTAGTAATTCCCTATTGGACAAATCACCCACAATATAGAAATAAAAAAAGACCTCGGCGTTAATTCCGGGGTCCTTTACTTTAGATATTACTACTAAAGGTTAGTGTTAACTTTGTTTAGTGGGAAGTTGTCTAGTGGGTTCTTTGGTTTAGCAGGGCTATGACCATTACCAACTAATTTGAATCGCTCTAGTGGAGCAGGGGCTTTTGGTTTTCCTGTTGATGTCTTGCGTGACTTTGCCATTTCTTTGTCCTTTCTTATTAAACAGTGAAGCCTAATAGTGTTACAGCGGCGTTAGTATTACCAGCACCTAGTGATGGCATTGATAACGACACAGCCTGTGCGATAGCGGTTGCAGGAACCGGTGCAGGGAATTCTAATACGATAGGGTATCCAGCTACAGCAGCACCCGTAGGAGCACCCACAGGGATTGTAATAGTACCGCCAACTAATCCAGTAAGGGTAGCATTTACTATTGCACCAGCGGTAGCACCAGCAGGGAAGATCATAAGACCAGTTACCCATGCAGTTTTACCAGCAGCCGGTGTAATTGTAGCAGTAGCAACAGAAGCAGCTACGTTACCTGAACTAGCGGTTACGGGTGTAGCACCTTCTGGGTACCACGAATTGATTGAGTTTACTCGTAATGCGTGTGACATAATAAACTCCTAAAGAGGTTGACCAAGATAGCTAGTCGTTGGACCTTCAAGTACTGGCTGTACTGCTACAGGAACTCTCTCGTTATATTCTTGTTGTGTCTCGCCTTCTTTGCGAAATACATCTTCTACGACAACTTCTGCTACCTCAGTAACAGCCTCGTCAACTACAGGCGTAGTATCTTCTTTTGCCATGTGTTTTTTCCTTGTTTTTATTTTATCTAATAACTTCATAGTGTGAGTTACGTTCGAACAAGTTCTACTTGTTATAAACTTACGTATTGATTATAACACATTTGCTTGGTTTTAACAAGCTTAGAACGGGCTTTTGTTACACAGTCGCAACGGCTACAGCCCGACCAAGGAGTAGACGTATCCCCTTAAGGGGCGAAGCAATGCTTCTACACGATCTAAGGTTGCTACTACATTGTAACACAAACGTTCCATAATGTCAACAGAAAATAACATCTTGTTAAAAATATAACATAAACATGATTGACTTTTCTAATCAAATTTGCTATAATGTTGATTAGTATTTTTCGCTGAAGTGTGCGTAAATACCTTCCTCTAAAAGGAAACAAACAATGTAAAACGAAGAGGTTTTTCGGTCTCCTTCTAAAAAAAACAACCGATAAAAACTCCCGACCATTCACAGGCGATAACGAAGGGGCAACGGCTTGGCAAAACGACCCCGACACTGTGAAGCCAGAACTTAGAAGAAAACTGGATAAGTTGATCGCCCGAGAGGAAAGACTAGGAACCCGAGTTCACGGACGTGGATAGCCAAAGAACCCCATCCACCAAAAGAGGCACTAAGAAAGTCCCAGACCCGACTTGTGACCCACTCCGGTAAACCTGAGTTTCGTCTACATTCATAAACAAACAACCGTGCTCGTGGGCCGGAACCCCTCCTCCCCACTCTCTTCACGGATAGGGGGGTTCAGACCCTCAAAAAATCCCAGAAAGGACTACTATGCCAAAAATAACCGTGTTCACCCGAACAACTTGTGCCCCCTGCAAAACCGTAAAGTACTTCATTGAAAAGAAAGGGTTTTCGTTTATCGAGAAAAACATTGACGACCCCGAGTATGCTAAAGAATTTTCTCATTTTGCTGACATGCCGATGGTTCCGCTTGTACTTATAGGTGATCAAAAAGTACAAGGACTAAATTTAGCTAGACTTAACGACCTACTTATGGTATAATAGGATTGTCGTGATTTAATTCATGGCTTTTCTCCTGCGGATCACTACGCAAGTAACTCACTTACTTTCGGTGGTCCGTTTCTCTACTCATGGAAGACGAAATAAAACAACTTACCTGTGATCATTGTGGCCACTACCCCATACTACCCGAACACGCCCATTACCGGTGTCCAGAATGCAAACAACGCACATCATGTTGCGAAGGGTCTTGACAAAACACAATCAGTATGCTATGATGGGATTACGATTTCTTTCCTAGATTCTTTCTCTCTCGCATATTTTGTACGCCAAACGAAAGCAAACTAGGCTTCGTAAATTAAAAAAAGTACTTGACATTTTATAACGCTTGTGCTACTATTATGACTAGATTGGCTCCATGCCATTCCAACAAACATTTGTCGTTTAACAATCTGGCTGCACGGATAGGACCTATTCTTCCAACCGAAAGGTGACTGACCTCTGAAAGTAACCAAGGACAAGAGGCTGTAGCGGAGGGTAGCAATCTCCCTAAACTAAAAGAAACTCTACGATAGAACGCTTAAATTAGTGCAGAGGGAGATCATGGTGGTCACCCGAGAAATCGGAAGTCCACCCGAGTGTTTGTATGTTAACGGGGTACTCAATACGGAGTACCCTTTTTTCGTGTCTTTTAACGATTGACATTTTGTCAAAAGTGTGCTATACTGTATTTAAACATAAAACAAAAATGTACGATGAAAAATGGCATTAATTCTTCCCAATCCACACCCAAGACAAGCTGAATTTATATCAGACAATCACCGCTATAAAGTCCTAAATTGGGGCCGACGTACTGGTAAGTCTGTTGCCGTATGGGAAAAAGTAGTGCTAGAAGGTATGCTTCGTCAAGGAACATACTATATCATCGCACCGACATATAAGCAAGCTAAGTCTATCTACTGGCGTGATATATGTAAAACTTATAGGGGTGATTTTATGACGTTCAACGAACAAGAATTGTCAATCACCTTTGATCATTTGTCCGGTATGGAGATTGAAACCACCGCCGGTAAGATTATGGTTAATCACGACCCCAATCTACCACCTACCCGTATTGAGTTAAAAGGTGCTGATAATCCAGACTCACTACGTGGTACAGGTATCTGTGGTGCTGTTATGGATGAATACGCTTTCATGCCTGACGGTAAATATCTTTATGACACGATTGTACGTCCTGCCCTTGCTGACCGCAACGGTTGGGCTGTTTTTATTTCTACTCCTAACGGTGTGCAAAACCACTTCTATGACCTTATTCAGAACGCCAAGCTAGACCCAGATCGTTATTTCTTTTCACATGCTACAGCACTTGACAATCCATATTTTACTAATAGTGAGTTCGAAGAAGCCAAGCGTGAGTACGAAAAAGAAGGCAAACTAGACCAGTTTAATCAGGAGTGGATGGCCGAGTTTGTTAACCCTTCGCAACTTGTTTACTTTAACTTTGATTACGACAAACATGTATTCACTAATATAGATGACATACCACGAGAGGGTAGTTACAACTTAACCGTTGACTTCGGTATGACTGACCCGACTGCTGCTATATTCGTGAAGATTGATTACGCCGGTAACTGGTGGATATTCGATGAAGTATACAAGTCTGACCTTAACCCGGATCAACTTGTGTATGTTCTAAGGGACAAAATGGGCGACGAATTCTACACCCGAATTCTAGGAGACGGTGCTGCTCGTTTTGAACTAGAGTTTCTACGTAAACGCCGGTTCCGTATAACGGCTGCCAAGAAAGGTACAGACTCCATTGCAACGGGTATCAAAGAAGTCCGTGCCTTGCTTGAGGTGCGTG
>RFTN01000069.1 GCA_009923445.1 bacterium
CATGCCCGGCCTGCCTGGCAGCACACAACGCCTACACCCGAGAACACAAGCGGGCATGGCGAACGAAGAAGAAGAACGAACGACAACAGGGAGACGCAGCATGAGTTACCAGGAGTTCCTCGTCGAGAAGTTGACCTTCTCGGCGTTCTATGGCTACGAGGTGGCCGACGACGCCATCCACCCGACGCTGTACCCGCACCAGCGGGCGATCGTGAAATGGGCCGTGCATGGCGGCCGCCGAGCCATCTTCGCCCGGTTCGGTCTCGGCAAGTCGGTGATGCAACTCGAGACGCTCCGCCTGACGATCGACCGGGCCGGTGGGCGGGCGCTGATCATCTGCCCGCTCGGCGTGCGCCAGGAGTTCAAGCGGGACGCCGAGCGGCTCGGGCTGTCGCTGACGTTCGTTCGGCGCAGCGAGGAGGTGGAGGCGAGCAGCGACCGGCTGTTCATCACCAACTACGAATCGGTGCGCGACGGCAAGCTCGACCCCAACCTGTTCACCGCCGTGTCGCTCGACGAGGCGAGCGTGCTGCGCTCGTTCGGGTCGAAGACGTATCAGGAGTTTCTGACCCTGTTCGCAGCGGTGCCGCACCGGTTCGTCGCCACGGCCACACCGTCGCCGAACCGGTACAAGGAACTGATCCACTACGCCGGCTACCTCGGCGTGATGGACACCGGCCAGGCGCTCACCCGGTGGTTCAAGCGAGACTCGACGAAGGCGAACAACCTCACGTTGCACGAACACAAGGCCGGCGAGTTCTGGCTATGGCTGTCCACCTGGGCAGCGTTCGTGCAGCAGCCGAGCGACCTCGGGTTCAGCGACGACGGCTACACGTTGCCGCCGATGCAGGTGCATCGTCACGAGGTGTACGTCGATCACACCGAAGGCGGGCACGTCGACAACGACGGCACGGTGCAGCTGTTCCGTGGCGACTCGATGTCGATGGTGGAGGCTAGCCGGGAGAAGCAGCGCACGCTCGACCTGCGCATCGCCGAGATGATGGCCATCATCGGCCAGTACCGGGACGACGGCGACCTCGATCAGATCGTGCTGTGGTGCGACCTGAACGTCGAGCAGGACGCCATCGAACGAGCGCTGACCGCGGCGGGCATCTCATGGTCATCAATCCACGGCTCGCTCGATGTCGACGAGGCCGAGGCTCGGATGGCGCAGTGGCGCAACCGGGAGACCGTCGCCCTCATCGGCAAGCCGGTCATGCTCGGCCAAGGCGTCAACCTGCAGCAGTGCAACAAGGCGGTGTTCGTTGGCATCACCTACAAGTTCAACGACCTGATCCAGGCGACTCACCGCCTGCAGCGGTACGGCCAGACACGCACCGTGCAAACACACATCATCCACGCCGACTCCGAGCGGAACGTCTGGACGACGCTCATGGAGAAGTGGGACCAACACAGGGAGCTGACCACCACCATGTCCGAACTCATCAGGGAGCATGGCCTGTCGTCCATCTCGGTCGATCAGACGCTGAAGCGTTCGATCGGCGTCGAGCGCGAGGAGGCGAGCGGCGCCGGGTGGATGCACGTCCACAACGACACCGTCGCCGAGGGCGAACTGCTCGACACCGACTCGATCGACATGATGCTCACGTCGATCCCGTTCGCGAACCAGTACGAATACACCGCCGCCGCCGAAGACTTCGGACACAGCGACACGCCCGACCACTTCTGGGCGCAGATGGACTACCTCACGCCGAACCTGCTCCGAGCGCTACGGCCCGGTCGAGTGTTCGCCTGCCACGTCAAGGACCGGATCCTGTTCGGCAACCAGTACGGCACCGGCTCGCCGACCGTGTCGCCGCTGCACGCCCAGGCGATCGACCACTACCGCCGGCACGGGTTCGACTACTTCGGCATGATCACCGTCGTCACCGATGTCGTGCGCGAGAACAACCAGACGTACCGGCTCACCTATGGCGAGATGCGCAAGGACGCCACCCGGATGGGGTGCGGGATGCCTGAGTATGTCCTGCTGTTCCGCAAGCCGCAGACCGACCGGTCACGGGGCTACGCCGACATCCCGGTCGTGCACGACCAGAGCGACTACAGCCTGGCGCGCTGGCAGATCGACGCTGCAGCGTTCTGGCGATCCAACGGCGACCGGGCCATCACGCCAGACGAGTTCGCCGCACTGACGGTGAAGCAGCAGATCCACCTCTTCACGCTTCACTCGCTGGTGAACGTCTACGACTTCGAGGCGCACGTCGCCATCGGGGAACGGCTACTTGAGGACAACCGCCTGCCCAAGACGTTCGCCCTGCTGTCGCCCGGCTCACACAACTCCGAGGTGTGGCACGACGTGAACCGGATGGACACCGCCAACACCGCCCAGGCGCAGAGCGGTAGGGAGATGCACGTCTGCCCGATGCAGCATGACATCGTCGACCGGCTCATCGAGCGGTTCACCAACAAGGGCGACCTCGTGTACGACCCGTTCGGCGGTCTGGCCACCACGGTCTATCGGGCGCTCGGCATGGGTCGCCGCGGTCGCGCCGTCGAGCTGAACCGGAACTACTGGGCCGACGGCGTGCGCTACTGCGAGATCGCCGAGGCGAAGGCGTCCATGCCGACCCTGTTCGACATCGCCGGATGATGCCCGCCACCACACCGCCACCCGCCGACGTGCACCAGGCGGCGCTCGACCTCGCCGCCCACGGGTTCCGTGTCCTGCCGATCCGGCCCGGCATGAAACACCCGCCGATGGCCGCATGGCAGCAGGCGGCCACCACCCGCACTGAAGCGATCGGCGCCTGGTGGAACGGCCTGTACCGAGGCCACGGCGTCGGCATCGCCACCGGTCACCTCGACACCGGCGAAGGGTTCTTCGTGCTCGACATCGACGAACGGGACACGTTCAGCGGCACCGACACCCTGCACGACCTCGAGAAGGCGCACGGCCCACTCCCGGCAACCATCACATCGATCACCGGCAGCGGCAGCGAGCACCGCTACCTGCGGGTACCAGCCGGGCGGCCGGTACCCCGCAACGACCAGTCAGGCAGGCTCGGCGCCGGGCTCGACATCCGTGGCGAAGGCGGCCAGGTCGTCGTTGCCCCGACCGTGCACCCCAACGGCAACGCCTACGCATGGGAAGTCGGCCACGCACCCGGCGAGATCGAGATGGCCGAGGCGCCCGCCTGGCTGATGGACCTCCTCGCACCAGTGGAGCGCAGCGCACCAGCACCAGCACCGAACCGGCAGCGAGATGTGTTCCTGTCGTCGTCGTCGCCGGCCGATCGCTGGAACGACCGCACCACCTGGCCCGACCTGCTCGAGCGCGACGGATGGCAACTGCACCACATCGACGCCGACGGTGAACAGCACTGGACCCGGCCAGGCAAGGACCGGCGTGAGGGCACGTCGGCGACCGTCGGCTGGCAAGGTAACGACGCACTGAAGGTGTTCACCTCGGCCGTGCCGTGGCTGCAGGCGGAGCGCACGTACAGCCGGTTCCAGTACGAGGCGGCACGCATGCATGGCGGCGACGAGCGGGCGCTGGCCCGCCAGATCATCGCCGACGAAGGTGCGGCCATCGTCGCTGCGCTCCCCGTGGTGCCCGTCGGCACCGAAGCGCCGGCCAGCGACGAGATGAGTGAGTACGACGCCTCGCTGCGGG
>RFTN01000070.1 GCA_009923445.1 bacterium
GTATGGGGGGATTATACAAATAACGGTTTAACACAATATTTAGATATTGCAATTGGTGGGATTTCTTCGTTAACAAGCGCAAACTTTACCACTGGTGCGTTGACGATTGAAACGACAGAAGGAACAAATTCAGGAACAAATATTGTTGCTTCATCGGCTCAATATGCAACCTTCCGTGTTTCTTCTTTGGCTCAGAACTCAACAATTACAGTAGGAAATACAGGCGCAAGTTTAGGTCGTTCTTATCGTCTTATTAACGATGACTCAACATACACAATTACTTTTAAAGCCACAGGACAAACTGGCGTAACGCTTCAACCCGGACAAACAGCACTTGTTGCTTATAACGGTACGGATTATAAACTCGTTGGCACTATTGGCCCAACAGTACCTGTTGCTCGTGGTGGCACCGGACTTACAACTGGAACTTCCGGCGGTGTTCCTTATTTCTCCGCCTCGACTACTATTGCTTCTTCAGCAGCTTTAGCCGCAAACGCGATTGTGATTGGTGGTGGTGCGGGGTCTGCTCCAGCTACGACAACCACAGGCACAGGCATTTTAACTTTTTTAGGAACTCCGTCTTCAGCCAATCTTGCCGCCGCAGTAACGGATGAGACAGGTAGCGGAGCGTTAGTTTTTGCTACATCTCCGACGTTAGTAACTCCTGTTCTTGGGACGCCAACGTCCGGTACGTTAAGCGGTTGTACTGTTGATGGTACGGATGCAGTTGGTTTTAGAAATATCCCGCAAAATGTGCAAACAGGTAATTACACCTTAGTCCTCGCGGATTCTGGAAAACACATCTATCGAGGATCTGGCTCTGCTGCTACATGGACAATTCCCGCGAACTCAAGTGTTGCTTATGCCATCGGTACTGCTCTTACCTTTATTAATCTGTCAGCAACTAGCGTAAGTATTGCAATCACAACTGACACCATGTATTTGTCATCGGCTGGCACGACAGGGACCAGAACTTTAGCTCAATACGGCTCGGCTACAGCGATAAAAATTGCATCAACAACTTGGATCATCTCAGGGAGCGGTCTGACATGACAGGGGTAACGCAAGCGGTTTTTATGAACCAGAGGTCGTTTATCACGGTTCCCGGCGCTCCAACTATTGGCACTGCGACGAAAACAGGATCAACAACCGCTACAGTAAGCTTTACCGCGCCCGCGTCTAATGGCGGAGCTACTATTACTTTATATACTGCAATAGATCAAAATTCAACTACAAGAGGGACTTTAGCCCAAGCCGGTAGTGGAACTATTAATCTCACGGGTTTAACCAGCAACACTAATTATACATTTAGAGTTTTTGCTACAAATAGTGTGGGAAATAGTGCAAATAGTGCAGCAAGCAATCAAATTACGACAGATCCACCAACCGGACAGCAGGCTTATACAACCGCTGGCACTTATTCTTGGGTTGCGCCTGCTGGGGTTACTAGCGTTTCTGTCGTCGCCGTGGGAGCTGGTAGCGTTCCCAGAGATTGGGGTTGCGAAGGTAGGGCAGGTGGCGGCGGGGGCGCTCTCGCTTATATCAACAACTACTCCGTTACCCCCACAAACAGTTACAACGTTATCGTAGGAGGATGTAACTATGGGAATGGTGGTGATTCTACTTTCATAAGCACTGCTGTTTTGTCCGCAGGAGGAGGTAAAATCAGCTATACTCCATATCTAGGTGGAATCGGAGGATTAGTTGTTGCCGGAACAGGTTATTCTGGTGGTAAGGGTGGATTTGTAGGTGGTGCGCAATCTGTTCAGTCTGGCGCGGGTGGCGCTGGTGGTTATTCTGGCGCAGGCGGAGACGGTGCTCCACTAGGTAGCAACGGGGCTAGCGGTTCTGGCGGCGCGGGCGGTGGTGGCTCTACTCATTCTGCTTGCCCATACCCAGCTTGGTATGGCGGAAGTGGTGGCGGGGTTGGTATTTTAGGTCAAGGATCTAGCGGTGCTGGTGGCACTTTTCAATGCCCAGCAAACCGAGACGGAAAACCGGGGTCTGGTGGTTGTGGACGGACTTATGGTGGCGGTGGCGGCGCGGGTGGCAATTTTAGTGGCGGCGTCGGCGCTGTTCGCATCATTTGGCCCGGCAATACTCGTAGTTTCCCATCAACAAATACGGGTAATTTGTAATGAAGTTATATATTCAAATTGAAAACGGTCAAACCGTCAATCATCCGGCATTTGAAGATAATCTTCTGCAAGCCTTTGGCAGTATTCTTGCCAACTGGGAACCCTTTGTGCGCGTTGAACGCCCCGCGCCAAATGTATACGAAGTCCTTGATTCAGATGAGCCGACCTATGAGAAGATAGACGGTATTTGGACGGACGTTTGGGCGTTGCGCCCGATGACTCAAGAGGAAAAGTCCGTTAAACAACAAGCTGCTATTGACGCATTCAACGCTCGTGAACAAGCTGAAAATTGGGCTGCTTGGACCTTGGATGAAGCCACTTGCACCATGCAGCCACCCATTCCACACCCTAAGCCGGACCAAACAAAATTAAATCAACGTATTTACACCGTTTGGTGCGGCGCTGATAACAACTGGAAAGACACACCTGTGCGCCCAGAAGGGGAATACAAGTTTGATTTTTTTGCTTGGGAATGGGTGCCAATCAATGTGTAAAGCGGCAGAGCAAGTCAAAGAAGTCGTACAAAACACGCAACTTCAAATTGCTTATCATTTCCCCTGCCCGATCTATTTGATTGAAAGACCTGACTTTTTGCCGCAGGTTAATGAGGTTTCTGAAGAATTTCTTAAACAACAGCAGCAGACGCTTGACGAAATCTATCCAGTAAAGATGACCGGCAACTATTTTGCTGACCCGCGCCTTGATAAGTTCACAGAATTTGTAGGTTCAACCGCATGGAATATTCTCAACGAGCAGGGCTATTTCATGCAGGATAAAGTGGTGTCGTTCACTGAGATGTGGACACAAGAGCACCACAAACACTCCGCAATGGAGCAGCACGTTCATGGATATGGTTCTCAGATCGTAGGATTTTATTTTCTTGAAGTGCCGGAAAACTCATCCCGCGTAGTTTTTCATGACCCGCGCATGGGCAAAGCGCAAATTGACCTGCCAGAAACCGACGTAAACCAAGCCACAATTGCCAGCAAAATGATTAACTTTGAGCCAAAACTTGGGTTGATGGTTTTTTCAAATGCTTGGTTAGCCCATTCATTTACCCGCCACGCCTCAGAAAAGCCCATTAAATTCGTGCATTTCAACTTGACGGTTCAGATGGCGCAGACGGTTGCTTGTCCTGCGGCAGAAGTGATATGAATAAATACAGCATCCGTTTTAACAAAACCAGAGGGCAACCGGGGCGCGGCTCAATGAATCATGTATGGCGGGTGTTTGAGAATGGTAAAGAGTATCTGTTTAAAAACTTAGATATTAGCGTCCCCGTTAAGAGCGAAAAAGACGAAAACGGTATGGATTACAACATCTGCTGCCAAGGGTATTTGGCAATAGACCGAGTCACTTCAACTGCTGTTATTACAGCAGAAATTAAACAACTTGTAGAGGTATAAATGAAAAAGTTATTACTTTTGATGCCCTTTGCCCTTGCAGGGT
>RFTN01000008.1 GCA_009923445.1 bacterium
GCAGCTAAGTATCTTGATGCTGGCTCTAAGCGAGTAATCGCTATTAACTCTGCTACAGGGTTATAATTACTTTGGGAGGGGGTGGGGTAACCTACCCCCGACCGATTAATGGCTTTCACGTTAATACCCTTAAATCAACCGACTATGTTATTGACAGACTTACAAGCTAAGTTACGTAAAATAGATACCAGGTTGTATATTGACAATCGCAGCATTGTAACACGTGAAAATGGTTTACGCTTTGCACCACTATACTTGAAAAAAGCACGTAAATCTGAAATTACTGTTCAACGAACAGACAGAAATCAAGTAAGTGCAGCACATGCACAATATTTAGACGCTTTAGAAGCTGGAATAATGGACACTTACGTAACGGCAATTTGTCTTGACTTTATACCAGAATATGATATATTCAATATGGAGTATACAAAGTTGGCAGTTATAGGTTGGCGTTCATTAGGTCTAATGCTAGCAAAACAAAAGATAGCGTCTTTAGATAGAATTAAACGAGCTTTTAATTGCGACGGTCTTGGTGAATCTGATTACGACCGCGCAAGTTTCTTCGGCAAGTTAGAAATGGCTAAGAGGTTAGCAAATGCCTAGTTTTACAGGATTTACATATCAAGAAATTAAAAACCATGTAATTGCATACATTGGAAACTCAAGTTCTGAATTTGCAACTTTTTTAGATTCTTTATTAGTCATGGCAGAACATCGGTATTTTAAAATGCACGACTGGAGTTTTACATATAAAACTAACCTAGCGCTGTTAACCAATCCTGACTTATCAGAATATGAATTAAAAGCATCTACAATTGGTTACTTTATGGCATCTACAGATGTCGAAAGCATACGGTCTGATGAAGATAATGTTTATTTAATTAAACTTGATCTGCAACAACTTAGACGTATGAGTATGAATACCAATGATGAAATGGAAAATGTTCCTCCATTATATTGGGCTGTAGCAGGTGATAATCGTATTGCTTTTTGGCCTTCAAAATCAAAATCAACGCTTCTTAAAATTGATGGTAAAATTACCCCAGCAATAGATTTAAGCGGATCTCCAGCTATTCCAATGCGGTATCAAGAGGCTTTTATTGAATATGTAAAAGCATTGGCTTTAGATAGAGAAAATGATGACAGGGCACAAGGCAAAAAAATAGAAGCTCTGAATTTAATTAGACAAGATATTCAAGACGACATGCGTTCTCTTGGAGATTCTGAAAACCCACGCATAAAAAGCATTTTTGAAATTTATGATATGCAGGCTAGGATGCATCCTAACAGTTCTGCAGCAGGAGGATCTGCAATGATTGTTGAAACGAGCCACAATTTAACCGGGACTGTAACAGTCAAAACGTCGGATTATTACCTAGGATGTAATACCCTCACTGCCCCTGTGACTTTAAATATCCCGTCTGCTGCTGATGCCGGACCTGGAAAAAAATACATTATTAAGGATGAAAAAGGAAACGCATCTGTAAATAATATTACTGTAGTGGCCTCTGGAAATACCATTGATGGCAGCGCTACGTATGTTTTAAAAGTTAACTATGAAGCCATTACACTTGTTTGTGATGGTACTAACTGGTTTATTGCATAATGGGAATTCGAAACTACGTTGAAGAATTAGAGTATTCTGACGCTAAAGGGTTAGATACTGCTTCTCCACCCAATTTAGTTGGGCCTGGCTTCGTACGTGAAGCCCGCAATGTAAATTTAGGTCCTACTGGTGGATATGTAAAGCGTAATGGGTACACTCGTATTTTAAAAGAAAATATACCCATAACCGGAACACATGCAATTGCAAACGATGTCATTACTGGAACTGGTACATTATATGCCCAGGAGTTAACATTAGGAGATTATCTAGTATTTAACGGACTCCCCGATCAAAAATTTAAAGTATTAAGCGTAACAAATAATACTTCCTGCACCGTCGAGCCTACTGGAGCGACATTAAGCAATCAAACGGCGGTTATAAACAACACTTTAGATGGTTTTGCAATTGTTCAGGGTTTTGAATTTAAAACAAGTAATACACTACTATCTTCAAAATTAATTTTGTTTGGTAAAAGCCCATCTACTGGAATTGTAGGTCGCATATTATTGGGTACATTTAGAGAATTTGTTGATGAAAGTTCACAAATTATCGAACTTAATCAGTTTAACCGAGGATCATTTGCTCAGGTTAATGATTCTCTTTATTATTTTGATGGGTCTGGTGATTCTCAAACACCTTTTGTTTATGAGGATAATGATGAGTATACAAGAAGTTTAGGAATAGACTCCCCATTATTAGACCCAACTGAAGCATCGCAAGGAGTTGGCGGTAGTTTGAATGAGGGGCAGTATATCTTTGGGTATACATACGGGTTTTATTTTAACAACCAGCTTATTGCTGAAAGCAGCCCTAAGATTTCTGAGTTTTTAGTGGTAAATCCAGGAAATAGCAGTGTCACTATAAATTTATCGGCGTATCCAGCTTATGGTGCTGCTCATTTATCACATTTAAATATTGTCACTCGTATTTGGCGAACCGTTGTAAACGGGTCGATATTGTTTTACGAAACAGAGATTCCAGCTAATCAAACAACATATACGTCAACTACTGGAGATGATGGCCTTTTGTCCGAGCAAATGACATTTGATAATACAAAATTAACTGAGCACACAGATTATGATAAAGCACGGTTTCCAACCGTTGCAAGAAACCGTCTATTTGTATTTCACCCCTCCCAAAACAGAGGAAGATTTTCTAAAATCGGGTTTAATGGACCACTACCAGAAAGTTTTCCAGCAACCCATGAATTTTCGGTAGAAGGTAAATATGGGTCATCTGACCGATTAATTGGTGCAGGGCAATTACAGGGAATACCGATAATCCTAAAAGAAAAGTCAATCGGAAGACTTGAGGAAGTGGGTTTACCAGATCTTGGTAATTCTGATGACGCTGTCGTGTTTAATTATAGAGAAATTTCTGAAACTGTTGGCGCTGTTTCGCACCATGCGCAAACTCAAGTTTTAGGGGAACTTGTTTTTTTAGGTCGAGATAATATTTACGCAACAGATGGTCAAAATGTCAGACCAATTGCAACACAAATTCAGAATTTAATTCGTGCTTGTGATTTTGCTCAAAATCGTCCACAGTTATTTAGCGCAATTAATGACACTAAAAATCGTCGTATTTATATTCAAGTTTTTAAAACAACATCTTCATCTACTCCTGATTTAACTTTAGTTGGTGATTATCAGCAATATCCCAATTTTAGATGGACAACATATGAATCTGGTGAGGATAAGTTAACTCATCCAGGTATTATTGCTGGTTGCTTCTTTCAAGTCAACAATCAAGCAACTGGCGGTTTTGAAGTATATTTTGGTAGTGGGGATTATCGTGGCCAAGTATTTCGAATGAATAATAGCCAGAGAGATGATTACGAGACTACGGATAATAATAGTGGGTATGGCATTGCCATGCGCGTTGTAAGTCGACCATATTTTTTTAACACACCACTTTTTACCAAATTATATAAAAGTGTCAGACTTTTTGTAGAGGTTGTCGATAACTCATATAATTTTGAATTTAGTTCTATTTTTGACTTAAACTCAGAAGAGACAAGTCTTCAGGCTTTTTCAAGTTCTCAATCAGGAACTTTTTGGGATATCGAAGAATGGGCACCGTCAAATGATCCATTAATATGGAGCGGACCGTCATTAAGTGAATTTAAATATAGCTTGCATCGGAAAGCTAAAATGATGCAACTAATTGTAAAACAAGAGGATAAAGATGCTCCTATTACACTCCTAGGTTGGGGTGTTGCAGGTAGCGTTTTTTCCGGTATTTAGGAGAAAAAAATGGGAGTACCTTCAGTAACAGCTAGTTCGTCAAGCTGCACATTTCATAGTTATCAGGCGAGCCTAAATGCCACTCCGGTTTTATTATTTCAAGGACGAGGAAATCTTTATGGTTTCTTAGTCGAGGATAATAGCGGAGATGACATTTTTGTACAGGTTTTCGATGCTGCATCGGCAGGCGATGTAACCGTAGGAACTACTGTTCCAGCTTTTACATTTCGAGTAAAAGCAGAACAAGCATTTGGTAAGGATGTAAACGACAGTCCTTATAAATTCTTTTCAAAAGGATGTGTAGTTGCAGTAACCACTTTGCGAGGAAATGCTATTTCTCCAGCGGTTGCAGCTACTGGACAATTTTGGTTCGTTAATCGTCAACCTTAATAGGGGTGCAATATGGCACTACAGATACCGTATTCATTTCAGGCCGGAACCGTTGCGGAAGCTGACAAAGTTAATCAAAACTTTGACGCAGTTGAAGCATGGGCAAATTCTGCTGGAGTTGAAACACAAAGTATTGCAACATTAACGGCCAGACCTGATGGACCAATACTTTCTTTTGAACAAACTGTAGATTTTCCAGTTATGTCGTTACTTAACGACCAAGGAAATCATTCAATATATATTGAGCAAACTGAAATATTAGATGCAGGTAAAGCTGTTATTTATATTAAAGATGATGCTTCACCACAAACCGCTGGCGATGCCGAAATAAGATTACAATTAAATGCCGGTAGCACAATTCCCGCAATAAAAATTACTTATGGTGGTATTAATTCATTTTTAGTTAAAAAAGATGCTATTGTTCTTCCGAATAAAACAACCGCAGAACGCAATAGTATTGTGTCACCAGAAGAAGGTTCGTTATTATACAACACCACCCGAGATGAGTTAAATGTCAAAAGATCCGATGGGTGGACTCCAGTGGGCGCACCAGTAGGTTCTATTGTTATGTGGCCAACTGCTACTTTGCCAGAGGGGTGGTTATGGTGTAATGGGGAAACGTTGCCCAATGGAACTGGAACGGTGCACGGTGTTACTGCTAATTTTAGTGCATTATACGCGGTAGTTGGAGCAAACCTACCAAATTTTGTAGGGTTGTATCCTCGTGGAGCACAGATGAATGCAGTAACATCGCAACAAGTTAGCGATGGGGGAAATGAAACGTACCCTGCAAGCGCAATAAATACAAAACAACGGGATGCAACTGCTATAAATGGGCTTACAACAGAAACAACAACACAAATTAACACAAATGATATAAACACAAAGTCACTAGAGCACACACATACAGTAGGTTCTTATTCAAATTTAGATGACCCAGCAACAAGTGCTGCATCCGCTCGAACTAGTGGAACCGGTTCATCTTTTGCAACGTCAAATCCTAGTATTAATTTAGATCATAGACATCGTATTTCAAGCACTGATACTGAAACACGTCCCGCAACGTTTTCAATCGGATTTATCATAAAGTACTAATATGTATTTTCGTAGACTTACATCACAGGATTTGCCTGTAGTTATTGAGTGGGCGCAAAACGAAAAGTACGATGAATTTTTTAGACGTACTCCACCGCTTTGTGATTGGGCACATCCAGGGTTGTTTGAAAATATATTTTCGCAGTATTACATGATCGTCGAATCCGATAAAAATCTTGGTTTAGTCTCTATGGGTGTTGAAGATCCATATGCCAAAACTTTTAAAGCCGGTGCTATGATGGTGTCAGACCATACAATGGAACAAAGTTGGGCTATGTTACAACAACTTTTGGATTTAGCATTTAATAAACTATCAATGCATCGGGTTGTAATGGTAGTGTTGTCAACGCGTACAAAACTACATGAACGTCTTAAAAAAGCTGGATTTGAATTAGAAGGTATGTTTAAAGAATCCACTTTGCATAGAGGAAAACTTGTTGATGAGCATTTATATGCTCTGAGGAGAGAAAAATGGCAAGCCTAATTGGTTCCGCTGCGTCTGCAGCACCTTTAGTTGGTGCTGGGTTAGGTGTTGACACCGCGATGCCTATGATTAATACCCCAGCATCTATAACACCCTTAAGCCAACAAATTGCAGGAATGCAACAGCCACTTTTAACAACCTCAACTCTTGGTGGGGAAACTCAAATGCCGTCATTAGGTGTTGATTTATCTATGCCTGTCCAAGCGCCAGAAATTAAAGGGCCATCATTTTTAGATAGTTTGGGAACAAATTTGCAAGGATTAGCTCAAATTGCAAATCAAAGTGGCAAACCAACACAACCACGAATGCAGAGTATTATTACAACCCCTATGCAACAATATGGAATTCAGCAGGGTGATTTATTAGCCATGCTTAGAAATCTTGGAGGAACGCAATGAAAAAGTTTTTTAAAGGTCTACTTGGGCTTGGTTTTTTAGTTTTATTATATAAACTAAACGAATTACTTGATACTTCTGATTTAATTCTTGCTGATCCAGTATCTATCGTTGGTGGAGGATTAGGTCTTGCAAAAGGTATTTTTGGGGAAGCTCAAAGCCAACAACAACAACAGCGATCTTTTACTCAATTTCGTCCAGAAGATTTAGCTGGGATTGAACAGGCCAGAGGAGGATTACAGTCTGGTACTCAAGGCTTGCTTGGTCAACTTCAGGCATCTCAAGAAGCTATTCGACGTGGTATTACAACACCAACAACTGGATTTCAGTTTGGTCAAGCACCTGATGCAATGACTCGCGCATTAGCGGCGCAAGCCACACAAGGAACGGCACAGCAAGCCGCAGCACAGCAGGCTCAAATTGCACGGCAATTTCAAGGTCAACCCGGTGCAGCAAGAGCATTGCAAGCACAGGCTGCAATGCAATCACGTTTACAACAAAATCCAGCTTTGTTTCAAGCATACCAACAACAGCAAGGTAGAGAATTAGCGCAAGCCCAACAACAGTTGGCACAAACACAAGCTGCGAATCAAGCAATTATGGGTCGGGAACAGGCATTAGCAGGAATGTCTGGAACAGGAATGCAAGCACAACAAAATTTACTTTCTAGTTTGCTTGGTCTTGGTCAAGCAATGGGACAACAAGTTCAAAGCGGCCAAATGCAGGGTAGATCTGGAGGATTAAAATAATGGCTAATATTTTAGATACTCTTGGTTCAATTGGTAAAGCCGTCGGTGGTGGTCTTCTTGATTTTGTACAACGGTTGCCAGAAGTAGCTGCGTATGAACAGGCAGCACGTGGAAATGTTGCTCCACTGCAGATGATCCAGGAACAAAAACGACAGCAGAACTTATTGCAACAATTGCAAACAATGTCTAAAGAGGAAATGCAAGGCCCCTTTGGCGAAACTCTTAAACGACAATTGCAATTTGGAGATATGCAAGGAGTTCAAAAAACTTTAACAAATATTCCTAGATATAAGCAAGTTCAAGAACTAGTTAAAGACCCAAAACTGGGATTAAAAGAAGCCGATCAGATGATGATTCAAAAAGTATCATCTGTAGATCCACAAGTCGGATTAGAATTACTTCGAAGTTTTGGCATTCAACAAGCTGGGCTTGGACGACAAAAAGAAATTTTGTCTGAGACGTTTAAACAAAGAGCGGCATTAGAAGAAAAGAAAACTGCCCGTCAAGAAGCTAAGTTACCTGGGAACGTGGTTGCTAAGGCGATTGAGGAGGGGCAGGTTACTGCTGATGATATCCCCGGTATTGTCGGTGTTCTGCAAGCCTCTGGTATTAAATTGCCTGCTAACGAAAGTGAAGCCCGTATATTTGCAAGTCGTATACTTAATTCACCAAAAGTGAAGAAGTTAGTACCTGCAAAAGAACAAAAAGGTTGGATGGATAGTGTAAAAGAGTTTTTCACTAGGCCGCAACAGCAAACTCCGGCACCAATGCAAACTCCAGCTCAGCCACAAAAAGTCTTGCAATTTGATCCTAAAACTGGTACATTAAAATAATGCCAAAACAGGTTAACATTCCAAACTTAGGTATTGTAGAGTTTCCAGACTCTATGGATGATGCTGCAATATCGGAAGCTGCTAGCAGACTCTATAGCGAAGCTGTACCTGCACCAAGCCAGGAATTAACCATACCCGTTGAACCTACTCAACTTACCCCACCTCCGCAATTTCAAATGCCCACAAGTATGACTCAGCAGCGCTTAGCTCCTGAGCGCGCGGTATCTGCTGCAATTGCAGGTCAATTAGGTGGTACTAGGGCACTCACAGAACTAGTTGACATTGCAACGACTAACCCGGAATTAGAACAAATGCTCATGCAAGAGCAGATCAAAATAGGACAAAAACCCACCCCTCTAAAAAAGGGCATGCAAATTGTTGGAGAAACCTTTGAACAAGTGCCTATTGTAGGTACGGAACTACGCAAAGGATTAGAATTTAAAGCTCAAACTCCTGCAGAGCAAGCCCTAGAATTGACTGCAGGTCTATTACCAATGACCTCATTTGGTAAAGTCGGCGTTGGTCGAGAAGCAGCAGAGGCTGCTAAAAGCAGGGTACAGCAATTCGAAGCTATTAACGATATCGCACGTGTGGCTCAAAAGCATGGTGATATTCCTCCTCAGTTTACCGTAGCATCTGATAAAGTTCGAGAATTTGCAGCAAGTGAAGCATTAGCTGCTCAAAAAGCTGCTCAGGAACCGGGCGCAAAGTTACGTGCATTCTACAATAAAATTGGTCAGAAATATCCTGAAGTAGTTTACGGCAAAGAAGCTGCTAAAGAAGCAAAAATTTTAGATACTAAACTTAATAAGATTGAAAACCGCATTTTAACTTCCGAACGAGAAGTTCAAACTCTTGCTGAAGAAGCAGATGTATTAGGTTCATCTGCTGCTTTGCGAAGTGCCAACAAACAAGAACAAGTTTTAAAGTTACAGTCAAAGCGCTCAAAGCTATTGCAAGATTCAAAAGAAGTTTTTGAAAGCTCAGCATACAATGCTTTACGCGAATCCAAACGAGCCTTTGAAAATAAGACAATGAAACTCGCTGGTAGAGATGTGCCAGTATACCGCCAATCCGTAAGCGCTCAAGGTGTGTACGTAGCACCATCGGAAATTGAAGAACTTGCTAAAACTCGCGATGTTCGAGTTAATCCATTACAACGGTTGACAATGGATCAACCGAGAATTATGCAAATGATGGATGGCAATGTTCCTAACGGTCCAATGTTTGAAATGAACATTAGACCGGCATTAGAAGCCGAAAGAACTGCCGTAAATGCAGTTAATACTGAACGCAATGCGTTTAATCAAATGGCACTTGATACAGGCGTTGCAAACGCTAGCAAGCAAAGACTCGCAGAACTTTTTAGAGTTGCTGATGGGCAACTCGACGCAGGCACTGCTAAAGTTACAGATAAAGAACAACAGTTTTTAAATTATCTTGCTACAAAATATCATGATTGGCTTTCTCAAATAAACTCTCAGCGAGCAGAGCTTGGGTACAATTTAATTAAACCTCGTAAGAACTATATTACACACATTCGCGAGGCTAAACTACTCGATGATTTTGGTGTAAAAGACGGTAGTTTGGAGGGGATTGATAAGTTTGGTCCTAAGTTACGGGCACGATTTCAATTTGAGCGCGAACGTCTTGGAAGTAAAGCAGTCGAAGATCCATTGCAAGCGTTTGATGCCTATATTGAACCGGCAATGCGACAGATTCATACCACCAAACCGGCTGCTGTTTTACATGCCAGAGCTAAGTTTATTAGCGACCCAACACTTCGTAAAATGCAACAGAACTTTATTGAGACACGCCTTTTAGGTGGAATCGATCCTAAAGATAGAGTGCTTTACGAATATGGATTACGGCCTGTAATGCAATTGTCTGAGAATTTGACTGGGCGTTTCAGCGGCGGTGTTATCTTAGGAAATGCTAAGGTTATTTTGCAACAGTTTAGTCAGGTTGCGAATACAATTAAAGATACTGGACTTATTCATGGTCTAAAAGGTCTTGGTAAAGCAGCTCAGGAAATTCCACCTGAGATTGCAACACGCTCCGATTTTTTAACATCTCGTAGAATTAGTGACGACTTAGTTGAAATCCCAAAAGGGATGTTTTATAAACCTAATAAATTTTTACGCACCCTATTTGAGTTTACAGATAAATTTGTAGCAAAACAAAGCTGGCAAGCAGGATTTTCTAAGGCTCAAGAAATGGGTTTAAGCCAAGAAATGGCCATCAAATACGCAGATGATGTTGCTCGACAACTTCATGGTAGTTATAGTAAACTCTATAAAACGGAGTTAAATAGCGGTAAATTTGGTCGTGTTATTGCCCCACTACAATCGTTTGGTTTCAATCTCTGGAACTACATTACTCAAGATACAAAACTGCTTGCTGAACTAAATAATACGTCGCGTGCACGTGAACTAATGAAAACATTTGCAGCAATGTATGTAACGGATGAGGTTTATGAAGCAGCAGGATTACCTTCGCCTTTTGGCATACGAGTACCTCAAGCGGTTTCTCCAGAGGAGGTTGCTACAAGTGCCCGTGAATTTGTTTTTGGTGTCGTGCCATTTGGCCGGTCATTGGAATACGGAATACCTTCGCCAGTGCTTGGCCAAGCTGTAAAAGAAGCACAGTACTTTGCAGGGGCAGGGGATAAGCGGCAATCGATGCTTTTTAATAGTTATGCTCTAGTTAGCGCAGCTCTTTCTGATGACCCAGAAAAGCGCGACAAAGCCGCAAAAGAACTCGCAAAATTTGGGGTTCAATTTATTCCCGCTGGAACTCAAACGTATAAAACCATTAGTGGTATTCAAGCTGCAAAGGATGGATATGTTGAATTGGGTGATCGCACCATAGCACTTACTGATGAGGACCGTAGACTTGCCCCTATTCTTGGACCATATGCAGTTCCAAGCGTTAGAAAAGCACGGGAAGAGAAACAAGTTGAAAAGTTTCGTAAGCAATTTGAGGTTAAATAATGATTCCGGCATTGTTACGCTTGTTATCAACTCTGCAAGGTTCTGCAATGGCACAGCCGCAGCAGGATCAAACTGTTGAATTGGATTTTAGTCAACCGCAACAGACTGCTGACTTACAAACTTTATTGCAAACAGCTAAGATTCCAGAATTTAAACAGGGTGCAGTATGGGGAACACAAACAAACTATCCACAAACTGTAGTTCAAAGCGCACAGGAGTTATCTCCGCTGCTATCACAATTAAATGATCAGCAAAAACAAATGGCTAATTTTATATCTTCAGAAGCTCAAAAAAGAGGAATAGATCCAGGATTTGCAGTAGCACAAGCAATTCATGAAACCTATAGAAATAAAGATCTAAGCACTATTTTTAGCAATCCCGGTGGAAATTTAACCGGCGTTAAAGCAACAAAGGCAGATACTTCATATTCGTTTCCACGCACGTTTGAAAAATTATCCACAGATTCCTGGATTTCAGAATTACAAAAACGACCGTGGATTATATTTGAACCAGGCACAACAAAACAAGATAAAAAAATTATAAATACGTCTAGTGAAACCACTAAGGAATTAAATAGACTTTTACAACAAGCAAGAGAAACTAAAGATTGGACTAAATTACAAACAGAGTTAAGTAAATTTAAATCTGATGACAATGGAAATTTAGCAATATCTATACGAGATAGATTTAAAAAATTTAATACGCCACAAGAAGGAGCAGTCTATTCTCTAGATATGTTACGAAGAAAGTTAAAACAATGACACTAGAACAAATTTCCGAAATTATACAAAACGTGCTCGCAATTATAGGGGCACTTAAAGTAATATCCCGATATACGCCTTGGAAATGGGACGACGCTATCTTTAACTTTTTTGATCGAAAGGATCGTGTCAAATGAACCTCGAAAGTTTATTTCATAACATTGACAAACGACTCGCGGTTATAGAGGCTTTAAGCGAAGCACATGCTGTCGAGACAACCCGTCAAATGGAAGAAATTAAAATTGATCTTGAAAAAATGCGCGAAGAAGTAAGTCGGCTCAAGGTTCGCGTTGCTGGAATTTCTGCCAGTGTTTCAATTGTAGTCGGCGTACTTTTTAAATTTTGGAGTAACTAGTGATAACCGCGCTTTTGTTTGTAGTTGGCTTTTTATCTTTGTTTTTTATTGACCCAGAAATTACTGCGTTTTATTATAACAGACCTGTCAATTTTGCATGGCTAGTTCGTATTATAACACACATGGTCTCACATGCGAATCTTCCGCATCTACTGGGAAACTTTGTGTTCGGATTGCCGTTTATGTTATACTCTGAATACAAACTAAAAAGTCATGTTAAATTTTTAAAACTGTTTTTTTATACCGGACTTGCTGCACTCCTTGGTCAAGGAATCGCTGAACAATTCATGCCACTTCAAGTTGGGGGTGTAATTGGAAGTAGCGGCGCAATTTTTGGTATACTAGGTTTTGCTTTGGCTAGTGCTGATGAGACTAAGTGGGTAAGACTCCTGGCCTTAGCGACCCTTGGCTTCCACATCTTTAACCAAGGATTGCTCACTTGGTATAGCATCAAGGGTCTTACTTTTGGTATTGCATTCGCGGCACATTTAGCTGGTATGTTAGCTGGGGTTGCAATCGCTCTTATTCTTCGTCGTCGTAACCGTCGTCGTCCGGGTCCCAGTCGCTCTCGAAAACGACGTCCTTAGTTTCCTTATAATTAGTTCCAATTAATTCTTCCAGGGCTATTATTCGATCTTCCAAACGGTCGAGTAATAGCCTTGTGTATTTAAACTGCTCATCCATAATCTGAATTTTTTTAACCATTATTGTCATTTGTTCTTTTTGAGTCATTGTTGTCGTCTCCGTGGTAGTTTAAGTTTAGGTCCAATATGTAGTCGCCGCATTTCAATAATTGCACCCTTTACAACTACAAAGATTTCAGCATTATCATCGATGCGACGATCTGCAATCCATACCGCCACACTATATGCTATGTCGTCTTCTCCTACTATAACCCCAGTAATTTCACATTCAATAGGTTTTGCTTTACTACCAGACCAGTGAGCATGGTCCCAAAATCGGAAGTATACAATGTTAGTCTTTAATTTCATTGAGCCTCCCAAAAAATCTTTCTTTATCTTCTTTTCCGTAAAAATATATCGGACGCGCAGATTCATACATGATATCCTTTGGAGTGCCGCCATGCTCTAAATAGTGACAATGCCCAATCTCATGCCAAACAACCGTGGTAACCCATTCTAATCCATATTGAAACGTAGTATCTGCTATTTCAACTTTACATTGGCTACCACCAACCCATGCTCTGCCTAAGATATTATTTCCGATCTCGTGTTGAGAAATTCTAGTAATTACTATATACGGCTTATCTGTACTCAGTATAGCAAGTTTTTTCCCGGATTGGTTATTTAATTCTTGCAGAGAAAACTCAACCATTTCATGTTCTAGACCGTTAAGAGACAACATAATTTTATTATTTTGATTACCGCAAGCAGTTAAAGTAAACAACAAGATAATGAACCGAAGCATTATTTTCTCCTGGTTAAGAACTTACCGTGGCATTTTTGACATTCCCAACGCTGTTGCAATGACATAGAATTTGCATATACGCCATCTTTATGGACATGCTTACTGCCACATTTAGGACATCCATCGCGGTCTTGCAACAAAGCCATGTTAGGATGTCGTTCCATCCAGGGA
Organism: bacterium; assembly: GCA_009923445.1. GTDB lineage: Bacteria > Patescibacteriota > Saccharimonadia > Saccharimonadales > SZUA-47 > RFTN01. Next base: position 13,507 of record RFTN01000008.1, read on the forward strand.
AGAAGTTTGTGATATACTTTTTCTAAAAGAGACACATCCTGTTTGTTATACTTTTCTAAAAGTTTCCAACTTTTTTTGTTGTCTTTTAAACAACCCAACCACAAATCAAAGCCGGTATGTTTTACCTTTTCACCAACTTTAAGGTATATACCTAAATCATTTAAGCGGTTGCTGTTGAAACTAAAATACTTGCGCGCTACTTTCAGGGTGTCTACAGTTGCGAATTGGGAGGGGGGTTTAAGTCCGTGAAAAACGAACCTAGCGCGAGCCTTTTTAATATCAAACGAATCTCCGTTATGGGCTATTACAATATCTGCCTGATCAAATAAATCTCGTAGTTTCTTTGCCAGCTTCTTATCATCCCCACCCTGCCCCTTAATAGTCTCGCATTTTACCTTATCGGAGCCGAGCCATTTGTAAGCAAATGAAAGTAAATGAAATTCATTGACAAACGCAATTACATCTTGTTCATATTTACCCCATACATACGCTAGATTAGGGGCCGTTTCGATATCGAAAAACAGAACTTTAGGTTTCATTGCTTCTCCTGTATTCTGATTTTATCACGTCTTAACTGCGTTGTACAGATATTTAATTGTCTCACAGCTAATGCCAAGATACATAGCAGTGCTAAATAAACTAATAAAATTGGAGTAAATCTCATCGTCGTTTGCCTTTCTTACCTATCCCGCTTTCGGTGGTTCTGGCGGTGTGCCAGAGTCCCATGCCGATCGCTGCGAGTTCATCCTCGGAACTGACTCGCTTTTGATAAGCCTTAAGTGGGTTCCTCTCTTCTTTCCACTCAGTAAACTTTTGCCAGCTTGAGATAGGAATGTCTGCGTCCACTTGAACATTGCTATGAAACAAAGCAAGAGCAATAACAGATACACTCCAGTGAGTAAATATATGAGTGTTGCGAACGAGTTGCTCAATGTGTAATTCATCTGCTTGAATCCTTAATTTTTTGTATTGCCTGTGTATATGATATAATCTTAAGAATACGTTTTTCTTTTTATCGACTGCAATGGTACCAGAACGAGTTAGTTTACCGTTCTCGAATAAGGCCCAGCCAGAGGAAATACTGGCTGGGTCCACGTATAATATTCGTTTAGCCATTGACTGCTTCAGGTACTGCCTTTGGCGTTACTTTATCTTGCGCTGCTGAAATAACTTTACGCAGGTCAGCATCATCGATAGTAATATCCAAGGTCAATGCTGCAGTAGCGTCATCCTGAAAAGCAGCTAGTGCCTGTTTATATTTACGCAAGGCAGTCTTTACCTGTTCTACAGATAGTCCTGCTTGCGGTGCCAATACCACGCCAACCTGCAAGTTAAATAGCTTGCCAGCAGACGCTAGTTCCATTGAATCGTGTAGCGCGTCAACCGCGTGCTTGATTCGTCCGATCGTTGCTACATTGTTGCTCATTTTTATCCTCCTGTTTTTGGATTATATCTGACTCCGAAAGTGAAGTCAAGAGTTTTATGTCAACCTTTAGCGGTACGGATACCGGATAAATATTTTCCGCTATGTGTTGAATCTCAGGAACTTTGTCAAGTTTATCTTCTGGTAATGAAACCACAACAGAATCATGCACTTGTGTAACAATTTTCATGTTACGATTAGCAAGTTCAATCATGGCACGCTTTGTAATACTTGCTCCTAAACTTTGAATCGGAAAATTATATCCCTGTTTTAATGCATGTCTCCATTCCTTTGTTCTTTCTGGATGTTCAAAAATACCCGGTAAACGTCGAAGTCTACCGGTCTCCGAGACAACGCAACCAAATCGCATAATAAATTTACGTTGGTCCCATAGATATTGACGATACCCTTTGTAAAGTTTATAAAAATCTTCAATGATTAGTTGGCATTCTTCTACTGACTTATTGAGCATGTCTGCTAGACGCCATGCCGAAGCGTCGTAAATCATGGCAAAGTTTGTACTTTTGCCGGTCTGCCGATCAGCTCCGATAGCCTGCCCAGTAATCTCGTGCAAATCAAGGTTTTCTTTATAAGCCCTAATAAGCAGTGGGTCTTGAGACAAATGTGCAGCTAATCGTAATTCTAATTGACTGTAGTCAAAATATACAAATATATGTCCTGGGTCTGGCACAAAGAATTTTTTAATCTCTGAACCGCGAGGCAGGTTCTGCATGTTAGGATTGCGGGAAGACAAGCGGCCTGTTACAGTACCGCCTGTCGTCCCTTCCTTGCCCCTACCCGCCTGTAAGTATTCAGCATACACGCGGTCACCCTCAATTTGAGACATTAACCCTTTATCCTCACCGGTGTAAGTTGTTATTAATTTTAAAGTTTTTTTCCACGTCTTATACGTTCCGAGTATGCGTTTGAGTAAATGCTCTGGCTCCAAAGAGTTGTGCAAATCTTCAAGAGAAGACTCTGAAGTTGACGGTTTGCCGGTTTCAGTTTTCTCAACCGACGAAATAGGAATCCCGAAACGGTCGAATATGAGCGTAGCAATATGATCGCTACTTTGCCAATTAAACTTAGTACCATGTTTTTCACTCCTTTTAAGTACGTTTGCTTTACCTTTGTCTGTTTTCTTTGTCGCGATGACTTTCGCATACAATTCCTCCTCAATAGAATTTATTTGTTTTCCTGCTAGTAAACTCATCTCTGCAAGCATCTGTTTATTTTCAGACTGCAGCACATCTCGGTACTTTCTTAATTGCTCTACATCAATTCGAATACCCTGCAACTCCATTTGTATAAGAACTTTTTCCAGGGGCATTGTCTCTTCCATATAGTATGTGAGGGGGGTATTTGTATATCCTGCTTGTAACATCTTATTGTGTCCGCGCTTCAACTCATCAATTAACATGGTCCATAGTCTTAATGTATTGACACAGTCTTCCATGCAATACTTAGATATGATATGATAGAATGGTTCGCTTTCATCTTCCAAGTCACGGAGGCAGAGGTCTGCAACAGAGCGCCCGTTAATAGAAGAAACTGCTCGGTCTAGTTCTCGTTTGTTATCTAAAGCGGAACTGCCAAAATATTTTTGTGAAAGTGGTTTTAGTCCTAGTTCTTGGTTTTCATTTAGCAACTGAGCAAGTAACTTGGTATCCCAGATATTGCAATTGATAGTAACGCCAGCATGAATAAGAAACTTTAAGTCAAAGCGAATGTTATGACCAACAATGTGGTTCTCTGGATTAGCTAAATACTCGCGAAGGCCGTTGTGATTGACATCAAGATAGTCAACTTCAGTAACGCTTTTTGCTACGCCCACGCCGTGTATTTTATCTTTGCGTGGGTTTAGTCCTGTTGTTTCAATATCAAGTGCTATAATCTTTTTCAATCAAATATCCCACTTTCTGCTTCGAGTTTAAACATAAAGCTGTGCTCATTATTAATATCTTTAAGTGCTTTACGTAGTGGCACTTTCATTCCACGAGGTCCGTCACGATTGAGAGTACATTCGATAATAATTTGCTCACCAGTATTGCGCATGTCTAGTTGCTGCTCTACTTTGTACTCAATACGGCCAGACTCTTTAGCAGCATCAACTGATGCTTCACCGTATGTACCTCTTCTCTTTTCACAAACAATACCAATCGACAACTGCCCATCATACTTTAACTTCATTGCATCTAAATCTAACAACCATTGATCAACTGACATGCGCAGGTCGGCAAGGTTACGTGCCACGGATTGCAATGAATCAACAATAACCAACGCACGTTTACCTGGATGTAATGCAACCATCTCTTCAACTAGAGCCTCAATATTATGCATCTCAATTTTACCAAAACTAAAATAAAGAGGGAGCTTAGAAAGACCCTGGTACTTCTCTCTAAGCCCCTCCATTTGTCTAACCGTAGACCAAGTCTGATCGTGTAAATGGCACAATAGACGCTCACTCAATCGCTGCTTACCATTTTCTTGGTCAATGAATAGCACAGGATTACCTAACTTTGCATTGTGTACTGCAAGCTGCATAGCAAAGGTGGATTTACACGCCTTGGGTTCGCCAAGGATTGCAAAGAATCCTGCCAAGCCGAGAAGTTGTTTATCTAACTTCTCGATTCCCGTCTGAACGCCGGATACTTTTCGAGTAATATTACTCAGAAATTTATCAACGTCCTGACCTAACTTTCTGTTAGAAAGGGAACTTGCTTGAACTTGTTGCTGTTGCGACTGCTGCGACATTTGATCTCCCTTGAGATACGGTTTTATTTCCAGCACGGCTCATTGTCGGTTTAACTGTAAAGTCTGGACTATTAGACTTTTTCTTTTCTCCCAGTTGTGGAAAAACAGATAGTTTAATAATACCATCTTCAGCTTGTAGTTCAGACAATTGTTCTACTCGAATCATAAGTTTCAAGTATGGTTGTTCTGATCCACTTTTATCTTTGTAGGTAGCCTTATAGCCGATACCTACATCCGGCTTTCTTTGTTGTTGGCTCATTCGCCCTCCTTTAAATTTTGCTTCGCGGATGCCGTCGACGATACTCAGCACGCGCTAAGTTTCGTTCTTCTTCCGTTCTTTCAGGAACGACGCCATCTACTAGCAATTGTTTGTTTTTGTAACGTGAATAAGCTGGTTGCCAGTCTCCAAAAATTAACGTACCTTCCGCAATTTTCTTGAGTTTGGGATCGGAGACTTCTCGAAGAACTTCTTGCGTAAGAGGATACTTATATTGATACTCACCGGCAGGCACAGTATTGTTAGCAAGATGCTTATCCAGTACGCGCCAGCGTTCGAGTGCACCTGTAAGACAGAGTGTAGTCTCAAGAGTATAACTAGTCCCGTCGCTCCTATCAGCACTCGTGCAAATGACGCTGTCGGACTTAGGATCATATTGGCTATTGATAGTGACAATGTTACCGAAATGATTGTCAGACAATAATAAATAAAGAAATAGTCCATGATCGGTTACTCCTTTGTGATAAAGGTCTCGTAAATATAAGCCAAGCTGCGTCATGTATTCAGGAGATGGTTCTGGTTTTTGCCAAAACAAATCGGCACCAAAGCCGGACTTAGTTTTGATTTCCAATACAAACTTGTCCCAAGTACCATCTTCTTTTTTACGGGCCATCAATGCATCAAGATAACCATCCCAGTTAGGGTTGCTACCACCAACTGGTACCTGTGTTCCGATTATATGCCAGCCTACAAAATGAAGTTTACTTAGAACTGTGGTAACTAAACCATTTTCTACGGCATTTCCAACCATCATCTTCATAGCACCAAGAAAATCTGTTGGGTTAGTTTCTGGTTCTTTTTTCCAAGCCCAGTATTGATCACGCAGACACGTGAGATTTCCGCTAGCATAATGAGCACGACGATCGCGGAAGTTTACTCTGTCGGTCTCTGTTACTACTGCTTTCATTACTTCAATTAAGTTTTTCATATATTGGATTATAGCATTTAGTTAAAGTAGAAGTCAATAATTAAAATGGAACAACAGCTAACTGTGCAGATTTCCAGTCAGTACCAGAATAAATTAGTTTATCGCCATCCCATACTTCTATAATATTAGGCCAACGCAAAATCATTTTAATCTTTTGATTCATATTTTGTGCACCATACTTGATATCTGTGTTCATCCAATTTAATAAATTTTTTTAAACACGGGTATTCAGGATCAATTTCTTTGCATCGTTGTGCTGCTCGTTCAAAAGCAGCTTGATCTTGTTTAGTCCAAGTTGCAGTTCTATTATCTATTGAACCCGGCGGTAAACATAAAAATAACATAGTAACTAATAGCATTCAATCTCCTCTAAATTTAGGACACCAAGAACTATGAGTATTATCGGACACGGATTCACCACCGCATTCGCATTTTAATTCTTCGCGTTTATACTTGTTATCGTGCTCAGCCCAGTAGGCCTCATGCATAGCAGCTTCAAAATCTGGATCAGAGAAGTAAGCGTTATAGCAATACGAGCACATCTCGTACATATTGTATTTACCAGCGCAACAAAACTTTCTATCACTCATACATAGATTATACCATACGGTGTTAATATTACAAGTCTTGACATAACTACAATATCGTGTTAAAATCCAAGTGTCCTGCTGGGGTGGCTGGTATAGTTATCGTATAGCTAACGTATGCTAAGGCTAACACCCCTCTGACTAATTGCTTGACACTTAATATTGTTTAAATAATTCTTGACTTTTCGCTTGCCTGTGGTATAATCTTTTATTATGCGTGGTGGGGGTAGACAAACCAAAGGTGACTTGCTTGACTTGTTAGTGGTTGCCCAGGCCGTCGTTGACGTGCTTCGTTTTGAGTTGGGTCTACCCCTGGAGGGGGTTTCAAAACCTAAGCGCGAAAAAGCCTATGAAGATGCTCTTATATTCCTAATGCGCAATCCCAAATTACAGCGGCGCTATAACCAATTATTAGATAAAAAAATGAAATGGCTTAAGGAGATTGAGGATGCAAGGCAATAAGATATACGTTCAGCGTAGGGGCAATGTATTTAGAATCCCCATGGATAGCAACGGTCGACCTATTCCAGTGATGTCAGTCGATGATGATCCACCGGGTTTTCCATTTACCTGCACATCTGAAGCTGAGCTTCGGCAACTATTTCCAGGCGCAGAGTTTGTGTTCCTAACACCCAAGGCTAACAACACTTCTATTCTGTATGATCCTGAGATTGAAAAGCAAGCGCTTGCTATGATGGGAAAAGAGAAAGTACCAACCCCTCCAACACAAGCCCAGCGTGATGTTAAATTAACTACTGTTGGTATAGCTGCTGAAAGCCAACGAATTATAGAACAGACAGCACTTGGTCCTAGGGGTAGAGCAGAAGAGTTTTTAAAACGGCTACAGACAGCACTACAATACGCTAGCAAAAAGCATGAAAAGAAACTAAAAGACCAAGTTGAAATTATCGAGGAGTTAATTCGTGAAGTCTTCTAATGCTCCGTATGCAACTGTTATTATGTTAATGGCTTACTGCGCTGAACATCAGCAAGATGAGCCTTGGTTAGTTATTGGATTTATTGTTAACGAGGGTAAATTTACTGCATATAAACGTAAAATGTTTTTAGATTATATGTGGGAACGGGGGTTCGACGATAACTTATGTCTGAAGATTTAAAAGAAAAGAAACCTAGATTGACTTCTAAACAACAGCGATTCGTAGCAGCCCATGCTCAAGGTATGTCTGCAAAGGATGCTGTAGTAGTTGCAGGTTATGATGTAGCTAATGACAATAGTGCTAGTGCACTCGGTAGCATGATGCTATCGCAACCTAAGATTCAAAACGCTTTATCGGAAGCGATTACTAAACAGTTCCCCAATGTTCCCAATGTAGCGGCGGAAACTTTAGTAAATGTTTTAATTAACCCCGAAGGTCGTGATGGAGATAAGTTAAAAGCCATTGAACTATTATCAAAAATTTGCGGTTGGCAAGCACCTAGTAAGCATGCTAGCCTCAATGTAACCCTAAGAGATAAATTCAAATTACCGGAGGAATAATATGCCAGGACACTACAAAAAAGGTAAAGTAGAAAAAGTAATGGGCGAATATAAACGTGGTGAATTGCACAGTGGAAGTAAGAAAGGACCTAAAGTAAAAAGCAGAAAGCAGGCAATTGCGATTGCTATGTCCGAAGCCCGCGAAGCAGGTGAAGAAGTTCCAATGCGAAAATCATCTATGAAAAGACTTTCAATGCGACGAAAGGGAAAATAAATGGACGGAAAAAAGTTTGATGCGGGTAAAATTCGCGTAGACTTATTACCATCCGAGAGTTTATTTGAGGTTGCAAAGGTATTAACTTTTGGAGCCGACAAATATGGTGAGCACAACTGGCGTAAAGGGATGAAATGGTCACGACTTTATGCTGCGGCCCAACGACACATGATGAAGTGGAATGCAGGTGAGACGCATGACGACGAGAGTGGTATGAATCACCTCGCTCATGCATGCGTCAACCTGCTTATGTTATTGTCTTACGAAAAGACTCATAAGGAACTAGATGACCGTTATTCATCTATAGAATAGATTGCAACCAATGCTGCAATAACTAACATAATGCCTGCAACTGCTAATACTATTGCGGTTTCACTCACCTCGCACGTACCCTAACTCCTTCGCAATCTTAGCAAAGGTCCTAGCTTTTAAATATACTTCGGCGTGTCCACCTTTAGTATTAGTTATCAATACATATTTTTCATTATGTGCTACTTCAACATAACCGTTAATCTGCTTTGTTTTAAACAAAACATCTTCTAGGTTAATCGATTTTTTATATACTTCTTCAAGTGCTTTTTTAATTTCTGCCTGTTCTTTTTTAGTCATAGGTTCCTCCAAATCAATCATTTGCATATAGTAATCCACTTACAATTGTTGTTTGTGTCACATAAAAATATTTGACTACAATCAGGCGCTCCCAATGGAGGCAATGGTTGTATAGGTGGTATTGTTTTAATCTGCGAGTCTTCGTCTTGAATATAAATGTCATTGTCATCTATAAACGCAACAGACAATGCGCATGCAACAACTGTTAATAGAATATATTTCATTTTATAATCTCCCCTTTGACAATGCAATCAACCCAACTTTCCATGGGATTATTTAATAGTTCAATTTGCTTAGCATACTTTTTAGCCTGTGCAATTGTTGCAAACTTTTTAACCTTTGGTGTCTGGTCCTGCACATAAAACAAAATATATTTTTTTTGCTTTTGTTTTTGTAAGCGATTGCGAGTTCCAAAGGCTTCGCTCATGCCGTCACTCATGTTTCCTCCTTTTTAATTCGAGTTTGAAGTTGCATTTTCTTAGTTAAATCCGGTGGCATTTCACGCATGCTGGCATATATAGTTACTATGCATTCGCGGTCTTTATCATCTTTAAATGTAAAATGTGTTGCGAAGTTTGCGCTGACTACTTCAACTTCTACTTCAGTCACTAGTTCTTTTTCCATATAGTCCATTAGCATTTTTAAGTCGTCAGTTTTTAGTCTCATTTTTTCACCACTATGTAATAGATTATTAATACCAAGATAATAATATAACTCATCACCATCTCCACGCTAATTGCATTCCTGTATAATGAGCGCCAAGTGTAACGCGAGCATCTGCTTCAATGTAGTCAATGCGATTTCCGAAGTCAACTTGTTTTCTGTAACCTAGATTATACCCCGCTGCAATCCCATTTGCAAGATAACTTTTACCAAGATGTTCAAGCACTGGTTGAAGTTTGCTTTCAATTCGCTGCGCATAAGGAGCCATCAATTGTTGTGAAGTTACAGTACACATGCGTACTTGACTATTTAAAGCAACGCCGCATATTGCTGCTAAAAAAGACGAGACCATACCCACCTCAGCGCATCATAAATTGTTAAACTAACCCATATAGTTAAGCATATAGCTGCTGTCGCTAGCAATAGCCACATATAAATATAAAACGAAGGTATAACAAAACCTACAAACATTAGTATCCGCCTTTCTTAAACCAACCTTGCCCTTTTAAAATAAAGCCACCGCCGTTCATGTTAAAGACTTTTTTAGTCTCTTCATTACCACACTTATCGCATGGTGGCGGAGGGTCCCCGGCTGTCACAATAGGGGCAGTATATTCAAAAATACGGCCACATTTATCGCACTTAGCATCATACTTCGGCATTGTCTTCCTCCGTCAGTGTTGCAAAATGCTCTGCTGCATCGAGTGCAATCTGCATAGCCTGTTGCACTGCCTGCTTTCGCACATGCGACGGCATGTTAATCGTAACTAGTTGTGGCAATACCGCCTTATATATTTCCAGTACTACTTTATGTGCTGTATTCATTATTTTACTCCTGTTAATACAATGCCGCCAGCCGCTCCCATAAGTACCCAAAAATACCAGGGTTGCGACGATTGCTTACCTTCAAGGTCCTTGATAGTCTCGTGTTGACGCTTAACTGCAGCAGCTAAGAAGTCACGCTCAACTTCTAAAGTTTTTGCATAGTCAAGACACGCGCTCAAAACGCGGTCGCACTCAGGCTTTTCCGTTGCCTGGCCCGCGATAATGTTCGAGCAAATCACGCAACCGATTACGAGCAGCCTCGCGTTCTTTTTCAATAAGTTTAAGTTTTTCATTGTGATGCTCCTGTTCAATATCACGAAGTCGTTTTTCAGCCTTAGCCTTTTTACTGCCCGTGATAATGTTAAGAATGCCAAGTAATACTGCAATAATTGCTAGTATACTATTCATAATGCACCCACTTTCCATATTCTCGTGCAACGAATCTAGGCTTAGTACCCGTTACAACTTGATAGACTTTACGTTTAAAGTCAGCACGAATATATTGGCACTTAGGTGGCTTAGCAGCACAGACTTCGCATTTATCTAAGCAATTGTCATATGTTAATTCTCTCTCATCACTTTTACCGCAGAGAATACAATGCCAAGTGTTAGCCGAATGCAATAGTGCTTGCTCTGCATCATCGAATACCATACCGCAACCAAGAATGCTACACCGAGGTTTCTTCATTTATGTCTCCGTATTGATATAAGAAGTCCAACAATTCAGCTAGTGTCGATGTCTCAACTGTCAAACTGGGAGCCAGTTGAACTGTAAACCTAACTTTATTGTTAACAACATAATAGTTAATATTAGACATACCTACCATCCTTTCTGGATTATACCATACTGACCGTTAAAAATCAAACATTAAGATAGTCACACTCGACGCAGCGGTACCAAGAATGTTAGCCTTGATATCCCCTCCATCCACGCGTGAGCCTGGCCCACCCATGTATTCTGCTGCTGTTGACAGCACGATTGTTGTAAATGCAGCGAATATCATAGCATCCTTTCTTTCAAGTCTAAATGCTTTTTTAGATAGCCCATACATTGCGGTATTGAATGCATAAGACACGCCAAAATGTGCTGCCTTATCAGTCTCAGTTGCGCGAGCCTCTATACTTAGACAGATTGCAAGTATTAATAATAGCTTATTCATTTAACACGCTCCCAATCCAGCAACGAGGGTCTTAACATTTTTTAACCCTTGTTTTTGTATAAGTTTTTGGCGTGCGTGTTCACGCAAGGTTAACAACTTTTTATTAAGCGTCTCGACTAGTTCTTTCTTCTTTTTAAAAACGCTTTCTTCACGTTCTGTTAACAGACTGTTGTCGCACAAAGGACACCACTTTCGCCTTAAGCGAGCATTCGCGAGCCTAGAGCCGCATGCGGAGCATTTAGTAAATCCAGTTGTCTTTTTAATTAAGCGCATCTGCTCTAAGTCCTGATTTAACTTAACAATTCGCTCTTTGATTTTTAACTCAGTCTTAGTGATTGGTGGCGCGACGTCGTGATAATGCACCGCGACTACATAATCCCATTTAGATGCTTTCTCAAGGCAATACTCCATTGCCTCGGAGCGCGACGTGAATATTCGCTGAAAGTGGCATTCAACGCGGTCAACGGTCTGAAAGTCTCCGCTATATCCGCTCTGAGTACCGTTCTCTTCACGGTCAATTATTTTTTGTTTTTCGAAATATGATTTAACTTCACTTTCGCTAGCCTTTTTACCTATAGTAAATGATATATCACACGCACCCATATGCTTATCCTTTCTTTGTTAGTCTCCGTTTCCGTGGTCTACGTCGTAGTCTCTTTCGACGCCGTCGAAAAAACCCTTGCTTTCAAAATAGTCCCATGCTATATCATACACGTGAGCAGGCGGGTCAGAACCTTCAACTTCAACAGAGAAGTCGCCGTCGTCGTGCTGATATACGTAGCATACATATGGTATGCCGTCAATTGTCAACGTCGTTTTACTTTCTTCCTCAATTGAATACATGTTAACCTGCCTTTCTCTTATATTCGGGGACTTTCCCCCAATTGGTATTCTCAATGTTTTTAGTACCGTGGTATACTAGACCAATCTTAGGATTTTTACCAAGCGCTATATCATCTTGATTCGATGCGTCAGCGTACCCGCAAGCCTTAAGTTGTGCAACGGTCTCGAATACGAGCGAGTGCCGGTCCTTATCAACGTCTATTAATTTATCTTCAGTACCGCCGAAAGAGTAAATAAGCGTGAAGTTTTTTGGTAAATCGTTTTTGCGACGGTTAAATAGGCTCACCATTTTTGTGTATGCATAAAACTCCACGTGTGGCCGCGCCCGCATGATTTTGAGCCAACGGTCTAAATATTCCTCATTATAGAAGTCGCCCGAATCGTGAATTCGAATGCGCTCAGCGCGTTGCTTATCTATATCTGAAAGCATTGCGTCAATGAAGGAATCGGATTGCGTTGCAGCTAAGCGACGTTCGAAAGCCTGCGCAACGTTGCTAAACCTATAAGCACCTGCAAGTGCGTAGCAGCCCTTAGCGCATGCACCTGCATTCGGGCAGGTTTTAAGTCCAGTACTAGAAAGATAAGCTGGAATCCCAAAATTGAAAGTGCGCTTAACGCTTTTTTTGATTTTTGAATTGCGTACTAAAAACATATGCAGCTCCTAAAAAGTAGGGGCAAGTTGTTAAGCCTGCCCCTTTGTGGTACGTTTAGGCGGCAATCTTAGTGATTGCGTCAAAGAGCGCTCCATTTACCTTGATTTGTGGTTGAGCGCCCGTTAAGCGTCGCGCGGTTTTAAGGCGCTGGTCTTCTAGGTCAGTGTATTCGAATCCGTTAACACTGTATTCTTGGATTCGGTTAAGTACTGACCATGCGTTAAGGCCCTTATCTTCATCGCGTTGCGGTACGTGCAATTGCTCTGCACTCACCTTATGGGGTGTTAAACCGCGAATGATAAGAGCAGCGTTAACAAACGCGGTGTATTCTTCAACCGAGAGAATACGAGCCTGCAACTTATCCACTAGTTCTTGGATGCGTTGCGATTGCTCGATAAGCGATGCCAATGCGGTTTTAACCTTCTCTGCAGCGTAGCCAACGTGCCGGATATATACAGGCTGAATTATATTTTTGCCGACTACTAGACCGTTCGCGCATACTAGTCTATAGATGCCAAGCGAAAGTTGGAATGAAGTGGTCCCGTCGTGTGAATTAAGAACGACAATCTCAAGAAAGTCGCCCGCTCTTAATTTAAGCGCGGGGTTGCGAAAGCGCATCGCATGCTTTCCAAGTCCCGTCCGTGTACGATTGACGGTATTAACTAAGTCCCATCCATTGACGCGCATATCTTCAATAAATTGCGCGCTCGAAATAAATCGGTACTTAGATGATACTCTCTCGCTTGGTCCGGTTGCCGTTAGTGCGTTAACTTGTGTTAGTGTATTCATTTTTTTATCCTTTCACTAGTGTTAGTTTTTGAAAGCGTGGCAATTGCGTTGCCTTTGGTCCCTGGTATTCCCGAATTGTTTTAGGAATGCTAAGGTTTTTAAGTTTTAAAACGTTCTTAGCTAAGCGCAATCCTTCTTTCCAATCGTCGCTATATCCATCGCTTGAGACTACTATTAAGTCTTTCAATCGGTGTTTAAGCACGATAAGGCATGCGACTACTACTATATCATAAGGCTTTTGCGCCGTTTTACAGAAGTTGAATGCATCGCCTTCAAAATTCTGCCTATAATGCTCTCGTAGAGAGAACTCTTCATGCGCATCATCACCTTTGCCGTTAACCTGCAATCCACCGTATTTTCCGATGGGTGTATGCGCGGTGAACCCTGAAAGACCGCCGTTAACAACATAATACGTTTTAACGATGCTCGCGCATTGCTTAATTGCGCTCTGATAAGTCTTCTCAGTCTTATCAGCAGTACCTTTTTTGGGCTTTTTGAATTGCCAATAATGCGTATATCCCATATGTTTTATCCTTTGTTAATTGTTAACTTCACTTCTTGACCGAATCTTTCGCGCCGCTTTCGCAACTCGATTGCAATTGCTGCAACTCCATCGTGGATGCATTCCTCGCATATACACAGTGTACCATCGTCGTTGCTCTTAAGCAAGATGCCTTGACTTCTTTCTTTCGAATTGCAGAACGTGCATACTTTAGTTGAATTATATGTATTCTTCATGATTATAATCCTTTCTTAGTAAAACCCTGCGCCACTAAAAACTTGTATTCACGTTTATTTTCAGCGTCGAACTCTTCTTCTGCATGCTCAGTACATGCATCGAATATTCTATCAGCATTTTGTGCCTCAAGAAGTAAAACTTCTGTCTCTGAAAGGTATTCGCCCGTCTCTTCGAATACAGCTTCAGCGACGTAGGCGTTTTTAAACCCTTCTTCCACGTGAATTTTTGCCAGTACTGGCTCGTTTAGTGAACCGTAGATAAGTCGATGCGCTCTCATATATACCTCGTGTTAAGAATCAATTTGACGTTGCAGTTTTTCTGCCTCGTGTTTTAGTTGCCCTTCAATTGTCTTACTCTTATCATACAGTAAAACCGTTGCAAGTACTAAGCATACTGCGAATACTACTACTAGGTAAATTGCGTTGCTCATATATACCACCTTTCTTAAGAATACTTAATTGCAATCGGTATACCATACTATTTAGGCGTGAATATGCGCGTGCAATTGTTAAAAACTGAAGAACTACTTAACACCATTGCAATCGCATGCATTACAACTCGTTGCAATCGTTAAGCAACCTTTGCAACTGTCAAACTTATATCGGCAAGTGCCTAAGAAGTGTATACATTGGTCCATGGGTTAGGGTACCTTTGCAATTGCAATCGCTCATATCACATTTAAACAAACGGGTATTTTGCAATGATATCATATACTTATACGATTATGTTGCAATTGTGTGGGCATGAATATTGCAAGCGCTGGTAAACACCCCAACCCCTGGAGGGTAGGGCACCAATGCAATGGCTCCCCCCCACACGAACGTCTTTATTAAATTTCAGGCCTGTACGTATATGCGAACTTTATAATTTGGCGGGTCTAATATAACCCCTCCTCCATACTTACGTTATTTTGCCCTATAAAGGGCGAAATTGCCCTATAACCATTGCAATCCATAAGGTGGGATGGTAGCTATGGGTTTGTAATAGCAAGCGATTGTAAGGCATTCTAACGCAATTTGCGAGCCGCTGGTGGTACGCCCGGTGGTCGGGCTTCGATCGCGGTAGTGGTTGGAGGGATGATTAATTAAAAAAAATACTTGACTTTTGCAAAAAGCCGTGCTATAGTGTGATATACTTTGCCGGGTTTATACCCCGGCGGGGTCTTACCTCTAGCTATTTCACGATAGCTGGTATTGGCGTCACCTGCCCGGCTGTGAGGGAAGCACAGCCCTTCTCGTTAGAAGTGGTGAGCGAGCGTTCGGCGGCTACCGACGCACCTATTTTTATGAGTAAACTTAAAACAAAATTACGGTTAGCAAAAGCAGCAAGACGCCAGTCCGGGTCAGAAGACCCGTTTGTTGGCTATACACCCAGCAAACATTCGCGTGAAGGTGGGCTAAACGACGAGTACCGTCGCAAGGTTAACCGAGAAACCGGCAGCAATCTTAAACGCCCGGTTACTGGCAAGGTTAAGCCAGGGTCAGAAGCTGCTAAACGTAGAAAAAGTTTTTGTGCAAGAATGGGCGGGGTTAAAGGCCCCACAAGTAAAGACGGGAAGTTAACGCCTAAAGGCGCGGCACTTAGACGTTGGAAATGCTGACGCTTGTAGCAGGTCTTTATCGACCTGCTGCTATCGTATGCTATACGATAGCTAACGTATGCTATACCTTCCCTTGCCGGGAACACCAAGGATTATAACATAAAAACAACATTTTGTCAAGTAAAATTATTTTTAACTTGACTTTTTAAATTATAGATGCTATATTCTATAAAACAAATACTGAGGTATTGTAATGGCATTTTTATTATCACCACTAGATAATAGCTCTTTGACATACAAAGATGCTGTAAGAGTAGCTAGCTCTAGTAACATAAATATTGCGTCAGCTCCAGCATTAATTGATGGTTTAGCGTTATCGGTCGGTGAAAGAGTTTTATTGTTTGGTCAAAGCAATGCAACTCAAAATGGTATTTATATTTACAAAGGTGTTGCTCAACCAATGGTTAGAGCAAAGGATGCTAATACCTTACGTGAATTTAAACCAAATATGTACGTTCCTGTAAGCGAAGGAACTAAAGCCGAATATATTTATCAGTTAACAACGGATGAATCACAAATTGTACAACTTGATGGGGGAGTTGGTGCTTCTTCATTTACCTTTGTTCCAGCAGACTTTAATGAAGCGTTAGCAAATGCTTGGCTTTCTACTAAAACAACGGATGCTTTAGCAGAAGGTTTAGTTAATTTATATTTCTTAGATACTCGTGCCCAATCAGCAGTAGTAACTCAGGTTATTACTAATGGTGTTACTAATAAAGCACCCAGTGAAGATGCTGTTTACGACGCGTTACTATTAAAAGAGCCAGCTAATGCGAATATTCAACAGCATATTGCATCTACATCTAATCCGCATTCTGTTACAAAGTCTCAAGTTGGTTTAGGTAATGTTCAAAACGTAGATCAAACAAATGCATCTAATATTACCAGTGGAACGCTTGGTGAATCATATCTACCAACTGGTATTAATGCAAATAAAATTGCCAATGGTACTGTTGATAACACAGAGTTTCAGTATTTAAACGGTGTTACAAGTGCTGTTCAAACGCAGTTAAATGATAAAGAAAAAAAAGGGTATCTTACACGAATTGCAACAGCAGTAAACTATACTGCAGCTAGCACTGACGATTACATAGGTTGTGATAGTTCTGGAACAGTTTCTGGACTTACTGTAACATTACCAGCAGTTACTGCAGGATTAAACGGAAAAAGAATCGTTATTAAAGATGAAGGTGGTGCGGCCACCGCAAAAAATATTTTTGTAGCTCCCGACGGATTTAACAAAATTGATGGCGTAAATGCCAGTGAAAGTCTTGTTGTGAACTACGAATCAATCACGCTAATCTGCAATGGTGCAGATGGGTGGTTTATTATATAAGCCATAGGAAAGGAAATAACTAATGGCATTTATTCGTAATACTGATAAATTAATTGAAGGAAGTAGTAAACTTTTCTTCAGTAATGTACGTGCAAAAGCCGCTGTTCAAAGTGACTTGGATAGTTTAAGTTCAAGGATTTCTAGTGAACAGTCTGCACGTCAATCTGAAGATAATGGTATTAAATTACGCCTTGGAGTAATTGAAGGTGGAGCTGGAGTAGTTGGTTCTATCGCAAAAGCGCAGGCAGACGCACAGGCATATGCGGATCAAAAGGTCGCAGCACTTGTTAATTCTGCTCCTGCAGTTCTTGACACATTGAAAGAACTCTCTGATGCAATCGGTGGAGATGCTTCGTTTGCAAGTACTGTCGCAGGTCAAATCGGTGCAGTTGATGATAAAGTTGATCAAGAAATTTTTGATCGTCAATCTGCAATTAGCTTATTACAAAGCTCATTTAACAGTGATGTAAGTGATTTAGAAGCTGCTATTTCTGCTGAAGAATCACGAGCAATGTTTGCTGAAGGTGCGTTGGATGGCAGATTAGATTTGTTAGAAGCTGATCCAGTAACTAAGTCCTACGTTGATGGAGAGATTTCATCAGTAGAAGGACAAGTTAGTGCTGAACAGTCTCGTGCAATGACTGCAGAAGGATTACTTGATGGACGCTTAGACGTTCTCGAACAAGATCCTACGACCAAAGCCTACGTTGATAGCGAAGTCAGTGATTTACAAGGTCAACTCACTCAAGAAATCAGTGATCGTCAGGGAGCAGTCAGTGCTGAAGAAGCACGGGCTATGGCCGCTGAAGGGTTGTTAGATGGACGACTTGATGCTTTGGAACTTGACCCGGTTACCAAAACCTACGTTGACGGTATCCAATCTTCGCTTGATGGACGTCTTGACGTTCTTGAGAGTGATCCTGTAACCAAAACATACGTTGACGGCGAGGTCTCAGATCTACAAAGTCAAGTAAACACTGAAAAAGGACGCATTAACGCAATTCTTTCAGCCTCGCAAGCTGACAAGGATTCTTTTGCTGAAATCGTTAGTTTAATTAACAGTGTTGATACCAGTAACGATAGCGCATTTGCTGGATATGTTTCTAGCAATAATGCTGCGGTCTCTGCATTAGAAGCTCAAGATTTAACTCTTGTTAAATTGGACGGTTCTAGATCAATGACCGGCGGTTTAAATATTACTTCGTCTGTTGGAAATGATAGACAAGTAAGATTGCAAGCAAATAATAACGGTGGTCAACTGGCAAGTGGAGATTATATTGGAGAATACCGATTTCAGGTATTACAATCTAATCTTTCAACTTATACCTCGACAATAAAAATTCAAGGACAAGCTATTGAATCTCACAGTGCATCTGCATTGGGTTCAGTATTAAATTTTGAAGTTACTCCTGCTGGTGCAACAGCACGTCAGGTCGTAATGTCAATGTTTGGCGATAAAGTTGAAATTAAAAAACCAATGGAAGTACCAGTAGACTGGTCGCTTTCTCGACCAGCCGATGGCTTGAACAGTCGTGGATATGCAAAAATGAGTTTTGCGGACTTCACTGATCCTTCTTCAAACAACCAAACTCAAATTAAGTTTGACGTACGAAGAAATTCTAGTGATTCTTCAGAACGATTGCCGTTAACACTTCAAGCTGATCATGCGATTTTAGGTCGCGGTTTAGCATATCGAGTGATTCGCAAATCAGCAAGCTATACTGTTGCAAATAGTGAACCAATTCAAGTTGCACAAGCAACTGGAATTACGTATACATTGCCGAGTGCACCTGTACAAGGCCAAATGCATACATTTAAAGATGCAACAGGATCTTGCAGTTCAGGCGCTCCAATTACAATTCAAACTAATCCAAATGTACTAGGATCAACAATTGATGGTTCTGGTTCCTATCAATTAACAGCTCCGTATGAAGCTGTTAGTATGGTTTGGGACAGCACAATTCAAATGTGGTTAGTAATGTAATATAACGGGAAGCCCCTGGGAAACCGGGGGCTAACCCATTCTTAAGGGTTTATCTTATGGCATACAAACCACCAAAACAAACTATTGTTGATAATGATTTAAAAGGTGTTCCTTCGAATGAAGCGGTTTTTGAGGGGTTAAAATTAAAGTTACCAAAACCTTCAATTGATGGCACATCTGGGCAGTTACTTGCGCGTGGTGCAAGTTCAGACGACACATCGTGGGTTAATCCTCCTAGCAGTTTACCATCTTCTAGCGCCGGAGATGTTGATAAAGTTTTAGCAGTAGACGCAAGCGGAAATAAAAGTTGGAGGTATGCTGGACTTGGTTCTGGAAACTTTGGAAATAACAATGTAATACTTGGACGTGAAAAACCTGCAAATTTAACTGGAACTGAAAATACTATTGTTGGATATCAAGCAGGTTATTTTGTTGCAGATAAAACGGAAACAGTTTCACTTGGATGGTTGGCAACAGCAACTGGTCAAGGTGGTGTCGCTTTAGGAAGAGAAGCGACTGCTGGACTTGTTGGCACCGCTCTTGGAAGATATACCGAAGCTGGAACAGAATCATTAGCAGCGGGACATAATGCAAAAGCAGGAGGAAATAATGCTACAGCAGTCGGACCACAAAGTGGAGGAACAGGATTTTATACTACTTCTATAGGTTACGGTGCAAAAACTGGGTCTGGGTATAACAATATAAGTATTGGATACGTTGCGGGTTATGGTTTAACAAATGGTGCGGATAATATATTTTTAGGCCCGTATGCTGGCATTTCTGTTACAACTGGAAGTAATAATACAATTATCGGTAATATCGCCGGAACTGCCACGCTTTCTAATACTATTATCCTTGCTGCTGGAAATACAGAAAGAATTCGACATGATGCCACCCAGTGTACAATTAAAACTGGGGATTTAGCAATTGAAACAGTTGGTAAAACTTTAAAAGTTGCAACTGGAACTGATGCTGCTATGGGTCTTGCAGTATTTTCAGGAGTATCTACAGTCACAGTCACAACTGCTGCTGCAACCGGAAATTACTATGTATTTTTAACTGCGCAAAGCGGAACTGACGCTTTTCATATAGCAAACAAAACAACAGGGTCTTTTGACATTGTTCATGGTGGAAACACAACTGCTGATGTTGCTTGGTTAATTGTTAGATACTAGAGGTTTTTATGGCATATAAACCAGTTTCACAAAATGTAACAGATAATAAAAACGCAGAAATTCCATCTAGTGATGCTGTATTTGATAAAATTACAGAAAAATTACAAACGCTATATCCTGATTATAAAATAGCACCGCATGTTGAAACTGCTACTGCTACTATTGATTGGAGTTCTGCTACTACGTATGCTCTTGATTTAGTTGCTCCAATAACATTGACTTTTCAAAACCCAGTAGAAGGTGGTTGTTATATTATTAAAATAAAACAGGACGCTATTGGGTCTCACACAGTAACCTGGCCAATTGACATTAAATGGTCAGGTGGAAGTCCAACTTTAACAGGACTTGCTAACTCCATAGATATGGTTACAATGATATTTATGGATGGAAATTATTATGCAGCTTTTGCTCCAGACTTTACATAATGTTACGCCGGTTAATTACATTTTGGTCTAAACGGGGAATTTCGGATGCCAATGCGCTTGCATTTTATACTGAAATTTTAGCCTTGGGAGGAAATTTAACTCCTAGAGAACAAACCGCAGTAGATAATCTTGTTATCGATTTAAAAACAGCAGGACTATGGTCAAAAATTAGAGTTTTATATCCATTTGTTGGCCAAAGTGCCGTATCTCATAGTTTAAATTTAGTAAATCCGTTAGAATTTCAAATCGATTGGTATGGTACTTTAACCCATAATAGTAGTGGTGTAGTAACTGATGGAGTAACTGGTTACGGAAATACAAATTTACCTTGTGTACGAATTCAAACGGGAAATATACCACCTCAAAGTAATTCTCCGTATTTACATGCAAGCGCTTATATAAAAAATGTAACCGTTACAAATAATAACTATGGTTTTATTTTTGGATCTAATTATAGTCTTGTTGGTTATAGCGAAGATTACGGAACATCAATTACACTTAGTAATTTTGCAGGTATTAAAAAAGTAACTGCTAATGGTGGAGATGCAACATATTCTCCACCTGTGGAATCTCCGTGGGGACCATCATATACAATTTTAACATATTCAGGTTTATACACAGTAACTTCAAATTTATTGGAACCCAATAGTATGCCAGTAGGTCCATACAGTGGAATAATTAGAACTTATAAAGATACTACAGAATTGGGTTCACGAGGTATGAATTGGATTACAAGTTCAGGGACAGCAGCACCGTATGGATCACAGGCTGATAGTGGAATACTATCGCAAGGGGCTGTTTATATCGGCGGTTCTCATTTTACTGACCGCGCTATTGGACCCGCACCATTAAACGATAGGATGGAAAAACCACTAGCAGCAACATATAGTTTTGCTTGTTTTGGGGAATTTTTAACTGGGTCTGAAGTTACACAATTAAACACAATTGTTAGTGATTTCCAAACGTATTTAAATAGATAATGTCATTTACAAAGTTACAAGATGGTCGTGGTGTATATTCTTTAGACAGTATACGTTTGCGTAATCAACGTGAAGCGAGTAATGCACCACAAGCTAACACCATAGAATTATACGTAAAAAATGGCATTTTATATCAAATGAACGACCAAGGAATTGAACAACAAATAGGCATTCCAGTCGTTAATACTGCTCAAAAAAATTCGCTTGCAATTGCAGGCGTAATAGTGTATGATAAAGATATTGGTAAGCATCAAGGATACGATGGAACAACCTGGAATGATCTTTATTAATGCATGGCAAAACATTTTACAAAAAAGTTTCGTGAAGCATACGAAGAAGTTTTAAGGATAGCAGAACTCGAAGGGCCAGAGAGGGGCAAGCTGGCCTTTCGGGATGCTATGTTAGCATTAGGGCATGAAGAACGTGTTCGAAATTTATATCGCGTCCAAGATAAGCTAACAAAGCAAGCTAAATTTTTTATACCAAACGCTCCACAAGAGCAATATTTAAAAACAAAACACGTTCGTAATATCATCTTGAAATGCAGACAAGTTGGTTTTACCACACTTAATTGCATTCGTGCTTTAGATTATGCCTTGTGGGAATCTAACATGAGGACTGGCATTTTATGCCACAAACTTCAAGTTGTTAAAACGATATTTAACGAT
Organism: bacterium; assembly: GCA_009923445.1. Taxonomy (GTDB): domain Bacteria; phylum Patescibacteriota; class Saccharimonadia; order Saccharimonadales; family SZUA-47; genus RFTN01. Next base: position 35,637 of record RFTN01000008.1, read on the forward strand.
ATTACGAAATTTTGCTATAACTGGTTTATTCGTGACTGGGGCCACTTGTATCGCCCAGTGGAAAAAAGCGACTCTAACACGGCGCTTTCTTTTGCTACTGATGGTCTTGGTCGTCCCTTGGAGTCTTCTATTCTTGTGTTACATGATTTCCGGGGTAAAACTATCCACTTTATGCACGTCTCGGAAGCAGCGCGCATCGAAAAGGATAGATTAGTTGGTTCACTTAATGGTGTTCCAGACAATGGCGAAATTACTTTAGAGTCAACTGCTGCTGGTCGATCAGGTGAATTTTATCGACTATGGCAAAGTTGGCGTAGCAAAGGAACAACAGCACCATATAAAGGTTGTTTTGTTCCCTGGTATAAACATTATCCAGAGAATTTAGAAGAATGGGAAATGCCAGAAAATGCAACACTTACGAATCGTGAACGTGAGTTATTGCAAAGCTACAAAGGTAAAATAACTGAAGCGCATATTTTTTGGCGTCGGTGGTGCATCGAAGCAAAGTGCGGTGGAGATGAAGAACTCTTTGAGAATGAGTATCCCACCAATGATCAAGATTGCTTTTTAACTGGGGATGCAAATGTTTTTTCAAGCAGCGTCCTAAAGATGCAAGATCGCAATACGCGCGATCCTATTTTTGTAGGCCATTTAATTGCCGATGGTAACAAAATGGAAATCCACGATGATCCTAAAGGATGCATCGCCATTTGGGAAGAACCCGATCCATCACACACGTACTCTATCGGTGCAGACCCAAGTGGCGGTGTAGGGCAAGATAACGGGGCCGCTTATGTTAAGGACAACAAGACTAATAAACTTGTTGCTCGCATTTGGGGTGACCTTGCTCCTGCTGATTTTGCTAGAGAATTATACAAACTTGGAAAGTTTTATAACAACGCTTGGATGTGTGTTGAAGCAAATAATCACGGACACGTTGTACTACACGTTTTAAAAGAAATGAACTATCGCAATCTTTATAAAAGATCAACGATAGATGAAATGACAAATAAACCCACAAAAAAGATTGGGTTTGTTACAACTAATCAAACTAAGATTTTGGTTACAGAAAAGTTTAAGACTGCTGCAAAAGAAGGTAAACTTATTATTCTAGATAAGGACCTTATTTCAGAAATGTCAACATTTGTTCAGATCTCCGGTAAATCTGGTGGAACGGTAAAGCGTGAAGCAAGTGCAGATGCGCATGATGATTTAGTGATAGCTGCAGCTTTAACGGAAGAAATGAGCAGCGCTCGCGATTGGGATCACGAAAGTGAGAAGAATTACGAGCCAAACGAATATGTAATTGATCCAGAAACTGGATTTATCATAGGATGATTGAATGCACAATCCGTTTGAAAGAGAAAAAACCGAGCAACCTGAACGCAGTAAAGATATTCACGCCGTTCGAGTTGTTCGCGCTTTCATGAAACATAGTGACGAGTATCGTGACCCACACATTGATTTAGCACGAAAATCTCGTGAAATGTACGAAAATTGGTCTCCTTCTGCTAGATCAATTGTACAACGCGCCAACTTAAAACTACCTTTTGGGTTTACAATTATCGAAACCCAGACTCCTCAAATTATCGATATCTTCTTTAGAGGGGGTAGTGTTATTCAGTTCAAAGGCCAAGATGCTGAAGATGCAGTATTTGAAGACCCAATGACTGACTTTCACGTTCACCAACTAGAAGAGATGGCGTTTCAATCCAAAACTGCCGCTTTTATTAAAGCAATGCTTTTAGATGGTACTGCCTTTGCAAAAGTACCCTATCGCTATAAAGAAATTGAAACTGTCAGACGCATGCAACAAGTTGATCCCGTTAGCGGCGTTACAGTGTCTGCAAAAGTCCCACGCACAGAAGTTCTATTTGACGGCCCTGACCTCGAAGTTATTCCAATATACGATTTTTTTCCAGACTGGTCTATTAAAAAACCAGGAGATGTCGCGAGCATGCGCGGGTGCGTACATCGAACCTATAAAACAATTGCTTCCCTCCGAACCAACCCCCTCTACAAAAACATTGATGAACTAGAAACCAGCGTCGGCACTAAAGGCTATGACGCGTGGTCCAAACCATACTACTCGGATACCCATCGCGATGATTTTGATCGATTAAATGATAATGACAATGATGTAAAAGAAGAAGGTAATATCGAACTTTGGGAATACTGGGGATTATTTGATCCCAATCAAGATGGTAAATTTGAAGAATATATTATTGTTATTGCTAACGGCGATGTCGTTTTACGTTGTGAGCCTAATTTTTATGACTACAAATTTAAGCCGTTTGTAGCGTGTCCTAATTATATGCGAGAATCGGAGTTCTATGGCATTCCAGAACTTATGGCGGTCAGATCGCTTATTAAAGAGGCTAATACCTTACGTAACGCCCGCCTTGACAATATCAACCTGTCTGTTAATCCCATGTGGATCGCAGATCGTGCGGCAGGTATCAATACTAAGAGTTTGTTCTCACGACCGAATGGGGTTATCTGGACTAATGATATCAATGCGATTAAGCCTTTACCACCAATGGACCCGTCGATAGGTTCAAGAGAGGAAATGGCGTTTATACAAAATGACATTCAAAATGCTACTGCTATGGTTAATGCAGCTCCTGTTGCTTCAAATCTTGGTAAGCAATTTGGTCGGTCTGCTACAGGCGTAAATTTTATTCAAAGTTTTGCAAGTTCACGTATTAGTCTTAAAGCGCGAATGTTGTCAGAATTATATTTTAAGCAGGTTGCTAAATTGATGTTGTTAACCAACCGTCAATTTGTAACTGAAGATAAATGGGTTAGAGTAATGGACCCCAATTCACCTAATCCGTTTGTTCAACTTCCTGCTGATGCATTTTTCAGGTCCTTCGATTTCTTAGTCGAGACGACGTTAGAGAACGGAGGACCAGAGGGGCAGTTTCAAAAAATACAAACTGTGTCACAAATTCTACAAGCTATTGAAAGCTCACAGCCTGGCACGGTTAAAAGCGAGGTGCTACTAGAAGCCTTGCTGCGTCCGTTATTAGGACGGCAAGTAAAACGATTTGTCAATTCGCCAGAAGAACGACAACAAATGCAAATGCAACAATTGGCAGCTCAACAAGCTGTTAACGCTCAACAAGGAATGGCAGCTCCTCAACCCGCTGCTGGCGAAGCAGGAATCGGAATGTCACCTACAGTTGATGCATTATCAGCTTTAGGAATTCGATAATATGTTATATGTAAACGAAAAAATTCGGTTGTGGGATGCGGAATCTGGGAGCTATGATGCTCGCGATGAATTTGATGAAACTGAACTACAACGTATTATTGAGGAAGGGCGATCTCTCGACGCCCTTAAAAAAAGTCCAGGTTGGGCTTTATTAGAAGAATTATTAAAAACTACGTGCTCCGACTTAAAAGAAAAGTTGGCGTATGAAAGTGACATTGAAAAGTTTAGACGCCTACAAGAGGCTGTAAAGGCTTACCAGAATGTTTTAACTTTTGTCGATTACAAAATCGCAGAAGGTAAGGCTCTGGAAGAAAAAACCCAGGCCCCTGAAGAGGGTTAACCTGATAAAAAGGAGTCTAACATGCAAGACGAGAAAATCGCGCAGCCACAAGCGACCTCGCAAGAAAGCCAGGCTCAAGCTGCAATTGAGCCACAGACCCAAGAGGTCTCTACTCTTGGCCAATCTGAAGCAGTGGAAGAGGCTAATTCAATACCGCAGAAGTTCGTGGGTAAATCTCCAATGGAGATTATCCAAGCGTACCGTGAACTTGAAAAAGATCGCGGAAGGCTCGCTTCTGAATTGGGTTCGACTCGAAAAGAGAGGGAGACACTTGAGGAACAGTATAAAGCACTTGAGCGAGAACGAATTGCTCAAATGCAAATGCCAACCCAACGTCCTCCAAGAGCGGTTCAACTAGAAGAAGAAGTGGACCCTGTTTCTGTCTTCGAATCTAAATTTGAGGAAGATCCGAAAGAAGCCATTAAGTTAGCGCTTAAAGGTTTAAATAATTCGGTATCCAATCGAATGAAGCAGCAATCTCTACAGCAAATTCAAGCTGAAGGTGCTGACTATTACTGGAGACAAAAAAAGGAAAATCCAGACTATTCTCGACGTGAACCTCTTATGCAACAGCTTGCTGCTGAACTACAAGATGTAGTACGGCCAGAATTTTTAAATTCTGCAAAAGTTCTTAAGGCATTAGATTTAATGTCTAGAGGTATGGATGTAGATTATTATTCAAAGCAAGCCGTTGAGCGTGCGCAGAAAGGTGGTCTTTCTGTGCGTTCTGAAAAACAACGCGCTCAGTCCGAATCAGCAGTGTCTCAGGGAGATACTTCTGTGCCCTTTGAAAAACTCTCTCTAGATGAGATGAGACGGGCACTTGGACGAAGCGACGATTAGGAGTAAACAATGGCTACTTCAACTACCCTTACAAATGCAGCAAATCTGCATCTGTATTATGAAAAGAAGTTGCTGTCCACTCTCGAACCTCGTCTTGTTCTTATGCCTCTTGGAAAGAAGCAAAGACTTCCCAAAGGAAATGGCAAGCAGGTAAAGTGGCTGCGATATTCTGCAATCGCTGGTTCAACCAGCCCTCTGTCGGAAGGAACTCCGCCTGCTGAAATCAGTTTCAGCACTTCGAACGTAACAGCAGATGTTGTTCAATACGGACAATTCGCTAAAGTATCTGACTTATTGTCTGATACCGCGATTGATCCAGTGTTGGAAAATCTCTCTGAGCGTTTCGGTATTGCTGCTTCTAAAACGATTGAAGAACTCATCGTTTCTGAATTAGCAAATAACTGTGCAAATCAAAACGTAAACAACAGAGCTAATTTCGCTGCTATTCAAGCTGGCGATCTTATTAGCCACAAAGAACTCATCGAAGCCATGATTCGTCAAAAGGCCGATTTTATCGGACCTCACGAATCTGGACAATACGTTGTAGTTCTTCACCCACGCGCTGAGTATGATCTTATGGTCGACTCGCAAGCAGGTTCTTGGCTCGATATCCAAAAAGGTGTCGATAACAAGCCCTTGTTAAACGGTGAAGTTGCTCGCATGTACGGAATGAAATTCCTTGTCTCTGACAAGATGTTGACTTCCGTAGGCACTGGTTCAGGAAGCATTGACGTTGTGCAATCTTTCGTAATCGGTGAAGAAGCATTCGGAGTAGTGGAGCTGAACGGCGACTCTATGAAGATGTTTATTAAGAGACACGGATCTGCTGGAGCTAACGATCCTTTGGATCAGTTTGCTACAGTTGGTTACAAGATTCATGGCTTTGCAGCTAAGTATCTTGATGCTGGCTCTAAGCGAGTAATCGCTATTAACTCTGCTACAGGGTTATAATTACTTTGGGAGGGGGTGGGGTAACCTACCCCC
>RFTN01000071.1 GCA_009923445.1 bacterium
AGCAATAAATTTATTGCTAACGCAGCGTTTACGATTGACATCCAAGCAGACATTATTGACGACCCAAGTCAGCTCTTTTTGATTCAAGCTGACAGCACTGTAATTGCTCAAAGCGATGTTGGCAAGAATGTTGGCGTGGCATACGGCAGTGGAAGCACGACCACGGGTCAGTCGGCAATGACGACCACAGGCTCACCTGCTAACACAGCCGGTAACACGTTAAAAATCGTGGGTTTGTACGACGATCCAAGCAATGTTTTTGGTGCGTATGCCCAGCTTGTCGTCAAGATCAACAACCATAGCTACAGCAGCAGCGGCGTAGCTGGCGTCAACTCATAAGGGGTTAAATCATGGCAATTTCCCGCGCACAACTGGTCAAAGAACTTGAGCCTGGGCTCAATGCTCTTTTTGGCCTTGAGTACAAAAACTACGAGAACGAGCACTTGCAGATTTATGCTGTTGAGTCCTCAGATCGTGCGTTTGAAGAAGAAGTGATGGAATCCGGGTTTGGTGAGGCTCCGGTCAAGACTGAAGGTGCAGGTGTCGCTTATGACAATGCGCAAGAAGTTTACACCGCTCGCTACACCCACGAAACCATTGCATTGGCGTTTTCACTGACCGAAGAGGCCGTAGAGGACAATCTCTACGACCGTCTGGCAGCGCGTTACACCAAGGCATTGGCTCGCTCCATGGCACAGACCAAGCAAATCAAGGCAGCAGCAGTGCTCAATGGCGCATTCGACACCTCTATCGGTGGTGACGGCAAGCCTTTGTGTGCCACGGATCACCCCACGTTGGGCGGTCCGGATCTTTCAAACGAGCTTACTGTTCCTGCTGATCTTTCGGAAACTTCACTTGAGCAGTCATTGATCGACATTGCAGCGTTCACCGATGAACGTGGCTTGAAGATCGCTGTCCAGGGTTTAAAGTTGATTATCCCGAAAGAGCTTATGTTTACGGCTGATCGCATTATGAAGTCAACGCTGCGTGTTGGTACGGCAGACAATGACATCAACGCGCTCAAGAACATGGGCATGATTCCGCAAGGTTATGTGGTCAACCACTTCTTGACCGATCCAGATGCATACTTCATCAAGACGGATGCACCTAACGGCATGAAAATGTTTGAGCGTGTGGCAATGCGTACCGGTTTTGAAGGCGACTTTGATACTGGAAACGTTCGCTACAAAGCGCGTGAGCGTTATTCATTCGGATTTTCGGATCCGCGTGGCATCTTTGGAAGTCCCGGCGCAGCCTGATTTCCAAGCATAAAAAGGGGTCTTCGGACCCCTTTTTATTTAAGTGATTATGTTGTATATTTAAGCATTCCGGGGTTAATCCGGTGCATTAGACAGTCCCGGCTGACGCACATGCAGACTAATGCACTCACATGGCATGTAAAGGAAAGACATGGGTCAGACAACCTTCTCCGGTCCCGTAGTTTCACCTGGGGGCTTCATTGGTCCAGCTTTTGGGGGTTTAATTCCCTTCACTGGCACCTACTATTACGTTAATCCCGCAACTGGCGCAGACGGCAACACAGGCCTCAGCCCCGTTCAAGCACTTAAAACCCTTACCGCAGCTTTAGACAAATGTTCTTCGGGCAAGAACGATGTTGTGTTTTTGATCGGCAATGGTCAGGCTTCAGGCACAGCCCGTCTTACGGCTAAATTATCATGGAATAAGGACGCCACGCACCTTATCGGCATCTGTTCTCCTGTGAACATCTCCCAGCGCGCTCGGATTTCGCACGCAGCAGCGGCTCCTGCCACAGCGTTTACGCCAATGGTTGAAGTCACGGGCGATGGTTGCATGTTTGCAAACATTCAAATTTTTGAAGGATTTGCAGAATCTACCGCAGTCGTAGCTTGGGAAGATCAAGGCGAGCGCAACTATTACTCTAACGTGCATTTTGCAGGCATGGGTAACGCAACATATTCCGCTGATGAAACAGGAAGTGCCTGTTTGCTTTTGACTGGAGGCGGCGAGCATCTGTTTGAGAACTGCACGTTTGGTTTGGACACTGTGCCTCGGACCGTGGCTAATGCAAATATTCGTCTACGTTCACAGACAGCGCGTAATACGTTCAACAGCTGTTTATTCCCGATTTATGCAACAGCCGCAGGCGTGCTTGCAGTGGACGCCAATGCGGCAAGCTCATTAAATCGTTGGGCGTTGTTTCAAAATTGCGTGATGATTAATGCACAAAACATTGGGGGTGAGACCACAATGACGGTTGCTGCGGTGGGTAATGCCGCGCAAAACGGCGTCTTGTTGTTTAACAACTGTGTTCGCAATAACATCACCGATTACGGTGCTGCTGGCGACTTGATTAAGATTGCTAACTCGGTAAATGCTCTAACGGACCAAGACGGCGGCGACTTCCAAGACGCTTCTTAAGGGGTAACCCATGAGCAATAGCAATATTCAGGCAGTCACTAAGACTGCCGATGCGCACGCGATCGCGGGCCGTACACGGGTGGTGGGCCTTTACTTTACGAACACCAATACGGCTTCATCGTTTTCGTTGAAAAACGGCAGCACGGACACTGGCACCGCGTTGATTACGATCAACACCCCTGCTGCGGCAGGGGCCAATGACATCATTATCCCTGACATGGGCATTTTGTTTGATCAAGGGGTGTACATTGACGTGGCCAACGCGAATATTCTTAGCGTGACACTACTCTTCCAAGGCGGAGCTGCGCAGTAAATGGCTAAGAAAGGGATGGGCATTGCGACGTCGGTCAAGAGTGGAAACTTTAGACCGACGAAGCAGGGCGCGGGCATGACGGAAAAGGGTGTCAAAGCCTACCGTGCTGCCAACCCCGGAAGTAAATTAAAAACGGCTGTGACAAGCGACAATCCCGGTCCTAAAGATGCGGCACGAAGAAAGTCGTTTTGTGCAAGGTCAGCGGGCCAGATGAAGATGTTTCCTGAAGCAGCTAAAGATCCAAACAGCCGGATTCGTCAGGCACGTCGTAGGTGGAAGTGTTAAATGGACCCGATGCTTCTTTGGAATTTGATTACTTCTGTTCTGGTGGGGCTTGTCATGTTCATGCTCAAAAACTCCCATGATGAACTTCAACGTCTTCAAGTTTTATTGAACAAAACCCGAGAGGAGATAGCACGTGATCTCATCACTCGCGCAGAAGTGCGCCAAGATCTTGAAAAGATTATGGAACGGTTTGATGCAGGCTTTGAAAGGCTTGAAGCAAAAATTGATGCCCTCGGTAAAAAAGGGTCCTGAAGATGGCCACCAAGTCTAAGGTCAATGCAGCAGGTAATTACACTAAACCTGGGCTTCGTAAAAGAATCGTGGCTCAGGTTAAAGCTGCTGCAACGCAAGGCACAGGAGCAGGTCAGTGGTCCGCGAGGAAGGCACAGCTTGTCGCTAAAAAATACAAAGCTGCTGGGGGCGGGTATCGTGATTAATTTTATTCAAAAACAGCTTGACGCATCTGAACGACTATTTAATATGATGGTCGAAGATAATAAGATGCGTACTCAAAATTTGCAGATGTGGGTTGATATGAATGAA
>RFTN01000072.1 GCA_009923445.1 bacterium
GGCTGGCTGTGTGCTCCAGTTACCCCAACGGATGTGACCAGATGCATCGGATGTTAGCAGCTTGCCAGCGCCGGCAGAACCAGACACATCCAATATCTGTGTGGTTTGAAGGGATCCGCTGATATCCACGGTCGCCGTTGTGCCGTAACCTTGGAACTTGGTGTTGCCGTTGATGCTGCCGATGTTTTGGAGTGTTGCGCCAGCAGAGCCGCCCGTTATCTGGTTGACCGATGTGGCATAGAGTCCTTGTGCACCACCGTCCAGTGTCAGTGACTCATTCTCTCCAGTAGTCGGAGGGGCGTAAGCAACAATCTTGTGAGTCTTGACAAGTGACCCGCCGACTGTGGTGGTGTCCACTATGACTCCAGAGCCCGAACTCAACACCACATTCGCACCACCAGCAACTGTAGCCACGGAACCGGCCGCGACGTTGATAGGCCCGACGGAAGCCAACACTTCAATGCCTGCTCCTGCACCGTTTAAGATGTTAACTGCCTCTGGCACAACAAACGAGCCCATGTCAACTAGTCCAGCTTGAAGTTCAAGCGTCGCAGCATTCATGTTGATACGCCCAAAGGGCGCAATTCCCTCTGGCGTAACAATAGAATCTGCCTCAATGACTATAAGACCACCGTCACCATTGACCAGGTTGCCCCCATGCGCTTTCATCAAGATATTTCCGTAAACACCATTTTGCGCTTCCAATCGCAAGTTTGCCGCATTTAGGATGTTCGTGCCCCTGTCCACCATAACATTAAAATCAGATACAGCATTGCAATTGATATCATTAGCGCCGTTTATGTTTACATTGTTCCCGTTAATCCGCGTAGTTGTAGATGATAAACCTAATGCGTTACCGCTGAGATCTACGTCGCTGACTGCGCGGTAAGTGCTCCATCTTTCAACAGGATTGCCTGTAGCAACTGGCTGTCCATTAATTAATAGATTGCCTGTTCCTGAGGTTGTTAAGATTACATCGTTGGAAACATCAATCTGTGTATTTGCCTTGATAATATTAGCGCAGATATCCAAACATCTAATGGTTGTAGCACTAATATCGCTGCAGCGGATGGATGATGCAGAGATGGTCTCCGCGCTGACATCCGTGAGGATGGCTGTGACGGCATTCAATGTTTCCGCGGATATTCCGTTGGCGGAGACATCATTTGCCGTTATTGTTGATGCTGTAAGAGTACCAGAACTTAGAGTTCCGGTTGTTGTTGCGTTAGATGTTAGATTAGTAATTACTCCACCGTTGGCTGAAACGGAGGTAGCTGTGAGCTCCGCCGCATTTACGATGCTGTGATTAGCCATATCCACATTAGCCAGAGCAGGATAGAGTGACCAGTCTGCGATGTCTTGGATGTCGCTGGCTTTCGCAAGTAGTTCATTGTTGAAATACAGATTGGCGTCAATGGACTTGAGAGTTTCCGTTCCAGACGCATCAATGAACTGCAGTTGGCCATTTTGCGCAGGATAGAGATTCCAAATGCGTGGGTCAAGGTTTTGCCCGTTGTATTCCAACTTTCCAGCCACGGATTCCAGTAACTCTATGCCAGATGAATCTACCAGTATAATCTGTCCAGTTTCGGCTGGATATTCGTACCAATGAACTGCCGATTCATTCGCTGTTGCGAATAACGGCGAGTTTATACTTGAGTATGTCGCGGTAGGCAGATAACTCATCTATCTATTATGGCGATTAAAAATCGCTACGGTTAGTATAATGAGTCTGCTGCCTTCGGCCACTTATGCTAATCCGAATACACCGTTTTTCGCTACGGAGGTCACCACGGGAGACATCACCGCTAATCAGGTCACTGTGGGGGGCGCGCCCGGTACAGTGTCAATAACCGGATCAGGCACAAACGTCCCTTTAGTTTTGGCTCAGAACAGCACACTACCCACCTTTCCTGCACAGGGCTTCATTGAACTCCAAAACTCGTCAGGAACAGCCGGCCAAAACACACGGTGGAGGTTTATAGCAGGAAACCCTGAGAGTGGTGGTAACGCGGGCTCTGATTTAGCGATTGCGTCTTATTCCGATACGGGCGCGTTTCTTGGTGGAGCGTTGAACTTGACGACTCCCCCAATTGTCAATGGTAACCCGATTGGAGCACAGTTAGTTTTTTCCACAACCGACAATCTTCCCCCAACTCCTGCCGCTGGTGTGTCAATCCAAAACATTGGTTCAACAACGTGGACAGTGCCGTATAGTGGAGTTTACACTATGACGGTAAACTATGGGCTTAACGTTGGTCCCACGACTGCAATCACAGCAGGAGCAGGCGACTACTTATCAGCATTTTTACAGGTTGCCGGAGGCGTTGGGAATATGCCGGATACGACTATATATATCTTCCCGATGCCTAACACTGTCGCCTCACCCCCTGGGCAAGATGTGTTTTTGACCAGTTCCAACACAACGACTATGAACGCGGGGGATGTATATACTCCCAAGCTGGAAATTTGGAATGGCTCAGGCACATTGGGCCTCGGTACGGGTTCAGGTGTTACAATCAACGTCTTCAAGCTGAGCTAAAAAATGAACGCGCAGATTATAGGATGACCACTCCGGATAAGGGCACCACGATTCGCTTCCCGGCTACGTCACTGTTCACAGTGGATTCGCATGATCGTTGGGAATCCGTCACGCAGGAGAATAATGCGACCGCGCTGACCTACATTGATCCGTTCAATTTCCAACTGCCGAACCGTGGACTGCTCCAAACCGGTGCGTTTACGCGCATCGGTGTGAGCGAAGTGGTTATGCCTTGGTGTCCAAACATCAATCCGCATACGAGCAGAATTGGATTTTTGTGGAATGTTGGGGGTGTGCCAACTATTGCAACAATCACAGTTCCTCAGGGCTTCTTAAAACCGAGTGACATTGCCTCCGCTATTCAAACTCAAGTGCGTGCTCTGGATCCTACTAATCTTGGTGCTTTTACGATGCAATATGGTATTGGAAACTTTCCCTTGTTCTCTTACTCTTCAAATAACGCGACTGAGGTTGCTTTTACACCAATGTCAACGAACACTTTTAACTACTCTGATCAGACAAAACAACTCTTTAACATTCTTGGATTTACAGAGCAAAATACCATCCCATTGACAAGTCATAACGGATACCCAACCTACTGCCAGGCAGTCCGTTACGTGGACATTGTATGCCCGCTGCTGACTCAATACCAGGGCGTCTATGATAGCTCTACTGCGGTAAGAGCGCGGGATTCTCTATGCCGAGTTTATCTTCCTGGATATGTCAGCGGCCTGAGTCCCAGTGACCCTGATTTTGCCCCGCCTGGCACCGTTCCAACAGTCGTCTATGTCAACTACAACAACCCCAAATACATCCAGTGGGTAGCAAAGCAGAATATTGGTTCCAGCAGCTTGACGTTCCAAGTCTATGATGACCAAGGTCAGCTGTTCAGCAGTGACCAGGCCTT
>RFTN01000073.1 GCA_009923445.1 bacterium
GACAAATTCGTCAACTGTTTGTACGCCTGCAACTTGCGGGGGAGTTTGTATACTTGGTTTAGTTGCAGCAAATGCAGCTACACCAAACAGTGCAAACATAACTACGAGTGTCGCAACTAAACGGCCGGCGTTGCCGGTTTGCTTGTCTGGGTTTTTTACGGGTGCTGGCATAGCTTACTACATTTCGTGTACGTTTAAATTAGTTTCGGCACTATCTTTGGTAGCAGCGACGGGGATCGAACCCGAATAGTGCCAGTGGCACTACGAGTTCACGCCCATTGGTTTTTAGTAAAAATAGCAAACAGTTTTGCAATGGCCTAGTGATACTTAAAACGCTAAGGTTCGATATTTCAATAGTATCTTTGGTAGCAGCGACGGGGATCGAACCTGTGACCTTAGGCTTATGAGTCCTACGCTCTAACCAACTGAGCTACGCTGCCACAAAAGATAATACTGAAACTTTGAATAATTATAGCATGCACCCCTGTTTTTTTCTAGCTATTAGATAAACTTGATAATCTCGGCATTTTGAATGGCAACAAACTGACTGTTAAGCGGGTCATTATTAACGGCACGCCGCAATGCGCGGCCAAAAGCTCCGTGTGCTACAACTAAAACTGTATCGTGTGGCAAGGTATGTAAATATTTTAAAACTTCTTTTGCCCGCCACTGTAAATCTACTAATCGCTCAACATTATTGTATGCGTCTATTGTTGATTCGTCTTGAGCGTACTTGGCTGCCGCTTCTTTATTTTGAGTGTTTTCTAGTTCGCCAAAATTGCGCTCTATTAAATTGTCGTAGAGCACAATGTCGCTTATTGGGTAACCTGTTGCGTGACTAATATGTTGAGCGGTGTGGTGGGCGCGGTCAAGCGGGCTACTTAATATAATGTCAAAAACTAAACCTTGTTCACGCGCTAATTTACCAGCCAGCTTGGCTTGTTCGTGACCCTCAGAGGCTAGTGGTGTATTAAAATATCCGCTCCAAATACCTGCTTTATTCGCCTCGCTTAACCCATGACGTACAAAATATAGGTGTTTCATAACATAGCACCTTCGTACATTTTATCCGTAATTTGCGGTTTCATTGCTATTATTATCTCATGAACTTTGACTTACCAAAAGCAAAGTACGTTATTGCTGTGTCTGGCGGAGTAGATTCTGTCGTGTTGTTAGACGTACTTGTGGCAAACCCTCGGGGTAGTGAGTTTGTTGTGGCGCATTTTGATCATGGAATTAGGCAGGACTCTAAGCTTGATGCTGATTTTGTTGAGAGCCTTGCTAAAAAATATAATTTACAATTTGTAACAGAGCGTACTGAATTAGGCTCTGGCGCATCTGAAGACCAAGCCCGTGTTGCTCGATATAATTTTTTACGCCGCGCTTGCGAACTACACAACGCATCAGCGATTATAGCCGCCCACCACCAAGATGATTTAATCGAAACTATTCTACTACACGTACGGCGTGGTACGGGCAGGGCAGGGCTTACGCCAATGCAAACTAGTGGCATAGTACGCCCATTATTATATGTGCCTAAAAAAGACATAGTACACTACGCACGGCAACATAACTTGTCATGGAGAGAAGACAGCACAAACAAAGACCAAACATATGCTCGCAATAAAATCAGGGCCGCTTTAGCACATGCCTCAGAAAAAGATAAAAATTGGCTATTAGATATACACAAAAAAATGCTTATTACCAATGCCGAGATACGGACTGGACTAGCAGATGTGTACGATTACTGCGTAGCAAACAATGCTATTATACGCAGTAGATTTGTCATTTTGCCCTACGCACTGCAGAGTGAAGTCGTGTATACATGGTTAACAAATAACCACGTACCAAACATACAAAGCTCGCTCATTGATCGCACCGTTGTAGCTTGCAAAGTTTATAAACAACACAAAAAAATGCCACTTACAAAAAACGTCGAACTACTTTCTCATCGATTGTAACGATATAAAAATAACCGTAAAAGACCAAGATAAGCCAACCGAGCGCTCTACAAAAGAAGCAGGTTCTAGTATTTACGAACAAGGTCTTACTAATCGGGATGTCGATGTTTCGGTTTCTAACCCGACGTGTCAGTCTTCGGCTTGGCAGACTGCATTAATTAGTCTTTTGCCAATATTGTTGCTTGGTGGCTTTTTGGTGTGGATGCTTCGAAGTGCCCAGGGCCAGGGTAACCAAGCTATGAGTTTTGGTAAAAGCAAGGCAAGGCTTTACGGAAACGAAAAAAATAAAGTCGTTTTTGCAGACGTTGCGGGCAGCGACGAGCCAAAGCAAGACTTAAGTGAAATCGTCGAGTTTTTGAAGTATCCAAAAAAGTTTGAGGGCGTAGGTGCACGTATTCCGCGTGGTGTATTGCTTGTTGGCCCTCCGGGTACAGGAAAAACGATGCTTGCACGTGCGGTTGCCGGTGAAGCAGATGCCCCATTCTTTAGTATTAGTGGTTCTGAGTTTGTCGAAATGTTTGTTGGCGTGGGTGCAAGCCGTGTACGCGATATGTTTGCAAAAGCCAAAAAGAACAGCCCGGCAATTATATTTATAGACGAAATTGATGCTGTTGGACGCAAGCGCGGTAGCGGTATGGGTGGCGGGCACGATGAGCGCGAACAAACGCTTAACCAGATTTTGGTCGAGATGGATGGGTTTGAACAAGGTCAAACGGTTATAGTACTGGCTGCAACAAACCGTGCCGATGTACTTGACCCAGCTTTGCTGCGACCGGGGCGTTTTGACAGGCGAGTTAATATTGGGTTGCCTGACCGCAAGGACCGCCAAGCAATATTGCAATCGCACTTTACCAAAAAGCCACTCGACAGTAAGGTGGACCTAGACGCGCTTGCAGCAAAAACTGCCGGTAGCAGTGGTGCTGACCTTGCAAACATCGCAAATGAATCTGCGATTTTGGCAGCACGTCATGGCCGTAAAACTATTTTGCAAGAAGACGTAACAAACGCCTTTGAAAAAGTAGCCATTGGTCCTGAGCGCAAAAGTAAAATTATGAATGATAAAGAAAAAGAACTTACCGCATACCATGAAGCTGGTCACGCTATAGTCGGCCATGTACTTCCAGACAGCGACATGGTTCACAAAGTAACCATTATTCCTCGAGGAGGTACCGGTGGTGTCACCTGGTTTATTCCGCCCGAAGATAAAAGCTACCACAGTATTGTCGAGTACAAAGATGTATTGGCTCGTATGCTGGGTGGACGTATCGCCGAGGAAATTATATACGGTCCAGACCGAGTAACTACAGGTGCGGGTAATGACTTACAAAAAGCAGCCGAACTAGCCCGAGAAATGGTTATAAATCAGGGTATGGGTAAAAAACTGCGTAACCAAGTGTTT
>RFTN01000074.1 GCA_009923445.1 bacterium
AGAGGTGATACAGGCAAGCTGAAAAAAGCCTCATCAATGAAAGAGGCTTTAAGCAAGTTTTATAAAAAAGATAAGGAAGGCTAATGCCATTACAGGGTATAACCATGCCACCACCGAGTGGCGGTTTAAACTTAGTGGCTCCATTAGACCAAATGGAACCACAGGACGCCGTAGAGCTAGTGAATGTATTTCCTGGCGCGAATTCTCCTGCCCTACGTAATGGTTATCAGAAAATAGCGACTACGGGAGCAAGCATTTCAACTGCCGTTAGGACAATGGCAGAGCTGGTGCTAGGCGATGCTAGTAGGCAATTAATCGTGGGTACCCCGACAAAGCTATATTCCATGAGTACAGCTGGTGTTGTTACGGACATTTCAAAGTCTGGTAATTACACCAACGGAGAATGGCAGCACGTAGTATTTAATAACCGTATTTACCTTTGCAACGGCGTAGATAATGCTCAGGTTTATAGCGGGGTACCTGCTACGCCTGCGGCTGATGTAACATTTACTGGCGTTACATTATCTAATTTAGTAGCTGTAACAGCGTACAAAGGAAGACTTTATTTTGCTGAAAAAAACAGTGGAAAAGTTTGGTATGGTGCATTTCAACAAACTGGAACGGCTGGGACTCCCGCATTAAATAGTTTTGATTTTAGCTATGTATTTAAACAAGGTGGATTTCTTACTGCCATTGGTACCTACAGCAGCACCATAGCATCTAATACTCAGGAGTTTTTTTGGGCCATAAGTAGCCAAGGGGAGATTGTATTTTACACTGGCACAGATCCAGGTAATGCCGATTGGCAAATAGTCAAAAATGCGTTTGTCGGTAAACCTTTAGGGCGTAGAGCATTTATCCAAGTCAATAACGACGTTTGGGTGATTACCGCACAGGGCATTGTGCCTTTGTCGGCGATATTTAGCATCGATGCTACTACAGCGGTTAACTTAATCAGCAACAAAATTAACCCGCTAATTACTGAATACGCTACCAATAATCCGTTTTCTTCAATGTGGGACGGATTCTTTTACCCTCAAGGAAGGGCTGTATATATTACTGTTCCGTACAATACTACGGAAGCTTTCTTTTTAGTGTACAGCATAGATACCGGAGCTTGGACGACGTACCAATTATATTCTCCTAGTCATGCCGTTAGCTCAGTTTTGTTTAACAACAAAGTTTATTATGGCGCCATGAACGGCGTTTTATGGGAAGGAGATACTGGATTCAGAGATGCTGTCGACGGCGCAGCTTCTGAATCTATTCCGTTTACCATCAAAACAGCCTTTAACTTTTATGGCAGTAGAGGCAATTTTAAGACCTGGAAAGATATTCGGCCAATAATTAAGGCGATTCCAGGCGTGGTATTACGGTTTGCCTTTCATACAGATTTCAAAGATTTTGGTAATGTTAGCCCTATAACTATCACCCAGGCATCAGGGCAATTTACCCCGTGGAGCGTGCCTGGAGGCTCTCCTGGGACTCCAGGATTTACCGTTTGGGGAAGTCCCTGGTCCAGTCCGTTAGAGCATATTTATAATAGGTTTGCAGCATCAGGCCAAGGGCATTGTGCAGCGATTAAATTAACTGGTTCAGCGAATAACACAACTGTAAGATTTTTAGCATTCGAAGTCCGATACGAATTAGGAGGGCAAGTATAATGGCAAGAGGTGCGATGGGGAATAACCCCCCTAGAACAATGCAACGAACCCCTGAACAATTAGGGCTGCAAAGATTGTCCGCTGGTGTTTATCGCGATAAACAGGGCAATTTGACCGATAGCACTGGAAGAATTACAAGACGCGCTCAACAGCCCAAGCCAGCGACTCCTAGCCCTACGCCAGCGCCTGCGCCAGTAACATCCCCTCCACCTCCAGTACAGCAACAGCCCGCACCTACTGTAAATCCTAATCAAATAACAATGGGAAAAGGCGAATTCGCTCAAGGTACAAGTTTTGATAAAAGCGCATTGCCAGGAGATTTTAACTGGCAGACTTACGTCAATAACTACGAAGATTTAAGAAAAGCTGGTATTAATACTGAGAACGAAGCATTAGCGCATTATTATTTACATGGCCGAACCGAAGGCAGAAACTACGGAGCACCATCGCCCGTACAGCAACAGCCAACACCTACACAGCCAACGCCCGTAGAACAACCGCCCGTAGAGGAAAAGCCAGTACCAATCGTACAAGACACTACTGGAGGAACAGGAGCCACTGGAACGGGAGGAGGTGCTGCTGGAGGGACTGGCGGCATGGTGAACAATATGGGCCAAAGAGACGAGCGCCAGGGTGGCGCATTTGGTACTAATCCTACAGAAAGAAATGCTAATCCTATTTACACGGCGGAAGGATTATTTGGGAGCGCAGGGCAATTCTATACAGCCGAAAATCCAAAAAATATCGGCAGTATGGTGCAACCGCAGTTTACTCAACAGATGCAGCAAGCTGGGGATGCCATTTACAATGAATTTACAAGACGTGCAGAGCCTGAATTTGAACGTCAAAGGGCAGCCTTAGAGCAGCAGATGTATGAGCGTGGACTTGACCCTAACAGCCAGGGGGCAAGATTGCAGATGGACCAGCTTATGCAGCAACAGAATGATGCTAGACAAAGCATTAGGAATCAGGCTACGCAGCAGGCTATGGCATACCAGCAGCAGCTATTTGGTCAAGGGCAATCTATTTACGAAATGCCTGCTAATATTGCTGCTACACTTGGAGCGCCTTATCTTGAAAATCTTAAAGCGCAAACTGATTTACAAGGGAAAAGAGAGTTATTCCAATTTGAACAAGCCCAGCAAGCACGAGAGATTGAAGCTGAAAACGTTGCCAGACGAGAGAATTTTGCTAATGACCTAACGAAACTTGCAACACAATTTGGTAACGACGAACGACTGTTAGCGCAAGAGATAGAGGGCAAACTCAAGTTGGGTAACTTTGACCTAGAGGCAGACCTTAAGAAACTTGCAGCAAGCAGCGACTATGCCGTGAAAGAATTGGGAATCCAGTTACAGAATGACCTAACCAAGATAAAAGCTAGTGGCGCATTCGATCTCAAGCTTGCCAAGGTGCAAGGGCAAACATCAAGAGATGTAGCTCGAATTGGGGGAAGTGCATCGGTTAGGGGATCACAAATTGCAGCGGACGCATCTACTTTTGATACTATAATGCGAGCATACGGTATAGGTGATGGTGGCGGAGGGTCCACAAATGCAAAAAATAAGTTTATGGAAAAACTTTTAGAGGTAGGCGGACCAGCTTTGATTGACAAAATTTTCGGGGGGTAATTATGGCAGA
>RFTN01000075.1 GCA_009923445.1 bacterium
CTGACAGATACAAACAACGTCTTACCAAATAGTGCTATGGCGTTTAACTATGTTCCTAATGGCAGTTATCCTTTTGGCGTAGAACCAAAAGACAATAAGGGTTATTTAGTTGTCGGAACCGGCGAATTTGACGTTGGCCTATTTGCAATAACTTATGAAAGCCCTAATCAAAATCCGTTTTCAATAAATATCGAACATGCAGCTATATGTAACGCCGGTAATCCTTATGGGCATACCACGGGCGTTGATCACCCTGATAACGGCAATAATCCAACAACATATTTTATGGCATTACCAGCAACATTTAGCTCTATTGCTCAGAATAGTATAGTAACTACAGGACGCGACTGTTCTAATTTAGATAGAACTATTTCTATAGGTTCCGGACTATTGACACCGTTAACTAACGGCAAATACGGTGGTGTCTTAATAGCTGCACTAAAGACAACTGGCGGCGGTAGCCAGCAAAATTCATTCAGATTGATTGCGCCCGGCGGCGTTACTTTGGGGTATAGTCAAGAAGTAATTGATAAAATAAAACCTTCGTTGGTTAGTATACCTTCAAATGAAAAAACGCTTATGGATGCGTCTTTCCCTGAATGGCGCAATATAAGTGACTCCTATGCCACGTCAATTAATATCACTAACACTGCCTTGCCATCAAATGGGCTAAGTGATTTTAGCCTAAACTTTAATCTTGATTACTGTACGCCGACAGTACCAGCCGGCAAAATAAGTGTTCGTTTTTACGATGCCGATGACGCTGCTGGGGGAGGTGCTCTGCAAAGTACGAACGGTTGGCCAAACCTAAACTTTATATTAGAATCACGGCCAAAAAGTAACCCGGGCGCGTGGCCGACCAACCTACTTACACAACGACTTATTGCGGGTAATGGCGGTTACGACTATGCTACTTTGCCAGAACTGAATAATAATTATTATTATTCGGCGCGTGTCAGTGGGCTATCTAGGCCTAATGCACTGCAGTTTTCTATAAACACAAATGGCATAAGGTTGTCTAATGCAGGTGGCGGTGATCCTGGTTGTGATACACCACAACCAGATCCAGACCCACCGGGTGATTGTTCATTACTACCTACTTTTTTTGTACCTAGCTTCTGGAAGCGCAATACAGGAATAACTAAAAATTTGCCACCAACTCAAGGAACAGACGGTGGCTATGATGCAACAGATTACAGATTTTACAATCTAAAACCCGGTGATGATACTATTGCAAATGTTAGTGTTACATCAAGCACGGGCAGTTTAGCGACACGAAACAATAATTCTAACTTAGAGGCAAACTATAAGCCATTGCCAGAAACATACCCATACGATTCACATGATGTATCTGGAACAGCTAATTTTACATATCAAGAAAACTATAAGCGACTAACTAGTGTTACTGCTAATTGGAGCCGAACCGTAATAACTAAAGCCGCTTATTGGAATACACAATATACTTGGAGTAATACATCACCTGGTGCAGGCTGGACTCAGACCGGTAACTCTCGTGCCGGTGGTACTAGTGGGCCATATGCACCAACGGTAGTATCGGATAAAACGGATGGTGTTGCTAATATAGCGTTCCCTAAACTTGGCGAATGTATGTATCGCAAATTCGATCTAATACCTATGGCAACCGCAGCAACTTTTGATGATCCAGAGGACCCTACAAGTGTTACAGCTAACCTAAACGTGAGCGTATCACTAAAATTACCTAGTAATCCAAAGAACTTGCTAGTAGGTATGAAAGTTAACAGTATTGGTTTGGGTGTAGTTTATACGGTCGTTAGATTAAATGGAACGTCTAGCGTGCTAAGTTCATCGAATACGACACAGACATTTGGAACGAGCGGCATAGGAATACCTGTTGCTGACTATAACAATACCCAGTCAGTGCCCACTTCACTATCAGTATCGGTACCACCCTTGGGACTAGGTGATAAGGTTTGCGTTACTTTAACTACGAATCCTAGTGCCGGAAGTATGGATGCAGGGGGTACCGTAAAACTAATAACTACCGGTAGTCGTACAAGCAGTACTGTATGCAGTGATAGAATCGTAAACAAACCGTACCTTAGAGCTTATGGCGGTGATGTATTGGCTGGGTCAGGCTTTGGCGATAACTGTACTCAACAAAATTCTGGTATTA
The DNA here is from genome assembly GCA_009923445.1 of bacterium. GTDB lineage: Bacteria > Patescibacteriota > Saccharimonadia > Saccharimonadales > SZUA-47 > RFTN01. The sequence continues at coordinate 2,156 of RFTN01000075.1, forward strand.
TTGCATTTGCAAGAAACCGAGTTGGTGGCTGGGTGGGTGCCGGTAACCAACTGGGAGTCTTTGCAAACAGTGAGGTTAAAAGCTTTAGCTCGATGTTTATAGCACAACCAACTTCGCCCAATGCTCGTGTTTTTGCTAATACTGATGCTGCTGGCGGTTATTTTGGCAGTAAGTTCTGTGCAGATGATTTTTGGCTAAGTCGTAAATCAGACTTAGCCCTCGGTGCTTCACCGGCTTCAATTAACGGACTAAGCTCTGGTCAGCACCAATACGCGGCTGACAAAAAAATACAATCAGGCTCACCAGTAGACAAGCAACTATCAATTTTTGTAGATGGAGACATATATATTACGGGAACGGGCATACGAACTTCTACGGGGCCTTGGGCAAACATTGCATCCATACCTTTTGTTAGTGTTATCGCAAGGGGTAATATATATATTGAGCCTTCGGTTACACAAATCGACGGCCTGTACGTTGCGATGCCAAAAGTACCAGCCACAACGTTTGGTGATTATAGAGACGGCGGCTATATTTATACCTGTACTGATAATGGCGGTGTGCCAACTTTAAGCGCAATTACTAACAGTTGCTCTTCTAATACGTTACTAGTTAATGGCTCGCTGGTTGCCAAGAATGTTAAGTTTTTGCGCACTAAAGGTTCACTGCGTAATGCGACAGTCGCAGAACCATCTAACAGTACTAACATTGCCGAATCTATTACTTATACACCTGAAATGTTTTTAGCAAAGCCATTATCAGAACCACGTAACGACAAAGGTAAATATGACTCTGTCATAAGCCTGCCACCCTCACTTTAATATTGTCAAAATTGGTAAGCTATAGCATTATTAAAGATTAACGCATATAATTGAACTTAATATATGAACGATACAATCACCAATTCTAACCAAACAACAACACAACAAAAGCCAGTCGATAAAACTAGCTCAAAGAACAAAGGTACTAGAAACATAGTAGTTTTTGTTATAATTGCCATAACATTTTTTGTGATTGGTGCGGCGGTAGCATCGCAATCTGTAGGGCAAGGTGTAAGTAAAAAAACCACAAAGTCTACTGCTGTGCAGCAGCAGCTTGTCGGGTCTTCCGACTACAGCGATATAGAAGCCTGTGATATTTTGCGC
>RFTN01000076.1 GCA_009923445.1 bacterium
ACAGGCAACGTCAGGAAATTTGGTAGCAACACTTTCGGCAGGATTTGTTGCCAAATACGCATCGTCAGGAGCACTAAGTTATATTTTACGCATTGATGGTGTGGCTAATGACCAACCTCAAGCCATTGCAACGGACACCGCGGGCAATGTGTATGCAACAGGGAGGTACCAATCCACTCAAGCTAATTTTTATGCTACGGACGGCACAACAGTACAGGCGACATTAGGGAACTTGGGAAGTTACGCAGGGTTTGTTTCTAAATACAATTCCTCAGGAGCGTTATTGTACACATTATGTATTGATGGTACTAGTAATGACACACCAGTGTCAATAGCAACGGCAGGGGATGGTTCAGTGTATGTAACAGGGTACTACACTTCTACTCAAGCCAATTTTTATGCTACAAATGGTACGACGGTACAGGCAACGTCAGGAAATTTGGGAAGTGATGCAGGATTTATTGTTAAGTACACTTCATCTGGAGCACTAAATTACACTTTACGCATTGATGGCGTACGTAGTGAGCAACCCCAATCCATTACCACCGCGGCCGATGGTAGCGTGTACGCAACCGGCTTTTATAGTTCAACCCAAGCTAATTTTTATGCTACACAGGCAACGTCAGGAAATTTGGTAGCAACACTTTCGGCAGGATTTGTTGCCAAATACGCATCGTCAGGAGCACTAAGTTATATTTTACGCATTGATGGCACGGGAGATGACTACCCACAGTCAATAACCACAGACACGTTTGGCAATGTCTACGCAACAGGGTACTACGCTTCTACCCAAGCCAATTTTTATGCTGCGGACGGTACGATACAAGCGACGTTGGGAAATTTGGGAAACAACGCAGGATTTATTGCTAAGTACGTAAGTACGACGGTGGGAACAATCATTGCTACAAGTGCGACAACATCGAGTTTGCTTGCCACAAACGCCACGTTTACGAACGTCACGTCCACAAATATGCTAGCGACCACATTTACCACGGGGCAATTGTTAGGGACAAATATTACTGCAACAAATGTAATTGCAACAAATGCGACGGTAGCCACAGCAAGTTTTACACAATTGCGGACAACGGCTGGTGTGCTTAATGTGACAACGGGAGTCACCACTGTAAATCTGACTGCGACCAACGTTACATCGGGTACGGTGCGTGGAACGAACGCCGTTATTGCAGACACCTTTACAACAACTTCGGTTACAGCGGGTACGGGTACTTTGACAAATGTGTTGATTACGTCGGACGTTACTGCAGCTAACTTGCAGTTAACAAATGTGACGGTATCTAATGTGTTGATTACACGTATGACAGCGGCGTCATTAAGTATACCGGGGGGTGTGACGACGGGATCGTTAAATTACACGGGTACGTTGGTTGTAGGTGGAGCGACAATTGGGACATTGCGTTGGGGATCAAGTGCGGGAAGTGTGTATATAACGTCAGGTAATGTGGGAATTAACACGACAGTGCCAGCGTTTGCATTGGATGTTACGGGTGATGCTAGGATCACGGAGGCGACGGCAAGTAACGTCAATATTACTAATTTGTATCAAGGTGGAAATTTAGTAAGTGTGGTGTCACAGTGGACAACATCGGGTACAACTGCATATTTTACGTCGGGTGTTGCAATAGGCTCATCTACGGCGGCAACGGCATTGGATCTTACAGGAAACATGAAGGTGTCTGAAGCGATCACAGCGTCTAATGTTGTAGCCACAAATTACATTAGTTCGTATGGCAATGTGGTACAGACGACGTCGGGATCAGTTGCACTCACACTTAACCTGAAAACGGTGAACAATCGTGCGCGTGTGTCACGAGCGGTGGCAAATACGGCAGTGACGACATGGAGGACGCGTACAAGTGCTGCTAATCAGTGGAGAAGTGTGGTATGGAGTCCGGAGTTATCTATTTTTGTGGCGGTGGCGGATTCAGGTACGGGTAATCGTGTGATGACATCTGTGGATGGTATAAATTGGGTCACAAGAACGTCTGCGGCGGACAGTTTATGGTGGAGTGTAACATGGGCGAGTGAACTGAGTTTATTTGTTGCATTTGCAAATGGTACTAATGCAGCTCCGATGACTTCACCAGACGGTATTAATTGGACAACACGTGCGATTCCTACGACAACCAATACATGGTATGGGGTGACATGGAGTCCAGAGTTGAGATTGTTTGTTGTTGTAGGAAGTGGTGGTGGAAACAATGGGGTGATGACAAGTCCTGATGGAATTACATGGACTACACGTGGGGGTATATATAACAATTCGTGGTCGAGTGTAGTTTGGAGTCCGGAGGTTTCGTTGTTTGTAGCAGTTGCGCTTACTGGTATAGGAAATTGCGTGATGACGAGTCCTGACGGTATTACGTGGACCACACGAGCAAGTGCGGCAAACAATATTTGGAACAGCATAGCATGGAGTCCAGAACTGTATCTTTTTGTTGCGGTGGCAAGTTCGGGTACAGGTACGCGGGTGATGACATCGCCGAATGGTATTACGTGGACTACGCGTAGTGCAGCGGACAATGATTGGAGAAGTGTAGTATGGAGTCAGGAGTTAGGTTTGTTTGTTGCGGTTGCAAGCACGGGAACAAGAAATCGTATAATGACTTCAAGTAATGGTATTAATTGGGCAACGCGTACTACTTCAGCGGGAACCGATAATAATTGGTACAGCATAGCATGGAGTTGCGAGTTGTCCCGGTTTGTAGCTGTGGGGATCACAGGAACAAACACACGTGTCATGACATCGCAAGTTGCCATTCCTGCTGCGGAATCGGTGTTAGGTTTATCACCGGGGTATTTGACAAGTACGGATGGCAATGTGAATTTACAGGGTGTTATGTCAGCGACTAGTGTATCGTCTGCAAATGTCGTTGCAAATTCAGCGGGTGTCTCAGGGTTATCCATTGCGTCTGTTACAGCATCAAATGTGATCAGTAGTACAATAACTACGCCGACTGGAATCCTTACATCCGTAAGTCAGTCTAACTTGGGTGTTTCTACATTGACGGGTGCACCGCCGACAATAAGCTTGAACATGAACTCGTATGGAAACATTGTAAATACGACGGTGGGATCGACGTCATTTACGCATACCCCAAGGACGCAGTTAATGAGTAAAAGGGCGACATATGCGGACACCTTGAGGGTACTTAATAACACAGCGTGGACGTCACGGTCTGTCCCAGCAAATGAATGGACGGCGGCGGCATGGAGTGCGGACTTGTCCATTTTTGCGGCGGTGTCAAATTCGACAA
>RFTN01000077.1 GCA_009923445.1 bacterium
AGACTGCAATTTTACGTAGTAAAACCGCTTTTGAGGAGTTTTTAGCGGAGTTAAAAGAAGACACAGAGGTAGAACTTGTAATCGTTAGCGCGTTTGGAGGGGAGGTACATTGACTACAGAAGACAGTGCCCAAATTAAAGGCTGGCTAGACCTTATTATAAAGGCGATTATTGGCCTAGTGGTTAGCCTCATCGGATGGGATTACAAGAATCTAAAGGAGTCGTTGTTTGACCTTCAGACAAGTAAATACCAGCTAACAACACAAGTGGAGGTAGCCAGAAACGAGCTTATTCACGTAAAAAACGCCTTAGAGCGAATCGAGAAAAAACTAGATGCATGGCAAAAATAATCCTGGTGGTGTTATTACTGGTGGCGAATGTTTGCTACGGGCAAGCAGTAAGCTACCTTGGTTTATGCCATAAGACTTGGGATTGCAGAAAAACGCTCCGCACCTGGAACGGGATGCCTAATATCGTCACTGGCTGGTTAGAGGGGAGCTTTAATCGGGCTTGTCCATGTGGGGATGTCATCCTAAAACAGTCAAAGCCTAAAGTCATTAGGCTACATTTAGCCAACGGTCCATGCCTTAGAAATAGGAGATGCGGGCGACACGAGGTCTTTTATGGTTATTCGGTGGCTGGAGCAGCTAGAGCGATTAATAGAAAGGATAATAGAATTTTTAGACGTTTAGATAACGTCATCGAGCGCACCAAGAAGCGGCTCGAATCAGCTAAGAACCTCACCTGTTTTATCAGCCCAGTGTTAGAATCGGATTTTAATGCAGCTACCCGTAAGGCTATGTTAGACCATGTAGCAGTTTATTTCCCAAATTGCCGGATGGTAGACAATCCGCTTAAAAAACCTTGTCTTCCAGGCTATGTCTGCGAGAAGCACGGAGAAGCTCCTAAATTGACCAGTAATTGCATTGCAGACCTAGACGGTATAGACGGAGCCACCGCTGATTTAAGAGCCTTTAAACGGGCGTGTAGGGGCTGTTTTATGCAATTTTACTGGGAACCTTGGATGAATTGCATCCGTGGAAAGTTTGTAGACCCAATAGACCGTTCGTGCGAGTATAGAAGCGAAAGATTTATTATCGGAGGGGAAAAGTCATGCCAATTATCATCTCGTCAATCGTTAGGCACTTGCTCACGTTAGTGGCTGGTGGATTATTATCTGTTGGGGTCGCCCAATCAGATGCGGAAAATTTTGCCAATGCTGCCGAGCCTATTGCCTCTGGTGTAGCTTTATATGTTTTAGGGCAGGGCTGGTCATTGGTTGACAAGAAGAAAAACAAAGGATAAAATAGGTCCATCATAAGTGTGAGTACATTGGGTAAAACCTAGTGCACCTCCTCCAAAAACCACTCCCTTGCTTGCCGGCTGAGAGTGGTTTTTTTATGCCCTAATCAAAGCGCAAATCTTCAAATTCCTTTACAAACTTATCTATGGTAGGCGGGCGCTTGCTATGCACCTGGATAACCTTCTTATACACCTGTTGAGGAGTCTCACAGACTATCAGCGGATAGTTCCCGTAGGTCTGTACAATAGCTGACTTCCGGGCATGGGTATATTGTGCCAGCAGCTCATCATGTAATGCTTGTTTTAATTGCTCTGACTGAGAGCGGGGAAGTTGATTTATTAGCTGAGCAAACTGCCTAAAGGTATCAGTACCCCTTAACTCTCGTTGAAGGACTATGGGGTGAAACTCCAGGAAGGAGCCGAAAACGAGGAAATCGCAGTGGCGATTGCCACCAATATTAACCTGAAAAGTAACTCCAGTCTTTAGCTCAAAACCTTGGAGGTACCTTTCTAATAGAACCCCGATGGCGTACTCACTTCGACTATGAAATTTTAATGGCCTATCGGGGATTGTAGGTAACCGCCGATCATATTCCAAAACATTCCTTTAAAAGGGGATGTCGTCATCATTTTCAAATATCGGATCTACCCGCATAGTATCATTCTTTGGCGCTGATACACCGTTTTTATTTTCTTTACGCCACTTTTCTACTGTCTGAAGTAGCTCCTTTAATTGTGTCAATTCTTCAGGGAAATACTTGTTAGTAACCTTCCAGGTACCATCTCTTTTATCGTGATATTTTTTCTCTAAAGAGTAAGTAATCCTTCCGCTAGCATCTCCCCATGCTGCTATACTAATTCCTCTAGCTTTAAAATTTTGTAACGGTCTATTCATTTTGCACTTTCCATTTAACTCTTTTGAAGTTATAAGGGCATAGTGTGTGAAGAAGCAAGGGTAAAAAACAATGGAAAATGGAACCTATCTGGTTGTTCCTGCTGTCATATTCTTTGACGGCAAACTCACCGATTTTGAAAAGATATTCTTAGCTTTTCTTAGAAGCTATGAAGACAATCACAAGCGCTGCTATGCATCAGCGGATTACATTGCTGCGCGCCTAAACAAACCTAGAGATTTAATATTAAAAACTAGAAAAGTATTAGCTGAAAATGGCTATTTGAAGAGGATTCAGGACCCGACCACGGGTATTTGGTACTTGCAGACCTCTAAACGCTACACACCTACTAAGCTGCCCCAGGACGTGAGAATAGAAGGCGACGACTGGGAGGAGAGGGGCGATGAAACCCCCCACGAGCAGATGTGTGAAAGCAAGTGTGCCAAGTCGCCGCCTGCAATTAATACTAAAGCAAAGACTGAGGAAGAGCAACTAGCAGAAAGTATGCTGGAGGAGGCTACCGGATTTAAGCCTTGGGAAAACGATAACCGATTTATCCTGGTAGGCCGTAGACCGATGAAGGAATGGCCGGATATTTGGCTAACCGCGCAGCAGTTAGTGCATGTTTTGCACAAACTTCAAGAGAGCCAATTAGAGCCCAGCAGATATAGAGATTTATTCGATAAAGCCACAAGCAGATTAGAAACCTGGAAGATAGCAGGCAAATCCACCAAGGCTGTGGACTGCTTTTCCTGGTTAACTGGTTTTGTTTTTATTGAAGTTTTGAATGAAAGCAATAGTGTGCAACGATTAAAAAGGACGTTAGAGAGAAAATGACAAGTGTACTAGATGGAGTCTTACTGGAGTACGAAAGCATAGCTCATGCGCCTACAATGGCCGATTTAGAGGCTCAAGCCAGGGATTTAAAGGTTAGCATTACTCAGCTAGTAGCAGAGGAGCGCACCAAAAGATATAAGGCTGTAGACCGCATGGGTGTGGTTTTTTTGATTCAGAACCCCGCAGTGTGGGA
>RFTN01000078.1 GCA_009923445.1 bacterium
CCACCGCAGTTGAGGCCGCTTCGTTCCGGCGGTGACTCGACCGTCAGCGGCACGTGACGCCGCAAATACACACGAAAGGATGCGTGATGCCACCCCGTCAGTTCGTTGACGTTGACCGAGTGAAGCGGCTGCTCGCGCAAGGTCTGACGCAAAAGCAGGTGTGCGTGCGGCTCGGTGTGTCGAAGTCTGTCGTCTGCAATATCGCCAACGGAAAGTGCGGTAAGCCATGAGCGACTACTGGCCCGACATCTACCACAGGTGCGCCGACCTGCCTCTGTTCGCCCAGCGAGCTCCAGCCGTTCGCGATTCGCGAACGTCTGCCCAGGCTGCCGACTCGCTCGACGGCGACACGCTCAACGCGATGCAGCGTCGCGTGCTCGAGCTGCTCCAGGCGACGCCCGGCGGGCTGACCGACGAGGAGATGCAGACCCGTTTGGGTATGAACCCGTCAACGCAGCGGCCACGGCGTATCGAGTTGGCGCGGCGCGGGCTGGTGGTCGAGGCCGGGACGAGGAAGACGGCGTCAGGGCGGATGGCGGTGGTGTGGAGGGCGGCGTGATGAGGCTGTTTACCAAAAAGCAAAAGAATGCTGTTGAGCTGGTTACTGGAAAAACAGGCCAAGGAGATCACGTGATTCCTTACAGCAAGGGAGGGCCTACGTCCGTGGAAAACTGCCAACTCATTTCGCACGCAGCAAACGTAAAGAAGGGCAGCTCGCACTACGATTTGCGGCGGTGGCAGGAGGAGTTTCTGAGGCAGTGGATGGCTCGCACGTCGAGCTCGTTCATGCTCATCGTGATTCCTGGCGGCGGAAAGACCGTTGCCGCGCTTCACGCCGCTCGGTCATGGATGGCTGCCGGAGCCGATCGCCGCGTCATCGTCGTCGTGCCGACCGACAACCTGCGCGAGCAGTGGCGTGAGGAAGCGTCTCGCCACGGCATTGAACTGCAGACGAAGGAGTTCGGCACCAACTTCAAGCACGGCTTCCAGGGTGGCGTTGTCACGTACAGCCTTGTGGCGAGCCAGTCGCTCGTGTTTCGAAAGCTTTGCAGCGTGGCGCCGACGATGGTGATTTTTGACGAGATCCACCACTGCGGCGACGACGCCAGCTTCGGCCGCGGTGTGCGTGAGGCGTTTGAGCTGGCGAAAGAGCGATTGCTAATGTCCGGCACTGCGTGGCGCAGTGATGGCAGCCAGATACCGTGGGTGCAGTACGACGGAAACGGGTTTGCGGTGGCCGAGTATTCGTATGACTACCCGCACGCCCTCAATGAGGACGTGGTGCGGTTTCTCGTTTTCGACTACTCGCGCGGCAGCATTACTCACGACACAACTGGCGAGACGCACACTCTGTCCAGCGACAGCTCGGAGGACGACGCAAGCCTGCTCCTTCGTCGCCTGCTCGATGCCAGAGGCGAGTTCGTGCGCGAGCAGATTCGAATGGCTCACCAGAAGCTCGTTGAGCTTCGCAAGTCATTCCCAGACGCGGCCGCCATGGCGGCGTGCATCGACCAGGCCCACGCGGTGATGGTGCGAGACGTGATCCGCCAGGAGACCGGGTGCGAGCCGAGTGTGATCGTCAGCGACACCGATGTCGAGAACGATACCGTCCGTTCTTTTCGTGACTCTAAAAGGGAATGGATCGTTGCTGTCCGTAAGGTGAGCGAAGGCACCGACATCAAGCGGCTCATGGTGCTGTGCTACCTCACAAACACGACCGCCGAGCTGTTTTTTCGCCAGCTGGTTGGTCGCGTGTCAAGGTATCGCGGCGATGAGGATCGCGAGGCTTACGTCTATCTGCCTGCAGATCCGCGACTCATCTTGTGCGCGCAGAACATTGAGAACGCACAGGTTCAAGCCCTTCGCAATCAACGCGAGGCCGGCGAAGTCGTCCGCGAGCCGTTTGACCGAACGCAGTCGCATCTCTTCGATTCTTTCTCCACTGCGCACGACGGGACCGACCTTGTGATGATTGGAGGAGAACGAGTCTCTCAAGAAATCGCCAGAACGATTCAGCACATTTCGGAGGCCGAGTCGCTTCCCATGCAGAAGGTGCTTGCCGTGATGCAAAGGCTCGGCGGTCACCAGTTTGCAGCGCCGCAACAGCAGGCAGTGAAGAGCAAGGAGGAGCTGCTCGATGAGCTTCGTAGCAAATGCAACAAGCAGGCGTTTCGGCTGTCCAAGTTTGCCGAGTGCCACGTTAAGGAAATCCACTGCAGGTTTCGCCCGCAGAACGACATGACCGAATCGGAGCTGCGGGCCAAGCTGGCCGCAATCCTCGGGGAGATCGCCAAGTATGGATGAGCTCAACGAGATCGAGCGGGCGCAGTTGTGTCAGTCAACGATTGAATCGCTCTATGAGGCGACCGGTGGGCTGCGTCAGTTTCCTTCGCTGCTCAAGAAGGTGATCGCTACCAGGGCATGGGAGCGCCGAAAAGTTGGCAGGAAGGTGATCGAGCTCAAGAGCCTCTGCGAGCTGATCGTTTCGCAGCCTGTCCATGGATGGGGTGAAGACCCATCCAAGGTCGAGGCCGTGATCCGCGACGACCCGGAGGCGCTGGCTGCGTTTCGGGAGGCGATGAAGCACCAAGGGGAGCGGACTGACCTCTGTACCAATGGAACAGAAGTGAAGTCCGTCACAGGGCAGACCCGCGCCTACTCGATCGCCCGCGTGCAACGCGAGTGCGACCCGGAGACGGTGGCGGCCGTGATGGCTGGCCAGGTGTCTCCTAACGCTGCCCTGGTGCGTGCCGGCGTCCGCGAGAATCGGCAGGTCTACATACCGCGCGACCCTGCAGGCGCCGTCGCCAAGCTGCGGAGGCAGTTCGGCGACGAGTTCATCCGAGCAATGCGGGAGGCCATGGATGGCCGGTGAGTGGATCAAGATGCGTGTCGATCTCGCCTCCGACCCGGCTGTGATCCGCATACGTCGGGCCACAGGACTCGACGCGGACGCCGTTGTCGGCAAGCTGCACCGCTTGTGGGCGTGGGCAGACACGCACCTGGCTGACGGTCAAGCGGACGGCCTCGACGGTGCATGGGTTGATGAGTTCGTCGGAGTCCAAGGCTTTGCAGCCGCCATGGATGCCGCCGGCTGGCTTGAGGTCAGCCACGCGGGCGTGCGTTTCTCCAACTTCCAGCGTCACAACGGGCAGCCGGCAAAGACACGGGCGCTGGCGA
>RFTN01000079.1 GCA_009923445.1 bacterium
GCTCCAGAGATGGCACGTCCTGTTGACCAGGATGCTGTCTTCACCGTGATCATCGTCGAGGGTAACTTGTGTTGCTCCGCTCCTGCATTGCAGGCTGTTATATACGCTTAATTTGTAAAGGAGATGATATGTCACGATCTGGATCGTTTGGTGTTAATTACAAGAAGACTTATGACGCTACTGTCATTCCATTGCCAGTCAAAATAACAGACCTCGGTTCTTGCCCAGAGGGTGAGTTCCTGTTTGTTCAGGCTGATGGTGCTATTGACCAGTACGCATTCGTTAAGATAGAGGCTGATGGCCAGGCTGCCATGCTGACAACTACTAACGCAGGTTCTAACAACTTGCAGGTAGGTGTTGCTCAGGTAGCTGCTGCCGACAATGAATACCTTTGGGTATGGGTAGGCGGTGTTGGTGGCGGCGGAGCTGGCACTGGCATAAAGGGCAAGCTAGCTGCTTCCTATGCTGCGAAGGCCAATATCAACACAACTGCAACTGCTGGTGTAGGTGATGATGCTTCAACAACCAAGGTGCAAAATGTTGTAGGTTTAACGACCTTGACTGGCGCTGGGACTGTTGAGCTGAAATCAACTGGTTATTTGACCGTCAACTAATTAAAAGGGGAGGGCAACCTCCCCGTTTTTTAAGAGGATCTATGCCAAGTACAACTAATTTAATTGGGTTAGGGATGCCTCCAGAGCTATCTGTTGAAGTGGCTAATGGTACTTTTTCGACCGTTACAAGCACCAACGCAGTAGTAGCTACTGCTGGTGGTATTCGTACCAAAATGGCAATAAATGATGTAAACAATACTGCCCCTACTGCTGCTGAGCTAACCACATCTTTTGGTTCTCCTAGCTCTGTTGGGACTGGTTTTGTAGGTATTGTAAAGGATGCCGACGCTGATACTAACTGCTTTGTAGTCGTATCAAACGGGACATCTTATTATTACCACAAGTTTACTAAGGCCGTTTAACCTAACGGGGAGGGCAACCTCCCCTATTTTCATTAAATCCTTATGACAGCATTTACCGGAAACACAGTTACTTTAACTCCGACAATCGCAACTGCTACTAGTACGCAGGTTTTAGCTGCTGACGGTTTTAGGAAATTTTTATTAATACAAAACAACTCCGCTGCTGACATTGCAATCAGCTTTGAAGGAGCTACTTTAACTGGCATTGCTCCTACAGCGACAAATAAGTGTTTCGTGTTAAAAAGCACCGCAGGGCTAAACACAATTAGATTTGATACAGCTTTTGTCCCAGGCGGAGCCATTACCGCTTATCAGACCAGCGGTGGTACGATAAACACCTTGGTAGTAATTCACGGGTAAGTTATAACTATATAGGGGTGGGAAACCTATATATGGAGAAAATATGGCAAAAGTCGATTGGGATGCAGTAATGAACGGTGGCAATTCGAATAAACATCCGTACGCGGGAGCGAATGTCAAGTTCTTCAATGCTTATTTAGAAAACGCGGAAAAATCATTAAAAGAGGGAAGGCCGATATTTGATGAAATTCCTTCTATCAGCATAAGGTGGCCTGGACAGGATGAGACTGTGACCAGGATTGAGCCACATCATATTGCGATGTTCCAAGAGAAGTATCAGCAATTTAAGGCTGGTAATGAGCCTGTGACTGAAGGAACACCAATAGCAGAATGGCCGTTAATGAGCGGTACAGCCATGCGTGAATTGCAGTACATGGGCTTTAGGACAGTAGAGCAGTTAGCTGCTGCTAATGACGAAGTGAAGCGTAAATTAGGGCCATTGGCTAAGTTCATTAAGCTGGCTAGTGATTGGCTGGATGCTGCTAATTCAACTCAGAACGACGTAGTAAAACTAAAAGCGCAGTTAGATAAAGCTAACGGGCAGATAGCATCCTTGACTCACAAGCTAGAGCTGTTTATGCAACGTGTAGAGGCTAACGAAGGCACTAAATTTGACAAAGCATCTTATTCACGTCCAGAGCCTGAAGTGGATTTAGACGATGAAATAGAAGAAGAGCAGGTAGCGCCAAGACCGAGAGGGAGACCTAAAAGCAGATGACAATAGCAACGGTTATACAAAATGTCGCTAATGAGGCAGGCTATACAGTAGAGAGTAATGTTATTGGTTCTAGCGAAACTACGACTAAACAGTTACTAGCTATTGCACAACGTATTAACCGTGACATCTTCGAAGCCTATCCGTGGCCTAAATGCTACGCATCAGGCTCTATAACCATAGTAGGCGGCCAGGGGACTTATGCTCTTCCGGCTGCCTTTTCACATTTACAATACGAATCGTTTTGGAATCAGAGTACCAGATGGCGCGTTCTTGGGCCTATGAGCGAGCGGGAATATGCCGATGCTGTAGGGTTTGGGCTAAACACCACTATATACCAGAGATTTCAAATACGCGGTATATCTAACAACGAGCTCCTCATTTGGCCTACCCCAGGGGCTCAATATAACGGCGATACGCTGGTTTTTGAGTACATAGCTGACCGAAGTGTTAGACCTAGAAATTGGGTGACTGCAACGGCATTTACGGCCAATTCTTACTGCTTCAACAACGGCAATTACTACCAAACGACAGCTGGCGGTACTACTGGAGCTACGGCTCCTACTCATACTAGCGGGACCGTATCAGACGGTGGTGTAAACTGGACCTATTACAACGGTGCTTACAGTGAGTTTTTAGCTAATACCGACGTATCTTTTTTTAACGAAAAATTACTAGAGCAAGGTGTTTTAGAGCGGTTTGCTGAGATACACGGGTTAGACACGATACAACCAAAGTTTGAAATGCAACTCCACGAGGAGTTTGGAAGAACCTACGCTGGTAAGATTATCTATGCTGGCGGGCAACAAAGAGCAGAGATGTTTGCTAGAAATGGAACAGCAGTTTTTGGGACTTGGATATAATGGAAATACCTCAGCAATTTAAAAGTAGCCCCCAAGCGTATGCCATGTATTTGCGTGCGCAAGGTGTCCCTCCTATGCAAATTGCTCAAATGGTTATGCAGCAATTTGGCAGCCCTGATCAGTACAATCAGCAACAATTAAAAAACAAAGCGAACGACGAGCAAAAAGGCAATATTGGCGGCGTTCTAGGTACCATTGCTGGATCCGTTGGAGCTAGTTACCTTCCGAAAATTTTTGGAGCAACTGGAGCTGG
>RFTN01000080.1 GCA_009923445.1 bacterium
GACAACTCGCCTTGGCTGAAGGAACCGCTCGAAGCTCTGGTCGATCCAACTGTTAGGGTCATCACCTTGCTGGCCTCGGTTCAATCGAGCAAAACAACCGTCGCCGAAGTTGGCCTCTGCTACATCATCGCCAACCTGCCCGGTCCTACGCTCTGGCTCGACCAGACCGACGAAGATGCTCGCGACCAGGCCGAAAGCCGGATGGGTTTGCTGTTCGGCGAGTGCCAAGCGGTGACCAGTTTGTTCCCTCCGAATCGCCATTTGAACAAGACCGCGATTAAGCAGTTCACCAACGGCATGACATTGTGGGTGTTAGGCGCTCACAATAAAACCAACCTTCAGCGGAGGTCAATTAGGTGGCTCATTGGCGACGAATGCTGGAGGTGGCCAACGGGCCACATGGCCGAAGCCGAAGCCAGGGTCACGGCCTTTGGCTGGCTCGGCAAGTGCCTGTTCATGTCTCAGGGCGGTCACGCCGATGACGACATGACCAAACGGCACCTGATGACCGATCAGAGGGAATGGACCTTCGCTTGCCCGGAATGCCAAACGCGTCAGCCATACCAATGGGAGCAAATCAAATGGTCCGCTGATGCCAGAACTGAGCAAGGTTGGGATTACGCAGCAGTCAGGGCTTCGACGGTCATGTTGTGTTCCGCCTGCCAGGCTGAATTCCCGGATGATGACCGAACCAGAAAACGGCTCAACCAAGCTGGTTGTTACGCTCGACAGAACCCAACCGCATCGCCCGAAAACGTAGGCTTCCATTGGAACGCCTTGTGCGCCATGAGTTGGGGAAGGCTCGCTGAGCTTTACCTCCGAGCCAAACAAAGCGCCAAACTTGGCGACATCGAGCCTCTCAAGATTTTCTACCAGAAACGACTCGGCCAGCCGTGGGCCGAGGCTTACGAAGATTACTCGGTCGATTTGACCCAGTCGGATTATAAGCTGGGCGACGACTGGGAAAAGGAGGCCGCACTAGACAAGTCAGGCCACGTGCTGCCTGCACCCTATGAGGCATCGATGGCAAGCGCCAAGCTCCGAATTATCACGGTCGACTGCCAAATGGATCACGTTTTCGTCGTCGCCAGAAGCTGGGCCGCCGACGGATCTTCGAGGCTGTTGTGGCACGAAAAACTGATCAGTTTCGACGATGTTTCCAACCTAGCCCAAAGGCTGGAAGTGCACCCTTCGCTTGTTTTCGTTGATGCCGGTTATGCCACCTACGACGTCTACCGAGGGTGCGCTGCCAGACGATGGACCGCTCTCATGGGCGACGCTCGGACAACCTACCAGCATCGCTTGCCGAACGGGCGAAAGGTCTGGCGATTCTATTCCCAGAAGCGAAAGGTTGCACTCACTCCGACGCTCGCTTGTTCGGTATTCTATTGGAGCAATCTGAACGTCAAAGATGTGTTGGCCCGGTTGAGATCTGGATCCGGCGGACCAACCTGGGAAGTTGCGGGCGACGCATCGCCGGACTACCTCCAGCAGTTGGAGAGCGAGCGCCGAGTCAAAAAAGCGGACAAATACCTCTGGGAGCGGATCGGAAAAAGAGCGAACCACTATTTTGACTGCGAGGCCATGCAAGTCACCGCCGCGTTGATGCTGAAATTGCTTGGCGGCGACAGAGAAACAGGAGAAGAATAGAGTTATGGCAAAAAGCTCATCCCGGACAACTGGAGCGGGCGCTGGTCGATCTGGCGCGGGACCGCTGGCCAATCCAACGTCGGTTTCCAGCGCGCCTGCAACCGTAGAAACAACCGCTCCGACAGCGACGGCAGCAATCGCCCAGGCCGTTCAGGAATCGCAGATTGTCGTTGAAGGGCCATACCGGGTCAAGCTGCCGAAAGACAAGAGGCGGCTTTCGGTCGATGTGGCTCGCGAGGCTCTCGCTGAGCGAGGATACCGTTACGATTTTTCGACCTCTAGGTACGATATGGCGACCCAGCAAACCTACACGAACGTAACGTTTCCCGATGGATCGGTTCGCCGAATTTCCTCTGACGAAATCCGTTCGATCCTCTACCCGAAAAAGCCGAAACCGCCCAGGTGATCGCCGAGTTTATCAAAAAACCCTAACATTGCTAAACTTGGCATAGATGGCAAAGAGCGGACAGCGGAAGGGAGGATCTGGAGCGGGTGGCGTTCGGGTTGAGCGTTCGACCAAAAATGATGTAACGTTAGTTGGCGCTGAAAGTCTCTCTACTATCGCCGATCCGGTTCTTCGAAAAGATATTCAATCCGCAATCAGCCGATTTGCCAGCATCTTCGGCGGAGTCTCCGAGCGAGTCATTAAAATCGCAGATTTCCAGGTCCTGCCTTCTGATTTCCACGGTGCGCTGGCCGTGCAATACGAAGGCGGAAAGAGCCAAAATTACATTCGCGGGATCTATCTTAATAAAGACTTCTGGACGGACAAAAAGACCGTCAATCGAAGAATTAAGGAATGGTACGATATGGGGTGGTTTGTCAGGACGTCGAACCCGACGAGGCATATCGTCATGCATGAACTGGCCCATGCGAAGTGGTCTCGCCTCAAATCCAGCCGAAGCGCAAGAAATGCTCGCAAAGAAGTCACCAAGCTCTATCGTCAGTGGCGGCGGAAAGAGAGGCCAGGTTGGGGTGACTACGCAAAGAAAAACGTCGATGAATTTTTTGCTGAAGGACTTTCAAAACACGCGCTAGGATCTGGCGACCGCTATACCCGGAGGCTGGTGAAAATCCTAAAAGAGAATAACCTATGAAAATTGACCCGCAGAAACTGGCAGAGCTCCAGAAGTCGAAACCCTGGGCCACCGAGGAACTGGTTCGGGCCGGAGAAAGCTTGATGGCGGAGCCAAAAAGCGGGCCTCGGATTCTGCCAGCTTTGTTCGGCGAGCAGCTCAAAGCGGCATCTGCTTATCTGAATTACCGAGACATCGAGATCCGAACCAAAATGGCAAAAGCAAAAGCGGAAGGTCGAACCCTTCGCCTCTCGGAAATTGAGATCCGTTGACAGTGGAAAAAAACTGCTATGGCCGAACGTCCCGCACCAAGAAAACGCCAATCGAAGCAAGATGCCAAATCGGCACCTGCACCCGCGCCGAAGCCT
>RFTN01000009.1 GCA_009923445.1 bacterium
CTCCACCACCACCGCCACCTCCATCACCACCGCCACCACCACCACCTGTAGTGAAAACACGTACAGACTTCATGGATGGGCTTATCAGAAATAAAAAAATAGACAGGTGCCTCGCCTTTAATGGCACAAGTTTCCGTTTTGGCTCCTGTGTTCCCACAGATCCTGAACAATTGTGGACATATAACAACACAACTCTTCAACACAAGGCAACTAAACAATGTCTTGACGGCGTAGGCAGCGGTAGTTTGTTTTATCTCCGTAATTGTGATCCAAGTGATCCTTTTCAGCAATGGACATACAAAAAACCCAACTTTGTACAAAATGCCTATGGCCGATGCCTCCAAACGGACGGTCAAAAACTTTCTTTCATGGAATGTGATCCAAATGATCCCGAAATGGCTTGGGAAACATCAGGTACCATCGTCACGTAACACCTTACTTTGATTTACACCATGACAATAGCTTTTTGTTAACTGTAATTTTTTGCGGATCAAATGATTTCAAGTATACTCCTTTAAGTGTCTTTATGCGACTCATTGCAACATATACTTGGGCATCACAAAAACAATCTTCAAGATCTAAAATTGCACAATCCATAGACAAGCTTTGTGACTTGTGAATTGTTATACTGTACGCTAATGTAAAAGGCAGTTGCTTACATGTGACTTTTGCTGAACCCATTTCTAGATCAAATTCCGCTCTTGGAATATTGTCTGTGTACCCATTGTCAAAACGCACTCGAATCGATTGTGCGTATATTTCCAAAACTGTACCTACTGAACCATTTACTAGCCCATTTGACACGTCCAAGTTCTTGATCAACAATACACGACATCCCCTCCGCAAACGTAAACGGATCGTCCCTTTCTGCTCCATTTGAAAACGTATGTCTTTTAATAGTACCTTGGCCAAATCAGGATCACCTGTACATTTGAATTCAGCCTCAAATATGTAATCACGTTCCGGAATCGCATCCAAGTTTACCGTATTTATTGCACTTGCCTTGCGGTTACTACTCACAAGCACAGGTACACCTTCTTCCAATGGCATCTGGCGTCTTGTTAAAAGAGTTTGGATGTCCTCATGCGTATGTTCCCCTAAACGTATCCGTGAAAGAATCTCAGAATACACCTGATCAAAACGCTGCCTAAATGCTGTAGTCAACACAAAAAGACAATCCTTGAACATCCTGTTGAATAGTTCTGACTCGACCAATAACCGTGTATCCGCGCCTTCAGAAAATACAGGAGGCAATTGAAGAAAATCTCCTGATAATATCACCTGAATCCCACCAAAAAACATGTCTGTTCCTCGAATAATCCTCAACATCGCGTCAATTTTTTCGAATAATCCTGCCGACATCATACTTATTTCGTCAATGACTAAAATATCAATATCCTTTATCCTTTGCAAAAGCACCTTTTTGCTACGTACCCTACGAACTAGTGTCTGCACTGGAAAATCACCTGTACCAATGCCCAACAACGAATTGATTGTCACACCTCCTATATTGTACGCACTTATTCCCGTCGTAGCCGTTACAAATATGGATTTTGTGTCCTTTGTCCTCTTGTATATGTACTTGATCAACTCGCTCTTCCCCGTGCCAGCTTTTCCTATCACCAATATCGATCTCCCCTTATTAAACGCCTCGAATGCCTCCATTTGCGTTTCCGACAATTCCATTTCAGGCACCTTGAAAGAATCCCCCAAACACTCCCTTAGCATTTCTGTATACTCCACCCCAAGAGTCTCACATGTATTCGTATAAAATGACGTCATCTACCTCGAGTAAATCTTAAAATGGTAATTTTAAAATTCACTTTTTCAAATCTTTAAATCCACATTGCCTATGTACACTATTAGTTACTTTAGTTACTTTTAGTTATTTTGAACGACACTGACACTGTGACTGTGAGTTGATGATCTAATATCTATTTGTCTCACAAACGTTTAACAAACGTTTTAAATTGTCTACAGTTGTCAATAGAAATATTAAGCTGCTAAAGCCTTCAAACAACTTTCAGGCCACCAACCAGAACCACCTTCATCATATTGAATTTCATAAGAAATCTGATTACCAACTTCTTGAACAGTAAGTACGGTAGCACCAGTAATTTCACGATCCTCTACACGATCGACACGATCTCCAACTTTGAATGCAGGCATTTCTTTTTTGTTTACTAACAAGAAATTTTTTTGTTTTATTTAACGTAATTGAGGCTATTTACAAACTAAAAGTATTTACACCGGTGAACTTACATTACAACATTACAACATAGCACCTACAAGTACAACGAATATACAGTACTGAGCGTAATGTCTTTGAGCTCCGTTTACATATGGTACACTTTTGTTTGTGGAATCATTTGTGTTTGTAGAAGTAGATTCAGGTATATCTGTGGCCATACTCATTGATCCACTACTAAAAACAACATCTGGTACACTACTAGGTACCTCCGTAGACTCAATTGACTCCGTGTGTTCTGTAGGTTCAGTGTGTGACACGGTACTTGAGAAAGTTAGAGAAGCTTGTGGATGTTCACACAAAACACCTATGAAACCATCTGGACAGGCACAACCACCTTCAGCTAGAGGTTTGCCATTGTTTTCACATTTTGCTGTAAAATGTTCTCCAAAACCATTAATTTTAATGGCATCTAGTGCTTTTTGAAGTGCAGGATCAATACTAATTACATCTCTAATAGATCGTTTGCGTAATGTCACATTCTCTGCATTGTCTACTAGTTGAGCATCAATTTGAATAGCAATGTTCATAGGGATCAAACTTATCAAGTTGCTACTCATATGCTTACACGTATCCAAATACACCGATTTGTAATTGTCAAAGGTCTTTCTTAAAGAAGCAGTGTCTTGTATCACCATCGCAGAATCCATCATACACGATGAGATATAGTCCTTGTTTGACACAATCTCTAAACAAGAATCGCTCATCAAAGCTGCAGTACATTGGTCTTTGACAAATTGAGACTGTTCTTCTGATAATGTCGGCTGTACTTCAGTCTGTGTTGCAGTGTTATTAGGAGAGTTTGTTTGCGTTGCTATAGGTATTTCAGTTGTGTTGCTAGAGTCCGTTTGTGTTGCAGTGTTGTTCAAGTCTGTTTGTGTTGTAGAGTTATTCGAGTCCGTTTGTGTAACATTACTGTCTCCTGTATCAGATAAACCGCGTTTTGCAAATTGGTTCTTGTATTTGAAACCCGGATAATATCTATCGGGATCTGTGATCAAGGGTGTATAGCGACCCCATTGTGTATATCTGGACACTGCATTCCATGTAATATTAAATGGAATAGTATACAGCAGTCCTGTCGGAGTCTTCACAATAGTAGGAAGAACTTTAAGGGGTTTCACGCACTGTTTAAAAGACAATCCGGACCAATTTTGAATAATTCGCAACAGATCTTCAGAATAAGGTTGGAATTTATACATTACAACAGGTGTCATTGTCTTTATATTTGTTCCATTAATCACATTGTATACTTCGTTGTAATCCGTGCTGGAATTGCGAATAGTCCACGCGTTTGCAAAAATTGTCACATTGTTTGCACTTTCTGTTTTGGATTTGAATCCGACATACGTTCCATTGGGAAGCAAAAGCTTTGTAGAATTACCATCAAACGCTCCACATAATCCCGCCGTAAGTCCAGAGTATCTTGTAGGCACAAAGATAACTGTATCAAGATACCCTTGCGTTGCCGTTGGCCATGTTCTGCCTACAAGCGTAATTACCGCACCATCCATTAACAATATCTTGTGCGAGTTTGCGTTTTGAATCTCGTGACGAAGATAACCTGAAAGGAAACTGGAATTCCCTGCAGTAAACGATACCTGAATCTTTCCTGTCGATCCATTACTCGACACAATGAATTGAGCAGCTTGTTGACCATTTGACACATGAAATGTGCAAGCAATGTTACACGTAACATAATTGTTACATGGCATCTGAAGGCACTGTACAGACAAGAAAGGACTTTGCATCAACCAAACAGTGTGATAAGACTGATAATCATACATTTGTCCATTGAACGTCACAAAGTGAGGATCACCTGTAGAACTGCACGTGGCACCCTTATTAACCTTGAGATTTGTCAATACCACAGTGTCGTTGGACACAAGCTTGTTTGTCTCTATTTCCGTCAACTCTGCCAGGATTTCAGCTCTTGAAAAGGCTACATTCAAGCTCGAAAAACTGGATTGTCTGTCAATGTACATCCTTTGAGGCACTTGCCAGTTTGTCACATCAAACACAGCCGATTGACAACCTGAAAATGTTACCGCAGTCGACGTGAAATTAACTACCATGTCATTTTCCGGAGGCGAATCAAGGTTCACCGAAAAATACGCTTCGGCCGCGTTCAAATTTTCAAAGTCAATTGTCTTGGGCGAAATAACCAAATGCTGAGCTGTAACACTAGCAACACACAATGCAAAAGTAAAAACGTTCATTTTCAAGTCAAGTTTTTTTTAGGTTTTGTTGAGTTTAGTTCGAATTTTATAAAAGCTGTATCAAAATTCACTTTTTTCTCAATTAAATGGCATTTGTTTTTTGTTTGTAAATGGTAAGAGTCATGTTTACGTGCAAAGAGCGTAAGCAAAAGTACAAGGAAGTTCAAAAAGTCGTACAGAAATATACAAACGATGTGTATACTCAATTCAATGTAAAAAATGTATTAGGCCGCGGCTTCCAAGGCACTGTATACAAAGCATCGCATCCCAAAACTGGTGCCATTGTCATTAAACGAACAACTGTCACAGAATCCGATGCACGCAGACGAAATTTAAAGTCCAGACGAGCCCTACGTAAACCTGTATTTATTGAGTTCGCTGCTGGTGAAATGTGCGCCCAACTTGTTTTAAATAAAATATGTCCAAATGTGACACTGACTTACCACCACGAAATCATTAAACACTGCAATAAAGTGGAAAATTTTGGTAGGGAAAAATACTGCAGTCTGCAATACATGGAATACATCAATTACAATACATTTGAAGAATTTGCACAGTATCGTCATCGAGAAGGTCTCTGGTACAATGCTATCTTCCAAATTCTTGCAGGACTGTACGCCCTAAAGTTACACTTTAATCTAATACACAATGACTTTCACGGCCGCAATTTGCTCGTCCACAAAATTGAACCTGGAGGATATTGGGTATACATTATCGACGGAAAACGATATTATGTGCCTAATATGGGCTACATATTTCTCGTTTCCGACTTTGGATTGTCTTGGATCCCTGGGAAAATGTACCCTGGAGACTACGTCCGCAAACGAGATCAAGTTTATATGTTAATGGACTCCAACGATACCAAACTAAATAAAAATACTCGGCTGACTTGGGACCTCATGAAACTAAAACGACTGACCATCGACCCTCTTCTTAAAGTTTCTAAAGAACTCCCTGACCACTTTAAGTTTGAATTCATGGAAATATTTAGAGACCTCATCGATAACTCCGTCAACGTTAGCACCCTTGGAGACATTATACGTGAACTATACGGTTCTCAAATTATCCGTGGCAAACAATGCAAAGAATTCCCAAATTATTGCTACAATAAACGTGAATTTGTATGTGGCGAACGCATCGAAACCTATAATTTTAATAAAAAAGTCTCCCAAGTAATTTGACGTTGAAATTTATTTTTACGGTTAAGGTAATGAATGCATTCTTACTTGGTGCGTTAAGTATTTCAATGTCATTGGTTGCAGTAGCACTAGTAGTTGTAAATTTTACAAAGCCCCACCAAAAAAAGTTGAGTACACTTACATATCACCAATTCAAAAACGTCATATCCCATTTGCTTATGCAACATACCGGTATTCCAAAATTGGTATTCCGTACAGGTCCATTTCCCTTGTACAAGGCACCAGAAGTTGTAATAAATTATCTCGAAGATCTCGTAAAGAAAAATCCCGAATACACACAAGTGTATTTCAATGATGAAGATTGCAAAGAATTTGTGAAAGTGTATTTTCCTGAGCACCTCCAGGCATACAATGCGCTTATTCCTACCGCATTCAAAGCCGACCTTTTCAGACTACTCGTATTGTACCAATTTGGAGGAGTATACAATGACATTGGTCACCTTTATGTTCAACCAATTTCCACTGTTATACAAGACGGTGATGAGCTTGTTTTTGCTATTGATCACCCATTACAAAACTCGGGCGGCTTACACAACGCATTTATAGCAAGTATTTCGGGCCATCCCATCATAAAAAAGGCCATTGAACGCATTGTACACAATGTTATGACCCGGTCCTATGGAGAAAATCAATATGATATTACAGGACCCGTTGCTCTTGGAAAGTGTGTAAATGAATTTTTCGATAAACCTAGCAAAGCTCCATTCACCAAAGGTTATACCCATTACAAAGGCTTTACATTGAAATTTGTAGATTATGCACTTGGACACGTCCCTCACCTTAACATGCCCAAAAACATCCTTGATCTTGATGGAAATGTGGCTATTGTCACTAAATTTCCAAATTACTATAATATAATGTACTCAGATCGCAACACATTACATTACGACGAATTGTACAAACAAAAAGTTGTTTACAAATTTTAGATGTAGTGTACGTTCAAGGTACAAAAGTCTAAGATGTCTTGAAGTTTGTAATAGGCTAACACACCATAGCAATCCTGTATGCCTACAGATACTATAACCGTGTCATCTTTCACCACAAGGCCGCTTGCAAATTCAATGTTGTTGGACTCTGACTCCACAGCAAACTCGGGGCTGACAGACGTGATACTAAATGGAGGTGTTGCGCTAAATGTGTAGAAGAAATTCTTACGAATGGGTCTGTTGCCATTTTCACGGGTATGCGCAATTCCCAAAAATTGCCCTCCCGGAATGCGTTGTGGCGGGGCGCCCCCACCAATGTGTCTAGTATACGGGATGTTTACCTTTTCTGTGTAAACCCGCTCACAAATGCCAGTCTCGATATTGCACTTGATTATTACTCTAGGCGAAATAACTGTGTATTCAAAATACAGCTCAGAATTGAATTCAAATGGCATCCAATTTTTTTCTATATGGGACATTCCCTCAAGACTGAGATACATGATATCATTAGGATTGGATACCCTAAAAATAATAGGTACATGAATAAACATACCTTTGCGTACTGCTCGGTAATGTGCATATACCCACACTTCTCCCCTAAATGTAAATAATCTTGGATCCTCCATTCCAAGATTCCGTGCATTATTGTTGTCGGTTGTGTAGTTGTTCAATACAACATATGCAAATGGTGAATCTTGATACCACTTGATCAATAAACTTGCGTCTGCCTTATGATCCTTGTGAAATACACCAGTACTTGTATCCACAGCAGCATCACTGCTAAAGACATGTTGTGTGTCGGTAAGACACTTGGCCGTCGATGAAAGTCTAGCTACAATAAGGATCCTATTGTCATGATTTATAATGCTTGGATTAAATACAAAGTACTTTTCCAAAGTATTCAATACAAACGGTCCGGGACCTACCCGTTGCCTCTGAACACACGCAAGAGAACGCCTTCCATTTATAAACGTTTCACGACCCGTAACAACCAAAGCAATCAATAAAATTAAGCCGGCTAATACAAACCATACCATTAATATGTACCAATAAAATATGCAACTGTAAAAAAAAACGAAAATGAGGTGACAAGCCATCCCATTTTGACATGGATCTTGCCTACATTTTTGGAACAACCAGTATAGTTTTGTATTGCATTTGTTACTTTCCACAAATTCATGTCATTGTCAAAGCCAAGTCCTCCGAAGGAGTATCAGTAACAAGCATTCTTCTTTGGACGCAAGCGGACATGCTCAGTCTTGTTGCAAGTGTACTCCTTGACTTGGATGTTATCCTGATTATTATCAACTGGTACAACTTTATTATAGGCATAGTAATGATAATTATCGTCATCAAATATCAACGTCGAAAATCTTGTAAAGCATCCGTGATCATAAGCGTGTGTGTAACTGCCGTAAACATTATTGTTTGTATTGTTGTGTCGGCATTACGTCACCCAGATACAGTTGCAGGCATTACCATTGGATATTTTACTACCGCTACTTACATTCTTGGTCGCTTTCCTCAAATTGTTGAAAATTTAACAAGAAAAGGCACAGGAGAAGTGTCTGTT
Source organism: bacterium (assembly GCA_009923445.1). Classification (GTDB taxonomy): domain Bacteria; phylum Patescibacteriota; class Saccharimonadia; order Saccharimonadales; family SZUA-47; genus RFTN01. The sequence continues at coordinate 8,166 of RFTN01000009.1, forward strand.
TCCATGTACATTTGCACCATCTTTGCAAACATCTGTTACATAATAGTTTGCTTTCTAGACCCCACGGCCATTTTTGAAAATCTCCCATGGATTATTTCAACTATGGCATGTACCATACTCGACTTTGTTATTCTTTTCCAAGTCTGGTATTATCCCAAAGCAAGTTTGCCAAATTAATATTTTATTATTAAAATGTAAAGATGGATTACTATCCACCTCCACCACCTTACTACGGGCCCCCTAAACAGGACAATACAATGATCATCGTCCTTGCTGTGTTATTTTGTCTTAGTATCAGCATTGCAGTATATTTCCTTTTGTCACAAAGCACCACCAACACCACGAGCACAGTTACATTAAGTAACGCAGAAATCGCCGAAAAACAAAAAGCTGCTCAAATCGCTCAAGAACAAGCAGCAGCAAACCTCCAAAAATACATACCACCACCACCCGATATGAATTGGTCAGGTAAACTTATTTCAAATAACGGCCGTTGCGGTCCAAATGAAGGTGACAAGAGTTGTACAGGAATGAAATGCTGCAACCTCTACGGTGTCTGCGGTGGATTCAAAGGCAACAAAGACTATTACTGTTACGAAACAGCAGGCTTTCATGGACTGTATGATGGACGCGAACCATAAACTCGCTTACAACTAATTTACATCAATGTGTCTATTTATGTAAATTACAAGTTACTTCTAAGTTACTTCTAAGGTTTCAATATTATATTCAAACTATTTGAAATAAATGACTGGGGAGTGTAATTACAGTCAGGTGCAAAGAGGGGGCGACTCTAAGTTACTTACAAGTTGAATTTAAAATTTATATCTGAGATCTTTCCCACAGACAATTGCGAGCGTTGTTCAAAACCGGATAAAATCAATTTGCAATTAATCTCTTTTAATATGTCCCCTACTGTACGGTTGCGATTAGCCTTCATTGTGTCAAGAAAACAATGTGTGAACGCACCTTGTCCCTGACCTCCAAAAGAAGCATCCGCTGAAGTCTGAGGATCTCGGCATCCTGAAAATAATATCACCGTTCCTTGAGTATCGGCAGCACGTTCCGTTGTAAAACTAAACTTATCTGTCCAATCACCCGGCACATACGGTGTTCCTTGTGGTATTTGGCCCTTTTTGTAAGTTGAATCACACGTCACATTGTACTTCAAGTCACACATCGTCCCTGAATGACAACAATCTGTAAACGCATACAATACCGCATTCTGGGGAATTTTTTTCACCAGGTTTTCATTGAGCCAGTCATCCGTTATAACACCTGCTCTCATGTAATCCATTGGCACTAAAACCTCGTCCTTTCCATCCGATTCGTCATTTGAATTGTCTGGTACATTCGACCCATGTCCAGAGTAATAAAATACTAATGTGTCACCAGACTTTGCTCCCCGTGCAAGCGTACCTATTTGATCCTCCATGGCCTTGCGTGTTGGACGATTAGCATTGTCAGGTGCGTCCGTAAGTGTAACTATGTTTTGCGGCTGAAATCCACACATTTCTAATAGAAATTTACGCACATTTGTTATGTCATTCACACATCCGTTGAGTTGTGCCGAACTCCCCGTGTAATTTATACCAATAAGGAGTGCTTTCTTGGACATCCTTATCAATACACAATAAAATTTGTTTTTGCGCAATTACCCAAATATCATTTTGTTCAACTGGGTGTCTACACAAAACAATTTGTGAACAACAATTCCTAGCAAAATCAAGTAACCAATTGTCTTTACAACTGGTGTATTGTACCTTCGAGATATTCCTACAGCAACCGCTATTGTCAAAAACAAGTCCACTGCTGCAAATCCAAGAAACCGAGTACGATGAACACCCGTATTCGGCGCTCCAAATATGTCTTTGTACTTGCACAAGTATGTCATTACCAATGTGCCATAAAATAACTTTTTTACTACAATTTACACAACGCTGAATACATTTGATTCCGGATTGTACTTGTACAAGCTCATGTACCTTTCCCCTTGTGTAATAACAAATCTAATTGCTTTCAAGATCTTTTTGATGTCCGACACTGTATGATAACTTGTAAGCGTAATCCTTACCCATCCATACTCTCTTGGCACACCTTTTCCTTTAACAATGGAATCTCTTATAAGCTCTGTTTGCTTTGGATTAAGTTTAAGCAATTTTTCTGCAAGAATACCGCTGCAATTTACACCACCCCGTGTAGTAATTCCAAAAATATCACTTAGCAATACAACAACAAAATTGTAATGGAAAGGCTTAATCTGGATGCTAAAAATAGGCAAGCGTAAGGCATTGTTAACTGGTACAAGGCATCGCAGTTGCGGATACTGTGCACACAAACGCAAAAGTCCTTTACTAAATAGACGTGTCAATTGTAGTTCGTGGTCGTAAATGTAATCAATGTACGCCTGTTGTATTGATACCGCAATCCCCGTCCGAATAATACCTATTATATTAGGTGTACCTCCCATTTCACGTTTTGACAAATTTGTACTGTATACAGGACAAGTACCCTTTGAAACAAAACGCACAGTACCTCCATTTGGCGTGAATGGGACGTCCGTGCATACCAACCGACGATTGATAACCAATATGCCCGGACTAGATTGCGCCCCAGGAAACTTGTGTGCGCTAAAAAATATAGCGTCCATGTCACTTCCTCTACTGTGCATATTTATATTCACATATGGCGCAGAAGTAGCATAATCAAAAAATACCTTGGCTCCATACTTGTGTGCTAAGCGCGATATGTCCTCCACCGGCTGCAAGGTACCTGTAATATTACTACACGATGTCATACTCACAAACGACTTGGGATACTGTCGCGTGTACCGTTTTAGCAATTTTTCTAATTCCACAACATCAATCAAACCATTTGCATCCGATGGAACCACTACAAGACGCTTTGCATAGTGATACCATCCAAGATAATTAGAATAATGCTCCAATTCCGATACAAATACGACGGACTTGACAAGGTCCGGCTTGATCAAATGAATCAAGTGATTGACCGCTCCACTTGCCCCTGACCCCGTGAATATAACAACGTCGTCTTCACCTGCTCCCACCGACTTGTGTATGATCTTTGTTGCATGTTCTACCAACTTTGCCATATACCGCCCTAACGCATTGTTTGAATGCGTGTTTGTGTAATACGGATACACAAATGTCTCCAATGTACGCTCTATCGCACGCAATGGATAACTCGATGACGTCTGGTCACATTGCACCACACGAATAGCCTTGTGAAAAGGCGTTGAAATAGTCGTGTTCTTATTATACCTATTTGCATTTATAAAGTCTATGTAACTCTTATTCCGATCGACCGAAAATACCTTGTAGTAATCCATATACTGTCTGCTATTTACCAAGAAAAGAAATGCGCGTTCAAAAATCACCCCGGTGCGTTCAAAAATCGTCCCGGTGCGTTCAAGGAAATGGTAATTAGTCTATAGGATTTCCAGTCCCGCCGTCTCAATATACTGTATAATTTGTTCAAGAGAATCCTTTGATGACTTGACTTTAAAATATCTTATACTGAATTCATCTAATAGCATTTTCAACCTTTCTTGAATCTCATTTGATTCCTCTTCAGTGTGTATTCTGCCAATCGTTTCATAGGGAAAATCACCTCGCTCTAGTAAAATGTATATATTCCTAAACTCGTCCATTTTGTCTAAAATCATCCGCTCTGTTTTTGCTATGTCCGACACATTGTCCTTGTGATAACGATTGTATAGTAATCCCAAAATTAATGCCGAGTCTGTACAAATGTAATCTACCTTGGAATCCACCGCCTTGAGCATTTTGTACTGCGAATTACTTACATACCATTGGTTGTTCAACTCCTCAAAACGCCCCTGCCACACAAGTGTCTTGGCAAACTCCTGTATAAGCTCAGCTGATTTGTGCTTGTGCTTAAGTTCCGCAAATGTCAATGCCGCCATTAAACTCTTGCCCACCGAAGGCGCTCCAATAAAATTAACTACAATTGAACCCGTCATACCCTATGTCACTGTGCTTGTAAATATACTTTCAATTTTTTTAAGTGTGCTACTTGAAATTTCCTTGTGTAACTCAATGAAATTTCACCTTAAACATGATTTATTTGTGCTTCCCGTCTTCTATAACAAAATACAAGTATAATTATAACTAATGTTATTACACCACTTATTGCATTGGTCAAGGTAATCTGCAAATCAGATTTTAGTATGCCATAAACAAACCAAAAGAGCTGCCCAAGAAACAATAAGGTAAACGTTTCTACAGAAATGTCTCCTGCACTTTTTGTCATAATCAACTTTTTAAGCTGTGGTATTTGACAAATCACTATCAAAACACCACCTATGCTTCCCAGTGTATCAGCTGTATTCATTGGCCACACAGAAATCTTGTCCACATATTATTTCATTTCTTTTTAAGTCAAATTAAATTTTATATAGTACTAATAAAAATGACACTTGTAGTAATTGCTCTAGCCATTTTTGGCGGCATTGTTTTCTTTAGCCCCGACAAAATCTTTGACAAAACTAGCAAAAACCATGTGATTCAAAACATATTTGAACACAACAAAATCATCGGACTAGCTTGTATTGCAATTGCTGTGTACCTTTACGGAAAAAAACACGACAATGATAAAAACATCGACATTGATGAAACTACAACTACATTACCTACAACCACCACGGATGTACAAACACCAGTTGTACCCACCACAATGAGCTTCCCTAGCAGCGAATAACTAGAATTCAATGTCCTCCAATGTAACCACCTTATTAAACATCTGCAAAACTTGTTCCACTAACTCTTCACGAATTTGAACATCAGGTGATTCCTTTGTTTTTTGTAAAGTACCGTGACTTAACTTGAACCCAATATACCTTTTACAACAGTTCCGGTTAAGTTCCTGTGATGTCTCCTGCACCTTCTGCCGAACAATGTATTCCTTTTTACACGTTGACTTTTTTTCTAAATTCAACTTGAAATTCTTTACAAGCACCTTTATGTAAGGCTCCTGTAAAACAGTGCCATCAGATAGTACAACTGTGTACAAATGTGTAGTTTCTAGAATAAACTTGTTCAACTTGTTCCGTAAAGGCTCTTCAAAATCAGGTATAATGTCCTTTGTCCACTTTTTGTCTTCCCCTAAACGTATTCCTTGATCATTAGCCCAAACAAGAAACCTTTCGAGCTCTTTGGTAAATTTAGACGTCATATGTGTACTTCCAATAGTACCTCAATGTACCACAATGTAACCAAGTCTTTTTCAATTTTTACCAGGAATGTGTCCAATATGTTGCAGCATATGCTTTAGGATATTGTTGTTTGACGCGTGCTGTAATTTCTCTTGGATTTCCTTTAAGAATTTCTAAACGAGTATCCGGTTCCACACTCCATGATATTGGATACATAACACTAGGATCCAATACACGTACTTCACAATCTGAATCGTATATCTCTACAGCACGTTTTAGTAAAATAGGACCTGTAGCCGTCTCTGTATGAGGAGAATCCTTGTACTTTTTTAGCAAATGCATCACAACCAACCAAAACTTTGCCCCTGGCTTGGATATCATTATCGCATTTGGAATTGAATGCCCAGAATCTGTTTCATTTGTGTGCATACTACCAAGTAGTACTTCCGCATCAGAATATCTAATTAGGAGTGAGTCCAATGGACGTAAACATTCAAAATCCATGTCCGCATACACACCTCCATACTTGTACAAGTAAAAGTATCTCACAGCATCAGCTCTCTTTATAGCCGCATCGTATCCATCAAAAATGTCCAAAAACCAACTAAAGTTATTCTTAATGAAATTCCTGTTGTCATTGTCATCCCATAGCTCATATTGATAACCTGGATTTTGTTTCTTAAATGTGCTACTCCAATATGCCATGTTGTCCGGTATTACCGTTTTTGATTTCCATGTTTGAAAGATTCTCCTAGGAAACTCTAACGTTTTTTTTAATTCACTCGTTTCTTTTTTATTGATTACGGTGACAATTGAAATAACAACTGCAAACACTAGTACACTCCACACATACGCCTTATTCATTACATGTAATTCATATAAAAAATAAATTCCATTACATTTCACCCACCCATTCACACTCTATGTAACCATAGTCAGTAGAGTAGTATACCTTTCGTATCCCTTTCTCCTTTAACTTTGCAATACACAAGTTACATGGACGCGAATTACGAAGCTCGTTATTAGCACCAATCCGAATCACCTGAATGTCCTTGCCCTTTAAAGCTTTCACATTTGAGTTCCACATAGCCGAAACCTCCGCATGTAACGATTGTGTATTATACCCCTTGCTCAACACCCGGCGTCCCTCAAATACACACGCCGAATGCCGGAATTGCAACGTGCTCTTTTGCGCCAATTGTGTAAGATCCGTTATCAAATCCACACGTTTTACACGAGGCATTGTAACTGTAATCTAATTATCTGCTGTGTATAATTAGATACTATGTGTATGTAATTAGACCGTTTCTTTAAATCAAACGCGGTCCGGCCTGTGACCTCGTGGCAGTGGACCTCTAGGTGGACCTCTAGGTGGACCTCTAGGAGGACCTCTAGGTGGACCTCTAGGTGGACCTCTAGGTGGACCTCTAGGTGGACCTCTAGGTGGACCTCTGGGTGGACCTCTGGGTGGACCTCTAGGTGGACCTCTAGGTGGTATTTTTTTTGGTGTTTTATCTTTTGTACTACTAGAAAACACAAGACCCAACACTATAACAAAGCCTATACACAACACCGAAAATATAATTGAAGATGACAATCCACCTCCACCTCCCGCAAGCCAAGTTGTTGGAGACATTAACCATCCTAATCCGCCGGCTTCCTTTGCTTGCTTTTGAGCAGCAGCTACCTTTGCTGCTTCGGACTTGAGTTGATCTTGCATTTCTTTAATAATTTTGTCCCTATCATCCTTTATCTTGTCATTGCATTCCTGTTGTAAACCCTCAAACTCAACGCTCGCTGCCGTGATGTCTTTGAAAATAGACGCGCAACATGACACAGTGTTTCCTTTGACTTCTGAAGGAGGTTGTTTACTAAACTTGGGCTCCTGTGGTTCCGGATTTTCCGCGTACCATCCCGACATATCTCTGTCTATTTGATCGTTATTTCTACGACATACCTGTTCACATCCAAGCCTCAAATCGCCACATCCATTTGCATTTCTGTTCCAATGCCATCCACCTGGACATCCCGGATTAGTTAAACACAGACCACACCCAGCATAACGATCTTCATTGCCAAGATCACGTTTTTTAGAATCCCTGTTCCGTTCCCAATTAAGGTGATTATTATTATACGTATTGTGGTCAGTTTTCCATTGATCATAAGCCTTATTGTAATCGTTTGTTTCCTGTTTGTAAATCTTTACAGCTTCAACCAATGCATCAGCCGCTCGAGCACACGCGCACGTGTCATACAATGCCGTACCCATTTTGGCAGTTTCACACGAAATTTCTTCAGACATACCTTGTACTTGATTACCTTGTATTTAATCGTTAAAAAAGTAATTCAATTAATTGTAGTGACTTGTCATTTAAAGATACTAAACCATACCATTCAGATGTATCGTTTAGTTTACTTCTTGGGAATTGGATTTGCATTTGACTTTGCGTCTAGCTCTGCCACCGGCTCTGCCACCGGCTCTGCCTGCACAATTTTCGCTAATCCTGTTACAGTAACCACCGTTACCTACACCTATTGGGCTCTACCTTCACCTACACCCGACAACATATGGCTATACGAGCATAACCGTGAACGACGGTTGACCTCTCTCACAGACCTACAAGCCGATCCTCAACTCTCTGACTTGGCCATCAGCCTTAGTACATCCCTTGCCTTGAGAGGATGTCCACTTGAACATAACATTACAGGAGCCTCAAGACAAAATTTATATGCCGCATATGGAACAACGTTCCCAAATGTATCTGATGCTATTTCGATGTGGATTGATGAGAAAAATTTGTTGTCAAAGCCAGGTGTTACATTCGAAGAAACTGGGCACTATCTCAATATCGTTGCCGAGGACATCTCTAAGGTAGGATGTGGATCAGGTATCGGACAAGACTGCGTCGTCATCACGTGCAATTACAGCTAACTGATTCTCCAAGTCCTGTATTCTTTGATGCAATGCGTACACGTAATTCACATTTAAAGTCACAAGTTGGGACTGATCGTTTTTATACTCTGTAGACCACTCTGACCGGTTGAACAATCTACCCTTTGTACGCAACCAATAAGACCATGAATTAAAGCGTGGATTAGACTGCATTACACGCTTGTATGGCTTGTATTCCATCACTTTTTAAATTAAGTAACTACAACTTTAGGCGCGTCTAAAATGCAATCTTTAGGCGCGTCTAAAATGAAAAAGTGTTAGGTGCGTCTTAAATGCAATAGTGGTAGGTGCGTTTAATATGCAAAAGTTTTTAGGTGCGTCTAGAATGCAAAAGTGGTAAATCCGCTCAAAATGCAAAAGTGGTAGGTGCGTTTAATATGCAAAAGTTTTTAGGTGCGTTTAAAATGCAAAAAAGACACAATTCTTTTTTATTTGTAAATGGCATAGATATGGGTTTCCGTTTTTTTGATCTGAGTGGGTTCACAAAAAAGGTATTTCAGATTATAACAGTTTTTGTAAGTGTGTGTAATATTCCTGTCACATTTGATACCTCCATATTCGGTCCTGTAGAATCGTTTGTACAACGGTGTAGTAATGGAATATACACAGTCAACACAACAGTCGTCCCCTTTACTGTTCAAATACCCTGTGGGGCTACAATGGGATGTGACACAGAAGGTTGGGCAGGTCTTGTTGACACAACCGTAGAGATGTACTCCACTTTCAAGATGAACAATTACGACCACAAGATGTATATCATTCCAGCAGGACTTTGTCAATTTGCAGGACTTGGATACATTGGCCCAAATTGTACAAATGGATGTCGAGTCTTTGTTCCAAGCGATAAACTTGGCTTTCCAAGTGTGTATTTACACGAATTTGGTCACAATTGGGGACTCATGCACAGCTGGTATGGAGCAAGTGAGTACGGCGACCTCAGCTCAGCTATGGGCTGGTGCTGTGATACACGTTGTTTCAATGCAGCAGAAGAATTCAAATTGAAATGGTCACGTCCCATCAACGTCGTGAAACGCTCGGGTGTGTATACCCTTCAAGCCAATGAATACATCCAGCTTCCAAATCAAAGCATTTTTGTCCAATTTCGCAAAGATAAACCAGGCCTCGAACAAATCAACCAGGACTTTAAAGATCTTGTCGCGTTGTACACTGAAACTCAATTACTCGCAAAACTGAGAAATGGAGAAACCGTGACAATCGGTAATACAGTTGTCACAGTCCAAAACTTACAACCTACGTTTGCGGTTGTTCAAATTCAATTTGTCTAGACGATTTCGATAGCTCCCCAAAGTATCACACTTATACGTGGCGCATCACGTACAGGAAGCTCCTGCAAAATCCCGTGGCGCCATGTGATGTTGATGTCCTTGGCAAAACAATACACCCACCCGTCCGGCTGCGGAATACTAACCACAGTCCCATGACCATCCGCACGTTCAAATGCCGCCTCTCGTGTAGCCCCAAAACTCACCGCTACCGTGAAATTTTGTGTTTCGGCCTTTTTAGGATCTACCGCCGCTGCATCAAAGTGAAAAGGCTTCCACTGAGATGTGTCAGTGTACAAATTAAATCGAGTTGCTTTCACTTCCATCCTAAAAAATGCTGCCAAACGATCTACCACCAGTTTAAATGTATCACACTTGGACTTCCACGGCGTCCGATCGTTCGCAATAAGATGCGTGCCAGGCACTGTTTCGTTCCCATGCCATAATTTCAAAAGATCCACTTCCGGCACACCCGAGCTATACAATTCCGTATGTAACAAATTGAATAAGTGGTTATAGGAGTAATCCGAAAATATATTTGGAAACACAAGGACGTCACGTGAACTAACAGGATTTGTCAATGCCCACTTGGATGTATCCACTATAATACGCATATCCACTGGGCGTGTCATAGGTGTAAACACTTCTGTGTTGCGTGGTTTACGTGGCCGAGGCCGGTTTACGTGGCCGAGTGTAGGTGCGCGGTCTGTACTAGGTGTACCGTGCACAAATTTACAATGGTCGCGATGACAACGCCCCTTTAAAAAGTCTCTACAATAATCTGTATGCATTACATATCATTGTTTTGTTACCTTTAAACTATTTTTTGGAACACTTAGAATTTAGGGCGTTTTCTGTAACAGTTCTGCATCAAACTTATCGACGTTTCCTTTCCACTGTAGATCCAGGTCCCATTTTATAATTTAACTGTATAAATTAATTGCCTATTTGCCGATTTTGTGATTGTTTTATTGTGTAAAGTGCTTTGACCATTCTTGCAAATTCATTTGCATCGTCAAACTGTTCAAATATAAAGTTGTTTTCCTTGAATATTTCTAGTATGTCATCATACTTGTTGTTGAAAAAGTCAAAAAATATCTTTTCAAATCGCGAGTGACGTCTATATCCCACAACTTCATTTAAAATTTGCTTTCTCTCCACTTCATTCGATACCGTTTTGTATTTATACAAGAGTGCAAGAAACCTTACAGTGAAAGCTATATTGTCCGGGATAAATGGATCTAATATAGGAAATGGTAACATGTAATCAGGATAAGCATTGTATACCTTACGGATGTCCTTCACCCTTTCCGTCACCATAGTAATATACTTTTGTATGTAAACCACCCTTTGCGCATCCGAAATGAAAATTGAATTAAATTGTCTAAACAAAGTCTCTGTAGATACCTTTGTATTGCCGTTCAACAAACGCAATTCAATGTACAAAAGCGTCCATGCAAGACAGTACTTGTCCTCTCGCTGTGGAGCTACGTTACAAGTGTCAAAGGCCGATCGAAATGTGTATGTTTGAGTAAAAGGAAACAACTTTTTTACCGTCTCATGAATAAGCAACTTTGTATTTATCTCAATCGGATGCCCTCTAAAACGATCCCCGTGAGGCTCAAATAACTCAATTTGCTGTGTAGACTTGTCTATTAGCACCGTATTTGAATGACCCACAGATGGTGATCCTAAATTCAACTCATCGTCTTCACCGACACTTGATGCCGAATAAAACGTTGGAAAGCGTATATGAAAAGGCACAATAAAATACCACTTGTCCTCGTCTTGAATACACTTTTTGAACCTCTCCCTTAGCCCATGTGACATTTTCACTGTCAAATTGGGAATATCTAGTTGCACAAAATACTCATTGCTTGATGACATCTTTTGTGAACACACCGATCGACTTGTTTTTCGCCTAAAAAGCACATCCAAGTACTCTACAAAAATGTCTTCCGTAAAACTCCTCCGTTTTGTAGCCTCGTATATTTGAACATACGGAATCCTTATACCATTTTCGAGTTTGTATGTATACATATGTCCTCTAATTACTTACAAACAAATTTGGATTAATACGTTTGTAAATTAAATCGACTTTTTTAACATTTCCTTAGTATTTACGGCAGCGGTTGGTAACACGGCTTCGGTGTTGACCCTTTTTACATGGCTTTCGCTTGGACGAGCGTTTAGTAGACTTGCGTCTGTAGCTACGTCTTGCAGATCGCTTAACAGATCGTTTCATAGAACGTCTTGCAACAGATCTGCGGTAAGTGCGTCTTGGTGTCCTGACCTTGTAGCACTTACCATCTAGACCCATCTTGGCACCAGGTCTGCAACTGGCACGCACGGGTCCTTCGGCACTACCAAGTTCAGCAGTTCTCTGCTCGTTATAGTAGGCCTTGTCGAGACCACCCCTTTGAGATCTCTTTTTTCCTGAACGCTTCTTAGTAGAGCGTTTCATCGAGCTCTTACGCTTCATCGAGCGCTTCTTGTAGCTACGTTTCTTTGAGCTCTTCTTTGCCGAACGTTTCTTGGTAGAACGTTTCTTGTGGCTGGCAGAGTGCTTTTTGGTAGAACGTTTCTTGGTTGAACGTTTCTTGTGGCTGGCAGAGTGCTTTTTGGTAGAACGTTTCTTGGTTGAACGTTTCTTATGGCTCTTCTTAGCAGAGTGCTTCTTGTGAGCAGAGTGCTTCTTTGAAGAGTGCTTCTTAGCAGAGTGCTTCTTAGCAGAGTGCTTCTTAGCAGAGTGCTTTTTAGCAGAGTGCTTTTTAGCAGAGTGCTTCTTTGAAGAATGCTTCTTGGCAGAATGTTTCTTGGCAGAGTGCTTTTTGCCAGAATGTTTCTTAGAGTGGCTCTTCTTTGCGGAACGCTTCTTGTACGACCTCTTCTTTGAAGTCTTCTTAGTCGACGTTCGCTTTTTGTAGCTGCGTTTTGCAGATCCCTTTTTGGAACTGCGTCTTTTCACGCTACGTTTCTTTTTGTAAGTTCTACTAGAACTTGAAGGGGATTTCTTGGCTGCGCCACCGAATAAATTGGAAATAAATTCTTCAATCATTATTTGTTTATATATTATCTAAATAAATTTTTATTCCTTAAATAGTTAATTTGTAATTAACTCTATAATGCTATTCGTTATAGATTACCGTTCCAAAAACCCCAGATAAACTCCTCCCAACTTGGAGTTCACGCCTTATATTAATATTTCAAAGATCATCAAACGCAAATTCGCGTTACAATTTAGTGGCGCTATAACAACATTGGATTACCAAGAGCCGTTTCGCCAAATCTATATATATGTCTCCTTACCAAGTGTTTTATGTCCTCCTCAGAATAATTGTATCCATTCATTGCTTCTTTGATTACCATTAATTCATATTTCGTAGGTTGTCTATTTAGATACGAGCGAATTAAATTGCTGCTTGGTTGCTGTTCTTTACTGATATTTAATACTATCTTTGGGAATTCATTATTGTAAAATCGACTTTCTTTTAGTCGTCTAATAAGAAAACGAAACGATGCATCAATACTGTCATCACTAAATCTTTGATTGTGTTTTCTCAAATACATTTTCATTAATGGTGTTTTATTTGCTTTACAGAATTCTCGCCAACTTTTATCCAGTTTACAAACTTTATGTAAGTCGAAAATGTCAACGTTCTTTATCACATCAAATTTTAATTCTATAGGTAGTTTCTCCATTTTAATTGTTAGCAATATGTTTTTTTAGTACGAATATCGAAAGCGAGTCACAGCTTCACTTGTTCATTCTAATAACGCCCAGCTGATCAGACTAAAAAAACATATTCCTATTACTAAAGTAACAATTGTACCAACAACTGCTTCCAGTTGTTCAAATACTGGTTACATACCAAGAAAACCGCAAGACTGGTGTTTTGTCTAACTTCAATTACTTTTCATTAGATTTTGCAATTATTCAGAAGAAGCGGCAGCGGTATTTGAGCTGCCACCACCCATCATTTTCATTACGCCGCCAATGATTACCAAAATAATACCTATAGCTATTCCTGAGATACCAAGTAAATCCGTGGTATCATGGTCTTTGGGCTTTCCAACTCCACAATCATTTTGCCCATCTGCCTTGCCCTTAAAGTAGTATCCAGCAAGAAACGTAATAACACCTACCAAGATCAAAATATTTCCCCACATTTGTTTGTTGTTTAAATGTATCTTGAAAATAAATTTTGCATAATGCAACTACGCATTGTAGTACGTGATGAATTTTTTTCCGTACCGATTATGAAAAATATTTGAGGAACGCGAACCGAAGTAATGTGTCGGCAGAGGATCGCTATCCGCATTCAAGCTTGGTTTGATACCACATTGTTTTAGTTTTTTTGTTACTCTTGTGTACTTTTTGGGAACCTGTGCTCTTATTTGACTCTGTGTAACCCTAATAACATTGGTAAGATAACTTTTGTCAACCCACCAACAACGCAATTTATTCACCGCTAGAGACACATTGAAAACATATTCAAAAATTTTGTGTTGAAAAAGTATGTGTCTAGGTCTCACAAACGACTCCACAATTGCCAAGAATTCAAGTATGCGTTGGTTATAAGAAAAACCGTAAATAAAGTCCCCAGGTAGTGACAAAACACGCGGGTCAGAGCATTTTGACAATGTGTACATCACGTTCAAATTTGGAGAGATAAAGTCCATGTTATTAATCCAAAAAGCATCTGGTCGTTTTCGGATTTGCGCTTTTGAACTGACGTATCGAATATCCCTCTTGTTTTCTATAAGACAGATTCTTAACATGGTGTACAGCGAATAATTCTTTTGTGTCTTGTATACTGTGTAATCCATCTTAAACTCTCTTGCCGAGTCGATAAAATCAGTTGCTTCCACAAGATCATCTACTTGTGTTACAAGCAAAAAAGGTGATCCAAATTTTTCACTTGCAAGTGGGAGTATGTCCACAACTTTACCTTCAGGTACTGGTTTATTGCGGTATATTCCATTGCGCTCTTTGTGTTTCCAATCCGTCCTGTATTCTTCTGCTTGCCGTGGAGTCAACCCGAATGTTGTGTAATTGCGAAAGATTACATCAAAACACCTCAGTTTTTCACCTTGTTGGCGATTAAAATTAGGAGGAAACCTACTTCGTCCTACTCTCTTTTTGTAAATGTCGTCCAAGTTACCCGTCTCAAAGTCCTCGTGTATCATAACAAGATCATCCTTACTGTATGTTCCTCGGCGCATTTCGTAATCAATGTCCGCAACAAATGTGTACTTGCCCAACTCCGGCGAATACTTATGCCGTTCAAACATATACATATAAGACTCTGGCAACCAAACACACCTCAAGTACACATTCAAAAAGTGTCTTGAGATGATCCCCGAAAATGACTTGTCTTCTGCCAAAAAACTGTGCATATGCATAAAATCAGTAAGTATCTTTAACATCGCCCTGGCCGCGTGTGTGTTGGCAAACCCAAGTATTGCCCCAGGAAGCACTAACTGAAATGGATTATAACAACCATAATCGTACTCATTCCAATTCACAAACCAACAATCTGCATCCACCTCAAATAGATGCGGATACTTGAGAATTTGAAGATCCGTGTCCACAAATATGCACTTGTGATTTGGAAATATATCCAAGCACCACTGAATAAAATCCGGCTTATACGAAAGCGCCGCTTGATACTTTGTATCCTCAAACTGCTTTACCCAAACAAAATAGTAGTTTATTTCCAAACGCTCGCAATTTCCAATAAGCCTGTCCACCTGCTGCGAATACGTCAACCCATGTACCGACCCTTTGTTCACAACGTTGTGTCCCCAATAATATGACACCAGTATAAATGTACTATTGTATCTTGGTACGTTGTCTATTGCATTTGTCTGTACCACACTGTTGTTCAAGTACATACTTTGTCCAGAAACATCGCTTGCCTTCTCATTTGTCCGTACCACACTGTTGTTCAAGTACATACCGTTTCTTTAATAAACACCAGTAATTTAATTACACTTGAAAATTTAAAAAAACATCAATTACACAACTACTTTCATTTTTGAAAGATTCAATTGGCACAATTGAAGTAAAATTTCAATTACACAATTAATTTAACATTTTCCATTTTAAAAAATTCATAAAAGATTCGTGAAACACTCGAAACTGATGATCGGTTTTTATAGCGAGTTGTTTCATGATCACTCGCGAATTGTTTGTTGCCCGTGGCAAATTGTCTAATGTGTCCAAAAATATTGTTCGAAAACGACTATTTTGCGGTGAGTCAACAGTGTGAATGTAATCGTAAAAATAATTCATTTCTCTTGTAGTATTACATTAAAAAATGACTGTAATTTACACGCAATCATTCGTTTTCATAATCACATACGGTCCATTATTGTCAATTTCCTCAAATCCCCTTTTTCTATAAAAATAGACAAGTTCTGGTTTACAAAAGAGTTTATACTCACTAAATTGTCTATGTGTTGCCCATTTCCTCCCAAAGTCTAACAAGAGCTTTGCGTACCCCTTATTCCTATACCTATTGTCTATGTACAAGTGCGATAAGAATGGTATCCAATTTTTTGTATCCATTCCCATAAACCCAATTGGTTCAGCATGAACAAAAAGTACGTAAAAAATGTCTCCATATCGAAAATGCGTACTGATATAATTTACAGCATCTGTAATACTACTTATTTCCGCTTCCTTTGACCACACCTCCAACAAACGTTCCGCCACCCACAATTTGACATCTTCAGATACACTTTGAAAAGTCACTATAGACAACCCGCTAGAATTGTACACAAGCGGATATACTAAACCGGCATCGGATGAAAACTTGGCCAGTTCACAGTGAGATGTATCCACAGTGAATCCAAAAGGAACCAACATTTACCTTATCAAGTTATTTTATTTTCTATAAATGAATGTGTACACATTCACGGTTAGCATTCACGTAAATTATGAGGATCTGCGTTTACGATCTTTTTGGACAACCCTTGTACCAAATTCTCATCAATAGGTGCATATTTCTTGTCGGTGCACTTTGAGTAAACACGAGTAATGCCCTTGAGATCATTTTCAACTTCCAAGCTCAAGCCCGCACTCACACCTCTAGGTACGTATCCTATAAAAGGTGGATTGTAATTTGCACAATGTTCCTTGTGCTCGTGGCGAGAAACATCCGTTACATAACTAAATATCCCATTGTTATTTGTATCTTTTTGTTGTAAATAACATTCGTCATTGTTTGCACTTGTCAGACTCATTTTAATAGGTACTAGCAAATTTTTTAATCTAAATTGTTTAATTGCATTAGTTTTAATACTGCTTGTTCTTTCATTTTTGCTTCAATATCGATATAAATTTTCTCCACACCCAAATTCCAAAGATATTCCGGAATACTACTAACAAAATCACTGTGGGCGCGACGGGCTGTAATAGAATCAGTTGGCTTTACAGATTCCCTCGACTCTGATATGTGCATCAACGGAACCTTATTACGTGATATAAATGTGTCTGCACACAACTTGGCCGCATCTTCTGGAGACATTCCTCCAGGATTCAAGTTGTGGTGATGCGTGTCAAACACAACCGGAAGCCCAAGTGGCAAAAGATCCTTAACCGTATACACAATTTCGTCATTTTCTACTACCAACTTTCTTCTCGTAGACTCTGAAAGCAACTTGAAATTGCACTTGAACCGTTCAAGAGACTCCTCCTTCGACCTCCCCCTTGCACCTCCATGAATAATTATAGGTGCATCCGGAAATCCCATTAAATCCAGTATACGTGCATGTGTATCCAAGTCGTGTACAGTTTTTTCAATAACAGAATCCCTTACGCTCGTCAATTGATTGTATTGCCCCGGATGAAAGGACACGTACTGTTTGTGTTCCTTTGCAAAATCACCAAGGCGACGAAGACTGTCCGCAAATCGCGACATGTCAAACGTATCGTAGTAGTCCGGGTGACTTGCAAATGGCATCAATTCGCTACTAATCCTGAAATTGTAAATCTGGTGAGCGTGATTCCACTCCATTAAACAAAATGTGTCCTCAATGTTCCTATCAATTAAAGAATACAAATACTCCATCCCCTTTTCTTGAAGCGTTCGTAATCGAAGTGTACGTGAACTAAAAATACCGCGTTTGCGCAACTCGGTATTAATACAACAATATCCTAATACAAGTTTGGTTTTCATTTAAAAATAATGAAAGTTGTTTTTTTTTTTCATTTTTTTCAGATCAATTTGATGTCGCTTACAGACAACGTAGTAGTCACACGTGGTGTGTCCGTAAGAACTGTAGGAGGTGTACTTTCCGTTGGTTTGTCTATCTGTTCTTCCACAAGAACTTCACCAAGCGGTGTGTCCGTTTGTTGTCCATTGTTATGTAGTTTCAATATTACATTTTCATAATCACGCATAAAGCGTATGGGGTCATTTGCGCGCAAAAACTTGAATCTTATCTCCTCTTTGTTCACGTGCTTCCAGTTGCAAAGCGCATTGGTCAATTCCTCTGTATTGCTATACACAAACTCGTCCAAACCACAATTTTTAAGGATGCTTGCTGACACGTTGGACACATGTGGGTTCTTGGGGTCGTACACTGTCAACACGGGTACACCCATCAACAAACTCGTGCACGTTGTCGTCGTCCCGGAATAAGGAAACGTGTCAATCGAAACACAAATGTTGTTAAATTGACAAAGGTAACTTTCAAGAGTGCCCCTAAAAGGCAAAAATCGAATGCGACCTTGTCCCCAATCGTACAATTTTGGGAGGTTGCCCATTTCATTTTCATCACATTTAAGAAACAAAACCGCATTAGGAAGACGGATAAGAATGTCCTTTAATAATTCCCTGAATTTTGGATGATGTTTCCGTGTCTTGTTCATCACACTAATATGTAAAACATCTTGTTGGATGTCTTCAATGGGCGGAAGCGTCACATTATCAAATAAATGGAAGTTTACGTAATTTCTAGAAAGATACACTAGTTTTTCCGAATATAACCGTTGCGCATCCTTTTCCGGTGGATCTGTGATTTTATCCGCTAATCTATATCCCATTTGCGGAATACCTGACGTCCCTGGATAACCAAGATAATTGATCATGTACTTTGCAGGAGACATACTGATCAATTCAAGCCTACCTCCCATCCCCGCTGAAATAAGATCCACAAGAACGTCTATTCGATGCTTAAACTTGATGATGTTGTATGCAATGCTGTCGTCTACTTGCGACAAGTTTGTCCAAATGACTCCTGGATATGATTTAAACTGCTCTGTGTACACGTCTTCCGACTTGTTTGTGTAGTACACATATACCTCAAACCTATCCTTATCAAAATGCTTTAAAAAGTGCGTCACAAACAAACCCACCGCATTCTTATTGAAATCTGGACTGAGATACCCAATACGAACGCGATCACAACTGTTAGGTGGATCCGGAAATTGTGGCAATGTAAACTGTTTGTACACAAGAGGTGCATATTTCAATATAAGACTAGTCCCCTGTTCAACCATGTCAGTATAGTGCACCGACATACATAATCCCAAAAGCATCCGTTTTTGCACTCTAAATTCCGTGGCTGCACCGCTTCCCGCGTTTCCCACTTTACTCATCCCAAGACTGTAATATTTAAATGACGTAATCGGATCCGTTTCACCATATACCTCCCCCAAGGCCAAGCAAATATCTGCAAAACCTGAAACAAACACTGGAAGTGAATAATCCGATGCATTGTCCTCTAAAAAACGCTTGGCACGTTTGTATACACGTTCCGCATTTGTATAGTCCCTGCATTGCATGTAAATACCTCCAAGCATCCGTGTAATCTGATTGTGCTCACTTAAATTGGCTACACGTTTTTGATTTCCAGATGTCATATCCAATGTACGTTTACAATGTATTTTTTCAAGATACTCCGTCGCTTTATACAGATGTGTAAGTGTAAGTGTAAGTGTACGTTTAGTTTCTTGCAGAAATAGATTGTAGTTCGTTACGGATAACGTGTAAAGCCATAGCTATTTGTGTTGTTTGGTTTGCGAGCGTGGCTAGTTTGTCTTTTTGGTGTGGTTCAAGTACAATTTTCATTTCTGAAATATCTTTTGAAATATTTACAAACTGTTCACGAATTTCATCCATGTTAATGTTCAATGTGTTAGGAATAAACATATTGTACTTTGATATTAACTCAGCGCGTGCTTGAGTTTCCTTTTCTTCCGCCAGTTCTTGTAATATCTCCTCGCGCATACTGCTTTTCATTGACTGTTTTAACAATTCCTTTTTTTCGTCACGTTTTGCACGCAAATTTTCTTTTTCTTTAATTAAAAACAACTTTTTTGCTTCATCGTGTTTGTCAAATTCTGCTTCAAAGTCCATTACTTTTTGTTCCTTGTACATATCTATTTCTTGAGAATACTTTTCCATAACAGCTCTTAGTCCTTGTTGGTCTAAGAACTGCATTCCTGATGCTTTGGTCGAGAATCCACGCGTTTTAAAAAATTCATAACGTAAAAATTTGTCCATTTGTTCACTTTTTTTTAATTGTGGGTTTATTTTTCACTTTTTTGTGTGTCTAGAATGTGCATCTGACTCCTGTACAAACTGCTTCACGTGGAATGTCTGTCAAAGGATCTTTTAGTAGATATCTTATTGTTACCATTTTATTTGTTAGATCTGTATGTGTAAGATCCGCAGGGCATCTTACATAGAATGTGCTTCCGCAAGCTGTAACACATTTCAGTAATTTTAAACACGTGTCTGTATAACTGTATCCCGTTACTTTGAACTCCTCGTCAAAGCGTGATTTGTACTTTTGGACACATTTGGATCTGGCGTTTATGTAAAGTCCGTTTAGATTTCGAAACACAGCACCTTCACCTCCCCGTGCTATAAAAGAGTCCGCTAAGGCAAGAGCTTCCTCTTCTGTTTCACAACAGTAATTTTTCACGAATCGTACATTACTAAATGTGTACTCATTTTGCACCTTTTCCAGAATCTTAATCCTTTCGCTAAATGGCAATGGTGCTTTGATGTCAAACACGTACATTTTCAGATCACGTGTTTGACCTTTCCTATTAAGCATTCCTGTTATTTGAGCTAAAGTCAAATTTTCAGCCCATAACTCACCATCTAATTGAACATCCAACTGACCAAGTTCGTCCAAAATTGATTGAATATTCTTGATTTCTCTTCCTGATCTTGAATACGCTTTTCCATTGCGTACTAAACATCTTACTCCATCCAACTTTTCCTGCACGATACATGGGAACTTGATTTGAGGTCGTTCACGATAATTTGTCAGTAACATCATTTTGTTAGTGAAATGAACACTCCAAAATTCACTTTTTCGTGTCACAAAATGTACGCCCCACTATTAAGAATAACCCATGCACCAAGAACACCGTCAAAGATCAGCTGACAACTTTGACCGGCACGTCTAAACACAATTTTAGATGGTCCTGTGCCGCCAAGAGGTGTCGGCGCAATGAGCTTGCCAATTCCAAAATACACCGTGTGTTCACACCCCGTTCCCATGCTACTGCACACAAGTGTCTTGAATGTTCCATCCGGCACGCTAGTCACAAGTGTGGGCATCGTTCCACTACTGGTTGTGTAATTAACCCCCGATACACTAAACATACTCACCGCCGAATTGATACTCGGATTACGTGTCTGAAGTGACGCCGAGCTCAATGTGTAACGTTCCGGGGTATACCCTATAGAACTCGAAAAGGTAACATTTTGAAAACTTGCAGACACCGTGTTGCTAAGCGTGCTGAATCGCCCCGATTGAGGCGAATTGACTCCGATGGGCGTTGAGTCAATGGCCCCACCACTTATTTGGAAATTACTTCCTCGCACAATATTTGAACCCGCTGACACCGTCCCCGTAAGCACAAATGAGGAAATCCTGTCAGCAATAAGATCACCTACTCGCACCGTTCCAAGAGTGCCCCCGGTAACCACATTGTCTACAATGCTTGCAGTTTCATAAAATGTCCATTGGTTTGTTGTATTCCGCCATCCAAAATAAGCATTGTGAAAGTAATCTGATCCCGACGTTACACCATTTCCTGTAGTATTCCTCCAGTAATTTACACCAATACCTACATCCTTGCCTGGATCCAGCATCAAATTCGTCTTGACGGTCCCTTTTGTTCCAGGTGTTGTAAGCACTGTAGGTGAACTCACAGTAAATGTAAGTGAATCCAATACAGATGTTACCGTGTACAAACCACTCACATCTGGTGCTGAGTCGGTATTTAATAAGGTCACTTGATCGCCAACCTTAACATAACTTGTGGTTGCTGTTTGAACGCGCAGAGCACCTGTTGTGTAATTAGTAATTTGTGTAATCAAGGTCTTTTGTGACTTTCCAAGTGGCAGAATGTAATTGTCAAGATCAAAAGACGTATTCAATGCCGTGATGCCACCAATAATATTCACATTGCCTGAAATGGTAAACGTTGATGATACAATTCCCACTCCATTGTACCCATTTATAAACAACTGTTGGCCATCTGAAATAATGCTATTCACAGTCGACCCAAAAGCCAAATAGTGATTTGTTGGAAGAACTGTATTTCCACTTGGAGACAAACTGATGTCATTTGGGCTTGTAAGTGTCAAACCACTGGTGTTAGATGTAATGGCTGATCCAGATGTCGCAATGTAAACAGTCGCAGGCGTTGTAAGCGAACTTGAGTTGATCACCATTCCTCCTGAAGCTGCAATGGAACCCGTTGTTCCAAAAGTCAGCTTCGATGTGTTCTGAAACACCGTATTACCCGCACTTATATTAAGTGTACCTGACGAGGATACAATAGACACAGTTCCACCAACAATTTGTGAAACACCTGTCAGATTGCCTCCAGTAAGATCAATTCCTGTAAAATAACCTTGACCAAACTGAACATCGCCATACGCCCCCGAAAATACCTCGTCCACATTTGTTCCATCACGAATAAATACAAAACGAGAAATATTATTCTTGTAACCAAAAAAACCTGTCTTTGTTTGTGTATTTGTACCCCATTTAAATTCTATACCACGGTCCTTGCCATCATTAAGAATTGGCCCTGTAACTCCTCCAATGGACACAATAGGATCCTGAACATTCACCGTGGTGCTATACACATCTAGTCGACTACCCGTCACGGAAGTGTCAACAGCAAGCTCGATGGAGCCTCCTGTCACTCGCAACACTCCACCCGTTGTTAGCACCACAGACGCCGTGGTACCGAATTGTAATGGTGTAGCTCCAGGAATATTCACAGAGCTCGACGCGGCTAAAGACACTGTTGAAGACACAATGGACACCGATGCACTTGTAACAGACAATGCATTAGCAGCAATAACGTTTAATTGCCCATTACATCCTGTTATGGTGTTTACATTAGACACCGTTCCACACGCAATGTCAATGGCTCCCCGTGTATTAAAAATCAATGCCCCGCTCAAAGACAATGCCCCAATGTCAAGTCCACCCAGCGTTCCTGTGACAACCTCAGAGGTATTAATAGCATCACTGTAAAATGTAAACTTGTTTGTGCTGTTTTTCCATCCAAACCAGCCCAGTTTTGATCCCACGGTGCCCAGTGTATATCTATACTCTATTCCACGATCCTTTCCGTCAACAGCATATGTGTCACCAAGCGTAAGTATTGGGTCTCGAAATGACATATTGTCTGTATACATCTGAAAAGTACTTCCTGACACTGTCGTTGTAGCGCTTGTAATGTTCATTGCATTTGTTTGAATGTTTGCGGTACTTGACACAACAGACACCGTGCCCGATGTAACTTGAATTCCAGTACTTTGGACTTGCAACTGTCCAGTCGTAATTTGTGTCGCGCCAGATGTATCCGTAACAGCTACAAACCCTGTTCCAAGAAGAAATTGCGTACTTGTTGGAATCGTCACAAAACTAGACGCACCCAAGTTGATGCTTTGTGCGCTCGTAATTTGTACAGTTCCAGAAGTACTTCCCGCACCATATACTACGAGCGTCCCGCTTGTTGTTGTCCTCAAGCTATTCATGGTCCCCGTTGTACCAAATGTCAAGAATACCGTTTGAGGAACTCGTACACTGCCAGTTGTTGTGTACAATTGAATGTCACCAATAGGAGCTAGTAACCTTACGTTTCCCGTGCTTGATGCAAGGGTAATGTCCGTAGTGGAGTTCAACGTCAGTCCAGAAGTTGTACCTAGAATATTTTGTGCCGTCGTTCCAAATTGAACTTGGGTGCCACTCGGAATGATTACCGCACCCGTAGTAGGTGTAACGTAAATGTTTCGACTGCTACCTAATGTCAAGTCGCCAGATGTGTTCCCAATTATCTTTATCGATGCCGTTGTTGTGCCATCCATGGACAAAGCCGAGCCAACAGGTACAACAAGGGTTCCTGAGCTAACCAAAGTACTTGTAGAGACTATTGTAAGGGTATCTGATGTTCCCGTGATACTTGTTCCAGAAGTGCCAAAACGCACAGGGACATTTGTGTTTAGTACTACGTCCGAGCCAGAAAGTAGTCCAATTCGATTTGACGCAACAATGTTGATGGTGCCATTACATGAGGTCAGTTGACTGACATTAAGAAGTGATCCACAATTTAGATTTAAACTTCCCCCGGAAGCTATACTGACATTGGTCGCTGAAATGTCACCAATATTAAATTGACCCGGATTTCCTGAAATAACCTCTCCATTGTTTGTTGCATCCGGAATGTATGTGAATTGACGGGTATCCGATTTCCATCCAAACCAACCCAGTTTCATCTGTCCAGATACTGTGTCAAAGTACCTAAATTCAAGACCACGATCCTTGTTGTCACTTGCGGCCAATGTGTAGTCGCCAACTGTAATAATGGGGTCGCGAAACCTCGTGTTAATTGTGTCAAGTTGTGTAAGAGGGCCTGTGAGCGTAGTTTTGATACCCGCATTTATGTTTGCTCCCGTACCGTCAAAGGTGAGATAATTAGTGCTCGCACCACCTAATTGGAGTTTGCCCGTGCTCGGTACAACTGTTACCGGCGCGTTTAGTGATATTTGATTGCACGCAAATATGCCTAGTGCAGAGGTATTTCCAGTAATATAATTGCAATCCGGACCAAACGTCATTTGCGTATCCGTTGGCACAGTGACCTTGTACCTAGTATCAAGTACAATCTTGTTACTCAAGCTCTTTAAGAGACTTCCCCTTGTAATTGTAGAATTGATTTGCAGTGGTACTGATAACAAAAATTGATTAGAATTGATTACACTGCCTACAGTATACACATTGTCAATAGACCCCGTGCTTGAAAGTGTAATTGTATCCCCAGCCTTCAGGTTGTGGTACAATTGCGTTGTCACACGTGTATTTCCTGATGTATTAAGTACTTGAACGACCGACAACGCGCTTGGAGTGGATTCCGTGCTTAATTGAATGTCCCCGTTCACCGTTTTTAGCTCTTGCGAGTCAAATGATGACAATGTCACACTCCCAGAGCTAGATGTCACCTGAAAATCGTTGTACACGTCAAAGA
This sequence comes from bacterium, assembly GCA_009923445.1. Taxonomy (GTDB): domain Bacteria; phylum Patescibacteriota; class Saccharimonadia; order Saccharimonadales; family SZUA-47; genus RFTN01. The sequence continues at coordinate 33,116 of RFTN01000009.1, forward strand.
TGGCACTATTTTTTGGTAAATTCACAAAGAAATTTCCATTTGTGGTTTGGACAGTAGTCGGACCATTTAAATATAACGTACCAAAACCATTTGGCCACACCCGAATGTCTCCATTTGTATTTGTTGCACGGATATCATTGCCGCAAATTTCGATGTTCCCTAGAAACGAACACCCATCCACTGCCAATTCCCCTCCTATTGTAAACACCCCCGTCTCCGAATTCCATGTGACACTTGGTCCACCAGGAACTAAGCTCAGGAATGTGACATCATTGTTTGTACTAAGCGAAGTAAAGTAACCAGCATTTCGCACATTTAATCCTATGACTGTATTGTCAATGTTACTGTCTATGATATTGACATTCTGAAAAACACCATCTTGAAACAATCCTGCAATACTTACCGACTGCAACACGATTGAATTGGCCGAAATCGTATCAAACGACCCGTAATTTGACACAATGGCCTCACCCTTCAAGGGCTTTTGAGCGGCCGTTTTGTTCCCACTCATTTACAATGAACTTGCAAAATTTTAATGATGGCCTAACGTATCAAATACAACGTATCTCAAAGTATTACGGAGTACACGCCCAAGTGCGTCTAAAAAATTGTATATGGAAATACGTTATTATATTGTGATCCTAAAACAAAATCCGGATTGTACATGGTACAACCCCGTGCCAAATTGAAGTCCATTGGAGAGTGCGTTCAAAATGAGTTAAAGTGCGTTCAAAATAAATAGTAAATTGTATAGGAAAATTCAAAATGTGTGTAGAAAAACAAAAGCCATATTTTATAGGGAAATCCAAATTGAAGTCCATTGGAGAGTGCGTTCAAAATGAGTTAAAGTGCGTTCAAAATAACGAGTAAATTGTATAGGAAAATGCAAAATGTGTGTGTGTAGAAAAGCCGGATTTTATAGCGAAATCCAAATTGAAGTCCATTGGAGAGTGCGTTCAAAATAACCAGTAAATTGTATAGGAAAATCCAAAATGTGTGTGTAGAAAAGCCGGATTTATAGCGAAATCCATATTAAAGTCCATTTGAGAGTGCGTTCAAACTGAGTTAAAGTGCGTTCAAAATAACGAGTAAATTGTATATGAAAATTTAAAATGTCTTCGCGTACGCATAAAGCAAGATTGTATAAGAAAATGTAAATCAACGTCTATGCTTCCATTTCTATAGGAATGTTAAATGCATTTCTATAGCAAATCTAAACAACTATTCACATAAATTCATACAATTTCTGTCCTAAAATAACTTGTATAGCTTGCTGTCTTCGTCGATGGAAACCTCGGCACATCCTTGTCCGTCAACTCAAAAAACTTTACCCACAACTTTTTACCTATCCATTGTGCTGCATTATTAAATAGATACTCCCGCTCTATTTCCGTCCCCTGCGGCCTCACATGAAACTTTATCCCCTTGTCCGTTATACACTCCCATACAACCAATTGCTTGCTTGATTTACTATCCGTTTCCGCTGAATAACCCACCACCTCATACTCCCCGTCCATAAAGTCTTTTTTCTTTAGGAGATCCGTTGACCTAAACTTCTTGCGATACATCCCACCCGCATTTCTTATAATACTCCCCTCGTACCCCGCTTGTGTAAACTCCAAATGATACTTGGCAATGTCTGATATGTCACTGCATATGTACGTAGGCACTATCCTTATTTTAGATGCAAATTCCATTGACTTTAGTTTCCTTAACCTTTCTGAAAAAGGCAATTCCACGTCAATTATGTCATACACATGATATTGTATCGACTCTAACATCTCACGATCAACCTTGTTCACCTTTTTCTTCCGCACAACCCCTAAACTCTCAAATGGAATATCATGTAAATATAACTCACCATCCAATACAACACCATGAAGCTCTTGTAATTGCCTGTACAACTCCGTCGAACGTATTATCGCAAAATCCTTTCCCGTCCTTGATGTCACACTTTTACTATCCGCCTGATATATCATTCTATAACCATCCAACTTGGGCTGTATGTAACATGGGAATATGACCTTTTTACTGTGTTTTAAATAGTCTTGTGCAAGCATCGGATAAATAGTGTCATTTATAGCTAAACTTGACATCCCACTCACCAATGTATCCGACATCTCGTAATAACCCTCAAGTTCCACCTTTTTCTTCCATCGACTCTGTGCCTCCAATACCGCCTGCTCAAAATGCCCCGTCGCATTCGACCGTCCAATATTCTTCCCAGAATTCAACTGAAGTGTGTATGTAATCTTTTTCGCATTTGTGTACCCAAAACTCCACTCTATGACACTAAACTCTCCCTTGTCCATCACCTTTATCGTCCATTCCTTTACACGGTCCCTTGAATCACGTGAATACAACGGCGCAAAGTTCCTTGTCTCCATTGAAATTTATACAATGCGTCTCCAAAATTCAATTTATTCTCTACAAAGTTATCTAAATTTCCGTACTTACGTGTGTACCAAGTTGAAACTGTGTACCAAGTGAAAACTGGCATTGTGTACCAAGTGGAAACTAACCAAGTAATTTGTCTTAGACTAGTTGTTGTGTATAAAAACCGTGTGTGTACTCCAACGAAACCCGTATACAAGATGTCTCAAACAACCAGTGCATCAAAGCTGGCTTGGAGCATCTACAACTACCTCGACTCGCTCACCGTGCACATCTCTCATCCCACGTTTGGACCTTTGGCAAGCAAATGCAGAGACATGATCTTTGTCAACCAGAAAAGCTTCCCTCCTGCAATCTACGATCAACTCGAGTCCACCGTATTCTTTGTGGAGATATCGTCCTTGTGTGGCGTACATCTCAACTTTACCGAGTACCTCAATGAAGCCAAGGTCATCGTCAGAAAATACATCATCAAGAACGGCCTGGTCAAATTACGGATGGCACGTGGAGGCGACATCGGTACCCTAAGCACCCTCGGCACGGACCTCCTAGAGCTCATTATGGACAAATTGTAAGAGTACCTAGTAAGTCCTCAAGGCCTCGTGTGTGTCTTGCACCATCACATACCGCACCCTCAAGAAACAACTTCCGAGTAATATTTTTCAGTTGCATGAAAAAAGCATCCGGCTCTTGAAGAAGTTCTGATACACATTCCACCACCGTGCGGTCCCCCTCACACACAAACTTGTCAAAAAATGGGCTCGAGTGTTTCAAGATGCTTGCCGTCACGTTTTGTGCATGAAAATATGTCACATTGTCATATACAGTAATCACTGGGATCCCCATATACAATGCCTCACAACTTGTTGTTGTACCAGAATATGGAAACGTATCTAATGCAAGGTCCACCGCGTTGTATGTTTGAATGTGCTTATCATGATCCACCGTGCATTCTAATATTGTGATCCTGTGCGCAAAGTCACCAAACTTTGACAAAAACTTTGTTCTGATATCCGTATTGATCAGCGCCTTTGTCTTGAATACAAAATGTGCCACAGGTATATCACGTAACACGCGCTTTGCAGTGTCTATAACACGATCATTGATCTTGTTGAGACGATTGAAACACCCTATTGTCAATCTAGTCTTGTTGGACTTGATGTAATTTGAACTTGAATCAAAATTCACAGATCCCTCCTTTGGCGGTGTGTAACTCAAAAAACAACCAGGCGTATACACTAAACGCTCCGTATACATCTTTTGCGAAATATCAGGTCGATCACATACATTGTCCGTAATCCGATAATCCATTTCGTCCAAACCCGTCGAATAAGGATACCCCAAATACGTCACCTGAACTTGACACGGCCGCAATGCAAACACATCCAAACGATTAAATGCAGTGTGCCCAGAAAGATCAATAAGTACGTCAATTTTGTCCTCCACAATCTGCTTTGCAACCTCAGCTGCCGTCATATTCTTTATTATTTTCACCTTTGCATTACCCAACGTCCTTTCAGATAGAACACATTCCGAATAACACGTCACCCGTAACTTGGTATACCTCAAGAACGCATCTATAAAATAACTCACTGGATGTCCTACAAAATCCCCTGAAACTACTCCTACGTGCAATTGCTGTCTTCTTTGTCGTTCAACCATTTCGTTAGTTCGTCCCTTTGCAAACAACCGATTAATCAATTTGTGCTGCTTTAATATGTACATAGGGTCCCTAAGTGTATCAAATATGTAGCACAAATTCATTAGCTTGTTTTGAAATGGCAATCTCGAAGTCGGCCTAAGTTTTATAGACTTGTTGTAACACTCCACCGACTTTTCATTGTCTCCATTGTAACTGTACATGTGCCCAAAATTCAAATATATATCCGATAACAATGTCTCAGGATCTGCCGTAATCTTTGCACGTTTGTAGTGCTGTATCGCCTTTGTATATGCACGCTCCGCAAGATCCGTCCTTCTAAACTCTGTGTATACCACCCCAAGCTGGTTTTGTATGTCCGGATCATCCGGACGCACAGACTCCGCCATGTTTAAATAGTACTTTGCTTCTGGCCACTGCTTCACCGACCGATACACACCCGAAAGCCCATTGTACGCATTCACAAGTGTGTCACTATCCCCCGCCACCTTCGCTGTAGTCACCGCTAATTTATAATGAATCACCGACTGCTCCAAACGATTAAGCTTGTGATATGTAAACGCTATGTTGTAGTGTATCACAGGCTGCTCCGCCAACCAAAATAATGCCTCCTGAAGCACCGCTAACGTCTTTGATAAATCCGTCTGAGAATAATGCCAACACAACTGTGTGTAGATACTCGTCAATTGCGTAGTCGCTAATTCATCTGTAATCTTCACCCTCAACATCATCCTAAAACTGTCCATTGCCTTTCTAAAAGTCGTTTCGTGACGCGGCCCAAATAAAGTCATTGTGATGTCCGTCTCTGCATACGTCTTGTATAGTGTTCCCAATGTAAATAGAGTCTGAAGGTACCTTTCAGTAGAAAACTCTGGTTTGGAATCGATAAAAAGATACTCCGTAATGTCAATCGCGTCAATGATCTCTGACAACAATGTAATGCACGATAAACGCACACGTTGTGTATCCTGAGCCGTCTTCTGCAGAAACGTCAAATCAATAAGCTCCTGTACCTTTTCCAAACGAGACTCAATGTCAACGTGTCTTGTCATACAATTTACGTTCCCAAACTTTTAAATCAAATGACACCATTCTAAAATAATGTATACAATCCCGTCTACTGTACTTCTTTATCACTGTACGTTTGTTGGCAATTAACTGTACTTTTTACTCATCATTGTATACAACTTTTCTATTTTCTTGTCCGTTTGTTTCAGTCGTGTTTCTATATCATTCAACTCCATTTCAAGTGACATTCGCTTTGATAATAGCGCAAGTGTCTTTTTAATATCATTGTACATCTCTTTAGATTTTTTGGAGTAATTACTTGGACTCAGCACTGTCCTGAAATCCTCAAAGTCTGGATCAAAAAATCGACTAAAACTGTGCTTTTGCGTTTTAGGTGGACTTGGAAGCTCCTTTTTAGACCTCCTTTTTGTCTTTTTTGCCATTACAATTACAAAGAAATTTGAATACTGAAAAACCCTAAATAATATCTTCAAGAATCTCCTTTTTAGTCCTCTTTTTTGTCTTTTTTGCCATTACAATTACAAGGAATTTGAATACTGAAAACCCCTAAATAATGTCCTCAAGAATGTCTGTGTATTTGTACGCAATGTCCCATCCAAGGGACGTTACAAGCTCGTAGCTCTCCACTGTGTACTCCTTGTGCAAGCTTTTGTAACGTTGCGCTAAATTACCAATGTAATCGTTACCTAAGTTCGCGTCCATGTCGGCGGTCCTCCGATTGTATTCCGCCACAAGACGTAAGTACTTGCCAGGATCTTTTTCCTCCATGAAAATACGATGCACTTGTCTATCAAAATTTTTAAGACGCACAAGTGCAAGAAATACATTTGGAAAAATGGTTTGTATAAAATTCTTGATGTCGCTTGAATTCATTTGGGTGTTCATTACAATTATATGCGTATCGAATTTAAATTCAGTTTTTATGCCAACTCAAACACATTTTCTGTTATAATATACTCCAACGAGTCCACTGGGTCGTTACTAGCGTCGTCCATTGTTTCCTTGTGGTCGCCCTCTCGATCGCCGCCCTTTCGGGCGTATCCGACTTTAACCCCACTTTTGTCAAACACACTGTCTCCGTCAGTGTAATAAAAGCAATCTTCTATAAATACGCGCTTCATGTTTTGAATTTGTCTTTGTGTAATGGGGTTGTGGGTTTGTGTAACGTGAGTAAAGTCTTGTGTAGCAACATTTTCTTCGTCATGGTTAGTCGTGTACTTCAGCGAAATATGCCTTCTACAATACGACTCAGATTCCAACGGCTTCCACACGCACATATTCCCGTTTTGTGTCATCGCCTTACATGTCCTGACCACGGGATTTAGATTAAGTCTTTTTGTCACAGACTTTACGTCTGTTACACGAGTATGTGTATCGTGCTCATATACTGTATAGTGCATCAACATGGACTCAATAATAGACTCCATGGACTTGATAAAGTCATTCGGCAATTTCGATAGCTGTCTCACGTGCGCCGCAAACATTTCTTGTGTTGATCACTCTAAGCACATTTCATTTTTTAAATAACTACACTCAATTTATTGCACTAATTTAAACCTGATGCAACCCAAAGACCCTAAATTGTACGCACGCGTCAAACAACTAGCCAACAAGAAATTTCTTTCCAAATCCGGTGTGCATCGTAGCAGCTGGATCATTCGCGAATACAAAAAACGTGGTGGAAAATTTATAGGAAAACGCGGCTCCGCACTTAAACGGTGGTATGGAGAAAATTGGGTAGACCTTAATAGTCCCATCAAACGAAATGGTCGCACAGTAGGCTACAAAAAATGCGGCTCTAGTAAAGGCAAAAAATACCCCTTGTGCCGTCCCACAAAACGTCTCTCTCCAAGCACCCCCAGAACCGTCAAAGAACTATCCAAAAAGGAAGTGTCTAAAGCCAAAAAAGATAAAAGTCGTATAAGACACACCGGCAATATAAAATTCGGTGGCGCCCCCGAAAAAATTAACGTCCTCGCATTCCTAACAATTGCCGCTTCTGTTTTCTTCACTTTCAAGTAAAGGTCTGTTTAGTTGTTCGCAAATCACTTCCAAAAATGTACCTATTGTACGCTGTGTCTATTGCCTTTTGCGAGCAACTCTTCAGACTGTCATCACGCTGTCTAACTTGAATACCTTGTGTTGGCGTATACACCGCGAATGGGTCTCGTTCAAATCTCGTAAAAAAGTACAATAATACAAGTACCAACATCAAATAAACAAGATGTGTATCCTCCATTTACTTATTTAGAGCACAATTTAATTTCATATAAATTGGCACATTGATCAATTTAACTGAAGATTCCGTTTGTAACTGCGTAAAATGCACCTTTTGCGAGCAACTCTCCAGACTGTCATCATCGAATTAATCAGCCATAATTTTAAAGTGGAAGGACAAGCTGCTGCATCAGCTAAAGCCTTAACAGCTGCAATTGGTGCTAGAACAGAAAGATTCAACTGCACCTCAAGGTCCCCCATATCCCCAAGGACGCTGTATTAGAATAGGTGTTGGCGTATACGTCGCAAATGGATCGCGTTCAAATCTCGTAAAAAAGTACAATAATACAAG
>RFTN01000081.1 GCA_009923445.1 bacterium
GTCAACGTGGACGACATTTTCTGACGGCACCTCCGCGTCCGCGAGCGCTACCGTGACCGGATTGACAAACGGCACGGCGTACACGTTCCGCGTGGCGGCCGTGAATGCGATAGGCACGGGAGCGTATTCGTCGGCGAGTGGCTCGGTGACGCCGGCGGGCGCGTTCACGCCGCCCGGCATAAACGGACTTGCGCTGTGGCTTGACGCTGCCGACGCCAACACGCTGTTCGACGCCACAAGCGGCGGTTCGCTCGTCGCGGCGAATGGCGGCGTGGCGCGGTGGGAGGACAAGTCAGGCAACGGTAGGCACGTCACGCAATCAACCGCTGGCAATCGGCCAACAAGAAAAACAAACCAACAGAACGGGCTTGATACGCTCTTGTTCGATGGCAGCAATGATTCGCTTGTCGGCGGAGACTACTTGGACGGCAATACAGGCAGCGTGACAACATTTGTTGTCTTGAAGCGAAACGCAACAAACGCAAATCACGAAATATTAGGCAAAGGCACAGATAGCGGCGGCTGGATGTTTCGGTTTGTAGCGCAGAACAAAATAAACATTAGCGCGTGGACAGACAACACATTTGAGAATAGCACCGCTGTCGACAGCACAAACACATTTACTGCCACTTCCTACGCGCTCGCCTTTTTTTCGTTCACAGCCGGCAGTTTTCACCAGACTACATACCGTCGCAACGGATCAAGTTTTGCGGCAAATGCTGCAAGTGAAGCCGGCGCAGGCGCGCGGACGCCCCCAAACACGTCCGACAACTTTCGCATCGGCACGCAGTTTTATCAGGGTGTGGACTATTTTCTCTTCAACGGCAACATCGCCGAAATCATCATCTACAACTCCGCCCTCTCCGACGCCAACCGCGCCTTGGTCGAAAACTACCTGATCGCCAAGTGGGGCATCGCGTGAGGCACACCCTAGAACTCCTGATCTGCTCGTGCATCGGCTGCTACTGCCTCTCGCGGTGCTGGGCGGTGTTGCCGCTGGCGATTGCCGAGCTACAGACTGTGGTGCTGGCGATCCGTGAGCGTCAGCGCGTGATCGACGCGGTAATTGAGGAGGAGTGATATGGCGGCCGATAGCTCGTACACCGCGCCGAGCAACGTCGGCACTGTCCTGACGGGAGTGGCCGCCGGCACTCGCATCGCCGAAGTGGTGGTGAAGTGTGCGGCAACAAGCGCCGCTGCAATCGTCAGGCTGTTCTTGCATGACGGCACCAACTACTGGCTGTTTGACGAAGTGACGATTGCCGCGGCCACCGGCTCGTCAACGGTGCAGCAGACCCGCGTGTCGGTGGTCTACAACAACCTCATCCTGCCGTCCGCGTCCTGGTCGTTGCGTGCGACAACGAGCGTCTCGCAGGCCACTCATGTGACGGCGTTGGGCGCTGATTTGTGAACGTCGGCATCCTGCCACCGACGACGCAGTACGCCACGCCGCCGCGTGCGGTTGGCGGTGCGCCGATTCGTCCCGCGCAAACGCCCGGCGGCATCGGGGATTCGCTGGATTGGCGGCGACCAAGTTGGCAGGCAACGCAGGACGCCGCCTTTGCAAGCGTGCGTGCAGGCGGCTGGCAGTATGGCACGCTGCGATCAGCAGCGACAATCTCGGCTGTATCGAATAACTATGTTGGGACTGTTCTGGCGCAAAACGGACTTGTGTGGGCCACGCCGTTTGCGGGCACGGGCGGATTGATTTTTGATTCAGTGAACAACGCCACCTCTGTGCTTGGATCATTCGGCGGCTCGCCTAATTTTACGTCCGGCGTGTTGATGAACGATGGTCGCATTTTCGTCATTCCTCGCGCATCGACTACGGCAAGAATCGTTGACCCTGTAAACCGCACGGTGACAACGCCCGGTGGGACATTTCCCGGCGGCAACGCATACACAGGAGGATGCCTGTGTGACGGCGGGAGAAAAATTTACCTTGCAGCTTCCCTGCAATCGACTGGCGGCTTGTATGACATTCAGAGACAAGCGTTGCTTACGCCTGCGGGCACATTTACGTTTGACGCTGGCATCAGTCAAAACGCGACTACAGGAGCGCTCCTCTTGCCGGATGGCAGAGTGTTTTGTTTCCCAGGCTATCACACGGCTGCAATATACGATCCGGTCAATGATTCGCTGTTTGCTTCGTCTCTTTCGCTTGGCTGGACAGGATCGACCAACAGATTTTTTGGAGGAGTCCTGCTGCCGAGCGGCGACGAGATTTTGTTGGTTCCGCAGAATGTATCGGCCATAACCATCTACAACTGGCGCAGGGATACGGCTCGGACAGTTACAGGGACAGCAACCGGGCATCTAGGAGGCCAACTAATGCCGGACGGGAGCGTGTTACTGATTCCCGGTTCGTCAACTGCTGCTCGCGTGTATCGTCCAGATACAGACACGCTGACAACATTGCCAGACACGTTTTCTGGCAGCAACCCGGTCGCTGGAGCACACGTCGTCCCAGACGGCAGGCTGGTGATGATGCCTCGCTCCGATTCTGCCGTGCGGACATACGGCGTTCGCGGTACGCCGATCGATCAAAATATTCAGCTATCTCCGTTTTTCAATCACAGGTGACGCATGATTACCTACACAGACGGCGGCGACCGTGAAGCCGTCATCACGGCGATCTCCGAAGCAGGATGGACGGTATCGGTGTTCGATTCGTTCGACGCCTACCGCACTTGCCAGACGCCGACAGAAGTGCGGACGTTTCGCGGAACGCCGAATCGACGCGATGTGCTGTTGGCGTGGCCCGGCTGGACGCCTCGCGTGCGTGACGATGGCAACTGGTCGTTGCTGCCAGAATCCACCGATGACCTGCCAGAGCTTTCTGTCGTCCCCGCCACCGTCAGCGCCCGCCAGATACGCCTCTGGCTAGTGCGTCACGGCGTCAGCCTCGCGGCCGTGGATGCTGCCATCGCCGCCATCCCCGACGCCCAGGCCCGCGAGGAGTGTCGCGTGGAGTGGGACTTCGCGCCCTACGTGGAGAGATCGCACCCGATGCTCGTGCCGCTGGCCGCGG
>RFTN01000082.1 GCA_009923445.1 bacterium
TCTGAAGGGGCCAAGGAGGCTATGTGGGCAAAGCACCTGTTTGAGGAGTTGAGACTCCCCATTCAGCCAGTGCTACTGTACTGTGACAACCAATCTGCAATGCAGATGTCCAGAAATCCAGTACAGCACCACAGGTCAAGACACTTCAAGCTAGCCTGGCATCTAGTCAGGCAGCTTCAAGAAGCTGGAGAGTTGGTTGTGGAATTTGTGAGGACAGCCCTGCAAGATGCTGATATCCTCACCAAGGCTCTACCCGTGGGGCAGCATAAGGCAGCCCTTGTACGGCTGGGCTTCTGGCCCATGGATAGTTAAAGGTCCAAGATATAGGTATAACTGCTCTAGCCTACAGAGCTGAGGGGGAGTGTTATGAGAAATTCAACTCAGCAGGCTAGAACAGATAGGTTTACAGTAATATCAAAAAAACAAAAAAAAGGGTATACCACGCCGGTTGATGTTCATTAGAGTCGAGCCGCCCTTAAACACGTAGAGGGCACGCCGATTCGGACTTTCGGTAATTTTGATGTGCACGTCACTTGTGAGGGGAAAGCTTCCCTCACAGTTCGTGCATAGGGCTAAGCTAGGTGCACTTACGTGCACGCTGATGCCTTTTGATGGATCCTTGATGTATGAGCAGGGGTGCTCTAGCAGGAGTATTTGGTTGCCTTGGCTCTGCCTTGGCATTATTGGCTTCATTGCCATTATTGGGAACCCTTGCAAGGAACACGCTTCCGCACACTCAGCAATCACCCCGCCCTAGCATGACATGGTAGCGGAGCGGGGACAGTAGCCCTGCCTCTGCACCTCTCGCTCAGGTTAGGAGAAGCGAACAGCTCGGTAGACTAGGGGAGACGGGAGAGCTCACCCAGCACCATGCCTACGCTTCGTAGCGGACTTTCTACTCCGGAGATGGCAGCACCATCTCTAGAGGGCGACCAGAACCGACGCCCTCCGGAGCTCAGCGCGGCCGCCAGGCGCGCACTTGGTGGACGCGTCAGGAGCGCATTTCGAGCTCGTGGCGTGCTTGTCGGACGTGGCCTACGGCCTGCTCGTCGCCGCGGTCAACCCGAGGGGGACGACCCAGGTGACTCAGGAGACGAGTCGGAGGACAACCGGGGCAACAATGGTCCAGCCGCCTCAGGCGGCTCTGGCCAGGTTCACCCCCGCGTTCCTCCCTCCTCTCTGCTCAGCGGAGCCCTCATTGGGCTACCAGGGGCTAGCCCAGGGCTGACCCTGGAGGTGGCGAGGCCTGCCTCAGGCAGAGCCCCCGCCTTTGATGGGGAATCCTATACGCTGTGGAGCGTGGAGTTCCAGAGCTGGGCCACAGTCCAGGGGCTCTGGACGTATTACTCTCAGGAGAATCACAGGCCCCCGGCTGTTCTGCCTGGAGATCCCAGGCCTGAGGAAGAGCAGAAGGCTGCCATGCAGCTGAGGCAGCTCTACAATTATGCCTTGACCAGGGCCTACGACGCTCTCCTCTCTTCTCTGCAGAAGAAGGACCACAAGCGTCTCCTGGTCCAGTTGAGGGGAAAGGGGGAGGATCCCCCTCAGGTTCATCTGGCATGGCTACGCCTGAAGGCTAGCTACGAGCTGATCAGTGCGACCAGCTTTCTTCGGGTCTCACAGGAGCTAAACTCCCTCGAGATGCAATCCGGGGAGAAGGTCTCGGACTACTGGGCAAGGGCTCAGCTGATCCATGACAGGTGCCTGGAGTTCGGGGTCCCCATGACCTCTCGCTCCTTTCTGTCTCAGGTCCTCAACGGACTTCCTCCAAAGTGGGGCCCGCTGGTGATGATCAAGAACGAGCAACTCACAGCAGGCACCCTCAGTGAGGAAGCTCTTCTGTCCTCTCTACTGGAGGAGGAAGATAGAAGGAGGAGGCTCAGCAAGGGGAAGGCAAGTGGCACAGGAGAAGCCATGCTTGCCAATGGCCCTGCTGGGCAAACCAACAAGGGAAGCTCCAGTGGGAACAAGAGGGACAATTCTCCCTCTAGAGGGGGTAAGGGGTCATTTCAGAAAGATCCCAACTTCAAGGGCAAGGTAGTGGGAAAGGATGGAGTCTGGGGAGAGCTCGGGCATTGCCCCAAGGGCTACTGTGAAGGGTGTCACAGGTGGGGGCACTCCTGGCGTTTCTGCTTCAAGAGGCCAGGAGATCAGGTGCCCAAGCACCTTCACTCCATCCTGGGGCAGACAGAGCCCAGGAGGGCCGGCCCCAAGGATAAGGGAAAGACCTCTTGGTCAGGAAAGGGCCAGGGGTCTGCCAACACAGTCGAGGAAGGGGACAACTCCCCCTCCCAGACTGGAGGCGCCTATGTGGTCATGTCAGAGGACATCGGGGATGCTGCCAAAGTCACAGCAGACCTGCATCTTGAGGATGGGGCTGACCTGGGATCTGGCTGGTTGCTGGACTCTGGAGCCTCCAGGAACTTCACCCCCCACCTTTCAGACTTTGAGTCTGATCTTCAGGAGGCCACCATCAAGAAGGTGAGGGTGGCTGATGGGGTGAAGCTACCTGTCTGTGGTGTAGGGGAGGTTTTGGTCTTGGGCAAGAACAACAAGCCCATACTCATCACAGGCGTGCACTGGGTGCCTGACATGAAGTGCCGCCTGCTCTCTGTCTCTCACCTCACCAAAAAGGGTGCGAAGGTCTCTTTTGACGACAACAGGTGCAGGGTCTATAGCCCTGCAGGGGAATTGGACATGGAGGGGCATTTGGGGAGTACAGGGCACGAGGGGCTTTACAAGGTCTCCCTCCCACTGGCCTACCAGACCTACAATCACTCAGCAGAGCCTAGCTTTGAAGCCTTTCAGGCAGCTGTGCCAGCAGACCTGGCTCATCGCCGCCTCATGCATGCTGGGCACTCCACAGTGGAGAATCTGGTTAGGCATAACAGTGTAACAGGGCTGGACGTGCAGCCTACTTCCAAGGGAGAGAAGCCACCTCAGTGCTCTGTCTGTCAGTACGCAAAGTC
>RFTN01000083.1 GCA_009923445.1 bacterium
TTAACCATTAATAATGGACTATTATCTGCTACTAGTGGTAATTTTACATCATTAACTGTTAATAACACTGGAGTTAGTCTTAATGGTCATACTCATAGTTCTAGTGATATAACTAATTTTAACTCTTCGGTTAGTGGCTTGGTTAACGGGATATATGCTCCGTTAACAGGAACTCTAAATCAATTTGCAAATACTACATCATCTCAATTAAGTTCGGTAATATCTGATGAGACTGGTTCTGGATTATTAGTATTTAACAATAGTCCAACTTTTACAGGAGTTCCATTAGTTCCAACAGCAACTAGTGGTACAAATACTAATCAAATAGCTAGTACCTCATTTGTAAGAACAGAAATTAGTAATCTTGTAAATTCTGCGCCATCAACACTAGATACTTTGAATGAGTTAGCAGCAGCGCTAGGAAACGATGCTAATTTTAGCACAACAATCACAAATACTTTAGCTGGTAAAGCAAATCTGAGTGGAGCAACTTTTACTGGAAGTATTAGCGCTCCTAGCGGTAATTTTACTCAAAGTTTACAAGTTAATGGTACAGGAGTAAGTTTAAGTGGTCATACACACACAGCTTCTCAAATAACAGATTTTAATAGTAGTGTTAGCGGATTATTGCCTACCATAGCTAATAGTGGCGATAATAGAATTATCACTTCGGATGGTACCACCACAGGTCTTAATGCAGAATCTAATTTTACATTTAATGGATCATTATTGACAATAACTGGTAGTGGATCAATAGCCAGTGGATTGTTTTTAACTGATCAAACTGCTAGTACTATTACTAGTTTTGATGCGAACAAAAAAATAGTCTCGTTAAGCACAACAACATATCCATCATTAACAGAATTAAGTTATGTTAAAGGTGTAACCAGTGCTATTCAAACTCAAATTGATTCTAAAGCGGCTACTAGTACAACAATTACCGCAGGAAGCGGACTAGCTGGTGGCGGAAGCCTTGCATCAAATCGAACAATAGATATTGGACAAGGAGACGGCATTACCGTATCAGCAGATAGTATAGCGGTTGATAATACAGTGGCCAGAACTACAGGAGCCTTGAATCAGTTTGCAAGTACCACTTCGGCTCAATTAAGCTCGATAATATCTGATGAAACTGGCTCTGGATTGTTGGTATTTAATAATAGTCCAAGTTTTACAGGAATTATTAGCGCCACTAGTGGTAACTTTACCCAGAGTCTACAAGTTAATGGTACGGGCGTAAGTTTGAATGGACATACTCATACCGTTTCACAAATTACAGATTTCAATAGTAGTGTTAGTGGTTTATTGCCAGTTAAAAATATAGTGGCTGGAACAGGAATTTTCTTATCGTCAAGCGATGGTATTTTTACTATTCATGCTACTGGTACTACCGGCGGATCCAATTTAAATACAGAAGATGTAATGGATATTATTGGTACGGGCATTATTGGAGGTACAGGAATAAGCGTTAGCTATGATGATACTAATGGCAGTGTTAGCGTTAATCTCTACGCTTCTGCAATAACTGGCTATGAAATATTATCAACCACTAAAGATACATTTAGTGTTAGTCCAAATTATTTAGTTGGTAATTTATCAGTATATTATAATGGTTTTAAATTATTATATGGTGAAGATTATACTGCGACTGATGGATCAACTTTTGTATTATCTAATCCCGGAGCATCCGGAGATGTTGTGGAGTGGGCCGGTTTGGGCGGTCCTGCTCAGTATGCATCATTAACTCATTCTCATGGTAATATAACCAATAGTGGATCTTTAGGATCAACGAGCGGACTAGTTTTAGTAACAAAATTTGGCGGGGCCATAGATGTTGGATCTGGTTTGTATTATGATTCTAATAAATTAGGAATTGGTACCAATAGTTTAAGTGGAGTTTTATCATTAAGCAATGGTTATTTTAATAGTGACGGCGATTCTAAGCAGACTTTATTAACTTTGCGTAATAGCACATCTAACGCTTCTACAACAACATTATATACTGACGGATCTTCCAGTAAACTCGTATTACCAGTTAGCGGAGTTTGGAACTTTAATATTAATTTGACCTGTTTGAGTATATCCAACAGTGGTGCTGCTGGATGGAATTTTAGAGGGTGTATTAAAAGAAATAGTAGTACTACAGCTCTAGTTGGATCAATTATAGAAGAAAATTTTATTGATAGTAGTCTTAATGGAGTAGCAGCAACCGTTGTAGCTAATACCGGAACATCTAGTTTAGATATTAATGTTAATGGATTAGTTAGTAATAATATTCGTTGGACAGCAGCAACTAATTTAGTTCAAACTTATTATGGTTAATTATTATGAGTATTAATTTTAACGACCACGATTTAACTACTAGTGGAATTATAACAGCAGCTAGTGGATATTTTACTACCTTAACTATTAATAATAGTAATTTTAATAGTAGTGTTAGTGGATTGCTTCCAACTATCACCAATAGTGGTGATAATAGAATACTAACTAGTACCGGCTCGACGGTTGGAATTAATGCTGAAAGTAATTTAACTTTTTCTGATGGTGTTTTAACCCTTGGTAGTACCGGTAATGCAATATCTTCACAAATTAACCTATATAATAGTGATTCTAACGATACTTTTGTAAGTTTAAGATTATATGATACAAATAATAATTTAATGGTTTGTATTGATTCAGACGATGACGACAGATCTAATTATATCACTAGTTCTATTTATCCATTAAATATTACTTCATCTGAAACTTTTACTCTATTCACTAGTAAGAATTTAGATATTTATGCTACAAGTGGAACCACATTAACTGGTGGAAATTTACGAATAGCTAATCAAACAGCCAGTACCATCGCAAGTTTTGATAGTAATAAAAATATTGTTTCTCTTAATACTAGTACTTATCCTTCACTTACGGAATTGAGTTATATTAAGGGCGTAACAAGCGCTATTCAAACTCAAATTGA
>RFTN01000084.1 GCA_009923445.1 bacterium
CATGTATTATCTTGTTACTGATTGTTGTCTTTTGCTTACTTTTTCTTACACAACGTAGCACGCGTCAACGTGAACCGAAAACAGTGATTGCTGTTATTGCAAGTAACGGTGAGCATTATGAACGCATGAAAGACATATGGATACGTAATGTACAGGGTGCTTGTAACACGAATATTCATGTATACTTTTTGTATGGCAATGGAAACGGTATAACACCCATTGATAAGTCGTGTAATATGTATGACTTTAGAGTGCCGTGCGAAGAATCGCCCAAAAATATACTATATAAAACACTGTACTTTTACAACTGGTTAACACGTTTCTCAAACATTAACCCCGATATCGTCATAAGATCCAACTTGTCTACTGTGTTCCATTTAGACCATTTGCAAAAGTCCCTTCTGCCATTGACCCAGTATCATAACCTCTTTGCAGGGACATTTGTACATGGATTCTTGGGAAGTGACACCTGGTTTTCAGGTACAAACTTTACATTGTCCATCCCAGCCATAAAACTCCTTCTAGAGCATTCACAACGATTACTTAAGTCTGACCTCAATGATGATGTAGTGATAAGCACATTCATATTCAAAAACTTTGCTGAGGACTTTTACTTTTGCAACTTTCCCCGAATAGATTTCCACGACACAACCCTTTTTCAATACTGCAATATCACCGATTACGACAAAGTCTTTTGTTTTAGGTTTAAATCGTCTGATAGGATGACAGATGCACGTAATATGCACCGCTTTATAGACTCAAGCCTTGATCCAACAAGCCTTTTTGATGAGTCCAATACATATGAGCTCACGGGAAATGAAGAATCTGCAATGAACGTCTTCACACTCGTTAGGTAACTATTATTACTTTTTTGGTAAAGACCAAAAATGAAAGTACTGGTTTTTGGAGGACACGGGTTCCTTGGCAAACAATTGGCACAAGTCTTGTCTCAGTGTGGCCATACGGTAATATGTGCCGACACTTGTATTCGTGTTGAAGACACTTGCACTGTCAAGGACCTCCTTAAACAACACTCGCCTACACATGTAGTGAGTCTCATTGGCCGCACTCATGGGCCGGGGTACCCTACTATTGACTACCTCGAGCAGCCAGGTAAGCTATACCAAAACATAAATGACAATTTGTATTGTCCCTTGGTGCTAGGAATGATCTGTAAGGAGTTCAGCATACATTATACCTACATTGGTACAGGGTGCATTTTTGACAATTACAATACGGACAATGCGCCGTCCAAATTCGATGAAGCAAGCAAACCAAACTTTTTTGGATCAAGTTACAGTGTCGTGAAAGGCTTTACAGACCAGCTCATGACATTCACCGACGCCATGAATGTAAGGATTCGCATGCCTATTGTAGATTTTGACCACCCTAGAAATTTCATTAGCAAAATTGTAGGGTACAAAAAAATATGTAGCATTGCCAATTCTATGACCGTTGTGCCTACATTGTTTCCTTTGCTCGAGAAACTAATGTGTCGTAACTACACAGGGACGATCAACTTGACAAATCCAGGCACCATACTCATAACGAGGTACTTGAATTGTACAAGCAATACGTCGATCCACACTTTAAATACACAAATTTCTCCATTGGTGAGCAAAACCGTGTGTTGCTTAGCAAACGCAGCAACAATCATCTTGATACAGACTTGTTACGGAGTCTTTTTCCCGATGTACCTGACATCCATTCCGCTGTAAAAACGTGTTTGCAAAATTGGAAGTCCACTTTAGATGGACATCGTACTGTTGCTGTAACAGGTGGATGTGGCGCAATTGGTGCTGAGATGATCAATTACTTTGCACGAAAGTACACATTAACCAAGTTTATCAACATTGACAAGCTCACGTACTCAGGCAAGGCTGAGAACGTATCAACCGATCATTCAAATTACAAGCTGTACAAGGTTGACATATGTGACCAGAGCAATGTACAAAGGATTTTTCACGCGGAACAACCAACACTGTTGATCCACCTTGCTGCTGAAACTCATGTAGACAAGAGCTTTACGAACTCCCTTGAATTTACACACACAAATATTCTTGGAACGCATACGTTGTTAGAGTGTGTAAGAGAATATGGAAATTTTAAGAAGATCATTCATATGAGTACAGACGAGGTGTACGGAGCAAGTGATGATTTGTGTAAGGAATCAAGCATTTTTTCGCCAAGCAACCCCTATGCAGCCTCAAAAGCAGGTGCAGAGCTACTTTGTCATAGTTATGTCAAATCATTTGGGTTGCCAATTGTCATTGCCCGGTGCAACAATGCTGTAAGCAAGTACCAAGATCCTAGCAAGCTCATTCCCATGTGCTTCCAAAAAATAAAATCCTCCCAGAAGATCCCCATACACGGCGATGGGCTTTCCAAACGCACTTTTGTGCACGCAATCGACATATCTCGAGCCATTGAGCTTATTGCAAAAAAAGCAACCACTGGCGACACGTTCAATATAGGCACTAGGTTTGAATACACTGTTCTTGAGGTGGTACAAAAAATTCTAAGCATTATCAAGCCAGGAGAATCTATTAGTGACTGGATCACATTTGTACCTGATCGGCCTTTTCAAGATCACAGATACAAAGTGGATACCTTAGCAATCACTGAATTGGGTTGGGAACCTACCATTAATTTTGATGATGCACTGTATTTGGTGACGTAAAGCGCTTACTTTGCCCGTTTACGCGCTTCAATTTGTAAACTACTACGCTCTATTACCAATTTTTTCTTTAAGCCGTACTTGACTTTTAAAAAAAAGAAATGTGACACACTAAGGGGGACAAAGACATAGATAGATTACATTTAAGGTGCGGCCATAGGTGCGGCCACATAGGATACTTCTTACCTCGCTTTGTCACAATGTACACCTTGGTATCGTTGTGTAAATATCCAAACCTTGGCTTGTTAATTAAGTTGTTCATCAAGTAATACTAGTTGCAGT
>RFTN01000085.1 GCA_009923445.1 bacterium
GCACGTTCACTCTGTCAATGGGCTCACTGGGACTTTGTCCATCGTCGCAGGCAGCAACGTCACCGTATCGACGGCCGTTGGCAATGTGATCCTGGCGGCCGCGCAAGGCCCGCAGGGGCCGGCGGGATCATTCGGCGACCCGCAGACGATTCAACCAAAAACAACGTCGTATACGCTGCGCCTGACTGACGTCGGGACGCTGTTGACGTTCGCCGGCGGCACATCGGCGATAACTGTGACCGTGCCAGACCAAAGCTCGGTCGCGTGGGCAGCAGGGAGCCACATTGATGTCGCCCGGCTTGATTCGTCTCCCGTGACCTTCTATGGCTCCGGCAACTCGTACATCTACGCGACACCAAGCCCGTCGCTGAGGGACTTGGGCTCTGGCGCGTCACTTGTCTACCTGGGCAGCGACAAGTGGCTGCTGGTCGGAGACCTCGCGTGAAGGGTCACCTGGGGTTTCCCTGCCGAATCTGCGCCGTCCCGAGTGCGCCGACAAACCTGCGTCAAGTGGGGGTTGGCACTCTCGGGAGTTCCCTTTTGGCGACGCTGGTCTGGGACGCGCCGAGCTTGATTGGCGGAGGCCCGATTCTGGGCTATCGCGTTGAGCTTGCGACGGACGCGAACGCGACTGCGTGGACAATAGCAACAGAAACCGAGCCAAACATTCGGCAGTTTACGTTGTCGTGGTGCGCTGGGCAGGGGCTCGTGCGAGTCTCCGCACGCAATCGCTGCGGCTGGGGCAACTCGGATCAGTTTAGCGGCTGGGTATTTTCCTCTAATACCTTGGTTCGTCTGCTCACAAGCTCGACAACGCTGACGCCGCCATGCTGGGCGACTAGCGTGAAAGTCTGGTGCGTCGGCCGTGGCGGGACATGGCCCGCCGGCGGTGCGGCCGGCGGGCTTGCATGGAAGACATGGACCCGGCAGCCGACCGACGCGTGGGGCGACTTCGTCTGCATCGTCCGCAACGCACCGCAGGGCGATCAGAATGCGTTGTCCAGCGTCTCGCACGCCGGCACGACGGTCATCGGCTACGGCTCAAACGGACCCGACAGCGGCTACTACTCCGGAGGAGACGGCGGCGTGAACGGCACGAGCGGCGGAAACGCATTTCAAGCTGGCCTGCCGTCGATCACATATCCATTTTCGGGGGCCACTCAATACAGCGGAAACTACAACTTCGGCGGCGCAATCGGCGGCGCTGTTGGCACAGATGGCACGGGAGCCGCGATCCTTCAAGCTCCGATTTCGCCGTGCTACCGTCACTCGGCAGTGAATCGCAGCGGCCTCCTCGAGGCCGTCTCGCTCCTCGGGCTTCGCGTCACCGAAGAGTGCGTCGAGGAGGCGGCCTTCGGCTCGGGCGGCATCAACTTCACGATGTCAGTCTACGGCGGAACGCAGCGGGTGGACTTTTCCGCGGGCTACGGCGGCGGCGGTTTTGATTCGACAAACCCCGGCGGGCCGGGATGCATCGTGGTGAAATACTCGTGAGCATCGCGGTCTGCCTCGCTTTCTACTCGCCCTGTGACTACGAGTTGCCGAAGCGGCATCTCGCGCGGACGCTTGAGTGGCTCGCAGGCGAGGGCGTCGAGGCTGTGCTGGCGCAAGTCGTTCTGCCAGGGCAGGCACCGCAGCCGGTGCCGGCTGGCATCACGTCGCTCGTCTACGAGTCGGCGGACGTCATGTTCTATAAGGAGAATTTGTGGAACCAAGCGGCGAAGGCCGCGGTCGCAGACAAGCTACTGTTCCTCGACACAGACGTTGTCTTCAGCGCCGCCGATGTGATTGAGCAAGCGGCGGCACTCCTTGACCTGGCCGATGTCTGCCAACCGTTCGGCACGGCCGTCTGGCACGACCGCGACCGCAAGATCGTCAACGCCCGCCGCAGCGCCGCATTCGCGATCTCTCGTGGCTACGAGCCAAATGGCAGGTACTACCACCCAGGCTTCTCGTGGGCGATGACTCGGCGAGCCTTTGAATTCATGGGAGGCTTTTACGACCGCCACATCCTCGGTGGCGGCGACCTCGGGATGGCATTCGCACTTGATCTGCGGTGGGTCGGCGTCGACCTGCGGACCAGAAACCCGCTTGACGCTCATTTCGCGGCTTCGCCGAGCTACGGTATGTACAGGATGCGGGCGGCGAACCTCTGCTTGCGTGTCGGTTGCCTTGAGGACGTCGATGCCATTCACCGCTGGCACGGCGATGCCGATGACCGGCAGTATTGCTCCAGGGGCACTTTTCTGCCGCTGGAGCCGGGCCAGGAGTACCCGCTCCGCTACCGCGAGGATGAACTCCTTGAGTGGACCGACTCGACTGCGTCCGAGGCCGTGCAGAAGTACTTCGCCAGTCGCCGCGAGGACGGCTGATGGACAGCCTGCGGTTCTTTCCCCGCTGGCGGCCCGATGATCCGTATCAGGTGATCGGCCTGTTGCGCATGATCAACGACATTCTGGCGGCCAACCCCGCGGCCTCCAGGTGGCTTGAGATTGGCTCCTACCGAGGGGAGTCGGCGACCATCTTCCTCGGGTTTCCGCAGATCGTCACGCTTGACTGCGTCGATCATTTGGCCGCTGCGGCTGATATCCTGCGGAGCAAGTTTCCCAGGGAGATCGCCGCCGGCCGCTGTCGCGTTCGCCAGATGTCATCTGCGGCGTTCGCCAGGCAGGCAGGCGAGCTTGATGTCGTCTACATCGACGGCGATCACAGCTATGAGGCTGTGCGGGCCGATATCGCGGCCTACTCGGTCAAGCTTTCGCCGGGCGGCTTCCTCGCAGGCCACGACTATCACAGCGGCTATCCGGGGGTGATAAAAGCGGTTGAAAAATGGCGCGAACACAGGCCAATCTCGGTCTATGCAGATGGCAGTTGGTGCGTGCGTATGCCCATATAATGAGGATATGGCC
>RFTN01000086.1 GCA_009923445.1 bacterium
AGTTGCATCTAAATTTAGAGATGTGTTTAATGAAATAGAAGAAGTTGCTTGTGGTTGATATTGGCGATTTGTAGCAATAGGTTGTAGAGAACCATTCTTATAAATGTTTAAATCTACATGATGTGATATTCCACTTAAATATGGTGCCCAATTTTGTATAAAAAATACTACATTTGCTGTTATATTATATAAACCATTTACTGGAGCAGTGAATACATCAGTTCCTAAATTATATCCTGTTGAATTATTGAAATAGTAAGTATCTAAATCTAATAATTCTTCACTACCTACGGCAATTGGGGGAACAGTAGAAGCAGAAGCATAAGCCCATATAGATTGAGAAACAGGGTTAGCAGCTGCTGGTCCTAATTGGTTATTAGTAGATGGAAGAATATATAAATTATTAAAATAAGAGCTACTAAAGAACGATGAAGTATAGGTAAAATTAGAACCACTAAAAATAGTATCAATAACTGCTTTTGCTTTTATAGCAGGTTTAAATTCCCAAATTCGAAGTGGTTTTGTGTAACTATCGAATGTATTAGTAGTTGAAATATTCCAGCCTGAAAAAGCATATTGTGGTGCAGTATTATCTGCTGGGTCAATACCATAATTTACGTGAGGATATTTTACATCACCATTTGATATAGTATTATCCCAGCTACCTGTAATATTATCGTAAGTAAAATTGTGATTATATTTACTCCAATCTAAAAATTGTAAGTTTAATTGCTCTAATTGTGTCTTTAATGATATTGTATTATTTACTATCCCTACATTATATTGTGAATAACCATCATTTGAAGTTACTATGCTTTTAAAATATATCTGCCCTTCAAATATTGTAGCACCATTATTTAGAATTTGACAAGGGTAATATGATATAATAGGATTTGTAGCAACTGCTCCAGCATAATCTAATGTGCCAAAAAAGTCGCTTACTTTATTACCTAATTGATAATATGATGGTGGTGATGTAGTAGTATCCTCAACAACTTGGGCAGTACTTTCTAAAACAAATTCATTACTTGCAATACCAAATATCTCACCAATATTTCCATTTTCAATAGCTGAAATATCAACTCTTAAATCTAAATTTTGTGGTGTAAAATCAAATATTGAGCCACTCGCATTAGTTACTCTTACTATTATATTATTCATTAAAGCCTCGGATTTGGTTGAAGTGCTGGTTGTATTTGAATTTGATAATTAAATAACTTTTGTGAAATAGGGTTTGTCTTTTCTATCACATCAGCAGAAGTAACTACACATGGTAGCCAGTTTGAATAATTCTCATCATAGTAAAATACATTAGTGCTGAAAAATAATTCTTTAAGCCAATTTGCATTTTGTGTATCTACCCAGTCTGAATTTGCTGTCCAATTTTGTTGTATTGTATTGTAATATTGTTTAGTTCCCCTACGAGTTCTATCCATAGCAAAAGGAACTGCTGTTGCTGAATATGGAACTGGATTTAATTCATATGATTCTCTGCTTATTGTATTTGATTTATCCAATTGTAAATTAAAAGTAAAGTAATCAAATGCTCCATAATAATTTTTCCATGCTAACCTTATACCTGGATAATCACAATTTTTATATGTTCTATTTAATCTAAATTGGTCCCAAATTGCAGTACCATCAATGTTTGGAGCATTATTTAATTGTCCATAAAGTGTAACAATAGCATAACTCCAATTTGAATTAGCCCATGAACTAAATTGTGTATGTCCTGGTCCTATTGCTACAATATGCGTAAACATCTTGTGCTTGTCCTGTTATACCAAAAGTAGCATCATTATTACCTTGTAAAAAAGAAACACCTAATAATTCCTGTGAGGTAATAGATTGTGTACGGGGCATATCCGTTAAACATATATTTCTATTAAAATTAGCACTCGTTACAGTTGGTGTTGTTTGTGTTGGAAACCATTTTGAACCATTTAATGGGGAAGGTAAATAAGGGCGAGTAGCCGTATTCCAGTTATATGAAGTAGCAGATGGAGTTAGTTTATCCTGCGGGTCTGCTGCACCATTCCATACAAAATAGAAATTAGAACCACTTACGGCTGGATTACCTGCTGAACCTGTATTGCCTGGTGTTAATACTACCGAAGATGATGTTGATGTTCCCCATTCCTCACCAATTCTAACAACATATCTCATTGCTTCAGTTGAACTTTGTCTCCATCTACCAGGATTAAGAGACATAGGTACTGTATCAATAAGTAAATCTTGTAATACTATACCTACATCAAAAAGAGATATTCCACTTATATTAGGTTGTTGTTTTATCCTTTGTAAACGTGTATTTGGGGCATTAAAGTTTGATACATCCAATACCGTCTTATATTGTGGTCTTGATGATGAATTAGATGTAGCAGCAAATAAATTATTATTGTTCGCTACCCCTAATAAGTTTGGTTGTTTTCCTATTGTAATTGCCATATTAATCTACCCCCAGTGGTGTTTTTTCTATATCTTCTTTTATTTTTTTCATTATATCCACCGCACCTTTATTAGCTATGTTTTGCATATTATCATTTAAAGCAGAACGTAGGGAAGATTGAATAAAAGGTTTTGGTTTTTTAAATCTTTGCCCCTTTGCGCCAATGCTTCTTGCAATAAGATAAGCTAAACCGATTTGAGTAATTTTACCCTGTGGTCTTATTCCTTTTTCTTTAATCCATTCTAATATAGATGATACAGGTGGTGGTTCGCCCGGTCCGCGCTTTGCCCCATTATCTACCCAAAAACCATATTTCAACATTTGAACTGAAACACTAATACCTTTTTGAGTATCAATCGTTGGTAATAATTTTATGGATTTAGCTAATCTACCCGTATTATATGAACCATTCTGCCTTAATTTAGCAATAGA
>RFTN01000087.1 GCA_009923445.1 bacterium
CCTTTGGGGTTTGTAATGTGTATCGTGTAATGTGTTCTTGTAATGTGTAACCTCTTGTAATGTGTAGTATGTATGTGTACCCTTTGGTTTGTGTCGGGTAATGTGTAGTTTGTAATGTGTAACCTTTGGTTTGTAATGCGTAACCTTTGGTTTGTAATGTGTAGTATGTAATACTCGTGACTACAGTGGATGGGTTTCAGTAACCAAGGCACTTTACAAAGGACATCGACTACAAAGTTCTTCCTTTTTTTCGGGAGCAAGTTTCCGAGACGGCGGATGGTCGTTCAAAATCATAATTTAAATTCGCCTAGTACTTTATAACAACGACGAATTGTTATAAAATGACTGATCTTACTACAGTCCAAGAAATAAATAATACGTTTTCAAACGCACCACTTGACAGTAAGCTCATTTAAACACATTAAACCATGTACTTAAAATGACCAGTTTTACAAATAGCATAGACTCTCTCGTGGATGAGCTTGGTGTTCGTAAAGACCGCATAAAACGATACCTATTCAAACATTTTCAAGAAGGGCGTGATTATATAATACGAAAACAAAATGAAGGTGCGAGGATCAAATCACACGGGGGTCATAACAAAGAACAAATATTAATTCCAGAAAGCGTATATCTATTAGTAAAAAACAACTACAATCTTAAACACAGGTTCATAAAAAGTATTATGAACACTCCCGTGGTGCATCCTTTATTGATGAGCATAGAAAATGCTACACTTGGATTCTTGGTCAAGTGCCTGGATGGTATAGTGGAAGCCAAACGTCAGTACCGGATTGGATCCTATTTCGTAGATTGTTACTTGCCTTCCTGCAACTTGGTAATTGAATGTGATGAATTTGGTCACAGCCAATACAATAGTGCAGACGAAAAGCGACGTCAAGAGTACATATCATCGCAGTTGCAATGTACGTTCATAAATATCATCGCAGTTGCAATGTACGTTCATAAGGTACAACCCAAATAGCACCGACTTTGATTTGGGTTCACTTGTTAATGACGTCTTAAAACACGCGGCGACCGCACCAAAGGTAACCACACCTATGTCCCCTCCAACTATGTCTCAAGTACATTCACCTTCAAAAAGATATGTATGAAAGCTTACAAGTGCGTACGTTCAAAATATTAAATAATTTTAGGCCTTGGTTTTATAACAACTACGAATTGTTATAAAATGACAGAACTTACTCTAAGCCAAGAAAATAATGACACAGTTCTGAACGCACCAGTACATAACTGTGCACCACAACCGCTTGACAGTAAGCTCATTCAGAAACTGCGAGAAAAGTTTACAGAACAGGAACAGCAATTGTTTGTACAAAACTTTTGTATGTACCTGAACTATGACAAAACTCGTGACTACGTTATCGACCTTGACAAGGTGTGGCAATGGATGGGGTTCAGCCGCAAAGACCCTGCTAAAAGAGTACTGGACACGCATTTTACTGAAGGAACCGATTATATAGTGCGCCCACACCCGTCTGTGGTGCAAGTTTCTGAGACGGTGGATGGTAAAGGCAATTCTAGAACTGATCAAAATCGTGAAACGGTGGTCGCCCCTGGACAGCTGCGCCTACAGCCGTCGGTGGAGCAAGTTTCCGAGACGGTGGATGGTCAAGGCAATTCTAGAACCGATCAAAACTCGGCAACGGTAGGCGGCACAAGACAACATGGCGGACACAATAGGGAACAAGTGATGATGAATATCAAAACGTTCAAAAGGATGTGTATGAAAGCCAATACGAAGCGTGCAAGTGACATCCACGACTACTACATTACAATGGAAGAAACGTTGCAAGAGTACATTCACGAAACTTTCTTGGAAAGAGAACAACAAAGTAAGCTTGAGCAAAAGAGAATAACTACGGATACACTGGTGGAAAGTTTCCACCTCAAGGCGGTTAACTATTTTGGTGTTGTAGGTACAATCAACAACCAATTGCTTGGTAAATTTGGATACACAAAGGATATAAAAACGCGAATGTCAGACCATCGAAGAGACATAGGAAAACACTTTGGTCTAGACTGTATCCTAGAATGCGAAAGGAACGATACACTTGAGAAACTTTTTAAACAATACATATGTGACAGGAAAGTCACTGCGGTCATCAATGGTAAAAAACAAACAGAGCTTATCAAGCTTGACAATTCCTTTGGCCCCGACGAGGTGATGAAAGTGTATCGACTTTTAAAACAGACAATTGAAGCATCGATTAACAGTGAGAAAGAGCTGTTGACATTACAAATTGAACTATTGCGTGCTCAAAACGCTTTAAAGCAAACAGAGCTCGAAACAAAAAGACTCGAATACTTGCGCTCTGAAGCGTCTGCGTCCACGAGTACTACGTACCACGAAACACCACAACGTGCACCACAACGTGTTAATGGGCAGGTTGTGTCCCAATACACACTAGATGGCAGGCTTGTTCAACAGCACAGTTCATTTGCTGCTGCTGCAAAAGCTGTGTATGGTGATAGAAATACGCTTGCTAAACGCTGTAAAGCTAATTCAGCATACAAAGAGTACATGTGGAAGTGTGAGTGAATGTGACAGTTACGTTATTAACAAGGTGTGGCAATGGATAGGGTTCATTGCTACAACGAGGACTATTGCTTAACCACCGCAGCTAGCAAGCAACTAAAGCGTACAATGACATGACTAATTACCACGTTAGCGCGGCATACCTAAAACGTTGGATAAAGTTTGAGAAATTACCCAAAGCTGAACGTGAAGCTAGATTGAACAAACACAGACGCCTACTCTTAAACTTGTTAAAAAGGAACTTTTGTATTAAAAGATCCCTTTGCAAGTCCTTCAAACAAAGATAGTACTTTGTCAGGTGGTAGGCCA
>RFTN01000088.1 GCA_009923445.1 bacterium
GCCATAATGAGTTCTGGGTTGTCTAGGGAGGCGGGGGTGGATGGGTCGGTTGTGCCAAGGTACGCACCAAGGATATTAGGACTGTTGGCTGTGGCTGCACGGGCTATGCCGTAGTATGGTTCGGCACTACCCTGTTTGTATTGGTTAGAACCGGTTAGGTCTACTAGTTCACCGCGTGTGGCGGTAGTGCCAGGGGCAAACAGGCCATAGTGGGAGCCGGTGAAGGCGTTGTAGCTAACGGTGGATCCGGAGACGGCGATAGTACCCTGAACAGTCGAGCCAGAGCGGAAATCAAGGATAGTGCCATCCGTATCACGACCAAAGACAGTCTTAAAGTTAGTTGTATCAACGCTTATAAGGGTCTGGGCGGGAACAAAGGTGATGTCAGGCTGACCATACATCATTGTAGACAAATGAAAACTTGCATAGTTAAATGTGCCACCACTATAATCACTGTATGTTCCTCGATTAATAGTAATGTCACCCGTCACGGTATCACTTGTAAAACCGCTACTACTATTCCAACTTCGAGTACCAGTACCTCCATATATAGCAACAATGTATTGGCTACCTGGCTTTACATTAACGGGAGTGATGTTGGTATATTGCCAGCCGCTGCCCGTTGTTGTGACCGAGCTAGTTGCTATCATTCTAGGTGTTGTACTAAAACCAGAATACTCATATAGGTTAACCGTATAAGTACCGGCAGAATACCGCGCACCAAGCCGTGTAATACTACCAGTATTATTTGGGGTAAAGATATAGCCGACGAATGCGTCGGTTAAATTTACCCCACCGCCTGTTGCGCCAACAATAGTTTGGGCAGGGTTTTGCTGGGTAGCAGTGGTAGTATTACTTAGCACCCTAAATGCGCTCGTAGAGTTAGTGCTGTTTAAGAAGCTAGCTGCACCATTACTTGCAATACGCATAGTGTTAACCCCATTGGTATTTACACTCAAGGCGTCAAGCGTACTACTACCCTGCACCCGCACGTCAAGTTGGGCACCAGGAAAGGCCGTACCGACTCCCACTGTGCCATCACTGGTAACTTGTAGGCCGCTATAAAATAATTTGAAATAACCGTATGCTACCGTTTGGGCCGGGATTACCGATACCTGCGACGTACTAATAAATCTAGTAATAGTTGCCTTTTGGCCCGTCTGCCATACAATTTCCTTACCCACATCAGTCGCACTAAATATACCCGAACAGTATGTAGTATCAAAGGTTACCGTAGAACCAGATTGAGATAATACACCACCTAAACAACCGTCATCCCCGTTACCATCCTGACCGTAGTAATAGGCAGGTGAGACACTTAGCCTGTTTGTAGGTGCCGGAGTGCCAATACCAACGTTAACCGGGTTAAGCGAAGAGTATGAACCGGAATTGCCCACGAGACTATTGCCAATTATAACTGTATTGCTTTGGGTCGATATTGCACCAGCACCAAGAGTAGTTGCATTTGAAAGATTAGTCGAATTAGAGAACTGTCCGTCAGTGTTACCAGAATTATAGCCTAAAGCCGTGTTATAAGCACCTTGTTGGGTGTTTAAAGTCTGGGCACCTAGCGCAACATTACCGTAGCCAGTTGTAATACTAGACCCTGCACTATTACCCATAGCGGTGTTTTCATATCCTCCGTCAGTGACGCCATAAAGCGCACCGCTACCAAAAGCATTGTTGCTATATCCATAGCTGTTGTTATAAAGCGCACCGCTACCAAAAGCATTGTTGTAATATCCAGAAGTGTTCGCTCGCAAGCTATTTGCCCCTACTGCAGTGTTGCTGTTGCCCCCACTCGCTGCCAGGCCACTATCGCGCCCAATGTAGAGACTATTACTAGACTGCGTTTGGCCAATGCGTACCTGCAGTGCGCTAGCCCCGGCACTATCTAGTACTGCCAATACTGGTGAGCCGGTTGTTACCAAACTAACGCTCACACCCGATATTTGAGCGTTAGATGTACCAGTACTTGGAGTAAACGAAAGAGTGCTGCTATTTGTGGCAGTAATGAACTTTGTTACGGTCGTGTTATAGCTACCAAAGTAATCAGCCAATGCAACACCACCAAAGCTTGCATAAATATAACCAACCGTTTGAACAAAACTATAGCTAACACGGTACGTATTGCCTGGCACTATTGTTAGGCTTGTCGGGGTTAATGCGGTAGTTCCGCTTACATGGGTTGCAGTTGACGAAGCCAATGTCCAGCCCGTCCCGGTCCAACCGCTGGTGAAGTTGCTACTAACTAAGTTAGAGCCAAACGTAGCTGCCGTTGCCCCGCCACGTACTGTCAATATGTTATTAACTGTATCCACCGCTAGCACATTGTTGCTAGCAGCATTCTGCACCTGGAAGGCGGTAGTAGAGTTGGTAGCGGTGCGTACACTGAGCGCTGTACCAAACACACCTGTACCGCTAATATTGAGGTTGCCGGTTTGTTGGGTGCCTGGGGTGGTTGCTTGGAGTTGTACGTAGTTACTGCTACCGCTAGTTGGCGTACAGCCACTACTGCTACACACGGCAATGCCCCCAATGCGGTATGCGCCAGTAATGTTGACATCACCAGCAACATCAAGCTTATAGGCGGGGGTGCCGACACCAATGCCTATGCGGCTATTGGTTGTATCGGCTATGAACAGATTAGAACTACCAGCAGCGTTTTGGATCTGGAAGGCTGTGGCAGAGTCGGTCTGCGCTAAAAACGTACCGCTAAACTTGTTATTGCCAGAAAAAGTCTGTGGTCCGGTGCGGTCTAATAATGCGACGTTAGCACTTAAGCGAGCGTCTGCTACGGTTCCTGATGTGATGCTGGTAGCGTTTAGGCTAGTGAGGTTAGTGCCAGACA
>RFTN01000089.1 GCA_009923445.1 bacterium
GGTGGTCTTACTATTACTGGTACTACAAGCATTAACACTACTGGCACATCAAACACTTCACTTGGTAACGCAACTGGTACCGTTACTCTAACCGGTGCAACCGGCTCAACCTTCGTCTTCAATGGAGTAACAGTAGATGTAACTGAATTCAATCGTCTTGATGGCAAAGATGCAGCTCTTGTAGACACCAACGATGCAGTCAATACTGCCATTACCGGTACTGGTATTCTAGCAAGCGGTTCTATCTCAACCGGCTTTGGCTCTATCCTTACTGGTAACACTATAACTGGTACAGTCCTCAACGGTACAACAGGCATCAACACAGGTGCGTCTGCAGGTACTCAAAGAATTGATGCTTCAGGCAACCTTGTCAACATAGGCAACCTTACATCAACTGGTGCATTAACCGTAGCTACAGCAGCTAACGGTAACATAGTTCTTAACGCTAACGGCACCGGTATCTTGGACGTACAAGACAATGCAACGTTTGCAGGTACAATGACTGTTACTGGTGCTATAACACGGTGGGGGCTGGTACTGTTAACGTTGGTACAGCCAACTCTACGACCGTAGGTGTAGGTAGTGCAGCTTCGGTCACGACTGTAGCTGGTTCGACCATAAATCTTAATGCTGGCACTATTGTTGGTAATGCCGCTACCCAAAACCTATTCAATACCACAGCTACTACGCTCAACTTTGCAGGTGCGGCTACCAGCCTTACTATTGGCGCAACAACGGGCAGCACTACACTTCGTAATAACCTTATTAGCACATCAACAGCTGGCGTAACCGCAACAACGTCTGGTACTGGTACAAACACCACCACCCTAACATTTACTGGCACTACATCGTTTGCTAACAACGACATTATCTTTATAGACAACGCTGGCCAAGACTACTACACCCGCATTACTGCAGGGGCAAATGCTGCATCAGTTACAGTGTCACCAGCAGTCACCTTCGAAACCGCTCGTACTGTTACTAAATACACCGCACAAAACATTGGTGCGACTAGTACTGATTACACAACCCTAACCCAACGCTTCTTCCAAGGCTACTTCTTGGGTGGCGTGGTAACAGGAACTGGTAGTACAACTCTTAGTGACGGCCTATTATCAAGCACGGGTGCACTCACTGTATCTACAGCAGCTAACGGTAACATAACACTAGCTCCAAATGGTACCGGGATAGTAGCACTAGGCTCAGCTACCACAGGCCTACAAGTCACTACAGCAGGAGCAATAACAGACATTGATGGAACAAGTGTAGTAGTAGGAGAAAACCTAACTGTATCTGCTGGCGGTCTAACGGTAACAGGTAACAGCACTATAACGGGTACCCTTGGATCACTAACTGGTCTCGCTTCAACTGGCACAATAGCCTTCAGTGGTGCAGGTAACTTCTCAGTAGACTCATCTGCCTTTGATGTCACTACTGCTGGTGCAGTATCTGGTGTAACAACACTCAGCGCTTCTGGATTAATCACAGGTCTTGGCTACACTGCTGGAGCTGGTCTTATCCAAGGTACTGGTGGTCTTACTATTACTGGTGCTACAAGCTTAGCTGCCACTACCATTAGTGGTAGTCTTTCTGCTACTGGTGCTGGTACCGGTTTGTCGGTCACCAACAACGCTACTATAGGCGGTGGTCTGTCGATAGACACTGCCGGTGCCGGGGCATATGGTTTGTACGTTGGTAATGATTCATATTTTGCCGACGTTAATGTAGCTAACACAATTGGATTATATGGTGCCAGTAACTCCGCTATCGGAGCCATAAAGTTTGGTTCTGGCGGCCCAACTATAGGAGCCAACGGTGCTAATTTAACGCTTAATGGCGCTGCCTTAACAAGCGCTAATGTATTTGCCAGCTACAGCTCTGGCACGAGCATTAATACGACTAACACGACAGGTGTTAGCAATACGAATGCATGTCGCGCTACAGGCGTAGATGGTTTTGGCGCTTATCAGCTAGGCTTCTGCACATCCCTACAGAAGTACAAAGATAATACTCAAAACCTAAGTCTTGGATTGTCGACATTGCGTCAGTTGCGCCCTGTAGAGTTTGATTGGAACCTTGGCCCCGCTAGGCATGACCTTGGTTTTATAGCCGAAGAAGTGTATGCAGTAAACCCACTTTTGGCAGAATATGCCAACGGTGAGTTGACTGGTGTTGCCTATAACTTGATGTCGGTACTAAACACAAAGGCTATACAGCAACTAGACGTACAGGTGCAAAACATAGATCGTCGTTTGGTTGCAATCGAATCAGGTGAATTTGAAGGCAACCTAACCGTAGCTGGCGACTCGCTATTCTCTGGCAACCTAAAAGTAGAGGGTACAACCGAACTAGCATCACTTAAAGTAACCGGCAATACCGAACTAGCAACCTTGACCGTAGAGCGCATTATAAGTAAGGGCGAGCTACCTACTGCAGTCCTAGGTGCATCTACGGGGCTAAACGGTGTAGTCGTCGTCGACGGCAATGACACAGCCGGAACAATTAGCTATACAGCCGGTACGCCAAGTCTGCCAGCCAACCCACTGGCTGCGGGCGAACAAGTTACGCTAACATTCGACAAGCCATACACAGCCGCACCAAGGGTTTCACTTACGCCTACAAGCGCAGACGCTGCAAATGTTCGCTACTATGTTACTCAGACTGCAACAGACTTTAAGGTTGTGTTTACAGACGTACCTAGTAGCGGCGCAAGCTATAGCTTTAACTACCAGATCATACAATAAGTCGTTGCTATGAGTTATAGGATAAGCTATGGACAAAAGTTATTTGCCGCAACCTACGTTTGCAAACGTAG
>RFTN01000090.1 GCA_009923445.1 bacterium
TGGATGATGTGGTCGAGCGCACCGTCGTCGCCGATCGACTGGGCGAGCGAGACGTGGCCCGGCTTCGGATCGATCCGCCAGCCGACCGACGTGACCCGGTAGGGCTCGGCGTCGATGGCGTCGGGCAGCACCCACCCGCCGGAACGGTCAGCGTGAGCGTCGTGCCAGACGACGATGATCGGGTCGCCGGTCACCACCCCTCCTTGGCTCGGTCCTGGGCGTAGATCGGTGCCATCCATGTACGGCCACGCTCCGGCGTCATCAGCCACAGCGCCTGTGCCGGTTCCTGGTAGCCGAAGTTCGACACAGCGGCGTACTCGTCGTAGCCGACGAGCGAGCCGTTGATGATGAAGTTCGGGCCCCACGTCAACTGGTGCCAGTGCCCCATGACGAGCAGGTCGTACGGCTGCTGCACGGCGGCGTAGCGGGCACGCTTGCGGGCGTCGAGCCGCATGATCGGCGGCCAGATACCACCGATGCCAGAGCCGCCGGTCACCTGGTCACCGTGCGTCACGCACACCGTCCACCCGTAGGACTGCACCAGAGCGTCGGCCGACTCGACGATGTCGAACGTCACCCGTGTGTCCTTGCGGAACTCGCGGGCGAGCAGGTGGCCGGTGAACCAGTCCCAGTTCGTCCGGGCTCGGAACTTGGCCATCGGCTTGCGAGTCGTGCGGCCGTGGTTGCCGACGACGACAGGGACATGCACCTTGCCGAACTCGTCGGCGAGCAACGACAGCGCAGCAGCGAGCTGGTCGCTCCAGTGGAGCACCGAACCCATGATCGTGTCGGCGTTCGTGTGCTTCAGTTCCTCATGGATGTCACCGGCGTACAAATCGCCGGCCAGCGGCACCACAATGCCGTCGTAGGCGACGCCGGTCCAGTAGTCCCGACACACCTTCACGGTGTGCTCGATGGTGGTGCGCAGCCGCATCTCGGCGATGGTGCGGTCGTACTTGTTCACGCCCCCGATCTGCGCCGGGTCAACGACCTCATCGAAATGCAGGTCACTGAGCAGCAGCCACGGCGTGCCGCTGTGGACGCTGGCCTTGCGAGGCGAGCGCATCCACTTCGGCGGCTCGGCCGGGCGCGCCTTGTCGAGCCGAAGCATCGCCGACAGTTCCTGCTCGGCCCGGCGACGAGCGCTGTCGGCCACCTGGAGCTGGTGCTGCACGTCGGCGAGCTTGCGCTTCATGTCGTCGGCCTGCTGGCGGTCCACGGTGTTCGCCGCCAGCACGGCGTCGATGTCAGGCGTTGCCACGACTGCCCAGGCACCCACGGTTGCGGTGTCGCTCGATCGATGTCTTGCCGATGTCGTGGCCGAGGGCCCTGAAGATGTCGACAATGTTGGCGATCGAGTGGCCCGCCTTGTCGGCGAATACCCCAGCGATCTTCGCCTGCCAGTCGGCGGGCATTGTCGCGATCGCTGTGCATGTGTCGCACTGGGTGCCGGGCCGCTTGCGCATGTTGCCGGCGAGGATGGCGTCGATGTCGACGCCGGTGGACTTGGCCTTGCTCATTGTTGCCTCCCTGGTGGCATTCGTCGCCCGGCGCACACCGGGCAGCGGCTTCACTGCTTCGGCTTGTTGGGCGTGACGTACACGCCGAGCGCACCGACGGCGGCAGCAGCGATCGCCAGGCCGTCGGCGAGGGTGATGACACCATCGCTGGCGACGCTCACAGCGACACCGAGCGCAGCGGTGAGAGCGGTGTAGAACTTCGCAGCGGTCATGCTGGTTTCCTCCTGGTGCGCTTCGGCGGCTCGACGGGCTCGACGGCTTCGACGAGCCGCAACCGTTGCGAGTGATCGCGCAGATCGGCCTTCACCTCTCTGAGGTCGGCCTTGATCTCGGACTGCCCGGCGATCAGTTCCTTGTGACCCTCAGCCAGCAGCTCGACGGCCGCGGCCGTCGTCTGCACCACGGCAGCAGTCGCTGCGTGGTCGTTGCGGTTGTCGCGATGCACCCTCGCCTGCACCCAGATGGTGAGGATGCCGAACACACCGGTGATGACGGCGACGATGGCGGTGGTCACGGCTTCACGCCCAGGAACGCTTCGATGTCGAGCACCCGCTGCGGGATCCGGTCGCCGGCGACGTAGCGCAGGTGCCACGGTTCGCTCTGCAGTTCCCACGACCAGCCACACGACGCAGCATTGGCCAGCAACCAGGCGATCGCCTGCTTGCCGAGCGCCCTGCACTCGGTCGGCGAGACACCCTCGGCAGCATCGACAGCGATCCCCCAGCCGTGATTCGAGCGGCCCGGTGTCGCCGCCTGGGCGACG
The DNA here is from genome assembly GCA_009923445.1 of bacterium. Lineage (GTDB taxonomy): Bacteria > Patescibacteriota > Saccharimonadia > Saccharimonadales > SZUA-47 > RFTN01. Next base: position 2,284 of record RFTN01000090.1, read on the forward strand.
CCCCGCTTCAGCCACCACTGCTGCCCGGCGAAGAACACCGACCGGGTCGGGATCAGCGGCTTCGTCGTCGTGTACCGCTCACGGAACAGCGACTCTTGCGACGTCAGCGGCCGGTAGGTGCCGCCAGGCGTCCAGGTGAGATCGATG
>RFTN01000010.1 GCA_009923445.1 bacterium
ATACGGCCACCTTTTGCACCAGCTGCACGAGCTAGTTCGCGGTTAGCGAAAAAGCCACCAGTTGTACCTTTTTTGCCACCACTTGCACCGATTTTTGCATAAAAATCAGCACCGTATTTTGCTTTGTTAGTTGCAGCAGCAGCCTTGCCGCCAGCTTTTGTTCCAGCCATATTAACACTCCTTATAAGTTCTTTATACTCTGCCCTAAAAGAAACCATTTATGCCGCCCACTCGCTGGCATGAATGTAAAAAACAAAAAAGAGGAGCAAAGGTCGCCTCTTTCGAGACATCTTTTGCTACCCTCTTTTTTGTCGCTTCTTTCGAAACTAAGTAAATATTAGCACAATGATACGCTTATGTCAATAATATTGTACAACTATAATCGTTTTGCTGCGCAGTAGAATCTAAAGGTGAAAATAGTGCTGTCGTAGTTGTTGCGCTACTACTTTGTAGGCTGGTCGCGAACAACCACTTTAACGCCTTTTATAAAATAAGCATTATCATACTTTTGTAGAAAGTCATGAGGCGTATGCACACACCCATGTGAGGCATAACCACCGTTGTAGGTATTGTTCTCGTAGGCTGGGAGCCATTTATCGTAATCAAACGCTGTGTCGCTGGTCATTTTTGTACCAACCGTACCATTGTCATAATTTACGCGCCAGTGAAACGCCTGACCGCCACTGAAAAAATGCGGATCGCCCAAACGGCCAGAAGATAAATTACCATTGTTATCACGTGATATTCGTACACCGTCACCAGTAAAGCTTTCTGCACCAATGGTAAAGCTACCGTTACGGGTGCGCATGTCAGCTTTGCCCGTATTAACTAGCGTTGTGTCTATAAGTTCGCCGTTGTCGTATAGTTCAATTTTGTTCTTACCCAAAACAGCATGAACAAGTACGCATTTACCTACCTTATCGCAGGCTGCACGGTCTTTTGTATCGTTATCTATACCAGCCTTTTCAGCCAACGCATCCGTGAGCGTAACGCTCGTTGCACCCGCATCAATTAAGCCTTGCTTTTTTAGTGTTGAAATTAAATTTTTGCAAGATTTTTTACCAAAATCACCATCTTGTTTACTACCGGTTGCAAGTTGTATTGCCTTTATATCAGCAGTTGTCTGTAATACGCAGCCATTTTCTGTAGAAGTTGGTTGTTCTGGCGTATTAGGTTTAGTCGCTATACCTAACCAACCAAGCACTTTGTCGCCTATTTTTAATGAAGCAGTCTCGCTACTAACATGACCGAGCCTCACAACTGCTTCTATAGTTTTTTTACAGCTATCGGGCCCAAAAATACCATCAGATACAGCCCCAACTGCTGTTTGAACTGCTTTAATATCAAAATCTGTCGCATCTATTGTGCTACCGTTTTTATCATAGCAAGTAGTTACTGGCGCAGCCTCAGCAACAGAGGGGTTATGTAATTCACCTACAACAGTTCCAGTAAAAATCGCACCTGCAGCCACTGCGCTTCGTATTATATTATTCATACATCTCCTTTATTCAGAATATGTACGCCTACCGCAAGCACTTATTAGGGGGTAGTGGATTCGCTATTAGCTCCAGTGTGTTCAAGCGACCAAATACAAACACACGTTCACAGCTTTTCGTACTGCATTATAATAGCACATTATGCTATTCATGTCAACTTTTTGGATCCCCTGCAGCATTGCTAAAACATAACTCTACATCTGTTATTGCAGGGTCTGTCCTTGCAAAAATTTTTGTGGGAAAATAGCACGCTGAACCATAAAAAAAAGACCTCCCGTAAAGGAGGTCTTTTTTATAATTCGGCACCGTGCTATTTTCCCACTAAAAAGCAGTATAGTAACCGCAACGAGGCTTAACTTCTGTGTTCGGCATGGGAACAGGTGTTTCCCTCGCGCCATGGGCACCGATGTGGAACTTGTGACACATCGGTGCCCATCTCAAGCTAAGCTTGAGCTGTCTCCGATGTTTTCGGCAAGCTGCGGTGTCGATAACACTCTGTCTCTCGTAAATCGTACAATGAGTACGCTTCACTCGATCCATCGCTATCTCCTAGCATCTTGCTCGAACACAATCCCCACATTACATGTGGGAGTTCATAATCGATGTCCATTTTACTAATGGCACGTTGGCTGACGTTTGTTATGAGAAAATCATAACGGCATGTACATGTTAGCAGTCAAAACTGCTTTGATATGTACCAATAACTAGTCATAATCGCACATCTATGAGCCAGTCTTAAACGAATAAGTCTGTCTCATAGATCATAAAAAATCGATGGCCCTATTAGTACACCTCAGCTGAACACGTTGCCGTGCTTACACTTGGTGCCTATCAACCTGATAGTCTTTCAGGGGGCTCCATAGGGAAATCTCATCTTGAAGTCAGTTTCGCGCTTAATATGCTTTCAGCGCTTATCTTTCCCGTACATAGCTACTCAGCGATGCCATTGGTATGACAACTGATACACCAGCGGTACGTTCACCCCGGTCCTCTCGTACTAAGGGCAAATCTCCTCAAATTTCCTGACGTCCACAGCGGATATAAACCGAACTGTCTCACGACGTTCTGAACCCAGCTCACGTACCACTTTAACCGGCGAACAGCCGGACCCTTGGGGCCTGCTCCAGTCCCAGGATGTGATGAGCCGACATCGAGGTGCCAAACCGGGCCGTCTATGTGAACTATTGGGCCCGATAAGCCTGTTATCCCTAGGGTAACTTTTATCCGTTTGCGCTGTCGATCCCACTTTCATAAGCATAAATGCTAATACAGCGGGTCACTTACTCCGACTTTCGTCCCTGATTGGCTTGTCGGCCTCACAGTCAAGCTAGCTTATGCGTATGCACTATCGGCACGATTTCCATCCGTACCTAGCTAACCTTTGAACGCCTCCGATACTCTTTAGGAGGCAACCGCCCCAGTTAAACTACCCACCAGACACGGTCCCCTGACCGGATAACGGTCGGGGTAAGAATAAGATTGGAACAAGGGTGGTATTTCATATTTTGACTCCACCATCGCTAGCGCGATGGCTTCATAGTCTCCCACCTATGCTACACATGTTACAATCCGATCCAATGTCAAGCTGTAGTAAAGCTCCATAGGGTCTTTTCGTCCTGCTGCGGACAGACGGCATCTTTACCGTCAATGCACTTTCACCGAGCTCTTCGTTGAGACAGTTTCCACATCATTACTCCATTCGTGCGGGTCAGAACTTACCTGACAAGGAATTTCGCTACCTTAGGACGGTTATAGTTACCGCCGCCGTTCACTGGGGCTTCAGTTCAAGCCGTGAAGCTCTCCCCTTAACCTTCCAGCACTGGGCAGGAGTCAGCCCCTATACATCCACTTTCGTGTTAGCAGAGACCTATGTTTTTGGTAAACAGTTGCGTGGAATCTTTAGCTGCGGCCCCATTGCTGGGGCAGACCTTATCCCGAAGTTACGGTCGCTGTATTGCCGAGTTCCTTAACGAAGAATCACTCGTACACCTTGGTCTTCTCGACCTGAGCACCTGTGTCGGTTTGCGGTACGGACGATGATAAACACGCGTTAGAAAGCTTTTCTGGTCAGCATTATCGTACGAATCTGCTCTAAAAGAGCATCTTATTCCAGTGCATAACACACTGTTAAACGGGTATAACCATGAACCCGCTCTTACTACTTTGCCGCGCACTCCTAACAATTTATCACCGGTACGGGAATATTAACCCGTTGTCCATCGCCTACGCTACGCGCCTCGGCTTAGGACCGACTAACCCTGGGACGATTACCGTGGCCCAGGAAACCTTGCTCTTTCGGTGGGCAGGATTCTCACCTGCCTTATGGTTACTTATTCCAACATTCTCACTTCCTACCGCTCCACCAAACCTCGCGGTTCAACTTCAGCGCAATAGGAACGCTCCTCTACCGCTCGTATAAATACGAACCCATAGCTTCGGTAATACACTTTAGCCCCGTTACATTTTCCGCGCAAGATCTCTTGATGAGTGAGCTGTTACGCACTCTTTAAATGAATGGCTGCTTCTAAGCCAACATCCTCATTGTTTAAGAAATCTCACCTCGTTTCCCACTGAGTGTATATTTAGGGACCTTAGCTGATGGTCTGGGCTGTTTCCCTTTTGAGCGACGAGCTTAGCCCCGCCGTTCTGACTGCCGTAGTTCCGCATGCAGTATTCGTAGTTTGACAAGGGTGCGTACCATTACTGGCCGCAGTCCGAATCAGAGCTCTACCCCTGCATGTTACCGTACGACGCTAGCCCTAAAGCTATTTCGAGGAGAACCAGCTATCTCCAGGTTCGATTGGCATTTCACCGCTTACCACAAGTCATCCGGGCGTGTTGCAACTCGCTACGGTTCGGACCTCCACAGCGTTTTACCGCTGCTTCATCCTGCTCATGGTAAGGTCACCTGGTTTCGGGTCTAATCATTAGTACAATGGCGGCCTATTCAGCCTCGCTTTCACTGTGCCTCCGGCAATTGCCTTAGGCTGCACTAACAATTAACTCGTTGGATCGTTCTACAAAAAGCACCCCGTCAGGCCGAAGCCCTCCGAGTCCTTGTACGCACACAATTTCAGAATCTATTTCACTCCCCTTCCGGGGTTCTTTTAACCTTTCCCTCGCGGTACTAGTTCACTATCGATCGCAATTTATATTTAGCCTTGGAACGTGGTCGTCCCGGATTCAAACAGGGTTTCTCGTGCCCCGTCCTACTCGACTATTGTAAAAATAAGGTTAGCAATACTTGGCATACCGGGCTATCACCGTCTTTGGCGGAACTTTCCAGTTCCTTCTGCTTGCATTGCCACTTTTTCTACTCCTTACACCGAGGAATGGTAGCCTCGGTTCCCACTACAGAATACTGAATAAATTCAATACTCTGTACTGGTTATTTACAACGTCACAACCCCTATTAAACATTCGTCTACCAACTTATTCATTTATTACTAAATGAAAGTTTACTAGGTTTGGGCTATTCCAGTTTCGCTCGCCACTACTCCCGGAATCGTTGTTTACTTTCTTTTCCTCGCCCTACTTAGATGTTTCAGTTCGGGCGGTTACCTCTACCTATCCTATATATTCAGATAAGAGTGACTAGACATGACTCTAGCCGGGTTTCCCCATTCGGAAATCCTCGGTTCAAAGCTGAAGGGCAGCTCCCCGAGGCTTATCGCAGCCTATTACGTCCTTTATCGGTAAATTGCGTCAAGGCATTCGTTGTGTGCGCTTATGTAACTTTTTATGTAACATAAACTTGCGCTTATGCGTGTGCTTATATGACTAGTTATTGGTATATACCAAATAACTATATTGACGTTCTCGTGCTCCACACCATATAAGTGGGTCACAAGAACAAGATGCCGTTATTAATTTTCTCGATATCAGATCATTGCTTAACTTATAAGACACCTGCAAGCAGGTTTCCCATTAGTTTCACTTTGTTCTAATAAATTTGTTGTATATAGACGCTTATCGTTGTCTATATACTAACGTCAGCCAAATTTTTAAGTTACGAACTCAAGCTATTAGAGGGGTTACCCCTACGTTACTTGCCTTGAGTTTACGCTGAAGACCTGCTGTCTCGTGCCTAAACTCAAAGATACCAAGTAATATTAGCAAAAATATTGCCTTGTGTAAAGTGTTATTGTGTCGTAAACTGCTGCTTTATTTGCAACGTTTTAACTGCTACAAAGCGTGTGGCAGCGTCTCTGTTTCGTTAAACTCAACCGCAAAGTCTAGCGATTGTAGCAAAACAGCGGTGCTGCGCCTAATGCCGAGCGCTACGATTTGTAGCACCATAGCTTCAAACCTAATACCTCTATTTATAAGGCAGGCTTTTGGAAAGTTTCCATAATGATTGAGCAGACTAGGAATCAGGTTAGCCTCTAAAAATTGCGGCGTACTGTTACTATCAAGTCGAATATCTATACGACCGTAATCTTGGGCGCCAATTGATATAAACACCCGAAGTGCCAATCGCTGAATCGACTCCTTAAGTACACTTGGTTCGACTGGCAAAAATGTTTCTGTGTCTGCGGCTTTAACGGTATCACTCAGTAGTCGGTGACCTTTGCTGTCGAGTGGTGCAATTAGTTCGAGTGGCATGGTGTCGAATTGGCCAGTTAGCAAGTCTTTGATTATAGCAACACTGAATTCTCGACCAGGTAAATACGACTCTACTAGCGCATCTGCCCGTAGTTGAGTCGAGAGCGAGTCTAGTTTTGCCTGTAGCTGTGGCTCGTCGTACACAACAGATTGTTCGTCTATGCCAAGCCCGCCACCCCTATCAATAGGCTTAACAAATAACGGAAACTGCAGGTTGTTTTGCCCATGAGGCTGATGCTGTTTAACTATAAAATACTGTGCTGTTTGCAGGCCACATTCTAGCACGCGCTTTTTAGAAAGACTCTTGTCGAGCTCAAGGGCGTGCGCTTGTGCGCCCGACCCGGTGTAGGCGATGTCATGCTTGTCTAAATAGTCACCTATCCAAATTTTATTTGGGTCATGTATGCCAAGTGCTGGATTACTCGGAACATATTTCATGCCTAAAAAAACTAAATCTGGCCGCTTAGCAACAAGTACGTCAAGGTCAGCACGCGTATTAACCGTACTTACCCCGACATGCTTAAAATGTTTTGTTAGCACCTTGCGGATACCTTCGCACGATGCAATCCCCATAGAACTTAGTTCTACAATCGAAGATCGTACGATTTCGATTCTCATATTACTTTTACTCATAGTGGTCGTCCAATCAAAGACCAGCCTTGGTGAGCTGGTCTTTTTTACGTTCGTTTTGGTTTATTACTTAGCGTCGAAAACTGCCACCGCCGCCACCTGAGCGTCGATCTTCTTGTGGGCGAGCTTGGTTGACCATGATTGCACGGCCGCTGACTTCTTTACCGTTTAAGTTTTTAATAGCGTTTTGACCTTCTTTAACATCTGCCATTTCGACAAAGCCAAAGCCTTTTGACTGGCCGCTGTCGCGGTCTTTAATAATTGCCGTACTAACAACTGCGCCTTCGGTTGCAAACAATTCTTCTAGTTCTTTTTCGGTAACACTATATGCTAGGCCACCTACATAAAGTTTCATACTCATTTTATAAAATCCTCATATTACTTAATTCACTCACGATTGTTATTCATCTAACCGTAGTGATAAGTAAGTTGCCAAGCTTATCTAAGAGAACGGAGAGGTTATAAGAAACCACTTGCTTAAGCTTATAGTAACACGTTTAGAGGTATTAGCCTAATTAACGGGTTTTATAGGCGGACTCGACCTGCATTCTGCAGGCCCGCAACTTTCTTACTTGCAACAAGTTGCAAATCTGAAAGGTTGCCTTGCAAAATGCCGAATGGCATTTTTCACCTGGACCCTTGGGCAGGATTCAATTCCCTGACTACGACCAAATTAAAAATCCATCTTTTCAGATGGATTCTAAATTTGGTGGAGCAACAGGGACTCGAACCCTGGACCCCCGCCTTGCAAAGGCGGTGCTCTAGCCAACTGAGCTACTGCCCCTCGTCAACGCGTAATAGTAACGTTGCCATAATGCTCACAAAACAAGTTTGCTGAGCATTATTAGCAACTTTACCAAGTCGTTTCCTCTCAATTTTGCGAATCCTCTCGCAAAATTGGATAAGCTACAATGTTAACGTAATTGGTGGGCGATGAGGGACTCGAACCTCCGACCTCGTCATTATCAGTGACGCGCTCTAACCAGCTGAGCTAATCGCCCATACCTTAGGGCTAACCAAATACTTGCATTATTCTAGCGTAAATGCGCACAAAACTCAAGACAGAAGTCTTACAGTTAGCGTTTTTGGTAGGCGGCTTTGGCTGCAGCGTACTGAACTGGCTCGGTTGGGTCGATTTTTCCCTGTGCCTGAATCTCGAAGATTTCGTGAAAATACTCGCGTGTTGCATTGCGTTTTGCTTGCTCTGCCTTGGTAGTGCTTTGACCTGCTGCAATTGCTTGTTCATAGGCTGATTGACCTACGACTACAGCGTCTTCTTCGACTCCATTCCAAAATTCAGTGGCTATGACTCGACCATTATAGTAAGCAATATCTTTTGTAAATATTGGCATGTGCCCGTCTACGGTTACGGGAGCATTTGTTGGCGTACCCCTAAATAAGCGCATAACGCCCCTTGTTGTTACTTGTTCGGCTATTTCAGGTGCTGCTTTTTGCATATCAAAGTCAGGCTCTAAACAAATGCGCTCAATAGTAACTAACTTTTCGAACACTTCCTTAACCTGTCTATCACTAAACCCACGGTATACGAGCCCGGCCATTAGTAGATAGTTATACCTACCTTTAACGACTCCGCTATCTTCCTCTGCCATACCGACCACCTGCTCGCCGAGACTGTTATTTCCTTCTTCATATGTAAGGTAGTCAACAAACGAACCATCTGCTTTGCTACTAAAAACTCCTGTAGCCATTGCCGGCTCGCCAGACAATAAGCCATTTGATGACTTTAAGCCGTGCATAGATTCGTGTACACCGGTTTCTCGAACTCCTGACCACTTTTTAGGAATCATATTCAAACCAACAACGACTGCTTGCCTACCCGATTCCCAGCTGGCAGTTGTACCTTGTTCGCTTTCTTCGACAGCAAAAGGTGAGGTTTGATGTTGGTCGGCCAAGCCTTGTACTGCGATACGAAATAAATCAGCCGTGCGTTTTCCGCTAAACTTAATTTCATTAAGATCATAATTACTTTCAAAACCTTGCTCTGCGGCGATGATATCACCTAATAAACCGCGCGCTTCCACCACTGCAGGAAACATAAGTTTCCACTCGGCAGCTAATAGTTCTTTTGCTTGTTCAGAGAGTTCTGGTAACTGTCGCTTAGCTTCTTTAGGTATCTCTAACGCTTGTACAGATACGTCTGTTCCGTCGGCAAGTTGCATACTAAACCCCGCTTCAAGCTCGCTCCATAATTTTTGTACTCGAGGGTCGTCGCTTGTATAACGCTGCTTAAGGTCAAACAACATCGTGTCGACAATTTCTTGGTCGGGCTTACCGTAAAGTTGGTCGTTACTACGAACAAATTGCTCAGCAAGATCCTGAAGTTCGGCTAGGTTGTCAGTTTGTGAAGCAGCATTAAACCTAGCAGCTATCTGCAAAAACTCTGCTTCTTGTATACGGTAATCTATAGAACTAACCGTCAATGAGCCCTCACCGTATGTAGCAGCAGCTTTTTCTCTTAAGGTTTCAAGAGTTTCTTGAGTCTGAACAGCGACTTCATAGTCTAGATCTGGGTATGTCATTTCGAGGTGGTGTGTTTGGTCGTTTTTAAAAGCTTCACGCTCGTCTTTACGGGTTGGGCCTGCCGCAAAACTTTCGTATGTTTGCAGGGCTAACTCAGGGTTTACTAACGGGTTAAATTCTCCAAGCTCAGCACCTATTTGAGGCTGTATGTCGGGATTATTTATACCGTTATTTATTTGTGTCATTTATGCACATTATTTTAGCACATTTTGCTAGTTTTGTCCACATGTTTAAAGGCACTAAAAAACCACCCGTTTTAGGTGGCTGTTTGGCTGTTCGGAAAAGAGCAGCCGAGTGGGCAGATTTATTCTGCCCCTCCGCGCGATGAGGAAAACCATTCATATGGTTGTCCTCATAAACGCGAAGCGTTAAATATTGAGTTGTGCAACGTCCTTGGTGGTTAATTAACACCAGAAGTTCGATCTTTGTGGGACAACATACGAACTTACAATATGTTGCCTAAAGTATCGCCTGTCTACCTACAGAATAAATTCTGCAAGCGACTGATTCTCCCTAGAAAGGAGGTAATCCATCCGCACCTTCCGGTACGGATACCTTGTTACGACTTAACCCCAATCATCCCCCCTACCTTAGGCCAGCACAAGGCTGGACGTCAGGTATTGGTGACTTTCATGGTTTGACGGGCGGTGTGTACAAGACCCGGGAACGTATTCACGGTAATGTGCTGACTTACCGTTACTAGCGATTCCAGCTTCAAGCAGGCGAGTTTCAGCCTGCTATCCGAACTGAGACCGGCTTTGATAGGATTTGCTCCCCCTCGCGGGTTGGCTGCCCTTTGTACCGGCCATTGTAGCGTGTTTGTAGCCCCAGACGTAAGGGTAATACTGACCTGACATCATCCCCTCCTTCCTCCCTGTTACCAGGGCAGTCTATTCAGAAAAATTCAACTGAATACAAGGGTTGCGCTCGTTGAAGGACTTAACCTAACATCTCACGACACGAGCTGACGACGGCCATGCAACACCTGTCACTTGGTTCCCGAAGGCACACTCTTCTTTCGAAAAGCTTCCAAGGAAGTCAAGTCTGGGTAAGGTTCTTCGCTTACCATCGAATTAAACAACACGCTCCACCGCTTGTGCGGGTCCCCGTCAATTCCTTTATGTTTTAAGCTTGCGCTCGTACTCCACAGGCGGGATGCTTAACGCGTTAGCTTCGCTACTTAAGGGGTCGATACCTCAAACAGCTAGCATCCATAGTTTAGGGCATGGACTACCGGGGTATCTAATCCCGTTTGCTCCCCATGCTTTCGTGCCTTAGTGTCAGTTGAGATCCAGTAACCTGCCTACGCCATCGGTATTCCTCCAAATATCTACGGATTTCACTCCTACACTTGGAATTCTAGTTACCTCTATCTCACTCAAGTTTGCCAGTTCAGACAATGTGTGTATGGTTGAGCCACACGATTTCACTGCCCGCTTAACAAACCACCTACGCAACTCTTTACGCCCAGTAATTCCGGATAACGCTCGGGTCCTACGTATGACCGCGGCTGCTGGCACGTAGTTAGCCGACCCTTATTCATTTGCTACTGTCATAATCGTCACAAATAAAAGCAGTTTACGACCCGAAAGCCTTCATCCTGCACGCGGCGTTGCTCCATCAGGGTTGCCCCCATTGTGGAAAATTCCCTACTGCTGCCTCCCGTAGGAGTCTGGACCGTGTCTCAGTTCCAGTCAGGCTGATCATCCTCTCAGACCAGCTAAAGATCGTCGCCTTGGTAGTCCATTACACTACCAACTAGCTAATCTTACGCAGGCTGTTCCCAAAGCGCCGAAGCTTTAATCCGAAGACCACATGCGGTATTAGCTACTCTTTCGAGCAGTTATCCCTCACTTTGGGGTACATTCCTACGCGTTACTCTGCCGTCCGCCACTCGTGTACTTTCACGCTTTGCTCGAGTGTTTTACCACTACCAGCAAACTGTGAAAGCCTTACCGTTCGACTTGCATGTATTAGGCACGCCGCCAGCGTTCATCCTGAGCCAGGATCAAACTCTCCAAAAAAACATTGATAAATCAATGTGTACTGATTCTTAAAATCAAAATTAACGTTGACGTTGCACAACTCAATTTTTAACGTGCGTTTCGTACTTCACTCCCCTTTGGGAGTTAGAGACACTTTAATAAAGGCTCCGAAACGTTCTTTTAAAGATACACTAGTTTTGTATCTTATGTCAAGCATATATTGTTGCAACAAACGCAACGACTTAACTATTGTAAATTCTGAGTCTGACCCAGCAATAGAACTAAGCTTTTATGGGTTCGGCTGGGGCTTCAGCAGCTGGTTCTTCGTTGTCGTCTTCGCCCTCGGCGGTAGTGTCTACTAATGCCATGCTAGCAACTGCGTCACCGTCGTTAAGGCGCATAATACGCACACCTTGTGTGGCACGGCCAAGTTCTGGAATGTCTTTTAGGCCCAAGCGAATAGTTTGGCCGTTTACAGAGATAATTATGACCTCTGAAAGTTCGGCCGTAAGGGTTGCAACACCCATAAGCTTACCAGTTTTGGTGTTAACAACTGCGCTACGGATACCCACACCACCACGTGCGTGCGGTGTAAATTGACTTATCTTGGTACGCTTGCCGTAACCCTGCTCGCTAATAACAAAGATACTTGAATCTTCTTGTACGACATCCATACCAATAACTTCGTCACCAGCGCGGAGGCGTATACCACGTACACCGCGACTAACACGGCCCATGGCACGTACATCGCCCTCGCCAAAGCGAATTGCCTGGCCTTGCAGTGTACTAATGACAATCTCGTTTTTACCAGTTGTCTGCTTAACCCACCTTAGCGTGTCGCCCTCATCGAGGTTAATGGCTATAAGGCCACTTTGTCGTACGTTTTGGTAGGCCTCGTAGGCGGTCTTTTTAACCACGCCGCGGGTCGTACACATAAACAAGAACCCACTGCTGTCTTTAGCGCCCATAGCTATAATGCTTGATACGGCCTCTTCTGGCTGCAATTGCAGCAAGTTGACCACAGCAATACCTTTGGCGGTTAAACTGCTTGCAGGTATCTCGTAGGCCTTAAGGCGGAATACGCGACCCTTGTCTGTAAAGAACAATATATAGTCGTGCGTGCTAGCCATAACCAAGTGCTCTATTACGTCTTCTTCGCGGGTAGTCATGCCACGCTTGCCTTTACCGCCACGGTTTTGTCGCTTATATTCGCTCGCCAAGCTGCGCTTTATATAGTTGGCGTTAGTCATAGTAACCACAATTTGCTCTTCTGGAATCAGCTCTTCGTCGCTAAACTTACCAAGCTCGTTAGGAATAATCTTGGTGCGTCGCTCGTCACCATATTTTTCTTTTAGCTCTAACATTTCGGCTTTAATAATTGCCAAGATCTTCTTTTCATCTGCCAAAATAGCTTCTAACTCGTTAATGAGTTTTACAAGCTCTGCTAACTCGTCTTCAATTTTTTGGCGCTCGAGGCCGGTCAACGCCCTAAGTTGCATAGCCAAAATAGCTTTGGCCTGAATTTCGCTTAAACCAAACTTTTTAATAAGGTTTATCTGGGCTTCTTCGCTAGTTTTGCTGGCGCGAATTGTTTTAATAACTTCTTCAATATGATCAAGCGCAATTTTATAACCCTCTAGTATGTGGGCACGGTCTTTGGCTTTGCGTAGTTCGAATTCAGTACGGCGACGCACCACAACTTGGCGGTGCTTGATGTGCTCACTTAAAATGTCGCTTAAGCCCAATACGCGCGGCTGTATACCATCGATAAGAGCCAGCATATTAAAGTGGAAAGATTGTTGCAGTGGCGTTAGCTTGTACAGCTGGTTCAAAAGTTTTTTCGGGTAGGCGTCTTTTTTAAGGTCAATCACTATACGCACCTGGCCACGAGCAGATTCGTCACGAATATCACTCAGGCCGGCAATTTTTTTCTCTTTATATAGGTCGGCAATTTTTTCGATTAAGCTGGCCTTGTTTAAGCCATACGGAATCTCGCTAATTATAATCTGCTGGCGATTAGCTTTGGTGCCTTCGACAATCTCGGCTACACCGCGGGTAACCACACCACCACGACCGGTAGCATAGGCGTTACGTAAACTCTCTTTGCCGTACAAAAAGCCGCCGGTTGGAAAGTCTGGACCCTTAACATGTTGTAATAGGTCGTCTAATGTGGCCTCTGGGTTATCTATAAGTTCAACCGTTGCATCGACAAGCTCGCCGAGGTTGTGCGGAGGAATATTGGTTGCCATACCAACGGCAATACCTAGCTGACCGTTCAGTAGTAGGTTTGGTAGTTTTGCTGGCAAAACAGAAGGTTCGCTTAAGCGACCGTCGTAGTTTTCGCGCCAGTCGACGGTATCTTTTTCGATATCTTGCAAAAGTTCTTCGCTAAGGCGGGCCATTTTAGCTTCGGTATAACGCATAGCAGCTGGTGGATCGCCGTCCATAGAACCAAAGTTACCCTGCCCATTTACAAGCTGGTAACGCATTGCCCACGGCTGCGCCATACGCACCATTGCGTCATATATACTTGCGTCACCGTGAGGGTGATAGTCACCCATTACCGCACCAACAACGTTGGCACTTTTACGGTGCTTACCGCCTGCGCGGAGGCCATCACGATTCATTGTATACAAAATACGGCGGTGTACGGGCTTTAGACCGTCACGAACATCTGGCAAAGCTCGAGACACAATGACACTCATGCTATAACGCAAATAGCTGTCTTCCATGACGTCTTCGACGGTGCGCATTTCGACTATTTTACTGTGCGTTTGTGTGGTGTCATCGCGGTCTACCTTTGGGTCGTACAGTTCAACTTCTGCATCGAGAGGATTATTAATGATAAGCTCGTCATTATTTGTCGTTGTATCGTCGTTCATGTTAGATATCCAAGTCCTTTACAAATTTAGCATGCGTCTGTATAAAGTTTTTACGCAGTTCTACCTCTGTTCCCATAAGTTTACTAAAGATCTGGTCAGCTTTTTCGGCGTCGTTGACTCGTACTTGTATTAACACGCGTTTCTCGGGGTTCATGGTAGTTTCAAACAACTGCTCGGCATCCATTTCACCTAAACCTTTGTAGCGCTTTTGCTCTATAAAGCCAGCTTGCTTATAGGCTTCGTCTTTTGGCTCAATGGCAGCTCCACTGACGCGGCGCGCGGCAATATGTTCGTCTAAAATTTGCGATAATTGCTCATCGCTATAGGCATAGGTGCTGCTTTTGCGGCCTGGCTTAATTAGCTCAAATAGTGGCGGTTTAGCAAGGTACAAATACCCACCTTCAATAACTGGGCGCATAAATCTAAAGAAGAACGTGAGTAGCAGCGTACTAATATGACTACCGTCAACGTCGGCGTCGGTCATAATAACGATACGGTGGTAGCGGAGGCCGTTCATGTCGAACTGCTCGTCAATACCTACGCCAAGTGCCTTAATAAGGTTTACGATTTCGTTGTTGGCAAGCATTTTGTCTAAGCGGGCGCGCTCGACGTTAAGCACCTTACCACGCAAAGGCAAAATAGCCTGCGTCTTGCTATCGCGACCACCCTTGGCACTACCGCCGGCACTGTCACCCTCTACAAGGTAAATCTCGCTATCGGCTGGGTTTTTACTGCTACAATCAGCCAACTTACCCGGCATACTTGCGCCCTCGAGAACACCTTTGCGAATAATGTTATCACGGGCAGCGCGGGCCGCTTTACGAGCCCTGGCAGCAAGCAGGCTTTTGCCAACAATTTTGCGGGCAATACCCGGGTGTTCCTCTAGGTAGTAGCCAAACCATTCCGTCATGACCGTCTCTACGTAGCCACGAATTTCGGGGTTACCTAATTTATTTTTAGTCTGACCCTCGAACTGTGGGTCTGGTAGTTTTACTAAAATAACAGCAGTTAGACCCTCGCGAGTGTCCTCACCAGATAGGTTTTCTTCTTTTTCTTTTAAGAGGCCGCTTTTGCGAGCGTATTCGTTAATAACACGTGTTAATGCCGACCTAAAGCCCGTCAAGTGAGTACCACCATCAGGGGTAAGTACGTTGTTTGCAAAAGGCTTTACAAGTTCGGTGTATGCGTCGGTATATTGCATAGCAATTTCGACTTGAGTATCTTCGACCATTTTATCGACATAAAAGGCTTCATCGTCAACAACTTCTTTGCCAAAATTTAAATGTTTAACGTAGCTTTGTATACCACCTTCAAAATAAAATCCGTACTTATCGCCAGTTCTTTCGTCTTCAACGTAGGTTTTAACACCTTTTGTGAGATAAGCTTGGTGGCGCAAATAATCAACTACCCATTGGTATTCAAGTTCGACTGTTTCTTTAAAAATAGTCGGGTCTGGGTAAAACGTAATTGTGGTTCCGTGCTCGGTGCTGTCGCCAATTCGCTGAATTTTGGTAAGGGGCTTGCCTTGTTCATACTCTTGTCTATAACTACCGCCGTCACGCTTAACTTCGGCAATAAGCTTGGTGCTAAGCGCATTCACGACACTACTACCGACACCGTGCAGACCACTAGATACTTTATAGCCACCGCCACCAAATTTTCCGCCGGCGTGTAGTACCGTTAAAACTGTCTCAAGCGCACTAATACCGGTTTTGGCCATTTTATCAACAGGAATACCGCGACCATCGTCTTCGACTCGACAGCCGCCATCTGCAAGTAATGTTACGCGGACCATTGTGGCATGGCCAGCAATAGCTTCGTCAATACAGTTATCGGCAATTTCTTTAATTAAGTGATGCAGGCCGTCACGACCCGTGCCACCAATATACATACCTGGTCGTTTACGTACCGGCTCTAACCCTTCAAGTACTTGAATTGATTCAGAACCATAGCTAGGCTTGACGTCTTTTTTAGCCACTGACTTTTCCCTCTTATTTTGCTTGCTTTATATCTGTAGTGTAGCAGAATAGTGTGATAAATCGCAAGATTGTAAAAAAAATGCCCATAAAAACTTGTTTGAACACATGAAAATGTGGTTAAATAACCACGAGCACTATAGCAAAATAAATAAAAACAATCACACCAAACAACTATGTTTCGAAGATTAGTATCGAACCTACCGTTTAACCCAAGCCTACTTCAGCAGGTTTCTTTTTACGCAAAACGAGTTCATCAAGAATCAACATTACGGCGCACGGGCTTTGGGCTGATTGCGCTGGCTATGTTTATACAAATGTTTGCAATTATTGCACCTCCAGAAAAATCTTTAGCGTTTTCAGACAACCACATTATTAATGGTCTCACTAACAAGTCTGGCATACTATCTGCCTGGGATACGCCGTCAACAGATGTAGCGGCTATATATGGTAAATTTGGCCTGACACGTGCAGATATAGAAGCCCTGCCAAACAGCCCAAATACTAAGATCGTTTCAGATAAAAATGACTGGTGGACTACAGGGCGTAATTCACTCGCTAATTATAGTAATGTTGCCAACACATTTAAAAAATCCGAAGTTAAGCTTACGTATGCACCCGAAAAATATGTATACATGCGAGACTTAAGGGCTTGGGATATTCGTAACCCCCGAAACACCTACGATGCGTGGACCGGTAAAAAAGCTGATGGAACGCAGTTTTGGATCTTAAAAGACTGCGGCAACTATACTCAAGTAGGCAAATTCACTCCTCAGCAACCGAGGCTTGATTTAGTAAAGTCTATTGTAGGAAAACCCGAAACAGTTAAGCCAGGAGATAGCTTTACGTACAGGTTTGAATACCGCAATATACAGCAAGATTCACTAGCCGAACAAGTGCTTATACAAGATGAATTAGATTTAAAAAATTACGATATTGTCTCACCAAGCAATTTAGTATTGGCGGGCAGCGTACTACGTCAGCCTGTCGGTAATCTAAGTTACAGTACCGCTTATAGCGTATTAGATATAGTAGTCAAGGTTAAAAACCCTTTTACTGGGCCAAGCCCAACTGTATGTAATGTTGCAATACTCAAGGCAGTTAATGCTACAGATGTAAAGGGTGGTCCAGCCTGTGTAAGTGTTATTATTCCCTGCGAATACAACCCAGCATTAAAGGCAAGCGATTCGGCCTGCAAGCCTCCGCAACCACCAGTAAAACCCTGCATATACGATCCTTCGCTGAAAGCTGATGATCCAAAATGCGTACAAGCAAAAGTATATTGTAGTTTATTAGATACGAGCGTAAATAAAACCACCCGTGAAGTAACATTTAAAACAACTGTTACAAGTACGAATGAAAAAGTAACGACAGTTTACGGCTATAATTATGATTTTGGTAACGGCAAAAAACAATCAAAAGAATCAAGACAATTTAGCGATACAACAAAGCACGTATACGCTGTTGGTAAATTTACCGCAAACGTCATCGTCATATATAGCGTCACAGGTCAAAGTACCAAACAAGAAACTGACTGTACGAAAGTGGTTGAATTAGACTCCGAAAAGCCGCTGGGCGAAATTAAAAAAGTTAAGAATGTTACGCAAAATCTTGAAGGTGATAAAGCAATAAACACAGTTGTCAAAGCTGGCGACGTGCTTGCATACTCGCTTATTACCACTAACACTCAGGACTTTGAACGCAAAAACATTATAGCTACAGATTATGTTGGTGATATTTTAGAGTACGCAACACTCGACGAAGCATTTTTAAAAGATCAAGGTGGAACATATGATAAAAACACCAAAAAAGTATCGTTCGTGCTAGCAAGTGTCAGTGCAAGATCAGATGTGACTAAATCATTTAAGGTGACGCTTAAAAATCCAATACCTGCAACAAATGCACCGTCGAACGTATCAGGAAGTTATGACTGCCGCATAAGTAATATTTATGGCAACGAACTCAGTATGGCTGTCGACTGCCCTGTTGTTAAAGGTTTAGAAACCCTGCCAAATACCGGTCCGGGAACCAGCGCTATCATAGGCTTTATAGTCGTTACATTTGTTGGTTATTTTTACGCACGTAGCCGTGTACTCGCTAAAGAACTTGCGCTTATACGAGCTGAATACGCGCCAACGGGAGGGTTTTAAAAAGTGAGTGAACACCTATCTCATCCACCAAAACACGAAAGCTTAACTACACATGAAACGGCTGAACGTGCCAAAGAACACTTAGAGGCACTCAAACAAAAGGCTGAGCATGACAGCGAAAAACATAAAAAAAGTGAGCACATCGACTCTATTAAAAAATCAGTCGAAACACACGCTATTAGCGGCAAAGAATTGAATCCGACTGAAACCGCCCCTACCGAGCGACAAGATGGCTACATAAATCGGGAGCTAAAAGACATGGCTTACCGTCGAACCATGAATAGTACCAGGCGTAATTTAAGCGCTCCGTCACGTTTAGTAAGTAAATTGATTCACCAACCAGTTGTCGAAAAAGTCAGCGAAGTTGCATCAGCAAGTGTAGCGCGACCAAGTGGTATTATTGGTGGTGGCCTATGTGCGGTTACGGGAAGTTTTTTGCTACTTTGGCTTACCAAAAAATATGGCTACGAATATAATTACCTGATGTTTATTATCTTTTTAGCAGCGGGCTTTGTATTTGGTGTGATTATCGAGCTAGTGCTGTATGTAACAGTAACAAGACGCCGTAAATAACCACCTATTTAGAATGAATTATTGCTGATCTGTATCGCTCGTAATTAACTGACCGTTTTCGTCTATTTTAATCTCGCCGCTATTTGCTAAGGCTTCTTCTAGCGTCGGAATTGGTTTTGGTGTAGGGCGCAGCAATAAAACTCCTTCATCGTTAGTGCTCACGGGAGCTGGAACGGCTTTGGCTTGTGTTGGAGGCAATGATTGCGCTTGTGGTTGTACTACAGGCCCTGCAGGCGGCATTTGGGCTAGAGGCTGCGTAGTTTGCGGGGCTGGCATTTGGACTGGTTGTGGGGCAGCTACAGGCGCCAAAGGTTGGCTCACTTGTTGCTGAGCTGGCATTGGTGCCTGCGCCGTTGTTTGGCCCGGTGCACCCTTGAACGGCGAGGCCGGCATTTTAAAGCTGTTAGTTTGCTTTTTATTTAGCCACTCATCTAAAAATGATGAGCCGCTTTTTGGTGCAGCTGGCTGGCCTGGGGTCTGACCCGCCGGGGCCATACCTGAGCGTGGCCTGCTTGCACCGGCAGCTGGTAGCCCATCGTCTTTGGTAGCAAGTCGTGCAAAAATCTCAGATTCAACAACCGATTTTGGACGACCATATTTGGCTGCACTTAGCTGCTTTAGCGCATCGCCCAAGCCCTTGTTTGGGCTACCTAGTGGCGGCAGACCAGCCATACTAAAAGGCTGCGTTGGCACACCGCCAATAAGGGTGCGCACCACTGCGTTCCAGTTTGGTACGCGCAGCAAATCGTCACCATCAAATAGTGGCTGGAAGTACCTACTTAGGCTCTCGACATCGTTTTGGCCAATCCTAAAGCTAACAATTGTACCCATATTACCAAACACAGCATCACGGATTTCCTCACTTAGCTGGGTCGTAAACTGGTTGGCTACAATAAGGTTAAGATGGTATTTACGTGCCTCTGACATAATAGTTGCAAAGCTATCGGTACTAAAGTTCTGGAACTCATCAACGTATAAACAAAAATCTACACGTTCGCTTTCGGGAATGGTAGCGCGGCTCATGGCAGCAGCCTGGAACTTCATAACAAAAATCATACCCAAAAGCTTGCTGTTAAGTTCGCCTGTACGACCCTTGCTTAGGTTAACAAGCAGAATTTTTTTATTGTCCATAATCTCGCGCAGGTCAAAGCTACTCTTAGTTTGGCCAATTATGTTACGCATCATTTCGTTACTTAAAAAGGCGCCGAACTTACTTACGAACCAACCCAACACCTCGCTTTTGTGGTAGTCGCTCGTACTAGCCATTTCTTTATTCCAAAAATCCTGCACCGTTTGGTCGGTTACATATTCCAGCTTTTGCTTGGCGTATTTGTTGTCGGTAAATACCTTTGGTATATCTATAAAAGTGGCGCCAGCTGGGTCGGCCATAATGGTGAGCGCGGCGTTTCTAAACCAGTGTTCGTAGCGTGGGCCAATAATACCCTGGTGCTGTGGGTCGTACAGTTTATAAAGCATGTTTATTGCTTCTTGTATCAAAAAGTCTTTTTGCTCGGGGCTGCTAAATTCAAACAGGTTAAGGCCGATTGGGTAATCCATATCGGCTGGGCAAAAGTATATAACGTCTTCTGTACGCTCTTTGGGTACCATGCTTAATATTTTTTCGGCAGTATCGCCGTGCGGGTCAATAAAAGCAAATCCCTTGCCATCTAACATGTCTTGCAAGGCGAGGTTTTCTAAAAATACAGATTTACCAACACCAGTTTGGCCAACAACGTACATATGACGGGCACGGTCTACATCTGCTAGCCTAATGGGTTTTTTTGCACCCCTAAAGACGTTATAGCCCAACAACAAGCCTTTGTCTGGAACATTACGTGGGCCGTCGACTTGCTTGCTCGCCTGGCGCTCGAGCTGGCTAGTCGGCACGTTACTTTGGTCTGGAAAGTGGAATATAGTGGCAAGTTCCACACTATTTAAAACGCTCTTATTACTTTCTTGTGGGAAGAACCGCATTATATAGGCGGTCACAAAATTATCTATATCTTTTGCTGCCGTGTACTTAAAGCCATTACGACCTGGGGCATCAAATAGCGAAAACGTCGCAACGACGTTGCTTAAAACGGCCTGCGCACGTTGACTCACATTGCTTGATGCGACAATACGAATAAGTACTTCGTACCCTGCATATTTACTTTTTTCTTCTATAGCATTAATAAGTTCTTGGTCGACACCCGATAAATCAGATCCGCCGTCTTTTTTCTCACTTTTGTCTTCTGGTGGCTTAAGTGGGGCTGCAAAAATTTGTCGCAACCAACCACCACTGCTCAGTGCAGCCTTTTTCTTGTCTTTACCCTTACGCTTTTTACTAGCAAGTGCAACAGCGTTTTTACGCCACAATGGGTCGGCTGGTCGCATTAAAATTTGTATACCCGCACCGTCTTCTTTTTCGAGTGTACTCAGCGCATTTAAAACTGACTGCATGGCGTCACGCTTTAAATCTTGGTAGGTAGCAATCGGATACGCGTAGTTTTCTTTTAGTATAAGCTCGCCACCGATTGTACCTGTTATTTTGCCCACTGGGCTAAAAATATTATGCTCAGCTACTTCTTCTAGGCGTGCTGTTGGGTATGCACTAACAACCGCTTGTTGCACAACATCTACCAGCGCTACAGGCACTGCCGCATAAAAGTTCACAAACCCCTTGCTAGCAACAATTTCGAATGTAAAATGTCGCTGACCGTACAGCTTACTCTTAAAACCCTTTTGGATGGTACTACTAATAATGTTGTACATTATTTGCGCTTTACTAATAGTTTCTTCAGATACATCGCGCGCATCACGAGATCCAACTTCGGTATCGTCACTTTGTGGAGGCAAATGTATAAGTAGCGGGACCATTTTAAGGCCTCGCTCAAAGTTCTTTTGTTCTCGCCAAATCTTGCGTGCTTGCAAGAACCAAATAAAAGCTCCTGTTATAAACAGTACAAGCAAAACCATTATTGTTATAAGGACACCAGACATATTACTAAGCTATTCGTTGGTTTGTTTTATATCTTTATTGTACCTTTTTTTGATATAGTCTGCCTTAATTTTGTTAATTTCTTTGTTTTGAGTATATGGGTCGCCAGTCGTATGCGCCACTATGGCTTTGGCTTTTTGTACCCATTCCTTTTCTATTAAATCAACGTCATGTGCAGCGATGTGTGCGGTAGCAGTGTCAGTAACAGGCTGTGTTGGCTGAGGTACTACCGGTGGTGTCTGCGTAGATACAACCGACTGATTGCCGCCGACAGTATTACTAGCATCTAATGAGGGCTGCTCCATGAATGCCGCATTAGGAGCAGTTGGAGCGGCGCTAGTGCCAGCTTGTATTTGTGGCGCCGGTAGCTCGATTGGAGCTGTTTTTTGTTCTGCATTGTCCATAATACTATAGTAACAAAATACGTGTCATAACATAAGTACTTTGGCTCGATTTATAAATCGTCATTTGTACTGGCAAACATTCTTGTCATATAAAAGCCCAAAACCAAACCAAGGCTCAGTAACAAGAAAAAATCTCTAAACGTTAACTGTCCGAGCGATAACAACACGATTGTGATACCTGCCATAAGACTAACAACATACACAACTGGCTTAAACAACTTTTCATTAACTCCAAAAAAAGAAAGTAGCAAACGTGTTGCATAAACAACTGCTAGCACAAGTGGTAGCGTTGGCAAAACTACAGCTATCAAAGGTAGCCTATACGGTGAAGAAAAAGAAATAATTAATAAAAATACAGCCAGGCAAAGCAATACCTTTACGGCAAGACGTTTATAATTATTGTTCATAGTCACATTGTAACTTTTTTTAAAAACAAACAAAACTAATGTTTATGTGTTCGCTCTTAGTATTACCTATGTCGCACAATATAAAACATCACAGCTCATTGTGTGATGTTTGGTTAGTTAACTAGGAGTCAACGACGACAAATCCGCCGCTATAAAATAAACTATTAGGCGCTTGTCTATCGTTGACTTTGACTGACCGCTCCATTCAGCTTTAGGCTGAGTGGAACGACGTATGTTTTGTGGCACTTTTCAGCATTTTTATTTTTGAAAGCTGATACACATATTTATAGCACAAGCGTTTTAAAATAGCAATACTTTTTTTAATCAACAAACTGTTGTTATTTTTAGTTTTATTATAACTAGTAATCTGTTACTAAGTAGAACTAGGCGCATGAATGAATATTTTATTTTTACAACAAAATATCAATATACTACGATTTTTATTGAGCACTTTATTTACTGCTTTACTACGCGCTCTACCTGTTACGCGCCTTCTACTAAGACAAGCTACAATTGCTATAAATTTTTGTATTTTTGGCTATTTTCATACGTTAACTTGCCCTAAAAAACTTGTCTATTTTTACTGCAGAAACAGTATTTATAAAAAATCCTGTGGATAACTTCTACACTGTGTAAAAACTGTGTAGAATCTAGTTGACTTACGGGCTTATGCTTTGTAGGATAGGGGTAGCACTTGAATAAAAAAAGTGCTCAAAAACAAAAAACGCAACAAGAACAACGGCTTCTCGCAAGCCGTTGTTCCAAAGTACAGACCCACTCTACTTTATAAAAACAACCAAAAACTAAAACATTTTAAAAGGCTTGAGCTTGCAATCGGAGCTCAAGCCTTTTACATTGGGTACACAATAACGAGGTGCACCAAAATGGCTACAGTCACATACTCCTTACAACATAACGGCGATACGCCGGTAATTGTGGCTGTCGAATGCCACAGCAGCAAGGGCTTGCCGTCGGTCACAATTGTAGGACTAACCAATAAAGCAGTCGATGAATCAAAAGAGCGCATACGTGCAGCGTTTGTAAGTAGCGGCCTTACCTTTCCTAAAAAACGATTAACAATAAATTTGGCGCCTGCCGATGTACCTAAAAGTGGTACCAGCTTTGACTGCGCAATAGCACTTGCAGTACTGCAGGCTTCGGGCCTTGTACCGCAGCAAAAAGATGTCATGCTTTTTGGCGAGCTTGGTCTTGATGGCAGTGTTAAGGGCGTGCGTGGCATAGTTGGCAAGGTACTTGCGGCACGCAACGCAGGCTACGAAACTATACTAGTACCCGCTCAGAACCTGCAGCAAGCGCTTTTAGTGCCACGGGTAAGTATTGTTGCACTCGAAAGCTTACTGCAGCTTGTAGGCCATTTTAGTAGCTCTCCACTACAAACGACTCATACACAAGACGGCGTATACGCCCCTCCAGTAGTTGATGATGGCGACGTTCCAGATATTGCCGATGTCATTGGCCAAGAACGTGCTAAACGGGCTCTGCTTGTCGCAGCGGCGGGTGGACATAACATTCTTTTAAATGGCCCGCCGGGAATGGGTAAAAGCATGCTTGCCAAAACACTCATCGGTTTACTACCAAGTTTGCAACACGACGAAGCAGTATACATTACGCACATTCATAGTCTTGGTAACGCAGATATTAGCAAACCCGTGTACACACGGCCGTTTCGTTCGCCGCATCATAGTGCCAGCGATATTTCTATTGTAGGCGGAGGCCAAAACCCACGCCCCGGCGAAATAACATTAGCACACGGCGGCGTATTGTTTTTAGACGAATTACCCGAGTTTAGACGCGGCACCATAGAATCGCTGCGTCAGCCGCTCGAAGACGGAGTTATTACTGTTGCTCGCGCCAAAGAAACCGTAACGTATCCTGCTCAATTTATGCTGATCGCAACCCGTAACCCCTGCCCGTGCGGCTACTTTGGCAGCACGCACGAATGCGTCTGCACCCCCGCTCAAATAGCCAACTATAACAAAAAAATCTCCGGCCCCATTACCGACCGCATCGACATGCACATTACTGTCGATACCGTTGAACACAAAGATTTACTCAAAACACGGTCCAACAAACAAAGTGCCCATTTGCGGTCAGTTGTTGAGCGTGTTCGGGCTACACAAGCCGAGCGTTATAAAAATGGCGGAGCCACCAACGCTAAAGCCAGTAGCCAAGCAATCAAACAAAACTTGCAGCTTGCATCTGAGGCAAAACAGCTCCTCGACACCGCTGCCGAGCGCTTACAGCTATCGCCTCGTGTATACATGAAGACTATCAAAATTGCTCAAACCATTGCAGACATCGACCAATCTAAAGATATACGAATTCAAGATATAACCGAGGCCCTGCAGTACCGCCCCGTCAACATCCAGCTATAGGCGTCTAATTGAATGCGTAGCGACCCGAATATAAAGTGCTTGTTATTCGGTGTCACATCTGTTAAAATTAACAATTGAATAAAAACTAAGTCTACCCAAGTAGGAGCACAAGGAAACTATTAACAAGTTCACTCGCATAAACGAGTCTATCCGCGCCAGTCAAATACGTGTCATTGCCGAAGATGGGTCACAACTTGGTGTGCTATCAAGACAAGAAGCGCTCGATGCAGCCCGTGCAGCTGGGCTCGATCTTGTCGAAATATCACCCGAGGCAAATCCACCGGTTGCAAAGATAATCGACTGGGGAAAATATAACTACCAAAAGACCAAGCAACTGCAAAAAAACAAGCGTAGTGCTCGGGTCGTAGATATAAAGCAAATGCGCTTTGGACTAAAAATTAGCGATCATGACTTAGGCGTCAAGAATAAGAAAATTACCGAATTCTTAGAAGACGGACACAAAGTTAAAATCATGATTGTCTACCGTGGACGCGAGCTTGCTCACAAAGAAATAGGCTTCAAATTAGCCGAGCGAATCATTGAAAGTTTTGGTGACCTCATTGCGGTAGACCAACAACCAATCTTCGCCGGAAAACAATTAGGCTTTGTTATAAGGAAAAAGTAGGAGACAAATTAATGCCAAAACTTAAGACACACAGCGGCACAAAAGACCGCGTCAAAATTAGCAAGAATGGTAAAGTCATGATGCGCCGTGCATCGGGCAATCACTTGCTTGAGCACAAAAGTGCAAGACGCAAGCGTAGTTTTGCAGGGCTACAAACGTTGACTGGAAAGTCAGCCAAGAATTTAAAATTAAAGCTAGGTAGCAAATAGCACCAGCTTACGCGCCGCAGCACGGGTCACTCACATCACCCTCTCGGCCTAAATAATCAATATATAAGGAGATTAAAAGATGAGAGTTAAAAGAGGCGTTACATCACGCGCACGACACAATAAAATTCGCCGCGGCACTAAGGGATTCACCCACAGTAACCGCGTCAGTATCAAAAGAGGCCGCCAGGCGTTAGTAAAATCGTTAGAAAACGCACACAGAGACCGCCGCGAACGAAAGCGATCATTCCGCCAATTATGGAACGCTCGCATTAACGCGGGTGCACGCTTAAACGGCACAACCTACAGTGTTTTAATTAAGGCATTAAAAGACAAAAACATTGCACTAGACCGCAAGGTTTTGGCAGAACTAGCCGTTAACGAACCAGCTGCATTTGCAGAAATAGTCAAAGCAGCACTTAAGTAAGTAAACCTACTACATATAAAAAAACTCCCTGTTGGCTAGGGAAGTTTTTTAGTGTCTGTCACGCTATAAGCCGGGTTCTGTCACTTGTTTTACCAAGCGGCTAACCATCTATCTAGCCCGCCGATTGCTCGGCGGATCAAGCGGATCTTATGATATACCAACGGCGGGCACCTATTGTTGATATACCTCCTTGCAGCAGTCAGGGTTTACCTCGCTCCGCAGTCACCTGCAGAACCTGTGGGCTCTTACCCCACTCTTTTCACCATAGCCAGCCCTTTTACGGACTTCGGCTGTGTCGTTTCTGTGGCACTTTCCCTAAGATTACTCTTGGTTGCCGTTAGCAACTGACTTGCCCTATGCCGCCCGGACTTTCCTCTCGTCTTTTTACAGACCAGCGGTTAGCTACGTGGCAGACTAACTCATTATACACTTCTTTAGCCAAGATTGGTTCTTAGATACTTTGACTCGCCAAAGTATTACAAACCGGCTGTATTGCAAGGACAGACCCTGCTTCAGGGACTGTCCTTGCAACGTCTTGCTAACTAAAACAACCTGTTTTCGGCTACGGCGTCTAATGTCTTGTTTACTTCGGCATCGGCCAGTTTGTTAAGCTCACGAGGCACGTGTGTAAAGTCTACGTGCTCAAAGTTTGGTAACAAGGCTTTTATAGCAGCATGTATCGGTATGAGGGTTTCGTGCTTTACCTTAAAACTACCCTTCATTTGGTTTATTACCAACAGGCTATCCATATACACGTGCACGACCGCAACGCCCTCATTGGCGCATAATTCTAGCCCACCTTTTAGACTATGGTATTCGGCGTAGTTATTTGTGGCAATACCTAGGTACTTGCCGCTTTCGTGCAGTACTTTGTTTTGCATATCAAGCACCACAAAGCCTCCTGCTGCTGGCCCAGGGTTACCGCGCGACCCGCCATCGCCAAACAACTTAACTTCCGCGGGCAATGAACTATTAGTGTTTTGAACTATATTTTTTGCAGGTGCATCAAGTGCGACTTGTTTTTGTAAAACATTGTTAATATATTCTCTTGGTGAAACATGTGCAGCTTTAGCAGCACTTTCGATGTGCTGCATAAGTTTATAGTCAATATCAATATGTTTTGATTTTGTTGCCATTACTTATATGGTAGCAGTATTACTGAGATATAACCAACTGTTCTTGATTAAGGCTTTACAATAAAGTTGCCGGCAGTGCCCGGCTGCAAGTGGTCATGGAACTGGAACGTACCTACTTCAGACAAAGTAATGGTTTTGCTTCGGCCTTTGCGTATAACAAGCTCGGTCTCGCCCGCATATACATCGTGGTTAGGGTGTGCACCAAAGGTTATCTCTCGTTTGTCATCGTTGTTTACAAACGATAAGGTGTCGCATTTTTTAGTGGTTGTAAGAAGCGGTTTTACTTCGCCATTCCTAATAACAACAATGTGGTTTTTACCAATTACTTTGCAAGCACCTGTTTCTTTGCCACCAACTTGATAAATATTCTCGTCGTTAGCGATTTTTTTAACTTTATCTTGTGGCGACATATTGTAATGTAGGTTTTGTATAATAATTATCGAACCACCAACAACAATCAAAATAATTGCAATTGTCGATACAAAAAAGAACTGGTTCCAGTTAGGTTTAGGGCCACGACCTAAATGCAAGAAAAATGTTACCTGAATAATAGCCTGTATAACACCAAAACCCAAAATTGTGATGAGCAGTTTAGTACCCGTTACCACCTGATTAACAACAATGACGTACGGTATAAACGTAAACAAAAGCGATAATAAAAAGCCTATAACATACGATTTAACGGTACCGTGCTCACTTCCGTTATTATGTTGCGGTGCTACGTGTTGATGGCTCATACAAAGGCCCCCAAATACACTATGGTAAATATGAATATCCACACAATATCTAAGAAGTGCCAGAACAAGCTCAGCATGGTTAATTTACGAACCATATGCCTGTTAAGCCCACGCTTTAGTATGTAGCCAAGCGTAACAGCTATCCATAACAATCCAAAGGTTATGTGCAGCCCATGCGTACCCAACAGCACAAAGAATGATGACAAAAAGGCATTACTGCCTAGGTTGTGTCCCTCGTGAATCAACTCATAAAACTCAAAAATTTCTAATGCCAAAAATGCTAAACCAAGTAAAAATGTTGCACCAAACCACAAGAGCGTTTGTCTTTTATCACCTTTTCGTGCTGCAATCATTGCTATACCACACGTAAAGCTACTCGTTAGCAGAATAAGTGTATTGGTCAGTGCCAGCGGTAGTTTAAATAATTCGCGGCCAGTTTCACCGCCGTCTGTGTTGCCATGTAGCACGGCATACACAGCAAATAGTACGGCAAACATTAACAGGTCGGTCATTAAATACACCCAAAAACCAAATAATGCTCTGTCGTCAGCCTCTTCTTCGTGATGACTTAGTTTATGTTCACTCATATACGTCGCCATTTTTTATTTTTAACAAAATCTATCGCAAACTTGTACAAATACGCAACAAGCTCCCATGTACTCATGTCATGATGCGGGTCGTTGTTTATGGCGGTGTGATGAGCGCTATTTTTATGAGCCCTGGCTTCTTCGAGCTGCTGAATTTTTTGTGCTGGTAGCGTATATTCGCTGTCTTCGTTAAAACCTCTAATTACAAACGTCACTATAATGGCAATAATAGATGCGACTATAAGCCACACAATATCCCATACAAACGCAAAGCTAGCAAACGTCGCAAACAACGAAATGTATATACCGACAGCCGTATTTTTTGGCATATGAATATCTTCGTACACGGGCTTTTTTAGGCCGTGTTTTTTCATAGACCAAAAGGCATCTACCGAACTAACGTGTGGTATGACTGTAAAATTATAGAACGCTGGCGGCGACTGTGTTGACCATTCTAATGTTCGGCCATTCCATGGGTCGCCGTTTGTTGTATCAAGCAGGCGTTTTTTCTCTATAAAACTAGCAAGTATTTGTGCAACCTGTAGCGCAACACCTACTGCTATAACTAGTCCGCCTATAAACATCAAGATAAACAATGGCTGCCAGCCGGTCGAGGCATCGTAATGATCAAGCCGACGACTTGCGCCCATAAGACCTAAAATATACATAGGTATAAACGACAAGCAAAAACCCGCTATCCAAAACCAAAAAGCTGCTCGACCAATTCGTTCGTTTAATCTAAATCCGGTAAACTTTGGAAACCAATACGAATACGCGCAAAAGACGCCAAACAGTACGCCGCCAATAACGGTCGAGTGGAAGTGCGCAACTAAAAATAGACTATTGTGAAGCTGAAAGTCGACAGGCGGTATTGCAAGCATCACGCCACTAATACCGCCAATTGCAAAAATAGCCACAAAACCAAGGAACCACAACATAGGTGTTTCGAATCGTATCTTGCCCTTATACATGGTGGCTATCCAGTTAAATACAAGTACTGATGTTGGTACGGCGATAATTGTTGTCATAAGACCAAAAAAGGCATTCACGTTTGCGCCCGCACCCATTGTAAAGAAGTGATGCAGCCAGACCGAAAGCGCTAACACTGACACACCTATCATACCTACTACTGCCGATTTATAGCTTGCAATAGGCTTGCGGCTAAAAGTTGATACTACTTCAGAAAAAACCCCAAACGCAGGCAAAATCAAAACGTATACTTCGGGGTGGCCCCACATCCAAATGAGGTTGGTGTACATCATAGGGTCACCTCCGCCCGTTGTCGTAAAAAAGTGGGTGCCAAGCGCTCGATCAAAATATACCAAAAATAGTGTAGCGGTAAGCAGTGGAAACACAGTAACAGCCATCATCATGCTACATAATGACCCCCAAGTGAATAATGGCATCTTTAACAACTTCATGCCTGGAGCGCGCATTTTTAAAATTGTCATTATGAAGTTTATTGCTCCAAGTGTCGTACCAACACCACTAATCATGAGGCTCCACACCCAATAATCGACTCCTGCACCGGGGCTAAACTCCTTACCAGAAAGTGGTGCAACCGCAAGCCAACCCGTAGCTGCATATTCTCCGCCAAATACAAAAAACATATTTACCATGACAATACCGCCGATAAATAACCAAAAGCCCAGCGTGTTCATAAGGGGCGAAGCTAAGTCGCGGGCACCTATTTGCAGCGGAACAATGTAGTTGATTAACCCAAATATAAATGCCATGGCAACAAAAAACACCATTATATTGCCGTGTGCTGTAAATATTTCTTGATAATGCTCGGCTGTTAAAAATCCGTGCGAGTTACCCGACGATAACGCTTGCTGTAGCCACATCATTAACACGTCTAAGCCGCCACGCAGCAACATACCAAAACCAGCAATAAAGTACATAATGCCGATTTTTTTAGGGTCAACCGATGTGAGCCAATCGTTCCATAACCATTTCCAGCGTTTTGTATAGGTAAGAACAACTGCTACGGCTACGCCTAGTAATACAAAAGACAAGGTACCCGCTATAGTCCACCACTGATGTGGTAAAGATTCCCACGTTAACTTCCCTACTAGTAATTCTTTCATTAGTGTCCCGAATGCCCCTCTGCAGACCCTGCATATTTCATAATGACGCTATCATACAAAGTACCATCAAAATCTGAATAAAGCACTACAGGATTCGCCTCGCTTGGTTTAAGAAGCTCTTTGTACGAGTTTTGGTCCAAAATATTTTGTGATTGACTTGTCTTTTTTACCCATTGGTTAAAATCAGCGTCACTACTTACTCTGGCAGTAAACTTCATTCCCGTAAAGCCGGCGCCATTAATCTCAGGCGTACTGCCTGGGTAATCACCGATAGTGTTTGCCATGAGATTTAAGCGGTTAACGTGACTTGTCATGGTATACAGTTGACCCCCTAAATTTGGTATCCAAAACGAACTCATCGGCACCTCGTCGGCAGTCATTTCAAACTCAACAGGAGTGTTTATTGGCAGCTGTATAAAATTTACGGTAGCAATACCCTGTTCAGGGTATAAAAATAGCCATTTCCACCGTAGTGAAATGACCTGAATGGTTAGCGGCTTGTTTTCTGATGCAATTGATTTTTGCGGCGCTAGCTTATGGGTTGCTGGCCACATTACTACCGATATCACAATCATGAAAAACGTCGGAACGATCCATATTGTAGCCACCAAAGACTTACTTGCCTTATGCTCAGACATAACTGTTTTTGGGTTTGACTCTCGGTATCGCCACGCAACTATATATAATGTAACGAGCGCTGGGATTCCGATTATTAGCAGTATTGCAACCACAAACAACATAAGGCTGTATTGTTGATGAGCTATGTAGCCCCTTGGATGTAATAGTGCAATATTTTTACCTTGAACCAGATAAAACAACAATAGGCTTAGGCTTGCTAGAAAGGTTAAAAATAACACCAACACCCAGCGCAAACGAAGCCAGTTTTTATTTTTTTTAGCCACTAGCTAATCTCAACCCGCTTATTAAGCATTATCATAATGATAATATAGCACATTATCTTCTTAAGGTCAGGTAAGATATTGGTCAGGGTAAGAAGACTTGAACTTCCGGTCTCACGACCCCCAGCCGTGCGCTTTACCAACTAAGCTATACCCTGATGCAGATGATTCATAGTTATTAGTGGCGGTAACAAGATTCACCCGCTTTAACGCAAGGTGGGTGCCGCTGTTTCTGTGCCAAGGCACAGATATGAGTAGCTCCCTAGATTTTCGTATCGAGAAAATCTTATGTGTTACCGCCAACTAACAGAGTAATTATACCCTAAAAACCTAACAAAAATCGAATAACTGTTTGATTTGCGTTTGTTAGTACTGGCCCAATAACTGGCAACAAAACTGAGATGATTATGATTACCGCAAAAATACCAAAGCCCTCGATTCGCTCCATAACGCGCTGCACACTTGGTGGCGCAAAAGCATATAACACCCTCGAGCCGTCTATTGGTGGGATTGGCAACAAATTAAAAATAAATAACCCGACGTTTATCTGTAAAAAGCGCACCATAAACTCTAGTAAAAAACCACCCAAATCAACGTTTCGTAGTATTACTGCAGCCAAAGCAGCCAAAAAAAAGTTAGTCAGAGGCCCCGCTATCGCTATAAGTGCCATGCCATCTTCGTGGCCGCTCACACGGTTTGGGTTAATTGGCACCGGTTTTGCAGCAAAAATTGGAGACATTCCTGCTAGCATAAAAAATAACGGCATTGCGATAGTTAGTATTGGGTCAATGTGTTTTATAGGGTTAAGTGTTAGCCTGCCCTGTGAATATGCAAGATCATCTCCCAGCTTTAGCGCAACGTAACCGTGCATAATTTCGTGCAGCGCGGTAGAAAACAGCAATACGACAACAATAACCAATATGCTGCTAAGCGTTAAATTACTAAACATACTAATTAGTATACCTCAACGAGCCAGCTTAAGTATGTTGACTCTAAAGGGTTAAAAAGGTATAATTACGTGAAGTATTTAACAAATTGCTTTAACAAGGAACTACTATGCAAAAATGCGATCTAACCGGTAAAGGTAAGCAATACGGCCACAATGTGAGCTTTAGTTTGCGACGTACCAAAAAAGTCTGGAAGCCAAACCTGCAAAAGAAAACACTTTACGTTGATGGCCGCAAGGTGACTGTTAAAATCAGCACTAGCGCACTTCGCACTCTTAAAAAGAAGGGTTTGTTGCAAACCACTGCACCAACAAAATAAATTAAATGTTTCGTTAAATGCGACTCCAACTGGGGTCGTTTTTATTTTTTCTGAAGCGTTGCGTACATGCTACGGTAACTGTTATTGAGCGTTTCTATAGCTGCTTTATAGTTCTCGCAGCCTCCTTCTGGGGCGATAAATTCGTAGGCATAGTCACCAATAGTTATTACATTTTTAGCACTTTGCTCACCTGCTTTGTAGCGCCTTATGCCCCACGGACCGGCGGTTTGATTTTTAAATCTACAACCATTACTAAGCATCTTTTGATTACCAGAACTAAATAGGATCGTATTTTCATCTTGCAGCGTGTAGCTTTGGTCAATAAGCTCATTCGTTTTCATACGTACATTCCACTCATTAACCACTAATTCGCGAGTGAGAGGTATTGTTTTTGCTATACCGCTGTCACCTTGCTGTTTTGTTACTATGTTTCCTTTATTAGCAATAAACAAATACAAAATCGACCCCAATATTACAATGGCAGGAATAACAATACTTGCCAAAATAACATAGTGCCGCTTATTCATATTCCCCCCTTTAGCGCTATTTGAATGACTCAACTATTACTAAACTCGTTTGTTGATCAGTTTCAAAACCCTTTGTTTTTAGCTTTTCTACGGTTTCTTTTGGTTGCATTGCCAGACTTTTAATGGCTTCATCTAGGTCGAGTGCGGGTACCTCGTATGTTAATCCTTTTATAGCATACTGGGTAGGAACAACAACAGACGGCTCGACTTTACGAATAAGCTTTAGGGCGCCCAGCGGGTCAAGTGTGTAGCCATTACCACCAACTGGCACAATCATGACATCAACGCGTCCGATTGCTTCGAGCTGCGCATCGTCTAACTCTGGGTACACGTGGCCAGTTACTAATATATGCACACCGTCGGCAATAAACTTGTACATGGTGGCAGTGCGCGCACCAGGTTGATCGGTGTGAGCCCGTGCCTGTATGCCATGAACAGAAACTCCTTGCACTTCGTATTCTCCGGCATTAACAATTTTTAGTTCTTTGCTTTCGGTCACTGCTAAAATTGGTTGCGTTTGCAAAACAACATCGGTATCTTTTGTGATACTTTTGCCACCAACATGCGCCAAGCTATCATCTATCACTAGTGATGATTTTTTAGTTGTTAGGCGAATACAATTAGCGCCAAAAAATTCTATATCCACAGTAAATCTTTCTACATATTATTTGAATTTGTATATGTTTTTCAGTAGTAATAGTAGCATTTTTTTGCGACAAAAGGTAGCCTATGCGCTACATTGCGACGCAAAAAAAGGTTAGATTGCACTGAAAAACAGGTTCAAAACAAATAAGCATGCAGAGTGATTTACTACAATGCTTCCTCTTTAATTTTAGATTTTACTGCTTTAACTGGTTTAAAAAATGCACGCTTATCTATAATAACCTGTTTTTTGGCACGCTCTAAATCTGACCAAAATCGGTCTTTAATAGAACTGCGGTATTCGGCAGTCTCAGTATCCATTATGGCGTAGCGTAGTTCTTTGCCTTCTTGCTTTTCGAGTGCTTCGACTAGCTTTGCAGCTGTAGTTTTGTTAACTTGGCCAACAAGTAAAATGTCTAGATTAATATTTTCTTCACGCGTGAGTACGCCCGTGTAAACCGCAAGCTCAACATTACCAGCTGGCGCCCAAAAGCGTGCCGTGGCTGATTCGAGCGTGGCTCCCATGGTGTCTTCGGCTGATTCGCCCGTGGTTGGTGCGTTGCCAAACATTTGCGAAAGTGGCGTATAAAAATCGTACTTTTGATTGACCTCGTAGTACAACTTATTGTTTTCGGTATCCGAAACTATAATGCCAATGCTGAGTAAATTACTGAGTTCACGACGAACAGAGTTTATTTGTTCATCTACTTTTCGGGTAATTTCGCGGACGTAAAATGGGCGGTTAGGGTTGCCGTAAAACAGATACAACAGCTTAACGCGCGTCTTACTTCCGAACAATTGTTCTATCATGATATAACTTATTTGTTCCCTTCTCGTACCTATTGTACCAAAGATTAGTACACCGCGCCTACCAGTTATTTATTAAGAACAAATTGTTGTGCTGCTAGCGAATCGTTGAACCAGTTGATGTGTGGGTTGCGTTTAAACCAGGCCATTTGGCGTTTGGCGAGCTGCCTGTTGAGTGTGATGTCTTTTGCTAAACAAGCTTGCAGCGATTGCTGTTGCTTGCGGCTATCGGCACAAATAATCTCACCATTTAATTGCTTAGCAATATCGATAGCCAGCGCGCTTTTACCGCTAGCGGTCGGCCCAACAATAAATAGTATAGTTATGGATGCCATAATAACTCGTCCACGTTTACATAGTAGCTGCCGGCTTCGCCAAGCACCTGCACTCCTTCAGCCATAAGGTCTTTTTTGTGGCCTTCGCGGCCACCGTAGTAGCCTGCGGCAAGCCCGCCCTTTTTATTAACAACCCGTTGCCACGGCAAATCTGGCGGGCCAAAATGCGCAATACCACCCACGATTCTAGAAGCCTGCGCACTGCCACACAGCGCGGCAATTTGTCCATAGCTCATTACGCGGCCTTTGGGTATTTGGGCAACTAGCGCATATACCCTTTTAGTAAATTGCCTGTCGCCAGTCATTACAAACTGCTTTTACTCACCCGGCTTTTGGCTTCGTTGGCAACAGATTTAAAGAAGTTAGCATAGGGGTATTCAGTAGGCTCTTGTACTTGCAAATCTGCCCTGATTCTTGGCGTAATTTTGCCTGTTTCGATCTCTTTTGTACCAACAACCAACATATACGGCACCTTAGCCTTCTCGGCGTTACGAATCTTTTTACCAACGCTGTCGTTATCGTTATCTACGTGTACGCGCAGGCCATGCTTTATAGCTTCGTCCTCTAGTTTTTTAATAAAGTCGAGTGTTGCTGGTTCTTGGTTGACACTAGCAAGACGTACTTGCTCTGGCGCAACCCAAACTGGGAACCGACCAGCGGTGTGTTCTATATACACAGCCATAAAGCGCTCAAAACTACCCAATAGTGCTTTGTGAATCATGACCGGCTGCTGATCTTTACCATCTTGGTCAACGTACGTTAAACCAAATCTACTAGGTTGTACAAAATCTAGCTGTTCGGTAGCTAGCTGCCATTCGCGGCCCAATGCGTCGGTTGCCATAATATCTATTTTTGGTCCGTAAAATGCTGCATCGCCTTCGGCTACAAAGTAATCCACTTTTAGCTTTTTAGCGACGGCTTCTATCTGTTTTTGAGCAGATTCCCATAGCTTTTTATCACCTAGGTATTTGTCAGTTTCGTCCCTAAAACTAAGGCGAGCCTTCCATTTTAGATCAAACACACTGTACATATCGCGAATCATATTCATGATAGCCGCAAACTCATCCTCTATTTGGTCGGGGCGGCAAAATACGTGTGCATCATCTTGGGTAGCACCGCGTACACGAGACAGTCCGTGTAGTTCACCTGCTTTTTCGTCACGGTACACAACCGTGTTTTCCATGTATCTTATTGGTAGGTCACGGTAACTACGCTGGCGGCTGGCATAAATTTGCGTATGGTGCGGGCAGTTCATAGGCTTCATCATAAATTCGGTGTCAGATTCATAACTGGTAACGCTAAAACGCTCTGGGTATTTATCAAAGTGACCGCTGGTTTTGTACAAATCTACCTTTGCAATATGTGGAATAGCCACTTTTTGGTAGCCAGCTGCGCGCTGGAGTTCTTGGCTAAAGTCACCAATTTGGTCGCGAATAACTGTTCCCCTAGGAGTAAATAGTGGCAAACCTGGGCCGACTAAGTCGCTAAATACAAATAGGTCTAGCTCTTGGCCTAGTTTGCGGTGATCGCGCTTTTTAGCTTCTTCTAGCATTGCTAAGTGTTCGTCTAGTTCTTTTTGGGTAGCAAAAGCTACGCCATATAGGCGCTGCATCTGTGGATTGGTATCTTTGCCGCGCCAATAGGCGCCTGCAACGCGCATCAGTTTAAAGGCACCGACTAGGTTAGTACTATCTACGTGCGGGCCGCGGCATAGGTCCATAAAATCACCGTTACGGTAAAAGCTAACGGCATCTATTTTGCTGTCACCGTCGCTGGCCACGCCTAAAGTGTCGGCATCTAGGTCTTTAGCAACGGTTGTTCCAGCCCTTTTAAGGTCGTTTAACAGCTCTAGTTTGTATGGTTGCTTAGATTCCTTGGCCCATATAATTGCCTCGTCTACGGGCAGCTGCGTAC
>RFTN01000091.1 GCA_009923445.1 bacterium
TTCAAGCAGGGGCTAGACTTCGAGCCATTGCCTCAGCCCGTTCCAGTAAAGGGGGCAGTTGCAGGGTCCAGCTCAGTTGCGAGGGGTACAACAGCTTTGTGGACATTCCACCAAGGCCCCGGTGGCCTTTACGAGGCTAAAGTCAGAGCCCACACCGCGGCCTCAGCATCAACGTGCAAGTGTCGCACCCAGCAGTTGCTCCACTCAACTGTGCTCCTTCATCACAGGTTGGGTCACCTGGGTGAAGACTCCATGAAGAAGCTCATTGCCTCAGAAGCCATTGTAGGGCTTCCCAAGAGCTACACCCCTCCTCCTCTTCCCTTCTCAACCGGGTGCCTCCCATGCATCCAAGGGAAGACTCAGGCTACTCCTCACCCAAGTGTTCGGAGCAGGGCAGCTGCACCACTTGACCGCATCCACTGTGATCTCGTCGGCCCTCTCCCGCCGACATTGCGCGGGCACAGGTGGCACCTGACCATTGTGGATGACCACTCCCGCAACGGGTGGACTATCCTCCTTCATAACAAGGCTCAAGCGAAGCAAGCCATCATTGAGTGGATCACACAGGTCCAGCTTCACACCGGGCGCAAGCTCAAGTACTTTCACTCTGACCGGGGTGGGGAGTTCCTCAACTCCCAGCTTCTCACCTTCTTTCGTCATCAGGGCATCATGTTCTCCTTCTCAAACCCCCACTCACCGGAGCAGAATGGCGTTGCAGAGGCCCGCAACAAGTCCATTGGGAGAATCACAAGGACCCTCCTGGAGCAAGCCTCTGCCCCTTTGGCCTTGTGGGGGTATGCTGTACTCCATGCTACCCTGCTTAACAACCTGGTGCCTCATGCCCTCCTTGAAGGCAAGACACCCTATGAAGCGTGGTCAGGAGTGAAACCCACCATGCGGCGCTTGCGTGTGTGGGGGTGCACAGCTCATGTGCTTCAAAACAAGTCGGAGCGACAAGCTTCTGGTGGCAAGCTGGGACCTGTCACAAAGACATGTATTCATGTTGGCATCAATCCCCATGGTCCTGGCTGGCTGTTTCTTGACAGCAACAACAAGGAGTGTCCCTCCTCAGATGCAGTGTTCCAAGAGCATGCACCCCACCACGCCTCTATCCCACCCTCTGACAGCTCCCCCACATTGGAGTGGATTCACTTTGACCATCCTTCCGCTCCCCCCTCCTCCTCTTCTTCTAGCGCTCCGATCAATGCCCCACCTTCCGCAGCTCCTCCTTCTGTATCTCCATCCCTCGCTCAAGACCCACGCGATGGTGCTCCCCACGAGGTGGACTCCAACTCAGAAGAGGGAGTTGGCGCACACCAAGACGCGCCCTCTTCAGCATTCCCTTCTGCTCCACAGGCTCTACCTCCTCTCCGCCGGAGTACACGAGAGCGTCACCCTCCTACTCCGTACTGGATCGTCCCACCCAAACCTTCCACTACAGAGTCCTCTACTCCGGACTCAGCCTCAACCTCGGACGCCTGTGTTACTGCCACCACTCCCCCTGAGATCTGGGCACTCCTTCAAACAATTGCCAACGGCGAGTCAGGCGACAAGCGCCTTGAGATCCCCACGCCCCAAACCTGGCAAGAGGCCCTAGGGGGTGCAGACAGTGAGGAGTGGTTCGCTTCCATGGTTCGTGAGTACAATGGCATCAAGGACTCAGGCACCTTTGAGGAAGTGCCCCGTCCTCCTGGTGCCAACGTCGTTAAGAGCAAGTGGGTCTACCGAGTCAAGCGTCGGCCCGACGGCACCCCCCACTTCAAGTCCAGGCTTTGTGCCAAGGGTTTCTCCCAAAAGTTGGGGGTGGACTACTTGGAAACTTTTGCTCCAACCCCTCGGCACACAACAGCCCGGCTCCTCCTCCATCTTGCTGCAAAGCTCGACCTGCTGGTTCATGTCATGGATGTGGACCAAGCTTTCCTGCATGGTGAGCTGGAAGAGGAGATCTTCATGGAGCCCCCTCCGTGCATGGGGGTGGACTTAGACCCCAATGTGGTGTGGCGCCTCAAGAAGCCGCTGTACGGACTCAAGCAAGCTCCACGGCAGTGGCACACTAAGCTCAAGGGGGTGCTTCAAGAGATGGGCTTTCAACCAGCCCACTGGGACCCAAGCCTCTTCCTCCTCCGAGAGCCGAACGGCATGTGGGTGCTGGTGTACGTGGATGACCTTCTTCTCCTCAGCAACTCCACGGAACAGCTCGAGAGGTTCAAAGCCACCATGCTGAAGCATTTTCCCATGAAGGACTTGGGTGAGATAAACACATACCTAGGTATGCAGGTGACTCGAGATCTGAGCAAGCATGAGATCCACCTCTCCCAGAAGAGGTTCATCCAATCCATCCTCAAGCGCTTTGGGCAAGAGGACATCCGCACCTACAACACCCCTCTTGCAGTCAACCACAACCTCACCATTCCTCAGCCAGGAGA
>RFTN01000092.1 GCA_009923445.1 bacterium
GACGGAACTACTGTCGGCTACCTATCCGATAACGTGGGTATCACGATGAAATCTAGATTCAACATCGAATATACATTGATAGACGGTCTAACGGATCAACCATCTATTCCTCAATTTCTTGTAGCCGTACAATCCACAGAAGATTTGCAATACATCTCTGATGGTTCAACGGCTACATTAACTCACGTTCCTACAGGTTCTGGCTCTTACGCTCCCATCGGTGATTTCTTCCAAGGATCCTCGTCAAGCGTGGGTTCAAACATCTATTTATACGATGGTGCATCCGTTGACTTCTTGGATCTTGATTTCGCTCCTGTCATCGTCGCATCCGCAAATGATGTTAACGCACCGCAACAATTTTTTGTAAGAGCTCATTCATCTATCGTGGATCCAAACGTGATAGGATTTGATGCGTGGGACTACATGGCAACATTCAAGGACATTTCTTTGACGCCTGAAACGATTGATGGTGTTTCTTTTCCAAAAAGATTGTCAATCATAAATAACATCGCAGAAACATCTGTTGACAGCTATTTCACATCCGCTTATCTCGCTAACTTTTTAGACTCAATCGAAATCTGGTTCTACTCAATTGACGGGGAAGACATGCATGTATTCACACAAGACATTCCTGCTGACGCATACATCTTGGGTCAAGTACAATATAGCAGCAACAGACTATCTCTTTCTTCAAGACCTTTTATTAGCAAACCGTTGAAAGACATGTCTATAAGAAAAACGAACCCTTACTACCCAATCGCAATGATTAAGTAATATTATCTAATTGGCTTGACAATCCATCAAAGTGAACTACCCACCAACTAAACCAACTAAAGATTGGTGGGCTTCCTAACAACAGATGCTAGGAACTTTTCTCGCTTCATTGAAGAATGCCTATTTGGACATTGATTTTCATCTAATGCAAATAGGTCTTATGCCCTCTCCACGAGCTATCCCCGTCATTCCAACGGTTATTTCTTTTGCAAGAAATTAATTTTTATTATATGTTGACTTTTTTGTACGTCAATAGTAAAATATAATTTATTAAACATAATTATATTGTTAATGATGGAAAAATTCTTAGAAGAATTGGCTCTCTCCCTAGAAGAAAATGACAATTTCATAGAAAAGCTCGCCCTCTCCCTAGAAAAAAATGACAATTTCATAGAAGAGCTCGCCCTCTCTTTAGAAGAAAATGACAAAATTTATGAGGAATTATCAAATGTTTAGGGCATTCGCATCGATTTTCCTCCGTCTACCGTCAACATCTTCGTGGACATCGCCACAAACAACATGCAATTATCAGAACTATCGGAATGGATACAAAGCCCACGATAACTATTTCTTAACCTTTTGCTGAGAACATGCAAAATTATGATACAGAAAGATGACAGAAAATTTTTCTGTACGAACAAAGTGAGGACAGTATGGATAATCAGCTAAAAAGACCAAATCTCGGCAACCCTAACTCCATGAATTTCTATAAGACATCGGGCTTAGACGCACGAAACCAGCTTCTCCAAGATGGTTCCATCTCCACGCAGGACAAACTCAACTCTTGGATGTCTGGCTACCAATCATCACCGATGAATAATAGACTAACACAATCAGCACTCAATTCATTATCCGCACAACAACAATCTAAAGGCATCTACAACAATGACCTCTCGAACGAACAACTCGCTAGACAGGCTCAAAACCTATCCATGGAAGATATCCAGCAATACATCAATAATCTACAAAACATCGATGCCAATAGATTATCT
This sequence comes from bacterium, assembly GCA_009923445.1. Lineage (GTDB taxonomy): Bacteria > Patescibacteriota > Saccharimonadia > Saccharimonadales > SZUA-47 > RFTN01. The sequence continues at coordinate 1,767 of RFTN01000092.1, forward strand.
AACCTCAGCAATCTCGATTCATCAGGATTAGACTACTGGAAATCCAAAGAAACTTTCGATCTTCAAAAACAAGCATTAGAGCAATCCAAACCTAAAGGTTTTTGGAGACAATTGGGCGAATCTCTCGTAGGTGGAGCCATTTCTTCTTTTGCTGGAATACCAATCAACATGGGCGTTCAGGCTGGAGAGCAAAAAGCGGCTAATTATCTTGCGAATAATAATATTTACACTCCAGAATATGCTCGAGGCCAAACGAACAAATTCCAAGGAGCCTTGAATTCCGCAGCATCCTCAATGTCTACAAACGATTTGATAGAAGTTATCAGGAGAAATCCTAACATTTTGCAATCAAACAAGAAAACAACCGTTGGTCAATAGGGGGTAAATATTATGATAATAAAAAATTTCTTTGTACGAACGAAGTGAGGACAGTATGGACGGAGCAGTAGCCTTTATGAATTATATGAACCAAAGACAGCAGATGGCACAGGAAGCAGCGTCATCCAGCACCAATTCTCTCTTGAATTTCGCCTCTACAAACATCGCTAATGAGACGAAAAAGGCGCAAGCGTTAAGTAATTTTATCGCAAAACAACAAAAGATGAAGCAAGACCAAGAAAATTTTGAAAAAGAATATAATTTGAAAAAAAATG
>RFTN01000093.1 GCA_009923445.1 bacterium
AGGGGTCAAAGAGAAAGATGTTCTTACTATTCAAAAAATGGTGGAGGAGATGTTTGAAGGAGTTGAATTCAAATACGATACCACAATCAATTGTGAACGTGTACGACGCGTGTTCGTCGGCTTAAAAAGCAAACATTCTTGAGACGTTGATAACCCAATTCACCCCCACCACCACCCCCACCATGTTTACAATATCGTTATCACGTGCGTTCATTTACAAAAATAAAAAACACTAATACACCGGTGGTTAGCTATTACACATAACACTTTACATGACTATGGGTAAAAAGCTCACAATTTGAGTCCTTCTCAATTCCTTTCATGCGATAACCAAGCAATGGGAGTTAAATGGATTTAAATTAAGAGCAGGGGTTAACAGCCCCTGCATTGTGGCCTACCACCTGACAAAGTAAAATTTGTTTGAAGGACTTGCAAAGGGATCTTTTAATACAAAAAGTTCCTTTTTAACAAGTTTAAGAGTAGGCGAACATTGTATTTAAAAGCACTATTCAAAGCACTATTAAATGCAATTTGACAAAGTGAACGAAATTTTTTTGGGGGGACTTGGTACTTGATTACAAAAACAGCCACCGGTGATGGTAAAGTAATCAACAATTGGGAAGAGCTCCATGAGTGGTTGCTTTGCAGGTACACTGGGAATGCTATCAACGAGTAGCAAGGACACATTGCAAGGAATAACTACCGGTACGTGCCCGGGATTTTTTCATATAAAAGTTATTTTTTAACAAGTTTAAGAGTAGGCGATCGCTTGCAGGGGGTTTCAACAAACCTGCTTGGAAAATCTACCGCATCCGTTTTTTAAAATGCGTTTAAACGCGAAAAAAAGAGCATAACAACTTCGTCTCTTTTGCACATTGTAGTGCGTAATTTTCAGCCCTTTTTCGGTCAAAAAAAGCTGAAATTTTTTAGTCTTTACGATACAACAGCGTACATTTTACAGGACATTTTACAGGTACAACTGTTCAACATTTAATATTCGGTTTTTATACTGCTGTGAACTTTTAGTGCCGACAACAAGTGTAACTGTATCGCATCTTATTTGCATTCTCACCTGTGCCTTTTTCCAAACGAAACTGTGAGATAGCTTCATCTGAATCGCATTCTACTTTGTGTCTATCTAACAATTGTACATCATAAGGACGACCTCCTGTACGAAAACCGTCGTCGTCAGTATTATTCCATGTAGTATACCGTGTTTCACATGAAAGTGGATACGTATTTCCTTCAGCATCATTTGCACCCGCGCATGTGTATGTATAGTAGTAGTCTGCCCCCTTTGCATCCAAGTAAAACGATGTTAAAACCTTGTTTGAACCGCAATCCACGTTTAAATCTTCTAATCCTGTATGTTCGTTGTTAGGCATGATGCGATCTGTTTTAGTAGTTGTCAATGTGATAGGTGTCGTTAAATTTCCTCCAGTTACACACAAATAGTCATATCTACCATTCTTATCGTTGTCAGCATTAAATCTAAAATCCTTTAAAGCACCGCCCTCAAGGCAACTTACAGTATTACCAAGTAAACTCTTCCTATTTGATAACATTCGTCTGTCAACTGTCCTCTGATACCCATCTGAAAGAACTGTATTATCACTTTGGAAAGGTGTCCGTATACGGTCACCATAAAAGCCAAATGTATCAGTAAAATACGAATCAGTGCCATTGTAAGGAGTTGAATAGGTGCAGTAATAGGTGTAGTAACAGGTTTAGGAATAGGTGCAGGAATAGGTGCAGTAATGGGTACAGGAATAGGTGCAGGAATAGGTGCAGGAATGGGTGTAGTAATAGATGTAGTAATAGGTGTAGTAGTAATGGGTGTAGTAATGGGTGTAGTAATGCGTGTTGTAATAGGTGTAGTAATGGGTGTGGTAATGGATGTAGTAATGGATGTAGTAATGGGTGTGGTAATGGGTTTAGTAATGGGTTTAGTAATGGGTGTAGTAACAGGTTTAGTAATAGGTGTAGTATCAGATGTTGTATCAGATGTTGTATCAGATGTTGTATCAGATGTTGTATCAGATGTCTTTATGGGTTGAGCGGAATAAATGTAATAATATCCACCGACACCAAGTACCGAGCAAATTATCAAGATAATTATTATAGTAGTTACTGAAACACCTTTTTTTGGAGTAGCCTGGTAAGTTGTGGGAAAAGTTGTAGGAAACATTGTAGGAAACTGTTGCATATCTTTTATGAATACTTTGAAAAAATATCTTTTATGAATACTTTGAAAAAAAATTGTATTAAGTACTGTGTAACCGATGTGTGAGCTTGGCATTTCGGTCAATTGTGACCTTGCCAGTGTATCGGTCTCATTGGCTCTATCCGCCCTGTCCACCTTTCGGAAAGGACAGTGTATTT
>RFTN01000094.1 GCA_009923445.1 bacterium
CTTGGGCTGACCCCTCAACTCTCTCCAACACCTCCTACCCCATCTACGCCAACCTTTGTTTCAAATCGGTTTTCGGTTTTCGGTTTGAAAATATTAACCTAAAACACTTTAGCATTATCTTTATAGACGACCAAAAAAAAGGGGGTATGGGCGAGGCTCTGAGGCTCGTTAAATCCGTGAGGCGATTTATAAGGCTGCAGCCATTACGGATGAACTGCCTACGCCAAGCGCAGATGTTGGACGCACTATCACTCAGATGGTTGTTGAGTAAGAAAGCCGTGAAGCAAGGTAAAACACAATAAAGTAAAAAAACAAATACAAGAGGGGAAATTACAGAAACCCCCCCCATTTTTTGGTTGTTTTCAGTCGTGTGTTTTCGTTTCACAAAAAAATAAGTTGTAAGAAATAGAATGGTGAAGCCTACGCTAAGTTGGTCTGATGGAAAAGGTGCGAAGGCGATTGCGATTGTGAAAGGGGGCGACCACGACAAGGAGTTGCTGTATCTACACCCCGATGAGGTCAAAGCTGGAACGAAGCCAAAGAAGTTGAATGAGATTAAGGCGATCGATTATGAACGCTTCCTCAAGGACTTTGACGCTCGTGAGCGTGTCCCTTTGCTAAACCGCTTAGCGGAGGCACGGAAGGAAGGGAAGCACCCCGACCAGTTGATTGGCGAGGGAGCAAAGGCAAAGGAACTCTATAAACAGATTTTGGAGGACGACACGAAAGCCAAGATGATTGAGATAGACGGCGATAGTTTATTCCAGCCTATTCCTTCGGCTGAGGCTGATAAGCGTGAGGTATGGTATATCTGTGGAGCGTCCGGTAGTGGTAAGTCCTATTTCGCTCGTGGTTTGGCGGAGGCATACAAGAAACTCTATCCCGATCGAGAGGTATATCTTATCAGCAAATTGAATGACGATGAAACGCTGGATAAGATGAAGATTGGAAAGCCCAAGCGTATTAATGTAGAAACCCTTATTACCGACCCACCGGAACTGGAAGAGTTCAAGGAGTGTATGGTGCTGTTTGACGATTACGACGCATTTACTGGAGCACACGCCAAAGCCGTTAGGGCGTTGATTGATGACCTTGCGACGATGGGACGGCACACAAAGACGACGATGTGTCTTATGACCCATAAACTCACAGATTATTCCAAAACACGCCTTATTTTGAATGAGGCTACGCATATCGTTGTGTATCCTCTTGCTACTGCCTATCACCCGCTCAAGTATCTCCTCAAGCAGTATGTGGGACTGGAGGAGAAGGAGGTGAGAGCGTTGAAGAACTGCGGTAGTCGTTGGGTGTGCTTTCACAAGAACTACCCTCAGTATCAGATTACGGAGCATACAGCAAAACTATTACACCAGTAAGTCATAGAATGGACGAAGCCCGTGAAATCTCTTGGAGCAACCAAATTGAAGACATTATCGCTCAAGAGGCTGAGATGTGTAGAGGGTTGGCGTGGATACACCAACGGGCAGAAGGACGATTATCCGCTCGTAATAACTTTATCGCTATTCCGGTGATTATCCTTTCTACTCTCAGCGGGACGGCTTCTATAGGGTCTGATAAGTTGTTTGGTGGGAGTGATATGGCGAGTGTTGGGATTGGTCTTGTAAGCATTTTGGTAGGCATTCTACAGACGCTAAGCACATACTTCAAGTTCGCACAGAAGAGCGAAGCACATCACATAGCCTACCTACAATACTCCAAACTCTTCTCGTGGGTGCGTGTGGAATTGGGTTTGCCCCGCAAGGAACGCATACACGCCCAAGACCTTCTCAAGCAGTTGAGGGATAGTATGACCCGTTTGGCTGAAACGACCCCTATGCCTCCTCAGACCATCTTGGACGAGTTTAACAGCAAGTTCAAAGAGTATGACGCTTCTATAGCCCGTCCGCTGGAAGTGAATGGGCTACACAAGATAGTCGTCTATAGGCGTGATATATCCCAATCTCCTCGTGTAAGTGAAACGAATGTCCTTGTTTATGAGGATATTAAAGGCTCGTCTTAATACCATACAAGTATGGAGTGTGGTAAGTGTAAGAAGCCCGTATCGGTTAATAAGACCTATTGCCATAGGTGTTATGACTGCGATTATAGATTGTGCCGAGCGTGTGATGACGCTACGACGCTTCTCAATTGGTATGAGCCATCACAAAAAGAGGCTGATGTCTATCTCTGTGAGGGGTGTATTAAGAAGCGGGAGGAACGGAAGGCGAAACCCAAAACCGAAAACCGAAAACCGATTTGAAACAAAGGTTGGCGTAGATGGGGTAGGAGGTGTTGGAGAGAGTTGAGGGGTCAGCCCAAGGAAATCTTCGGAGCAAATCGGTTTTCGGTTTTCGGTTTTGGGTTTGGGGTATGGTGGATAG
>RFTN01000095.1 GCA_009923445.1 bacterium
AGCCCAATGACCAATGGGTGGTTGACTCAGGAGCGAGTCACACCTTCTCCCCTCACCTTTCAGACTTTGCTGGAAAGCTGCAGGAGCCACTCTCTAAGTCAGTGAGAGTTGGGGATGGGACCATCCTCCCCATTAAGGGCATGGGGACTGTCCGAGTGAGAACCAAGGGAGGACAGGTCCTCACCTTCTCCAAGGTTCACTACGTCCCAGACATGCACTCCAGGCTCCTGTCAGTTCCACATCTGCTCAAGAGGGGAGCAAGGGTGGTCTTTGATGAGGCCACCTGCAGGGTGTATAGGGGAAAGAGTCCCTTGTTCACAGCCTGCCAGTCTGCTGAAGGTGGGAGTCAACTGTTCAGGGCGCATCTCCCTACAGTTCTCCGCCCAAGCAGTACTGCTACTGCATTTGAGGCCGAGGTGCCTATGCAGTTGGCTCACCAGAGGCTCGCCCATGCAGCACCCAGCACTATAGCCAAGCTACACAAGCTGGGTAGTGTCTCAGGGTTCAAGCTGCAGCAGGGAGCCAACAAGGACAAGGTCCAATGTGAGCCCTGCCTCCTGGGCAAGGCACAACGCCTGCCCTTCCCAAAAACATCCAGGACCAAGGCTCAGCACAAGCTGGAGCTGGTACATGTGGACCTGTGGGGGCCAGCAAGGGTACCCACCTTTGGGAAGCAGTCAGTCTATGTCTTAAGTATCCTAGATCACTACACCTCATACCACTGGTTCTACCTCCTAAAGTCTAAGGAGTCAACAGTGGTTCTGGAGGTCCTCAAGCGCTGGCTAGCTCTTGCAGAGAGACAGTCAGAGAGGAAGCTCAAGGTGATCAGGACAGACAATGGGACTGAGTTCAAGGGGGCAGTGGAGGACTGGCTAAGGGATCTGGGGATCCAACGCCAGCTCACAGTGCCATACTCTCCTCAGCAAAATGGGAGAGTGGAAAGGTGGCACAGGACCATGGGCGAGGGAGTGAGGACCATGCTTCTGGCCTCTGGACTCCCTGCCTCTACATGGGGGGAAACCCTCAGGCATCTCACCTGGGTCAAGAACAGAGTGGTGCACAGTGCCCTCAACCCAGGTAAAACCCCTTATGAGATGTGGTTTGGAAGAAAGCCAGACCTAAGCATGCTCAAGACCTTTGGCTGCATGTGCAGCAGCCTCATTCCTGAGCCAGCTCAGGATGGAAAGCTGAGCCCGAGGGGCAAGATGCTTGTCCACCTGGGTGTGGATGAGGAGGCAAAGGGGTGGAGGGTCTTAGACCCTGACACAATGCAGGTAACCATCGCCAGGAACCTGCATTTCCAAGAGGACCAGCTGTGGCATCAGTGGAGGGTGGAGAACCCTCATGCCAGGCTGGGGAAGGGTGTCCCTGAGGAGATTCTAAACGTGCTGCCAGGGCCTGCAGGGCAAGACTGGCTGCAATTTGTCTCCTCATCAGGGCAGACCCAGGGTAGTCCCATAGAGGATCAGGAGGAGGAAGATCATCCCCCTCTCCACTCCATCCTAAGGGGCAGTGCAGGCTCAGGGGGAGCCTCAACCCAAACAAAGACAGTGAGGTTTGTGGGTGTGCCAGAGGGCAACCCAGGGGTCCCAACAACCTCACCTGATACTCAGCAGACTTCAAACATCCCTGCACAGCCTCAAGAAGATGAGGATGATGATCTCAACACTCTGGCCAGAACTAATCACAGGACCAGGTCCATTGAGGAGCTCTACAGCTTAGCAGCAGAGGCTGTGACAGACAGGCCTCTCACTCAAGCTGTAGCAGAAGCCTTGGTCATCACCTGGTGCCTGGAGGCCTGCTACCCAGACGGCATCAAGACACCAGCCACAGTGAGGGAGGCCTTGGAGGGGCCTCAGAAGCATCACTGGAAGCCTTCCATGGAGGACGAGATGAAGTCCTTGCAAGACCTTGGGGTCTGGAAGTCTGAGCTGGTGGATCTTCCTGCAGGGAAGAAAGCTGTAGATGGGAAGTGGGTGTACAGAATCAAGAGGGGCCAGGATGGACAGATCACCAGGTACAAGTCACGGTACGTGTGCAGAGGGTTCACTCAAGAGAAGGGAACTGACTACACTGAGACCTTCAGCTCAGTTGTCAAGTGGCCTACCATACGTCTGGTCATGGCTATGGCAGCTACCAAGGGGTGGGAGGCTCACGTGGTGGACATCAAGACAGCTTTTCTCAGAGCCTCCCTGGATGAGGAAGTCTACCTCAAACAGCCAGAGGGAATGGATGATGGCACTGGCCGGGTCTACAGACTGATCAAGGCCATGTATGGCCTCAAGCAAGCCCCAAGGTGCTGGGAACAGG
>RFTN01000096.1 GCA_009923445.1 bacterium
TCTGCGCGGGTTGGGTCGATCGGCGTCGTCGTTCCATTCCTCGATCGCTCGAAGGCGATGGAAAAGGACGGACTTAAGATGGAGGTTTTCGCGAGCGGCAAATACAAAGCTGCTGGGATGCCCGGAGTTTCCCTGACCGACGAACAACGGGCATCTATCCAGGCCGACGTGGAGGAACTGTTTGGCGATTTCAAATCTGCCGTTTTGGCGAAGGGTCGCAAAATTTCCGAGGACTCAATGCAAGGGCAGATGTTTTCCGCTCGCCAGGCATCCGCTCGAAACCTGAGCCGAGTTGAGAAAAACAAGGAGTCGGTCCGACGGAAACTCAAAGCGATGACCGGCGCGGCAATGGCTATGGCAGTTGACAAGAGCCGCACCGGAAAACACCAGATTATGGATAGCACTGAAGAAACTCTACAAGCTGCGATTGAGCGGCTCCAACAATTGGAAGCAAGCCAGTCGGCTCTTGTCGATTTTCAGGCATCGCTCGATTCTGCCCGCACTTCCTACGAAGAACGGATCGGGAAACTGGCCGAGGACGTGACCGCCCTGACCGAACTTGCCGAGCAGCTCGCGATCGAAAATGAGCAGCTGAAAGTCAAGGCCGAGGAGATCGATGCCCGCATCGCAGCCCGGGCTGCTCAGATCGCCGCTGACTCCGGTGCCGCTCCTCTCGCAGTTTCTCCAGTCGGTGACGACCAACCGCAAAAGGCCCTGAGCGCCGCCGAAGTCTGGAACCGTCAATTTGCCAAACGCTAAACCATTTCCCTGACACACTACCATGTCCTTTCCCACTTTGCTTGACCTCGCCCGGACTGACGCCGGGATCCTTTACCCGATCATCGAAGATAGCCTCAAATCCGCGCCGGAAATGAGCATCTTCCCAGCGGCGACCATTTCCGGCTCGACGATGGAACTCACCGTGCGCACCGGGCTCCCGAGCGTTGCGTTCCGGGACGCCAATGAGGGCGTGGCCCGCTCGAAGTCGACCTACGACACCAAGGTCTTTCAGACCCACATCCTCGATCACCAGATCGCGGTCGATAAGCAAGTTTTGGCTGGAGCGAAGGATCCGGGACGCTGGCTCTCGAATCACGCCACCGGAGCGGTTGAGGCTGCGATGCGATACATCGGAAGCCAGATCTATTACGGCACCGGCAACGACGCCAAGGGATTCCCGGGCCTGCTCGCTCAATACTCTGCTGACTCTGCCCACGAAGTTGATGCCGCTGGATCGACCAACAAGACCTCCGTCTGGATGGTTCGGTTGGGAGTCGAGACCTTGGAGATTCTTTTCGGGAACGACCAGACCTTGCGGCTGAACGATCAGTGGGAGCAAGAAACGGTTGCTGACGGCAACGGGAATCCCTACCAGGCTTGGACTAACTGGCTCACTGGCCGGGTCGGCCTTCGTTTGGCCAATCGCCACGCCGCAGTTCGGATCAAAAATATCGAGTCCACGACCAAGAAATTGACCGATGCGCTGCTCTATTCGGCCTATGAAAAATTCACCGAGTTCGGATTCGAGCCGACCCACATCTTCATGAACGGTCGTTCCCGCGAACAGCTTCGTTCGGGCCGCACCGCCACGAGCCGTTGAAAGCGCGGGCGGCACCAATACGGCAGTCAGTTATACTTTGGGCTTGATCTTCTAATTCGCGATTGGTCCGTAGTCACGCACAATTGGGCGGGCCAGACTTCTACTCTGGTCCGCCCTTTTTTTCATGAGCCGGTATTCCGAAATCGAGGCCGACATGGCCGAAATCCTGGCCGACGTTGGCACCCAGATCCAATGGGACGGCGACGATTACGACGCTATATTGACCGAGCCGCGAGTGGATCTGGACCTAACGACTGGCGGGTTTTCGGCTGAGGCGGATTACTCAATCAAGATCAGGAAGACGGATCTGCCGGAGGGATCTGCTCCGCAAGCGAAGGACCAGGTGGCGATCGCCGGAGCTATTTACGTCGTTCGCGGAATAACTGACTCTCCGTCTTCTCCGATGCTGGTTTTGCACGTCGCCAGAAAATGAACTCGCAGGTTGAGTCAGCATTCGCTCAGTGGATCTCGGGCCTGGTCAATTCCGCTCCGGTCTATACGGGCAGTTCCTCGACCGAGATGGACGTTACTGGCCTGGCAATCGTCGTAACGGTCCCGCAAGTCGAGTTTGTTCTCTACCAGCTTCACAAAGCAACGGTTGAGATCCTGATCGGAGGGCCTGCATTCCACGCCTCGTTGAGCAACTACAGAAACGTCGCGGCAGAAGTTCTGGAGCCGATCC
>RFTN01000097.1 GCA_009923445.1 bacterium
AAACCTGAGTTAGTAGCCTGCATAATTGTGCAGTCCTTTCTTTTAATATTTTTTTGTTTTTGTTTTAGCTCTTGTAGCTAATACTATATGTGTTTTTGAATTTAAAAACAATATAATAATAACTTACTTTTGCTGTTTTGTCAATATGCTTATGTTAAATTGTGGACAATTCTGTTAATATATAGATATGGACCTGCATAAATACCGTTGGGCGAAAACATATGAATCTGGCGAACACCAGTTAGAGATCTATTTGTCTGACCATAACATTGATGCCGAGCGGTGGGAGGCTAAGGCTGGCGAGACTTTTGAACCGCATATTCACGCCAAAGATAAAAAAATATGGTGCGCCGAGGGTAGTATTGTTTTTGATTTTGGTAATAAAAAAGTACCGCTGCAGGTTGGCGATGCCCTCGACGTGCCTGCAAACACTATGCACAGTGCAGTAGCTGGCTTTATGGGCTGCGTTTGTTACGAGTCGCCACACATTGCTGATAACCCCGCCATATCTAGTTAATTATTTACGCTTTTTATTTTTAGATGTGATTTTTTTAGGCACAAATGCTTTTGGGTTAATAAGCCCATTAGCACGACTGCCCTCTACCGGCGCTGCACCTTTGGCGGCTGGCAACTTAGGGTTTTGTAAATGTTTTTTACTGCCTAACTTCATTAATCTTATCTTAGCATTGGTAGGTTTTTTAACTTGCAAAATATAATACCCACCTCTAGATGGGTGCTTTATTTTGGCAGGCCATACAGACTCACCTTGGAACGTATCTATGCAGAAACAATTTGATTTAAAGAAATGTTTAACTGTAGCACGTCTTGTTTAAGGGCTAGCGAATGAAAGTCGAGCTACGACCTACACACTTTTAGTTTAATCATTGTTATTCTGCGCTAGATGCTTAATGGTTTCAGCCGTAAGCCTTTCGACACCTAGTAGATCATCGTAAAAATCAAAAATTAGCTCCATCTCTTTCTCATAGTTACTACTTTTCCGCATGTAATACTTTGTTAAAGTTTCATATTGCTCTTCACCAGCTCTGAGTATTTCAGCTAACTGATTTTCATCATTTAAAACTTGATTTAGTAACTTAGCGTTCTCATCAGTATGCGAGTTTAAAATATAGGTACTTAGTTCGATATATGGATAGATTGCCTCGAGAGACAAATCATTAGAATCGTATAACGAATAGATTTTAATTAGTATCGCAAGCCTATATACACCAGTAGGATACTTTAACTTCGATTGTGACAGCACGAACGTTTTACCTTGTGCCATTATATCGATAATCGGAACCAGTATTTTATCTGCATCAACTTCAGTCATATAAATATTTGATTCAAATTACCCCGTAAATATTTACTAGTAACCAAATGTTTTCTCCTTTTTGTAGGTATTCAAACCTTTACTTTGCAACTACACTGGCCCAGTTACCTAATATAGTCCGAATCAGTACATAGTCAATTTGTACTTTTTAATAAACTCCTATATGCGAACTTTTCAGGTTCGAGTCCTTGCCATGACCAAAAACAAAACTCCAGACAAGCTGGAGTTCTATTTTTGGTAGCGGGGGCAGGACTCGAACCTGCGACCTTGTGGTTATGAGCCACACGAGCTGCCACTGCTCTACCCCGCGTCGTCAATTCAATATACAACTAAATTCTTAGCTACGATACGAAATGTTGTTATAACTATACTAAACAGGGGTGAAAATGTCAAGTTAAGCCAAAGCCTAGCTAGCTTTAATATAAATTTCAGATTCAACATGTGATTTAATTATTTGTTTATATCCAAAAATTTGAATTTTGTGCGACTTTAAACAATAGCCTTGTGATAAATTGTTTGTTTTTAAATAAACCCAAGTTATGTAATGCTCACTATTCGAACTGTCACCTACTAAAATATTAGAATGCAGTTTATTGAAGTTGCCCGGTTTTTTAATATATTAAAAACCCCTGAATTGGCGGGTATGCTGTACCTGCATACATAGATTTATCCGCACTTCACTAACGAGGTAAAAGTATCGTCAACTATAAATTTGTAGAACCCTATTAGTTACATTTTGGCATAATACTTACGACTATTTCGCCAAAATCTATATAGCACCCGCTAAACTCACTGTACTCCAGCAATATTCTTTAAAAAAGAGTACTATACAAATATAGGAGTACATATGAGCCTAAGTCACAAACAACGAGTGCATAACGAATTGAAACAAGCCGGTGTCACTAAGTATGGAATGACAAAATTTTCGGTAAGGTATGCGCATAATATTA
>RFTN01000098.1 GCA_009923445.1 bacterium
ACACCTCACCCGTGCAGCCGCAAGCGGCTGACAATCCCGATGCGGTGCCGATTGACTTTGAGGTGCCGAGAGTGACTGACCTATCAACGGATCTCAAAGCCTTTTTGTGGATGATCCGCGCCTGTGAACATCGCTATCCGCGCGATGTCGTCAATGATGCCTGTTACAACATGTTTTACGGCGGCAAGATTTTTCAAGATTTAGCCGATCATCCGGTGGTGACCGGTGAGCTGGCCCCCGTGCCGTTGCCCGATCGGCTCTGCCTTGCCGCAGGACTGACGCCGCCGTGCTACAGCACCGCAGCCGGCGCTTATCAGTTCATTCGCCCAACCTGGACGCGGCTACGCAACAAGCTGGGGTTGGATGATTTCAGTGAGCAGAATCAGGACAAAGCCGCACTGGAGCTGCTGAAAGAAACCGGCATCGTTGATCTGATTCAAGCAGGCGAGATTGAGGCGGCCATTCGCAAAGCGAGCAACATTTGGGCGAGCTTGCCCGGATCGCTTGCGCAACAAAACCCGAAAGCGATGGGGTATGCCCTGGATCGCTTTGCTGAAGGTCAAAGGCTTTACGCATGATTGTTGAAACGCTGGTCGGTGCACTGGTGCCGGTCGCAGCTGAGTCGATCAAGCAGTTGTTGATGCGCTGGACAGGCGGCGTGCGTCCCGCCAGTGTCGATGAGCAGATTCGATTGATGAAGGCTGAAAGCGATCGGCTCACAGCGCTTGCAGCGCTCGATCAGCCTGGGGGAACCCCGAGTCAATGGGTCATCGACTTGAGAGCTTCAGCGCGGTATATTGGCGCTCTGAGCGTGATTGCGGTCGGTATCGGTTCGCTTTATGTCGCCGAGCTACCGGAGCTGGTGCGCATCACCGCGCTCGAAGCCGCCAACATCGCATTTGGATTTTTATTTGGCTCACGATTAGCCGCAAATTGGGGGAAAAAATAATGGCGAGTCTTTATCCCATGCAGCAAAAACCGCCCGCATCCGTGTCGGTGCAAACGCAAGGCTTACCCGCCGCACCGCGCAATCATGCTGCGATCCCCGCCGCACCTATTGCCGAGCAAAGCAGCAATCTGCCCGCAGGCGATGCGCTGGTGAGCGGAGCCAGCGAGGACTACACGCCGGGAGACGAGGCTTAAATGGCTTACATCTCAACACCCTCGCCGTTACCGGTCAATCAAGGCGGCACCGGCAATGCGTATGGCATTCCCAATGCGCTGCAAATTGGCAACGGCTTTAGTGCCTTTTTAGGGCTGCTGCCAGGGCCAAACGGCTATGTGGTCACCAGCGATGGCACGCAGTGGTATTCAGCGCCAGGGGGCGGCGGTGGCGGTGCAGGCAATGCCTATGCCTGGTTTGTTAGTTAGAAGGAGTTGAATCATGTTTTCACTTGTTTTAGACGCCACCAACAACATCATCCGCGCGGTGATGGCTGCGCCTGCGACAACCAACAACCCGCAGTTTTCAAGCCACTACGCTGATAACGACGGCACGACCTTTGTCGAAGGCTCAGAAGGCGGCGAGCTTAATGGCACCACCAACGTGACACTGGTCACAGCGCCGGCTGCGAGCACCCGCAGAATTGTCAAATCGATTGCGCTTTACAACGCCGACACCGCAGCGGTGACGGTCAACATTCAATATTTTGATGGCACCAATGCGCGAACGATTGCGAATGTAACGCTTGCCGTGGGCGATACCTGGACGCTCGAAGGAACTTTTAATAGCTCCGGGGAGATGAAAACCACAGGCGGCGGATCTGGCGATGTGGTGGGGCCGGCTTCTGCAACCGACAATGCCGTGGTCAGGTTTGACGGTACAACGGGCAAGCTGGTTCAAAACTCAGCCGTGACGGTTGCTGATACAACCGGAAACATGACGGGTGGCACATACAACGGTTTGACCGTCACGACGACAACCGGCACGTTAACCATCACAAACGGCAAAACGCTGGCTGCAAGCAATACATTGACGCTTGCGGGGACTGACTCGACAACGATGACATTCCCGTCAACCAGTGCGAGCATTGCTAGGACAGATGCAGGGCAGACGTTTACGGGTACGCAAACTTTTAGTTCGCCGATTGCTGTTGCATCAGGGGGTACGGGTCTGTCAGCAACCCCAACAAACGGTCAGATTGACATTGGGAACGGAACAGGGTTTACACGGACTACGTTGACCGCAGG
>RFTN01000099.1 GCA_009923445.1 bacterium
TCGGGCGTATTGTCGTTTGCAAGCATTTCAACGTCTGCTGCAACGCCTACAGCGCGTGGCACCCTATACGGCAGCGACACATCAGGAAGCCCTTACACCACAGCGGTTGGATACCAAGCAGCTAATTTAACTACAGGGGCAAACAATACGGCTGTTGGCTATCAGGCTTTGGACGTTAATACGAGTGGCGCAAGTAACACCGCATTAGGGTCTGGCGCGTTGGGAGCCAACACCACCGCCTCCAACAACGTAGCAATAGGCTACGCAGCCCTCACCGCCAACACCACTGGCGCAGACAATGTTGCTGTTGGTTATCAGGCGTTAGATGCGAATACGACTGGGTTGAATAATACAGCCGTTGGTTCAAATGCGATGGGTTCATCCGTCACTGGAAGGCGCAATATCGCTATTGGACAGAATTCAATGGGCGGTGCTGTTACAGGCCAAGGTAATATAGGAATAGGAACATCAACGCTTAATGCCCTATCATCAGGTTACGCCAATATTGGTATCGGTGGTGCCGATCAGGATGGTAATTATACGGGAGCTTTAGCTTCCTTAACAACAGGATATAACAACATCGCTGTTGGATCTAGCGCAGGTATATCAATAACGGGGGGTGCCGCAAACACCATAATGGGCTTTAACTCCGCCAGAAGTATCACAACTGGCTCTGGTAATGTATCTATAGGTTCTAATGGCGGACAAATTGGCACCGGACCAATGGCGGCAACCACAACGGGAAGCGGCAATGTTGTCATAGGTAATGAAACATTAGCCCAAAGCACAACGGGAAGCAACAATGTCGCCGTTGGAACTAACGCAATGACGTTCGGCCTACGCGATACTTGCGTGGCAATAGGCGCTTTTGCTTTATTAGGAACCAGCGGTTCGGGTTTAGCATCAGACAACGTTGCTATTGGTTATCAATCCATGTACACCCTTACTACCGGTAGCGGCAACGTCGCTATTGGTCGTGCTTCCCTCTACGCCAACACCACTGGCGCAAACAACACCGCTGTTGGTTACCAAGCCCTCACCGCAAATCAAACTGGCGATAACAATACAGCAGTTGGGTATGTAGCATTTGCTTCAAATACTACAGGCAGTAATAGTGTTGCTCTTGGAATGTATGCTGGTAATTCACATACTACTGGGATAAGAAATACCTTTGTTGGAGGTCAGGCTGGCAGAAATACAACATCAGCTACTGATAATGTTGCGATAGGGTATACCTCTCTTTTTACCAACACCACTGGTTTATATAACGTCGCTGTTGGAGTCGATGCATTAAGAGGCACCAGCTCTACTGGCGCAAGCAATGTCGCTGTTGGTTATAGCGCAGGTTATTCTATTACATCCGGTAATAAAAATGTCTTCCTCGGTGAATCTTCTGGGTATGACACAACCACTGGAAACTATAACGTCTATATTGGGCATAACGTCAGAGGAAGTGCAGTAACTAATTCAAATGAAATTAACATTGCTGGGTCAAACAATTCTTCAACTGTTGGTAAAGGTTCAAACACCGGCTTCATAAATCCTAATGGTGGCGGTGTTTATCAAGGTAACAACTCATCTTCGTGGTCAACCACTTCTGACCGCAGACTCAAGAAGAACATCATTGATAACAACGAAGGCTTAGATAAGATCAGCCAGATTCGTGTTTGCAACTTTGAATATCGCACGGCAGAAGAAGTTACAGATTTACCAGAACATACCGTCATTAAAAAAGAAGGCATCCAGCTCGGTGTTATCGCTCAGGAACTCCAAGAAGTCTGCCCTGACTGTGTGAAGGAAGAATCCACCGGCGTGTTATCAGTTGATTCTGACAACGTGTTCTGGCATATGGTCAATGCTATCAAGCAACTCAATACCCGCTTACAAGCAGCCGAAGCTGAAATCGCAACCCTCAAAGGAGCTTAATGATGTCTGAAGTTATTGAAATCCCCGCAAAAGAAGAGCTAGATCGCCACTTCTCAGCAATGGGTGACTCGGTGAGTTTGATTGAAGGCTATGTCGCTGGTGAATACGGAAACCGAGTCATCGTCAAAAACGCTGAAAACCTAGCAACCGTTGAGCGTAATGTCGGTCACTTGAAACTCATGCGTGATAAGCCTTGGTGGGA
>RFTN01000100.1 GCA_009923445.1 bacterium
AGCTTCTAGTAAGACTGCTGTCATATTTCCATAAGCTACGGATTTGAGATCACCGTCTGTATAAATAAGTTCGGGATACTCCGTTTCTAATTCTTGTGCAATCATACCAATGTACACATTGTCGTCACATTTGTCCTTTCTATTGTAAGTCACACCCGTGAGATTTTTGATCTTAGACAAAGCATTTTTAAGTGGCGTAATATTCTTTTTAATACGTCTATCTGATAGTGCTGTAATATCTCCAGAAGCATAAATCTGTCCATTCACTTGGAGCGAGTATCCTGGACTCGTAGTGCCAATGCCCACATTACCACCCGTTGTGAATATGTTACCTAGCGTGTTTGAGTTAAATGTGGCAGCAAATGAACTGTTAGAAAGTATTGTGCCCGAGCTCAAATTTGTAGCTACAATGTTCGTACTTGTAATGTTACCTGAATAGACACTTGCCGTTGTTATACTCGTGGTTGCCCTAACTGAACCTGATATGTCTAATTTGTAAGCTGGACTTGTCGTTCCAATGCCCACATTTCCACCCGTTGTGAAAATGCTTCCAAGTGTATTTGCATTTCCTATTGCAGAAAAACTAGTGGTGACATTTGCAATGCCCGCTGTAATATTCGTGTCAAGCAAATTCGTAGCTGTAATGTTGACGACTGTCAGTGTACCAGCCACACTCAAATTACCTGACAAACTTACATTTCCACCTGTAAAAGTTGCCGCGGACAGCCAACTTGTACCCACTGTGGAAAATGTACCTGTATTTGCATTAAGTGATCCCGTTGTAATAGCTGTTGCCGTAAGTGTTCCCGTAGATAATGCTGTGTGCACGGCATTGCTTATTGTGCAATTTACAGCATTTACACCCGTAGTAGCGATCAGTGTACCCGTTGTAATGGCTGTGCATAAAATATTTGTCATAGTACTGTTAGTAACAATTGCGTTTGCTGTACTTACGCTTGTCGTGGCGATCAGTGTACCTGTTGTAATGGCAGTTGCCGTAAGTGTTCCCGTAGAACTGTTAGTAATGACTGCATTTGGTGTACTTACGCTTGTCGTGGCAAGTAACGTTCCCGTTGTAATGGCTGTGCATAAACTATTTGTAATTCTTGCTGTACCTGTAGTTAAACCTGTAGTTGCATAAAGAGTTCCTGTTGTCAAACCGTCTCCTATAATCAAGTTCTTACTAATAGCTGCACCTCCTAATACTGTGAGTGATCCACCACTTCCCGTGCCACTTGCTGCAGCTGTTGATGTATATGTTGCGGATGCAGCTCTCAAAGGCAAGAATGTGTCCACGTTGATTGGACTTGCTCCCGGATCACTGGTTGTTAAAGCTAACGTAAATTCATCCGTCTCTTCTCTGTAAAACACTGCTGCATAATTCATACTTCCCGCAGTTCCTGAAACGTATCTTCTGATTAACATACCACCATCCACTAAACCCGTTGGAATACTGTTTAATACAATCACATTGCTTTTGACAGCAAGCGTATTAGTAATGACTGATCCTGTGACTGTAAGATCCGTATTAACGTGTAGATCCAGTGTATTTGTATCTCCACTAACTGTAAGATCCCCACTGAATGAAACAGAACCAAGGGTACTGGTAGTAATAATTGCGTTTGCTATATTTGCTGTTGTAGAAGACACTGAGGGAATATTGACTTGTGGATTATCCATACCAAACGACAAGTATGTCACCCCATTGTAGTCACTGATTCTTAAGTTTCCAAAACTGGATGCGTAATTTGTAAAACTGCTCATGTAGAATGCACCAGTTTCATCAGCATTATCGACATTGAATTGAATGTAATTACCTCTAACCTGTTGTGCAAAATTACCACCTGTAATAACAGTGGTACCTACATATATAGCGCAAGTTTCAGAAGGATCAGTACTTACTGAACCTAATTTTAAATACCCTCTAGGATTATCTATAAATACATTATCTGTAGCGACAACAGAATTTACATTCAATGTACCCGTGCTAAGCGCTGTGTGAACAGCATTTGTAATTGTACTATTAGTGCACTGAATAGAAGCCGAGCTTACGCTTGTTGTCGCAAGAAGCGTGCC